>NZ_JAHGUP010000001.1 GCF_001989995.2 Vibrio anguillarum
AGAAGGCGGATTTTTACTTGAGCAAAATAGCATTTTATTTTTTATCACTCTCAGGACAGTCGTGTGGTAGCTACACTTTGTTCAATCTATTCTTATTCTTTTCGGTCTCTATGTCTTAGGTATAAAAAAGCCGATGTATTAAACATCGGCTAGAGATACATGGTTCAGGAGATTTAGCTACGCAAAGCGGCTTTGGCTGACAGTGCTTTTTTATCTGAGTCTGAAAGAAAGGCTAATTCTAATCCGTTAATTTGCGCTTGTCTGATCTGCTCTTGAGAAAGACCCGCTTGAGGTGCTGCAACTTCATATTCATATGGAAGTTCAATACCTTCAACCGCTGGGTCATCAGTATTTAAACAAGCAAGTATCCCATGCTCTAAAAACTGTTTTATAGGATGATGAGCAAGAGAGTTTACTGTGCTCGTTTGGAAGTTTGACGTTAGGCAAGACTCAATGCCAATACGGTGTTTGGCAAGATAATCCATTAGCTTAGGGTCATGGACGGCTTTTACTCCGTGTCCAATGCGTTCTGCACCTAGCTCTTTAATTGCTTGCCACATACTTTCTGACCCCGCCGCCTCTCCAGCATGTACTGTAACTCTTAGTCCTGCATCTCGTACTTGTTTAAAGTGAGAAATAAATCGCTCGCCCGGTTGCCCAAGTTCATCGCCCGCCAAGTCGACTGCAACAATGTGCTGCTTTTGAGTCAAAATAGCGTCTAGCTCCTGCTGACAAGCATCGGTGCCAAAAGTGCGGCTCATAATTCCTATTAGGTTAGCCTGAATACCGAAGTCTCGAACGCCCGCTTGTACCCCATCAACTACAGCCTCAACAACGCCAGCGATAGGCAGTTGATGTTTCATAGCCATATAGTAAGGAGAGAACCTCAGCTCGGCATAATCAATTTGAGCATTTAAGGCATCTTCGACATTTTCGTAGGCGACTCTTCGGCAAGCATCGAGATCACCCAATACGGCAACTCCCCAATCAAGTTTTGATAGAAAGGCGACCAATGATGGTTCTGCTTCGACGATTTGTACATGAGGTGTGAGCTCTTCTATGTTGCCAGCTGGCAGCGCTACACCAAATCGTTGCCCTAGTTCTAAGATAGTTTTGGTTCGAATGTTGCCGTCAAGATGGCGATGCAAATCAGTAAGCGGTAGGTTTTTAGTTATCATTATGTTTTTCCGAAAGTGTGTATGGCATCAAGTATAAAAATCAATGTGGCCAGTGTCAGCTAGCAAAGAGTATTAAATCACCCAATTCTGTTTATTTGGCTTTTATGTTTACCATATCTGTTGACCATTCGTTAAAAGGGATGGCTTTACTAAACAGAAAGCCTTGTCCCTGGGTGCAGTTAAGCATGGTTAGGAGATGGACTTGCTCTTTGGTTTCAATACCTTCTGCTACAATTTCGACATTAAACCCACGAGTCATGTTGATGATTGCCGCAACGACTGAGCTACTGAGATTTGTCTGTTCGAGCTGCGATACAAACGCCCTGTCTATTTTTAGACAATCGAATGGAAGTTGATGTAAATAAGAAAGGGAGCTGTATCCGGTACCAAAATCATCTATCGCGATATGGATGCCCAGCTCTTTGAGTTTGTTCATGTTTGCTAAAATAACTGGGTCGTTATCAACAATTCTTGATTCTGTGATCTCTAAAGCGAGGTTATTGGGTTCAAGCCCCGTTCTTTCCAAAGTCGCTTTGAGTTCATGAACAAACTGAGGTTGAGATAGCTGGTTCACTGAGAGGTTGACGTGCATTTTAAACGTCGATCCCCATTTACCCATCTTGATGCCTTGCATTGTGTCAAAACACGCTTGATACAAGATTTGCTCACCAATCAGGCCAATGAAGCCGCTTTCTTCAGCGATAGGAATGAATTCCAAGGGGGGAATGATATCACCGCTTGGTGTCACCCAGCGTGCCAAGGCTTCAGCTCCGATGATATCTCCCGTTGATAAGTTTACAATTGGTTGATAATGCGGAATATATTCTTTGTTCTCGATGGCAAGCTTAATTTGAGTGAGCATTTGCGTACGTTTACGAGAAACATCGTCCATCTCTGGAGAGTAATAGCCGATCCTTGAGCGCTCTTGCTTGGCGTGGCTGAGTGCGATGCTACCATTACGTAACCATAGCGCCATAGTATGGAGTGTGTCATTAGGGAGTACGATGCCAATGGAGGCATTGACGACCACTTTTTCATTATGCATTGAGAATGGGACAGCAAACATTTGTAATATGCTGTTAGCCGCGGATTGGGCTTCATTCTTTTGTTGTAAAGAGGGGATGTAAATAGCGAATTCATCACCACCTGTACGAGCAATACATGAGGTGCTTGCAAATAGTGTACGTAATTTTTCAGCAATAGTTTGTAATAGTAAGTCACCTTGCTGATGCCCCAAGCTGTCATTAATATCTCTGAATTTATCGATGCCGATAAGCAATAGGCTGCCATTAATTTGATTTGATTGGCTAAAGTTATCAATTAAACCTTCACGGCTATAGAGCTTGGTTAGGGAATCGTAGATCAATTGGGAATGCAGTGCCTTAAATGAGGCTTTTAGGTTATTGGCCATTTCATTGAATGAATAAACAAGTAAACTCGTTTCATAAATATTACCAGCTTTCGGCATGTTACTTTCCCAATCCCCTTTTGCTAGATGCTGAGCAGCCGCCGCGGTAGCGGTAATTGGAGTGGTGATTCGATTAAAGGCAATGAGCCCTATACCGATGCCGATAAGGCTGACAATACCGCCAATAATCCAACTGTTTTGTTGGTTTTCTGGCAATCGACCAAGTAGATCGGTTTCTGAAATCGAGACGCCAATAAACCATTCGATGCCATGCTTATCTTTAAAGGGAGTGAGATGATTAAAATAGCGGGTGCCATCAACTACCGTTTCGAATTTGTTGAGTGTTGCTGACAGCATTTTGTCATGGTTATCAATATAATGTGCACTGGCTTGGATCACTGGGTTGGCATTTTCGATAGCCAGTAGTCGCTCTCCTTTTGCCGACAGTTCGGTCCCCCAAGAGACAACGGTGCTGGTATTGGAGTGAGCTACCAATCTTTTTTCTGGATCAATAATATACACGTTGGCATGAGTTTTCTGTTGCAGTGAGGCCAGAAACGCATTGAACGTATCGATTTTCACATCAGTCACCAAAACACCGATGAATTTGTTCATAGAGAAAACGGGTGCTAAAGCAGAGAGCGTGATCTCTTGGCGTTCATCAACATTAGTGTAGATTGGCGACCAACTTGGGCTTAAACTTTGTGCAACTGGAGTATACCAGGGGCGAGTTCTTGGATCATAATCGGCAATGGTGGAGCGAATATCTTGATTGATGGTTTTTCCTGAGTAGATCACCAAGTTTTGCTGAGTTCGATTATCTTTCACCATCAAGGTAAAACTATCACCAATCTCTTTGCGAAAGCCCACGTACTCCGCCTGTTCGCCACCAAATCCGATCACATCAATTTGTTCTAGTGGTCGATAAAGCGTTTCAAAACTGGCAAGCAGATATCCTTCTATTTTACTGACATCGTCCGCAGAATAGAACTGACTAAAGCCGATCGTGTGGCTTAAAGCGAGGCTGGCTTGAAAAGGTTCATCGAGAAAACTGATCAGTCGCTGCTCTACATTGGCATTTAATGATGAAAGCTGTTTGCTGCTAATGTCATCAACCATCTCTTCATAACTGTATTTTTGTACACCCACAATCACTCCAATCGTTATGAGGAAAATCATAACAAATGGTAGAACAACGGCTGTTTTCAACGTTATTTGATTCGTAAATGACATGTCGTGTCTTCTGCATCCATACAAATTATCGGTAAAACACGCAAGGTGGTGGGTGATTGCATTGTGCCAGAAAGTGAATCACTACACCTGATCATTAAAAAATTCTCAGTAAAGTTCTTTTAACTTCCTTGTCAACGTATTGCGCCCCCACCCAAGCACCTTAGCTGCGTCTTGTTTGTGACCATTGGTGTGATGAAGTGCTGCTTCCAAAAGTATACGTTCAAATTCAGGAAGTGCATAAGAAAGCAGCTCTGTTTCTCCTGAAGCTAATGAAGATTTAGCCCAACTTGCGAGTTGTTGTTGCCAACTTATAGCACTATCAAAGTCACTATTTTTCTTTTCCGACAATAATTCGGAAGGAAGATCACTGGGTAGCACCTCGCTGCCACTGGCCATTACAGTTAACCAGCGACACATATTTTCAAGTTGTCGTACGTTTCCCGGCCACTCAAGACGATTCAAAATTTCAATGCTCTTAGGATGCAGCGTTTTCATTTCTACGCCTAATTCTTTTGCTGCAGAGGCGAGAAAGTGCTTGGTCAGTTTTTCTATATCTTGGCTTCGCTCACGCAGTGCTGGGATATGAATACGAATGACATTGAGACGGTGAAAAAGGTCGTCACGAAACTTTCCTTGATGAACGAGCTTTTCTAAGTTTTGGTGAGTAGCGGCGACAATGCGTACATCCACTTTGATTGCTGAATGCCCTCCTACACGGTAAAACTGACCATCGGCTAAAACACGCAGTAGCCGAGTTTGAATGTCGAGCGGCATATCGCCAATTTCATCTAAGAATAGGGTGCCACCATTGGCCTGCTCAAAACGCCCTTGGCGGACACTGTTTGCACCAGTGAATGCTCCTTTCTCATGACCAAACAGTTCTGACTCGATGAGATCTTTTGGAATTGCGGCCATATTGAGGGCAATAAACGGTTTTTGGGCGCGTGGGCTATGGCGATGAAGCGCGTGAGCGACTAACTCCTTCCCGGTTCCTGATTCACCATTGATCAAGACTGAGATTGAGGAACGTGATAAACGGCCAATCGCCCGAAATACCTCTTGCATTGAAGGGGCTTCTCCAATGATTTCCGGTGTACTATCAACGCCAATCTGTTGATTGGATTGTTCTTTGCGCTGCTCCTGACTATGAGCAATGGCACGTTCAACCAAGGTGAGGGTTTCATCGACATCAAAAGGTTTAGGCAGATACTCAAAGGCACCCTTTTGATAGGCATTCACCGCGGCATCAAGATCTGAGTGGGCAGTCATGATGATGACGGGCAACTCAGGAGATCGTGAATGAACTTGGTTTAGCAGCTCAATACCATTCATGCCCGGCATGCGAATATCGGAAACGAGCACATCGGGCGTTTCTCTTTCTAGCGCCAGTAACACACTTTCGGCATCGGAAAACGTTTCGCATTTTATGTTGGCTGATGAGAGCGTTTTTTCCATCACCCAGCGGATCGAACTATCATCGTCCACCACCCAAACGTATCCTTTACTCATAATGTTTATTCCTTAGCAGCAAACCCAATCTGACATCGGTCAAATGGGTAAATAAATAGTAAATGTGGTTCGACCTGGCCAGCTTTCAACATCGATTTTTCCATTGTGCTGATCGATCAGGTTTTGTGAGATAGAAAGACCCAGCCCCGTTCCACCTTCACGGCCGCTGACCATGGGGTAAAACAGTGTGTCTTGTAATTCGGTAGGAATGCCTGGGCCGTTATCGCTGATTTCTATGCGTGCCACTAACTTATGGCGCTGTCCGTGAATATTGGCTTGGTGCACTGTTCTGGTGCGAAGTGTGATTTTACCATGCGGATCATGAGATAAAATCTGCGCCGCATTGCTGACGATATTCAGTAATGCTTGCTCGATTTGATCGGTATCCATCAAAATATCGGGCAAGCTGGGGTCATAATCTCGTTCAATCACCAAGTGTGTGCTGGCTTCTAGCTCAACCAATTGGCGGACTTTTTCCAAAATTACATGGAGATTTTCAGAGCACTTCTTGCCCGGTTTTTGTGGGCCGAGCAAACGATCAACGAGCGCGCGCAGTCGATCGGCTTGTTCAATAATAATTTGGGTGTACTCAGTGAGACTGTGGTCCGGCAACATCTTTTCTAGCAGTTGCGCCGCGCCGCGTAGCCCACCTAATGGGTTTTTAATTTCATGCGCCAGCCCGCGAACTAAGAGTTTTGCCGCTTGCTGTTGGGCGTGCTGATTGAGCTCTTGTGTTAACCGTCGTTGTTGACCAATTTTGCGCATTTCGACCAAAAGCATCAGCTCGCGTTGCCAAGATATAGGGCTCACAGTCACTTCCAGCATCAGTGGCTTACCATCGACCACAAACGTAACATCGCTATCAGTAATACTTTGGCCACTTTGCAACGGCTGAGAAAGCAGCGCTAAGTCTAGAGAAGCGTGCTGGATGAGTTTTGACAGTGGTTGGTTGATAATTCGCTTAGCACTTTGGGAGAAGAGTTGTTCAGCCGCTGGATTGGCATAACGGATACAAAGAGACTCATCGAGCATCAAGGTGGCGGTAACGATATTATTTAAAATCGTTTGGCTTAGCTCACAATTCACGTTTTCATCCTTGTCCGTGTTCCCAAATGATGCAACGCACAACTTTGGTGCATTGCATGGCTAAGTATGGCGCATCGGTGTCAGAAGAAAAAGTGAAACCTGTTGTTATATCGAGCTTATTGGCGAAGAGTTCATCACTTGATGCTGGCTCGATGTAAATGCACCGTCACAGGGTTAGACGATGCAATAATCTTGCCGTTTACAACTACTTGAATTAAAAAGCGATGCGTTCCTCTATCTAGATTTTTCAGCGTCCAAGTAGGTTGAGTGGCGGGGGCGCCATAGGCCTTGTCATTCATGACCAATTGCAACTGTTCATTGACGGTTAAGTTGCGATTGAGTTCGGCGTTGATTGAAATAACGCCCGCATTGCTGCGTAAGGTTTCATCGTCAGCCGGAGAGCGAATTGCAATGGTCAGCGGTTCTATTTTGTTGACATGGGTTGCGGATTTTTCCAGTGGCTGCTCTTTGGTAAGGTTAGTGACGGGGTGAGAGGTTTCAAAGGTTGGCTCAGGCGCATCGGCCTGAAAATCAGGAATCGAAATTTGCTTTGCTCCCTTATCTTGTGGGACATCGCTAAGATGCAACACGCCGTTCGCATCCACCCACGTATAGACGTTTTGTGCAATTGAAGTCGCGGAATAAAGCATGATGATTGTTAGGAGTAAAGTTCGGATCAGATTCACAGTCATCCCCCTATATAGAGATGTTTTCACGTTAAGGGTATCGGCTTTTGAGTGCCGTTATTGTTGTAACGCTAATGTTACGACGTCCGGAATTAACCCCAAATATGAAAAAGGCTCACCTGCGAGGCGAGCCTAATAAATCCGTAACCTAAGTTACATTTTGTACTAAAGCTAAGAATTATACCGAGTAGTACAATTCAAATTCTAGTGGGTGAACGGCCATGTTGACGCGTTCTACATCTTTTGCTTTTAGCGTGATGTATGAGTTGATGAAATCATCAGAGAATACGCCGCCAGCGGTCAGGAATTCACGATCTTCATCCAGTGCTTTCAGTGCCACTTCAAGTGACTCGGCTACTTTTGGAATCTCAGCGGCTTCTTCTGCTGGTAGGTCGTACAAATCTTTATCCATCGCCTCTCCTGGATGGATTTTGTTCTTGATACCATCAAGACCAGCCATAAGAAGAGCGGCAAACGCTAGGTATGGGTTCGCTGCTGGATCTGGGAAACGAGCTTCGATACGACGTGCTTTCGGGCTTGGTACCACTGGAATACGGATAGACGCAGAACGGTTACGAGCCGAGTAAGCTAGCATTACCGGTGCTTCAAACCCAGGGACAAGGCGCTTGTACGAGTTTGTTGATGGGTTAGCAAATGCGTTGATGGCACGCGCGTGCTTGATGATACCGCCAATGTAGTAAAGCGCTAAGTCAGATAGACCGCCGTACTTGTCACCAGCAAATAGGTTTACACCATCTTTTGCAAGAGATTGGTGAACGTGCATACCTGAACCGTTGTCGCCAACAAGAGGCTTAGGCATGAAGGTCGCTGTTTTACCAAAGGCGTGCGCAACGTTGTGCACCACGTATTTGTAGATTTGGATCTCATCGGCTTTCGTGGTTAGCGTATTAAAGCGAGTGGCGATTTCGTTTTGACCTGCGGTCGCTACTTCATGGTGGTGAGCTTCAACGACGAGGCCCATCTCTTCCATGATCAAACACATGGCTGAACGGATGTCTTGTGATGAGTCAACCGGTGCAACAGGGAAATAACCACCTTTCACACCAGGGCGGTGACCTTTGTTACCACCTTCAATTTCAGCGCCAGTGTTCCAAGCCGCTTCGATATCATCAATTTTGAATGAGGCACCAGACATATTGTTGGTGTATTTCACGTCATCAAAAAGGAAGAACTCTGGCTCTGGACCGACAAGAACGGTGTCTGCGATCCCTGTTGAACGCATGTAATCTTCTGCGCGTTTTGCGATAGAACGTGGGTCACGATCGTAGCCTTGCATGGTTGCAGGCTCTAGAATGTCACAACGAATGTTAAGTGTTGCGTCTTCTGTGAACGGGTCAAGAACTGCACTTGATGCATCAGGCATCATCACCATGTCAGACTCATTGATTCCTTTCCAGCCAGCAACGGATGAACCATCGAACATCTTACCTTCTTCGAAGAAGTCTGCGTCGACTTGATGAGCAGGAATAGAGATATGTTGCTCTTTGCCTTTCGTGTCGGTAAAGCGCAGGTCAACAAACTTAACTTCGTTTTCTTGGATCAGCGATAGAACGTTTTCTACTGACATCTTGGATAACCTCCAGTGTTATTAAAGCGGTAATGGCCCGAATCGAATTGAAACTAGCATTGATTAATTTCATTCTAAACTTATTAATCGATGCTGTTTCTAATAAAGCTAAATTCGTGCCAATTAAATTAATCCTTTAATTTCAATTGCTTTGGTTGTTCTTTGTCGAATTTTAATGCTTCTCTGCACCAAAAAGATCCTTATTTGCACTATTTTGGTGCCTTGAGTTTTATGTTGCACCATTAACTACCAAAGCGCACACTATTCAGCCTAGGTTTACTAGGCTTGTCAATGCTGATTTAGTCCATTTTGATGCAATTTGTTTTAAAGCAAGTAGCGGACTAAGCTTGTGGTGAGCGAAAATCAGCGCGATAGATCACATATTTCTAGGTTTTTCGCCAAAATCTGGTACATTATTGACCGTTTTTTTAATCAAGTTCTATGCTCGTTGCGGCCTCATGCCGAAGCGAGTTACTCCCTTAATAAGTGAAGCAAAATCCATGGCTACTCCACAGATTGATAAATTAAGAAATATCGCGATCATCGCACACGTTGACCACGGTAAAACAACGTTGGTTGATAAACTGCTGCAACAGTCAGGTACGTTAGAGTCTCGCGGTAATACGGAAGAGCGGGTCATGGACTCGAACGATATCGAGAAAGAGCGCGGTATCACTATCCTTGCAAAAAATACAGCCATTAACTGGAATGATTTCCGTATCAACATCGTAGATACTCCAGGACACGCCGACTTCGGTGGTGAAGTTGAACGTATCATGTCAATGGTTGACTCTGTTTTGCTGATTGTTGATGCGGTTGATGGCCCAATGCCACAAACTCGCTTCGTAACACAAAAAGCTTTTGCTCACGGTTTGAAACCAATCGTTGTTATTAACAAAATTGACCGTCCTGGTGCTCGCCCTGATTGGGTTATGGATCAAGTGTTCGACCTGTTCGACAACCTTGGTGCAACGGATGAGCAGCTCGACTTTAAAGTGGTTTATGCTTCTGCACTGAACGGTTGGGCGACACTTAACGAAGGTGAAGTTGGCGAAAACATGGAACCTTTGTTCCAAGCGATCGTTGACAATGTAGAGTCACCACAAGTTGACCTTGATGGCCCACTACAAATGCAAGTTTCTCAACTTGATTACAGCTCTTACGTTGGTGTTATCGGTGTTTGTCGTGTGACTCGTGGTAGCGTAAAAGCGAACCAACAAGTAACAGTCGTCGGCGCTGATGGTAAGAAACGTAACGGTAAAGTTGGTACAGTTCTGGGCTATCTTGGCCTTGAGCGTAACGAAGTTGAACAAGCTAACGCTGGCGACATCATTGCGGTAACAGGTTTAGGTGAACTGAAAATTTCAGACACCATTTGTGACCAAAACTGTGTTGAAGCTATGGTGCCGCTATCCGTTGATGAACCGACAGTGACCATGACTTTCCAAGTCAATACTTCACCGTTTGCAGGTAAAGAAGGTAAATACGTGACTTCACGTAATATCCTTGAGCGTCTGCAAAAAGAGCTTGTTCATAACGTAGCATTGCGTGTTGAAGAAACCGACAACCCAGATCGCTTCCGCGTTTCAGGTCGTGGTGAACTTCACCTATCAATCCTGATTGAGAACATGCGTCGTGAAGGCTTTGAGCTTGCAGTTTCTCGTCCTGAAGTTATTTTGAAGGAAGAAGACGGCCAGAAAATGGAACCGTTCGAAACCGTAACAATCGATGTGATGGAAGAGAGCCAAGGCGGCGTGATGGAGAAAATCGGCCTGCGTAAAGGTGAGCTGACGAATATGACTCCAGACGGCAAAGGCCGTGTGCGTCTTGATTTCATGATGCCTTCTCGCGGTTTGATTGGTTTCCAAACAGAATTCATGACCTTAACCTCAGGTTCAGGTTTGCTTTACCATACGTTTGATCATTACGGCCTACACAAAGGCGGTAACATTGGTCAACGTAACAACGGCGTGTTGATTTCTAACGCGACAGGTAAAGCGTTGACTTACGCTCTGTTCAACCTACAAGAGCGCGGTCGCCTATTTACTGAGCACGCAGATGAAGTGTACGAAGGCCAAGTGATCGGTATCCACAACCGTTCTAACGACCTAACAGTGAACTGCTTGAAAGGCAAGCAGCTGACAAACGTTCGTGCTTCTGGTACTGATGAAGCGCAAGTATTGTCACCTGCAATCAAGTTTACACTTGAGCAAGCACTTGAGTTTATTGACGACGATGAACTAGTGGAAGTGACCCCACAGAGCATTCGTATCCGTAAACGTCATTTGACTGAAAATGATCGTAAACGTGCAAGCCGTGGCTAATACCGTCATGGTATAAGTTAACGAGTTAATCTAAGGGCGAGGAGTGTACTTCTCGCCTTTTGCTTATCTGCAATATAGTCAGTTTTAGGTATAGAATGGTGATTGATGATAAAAATAAGCAGGGAGAAGGCATTTGAAAATCAAAAAGCTTGGCAAACAATGTTTACTGTTTACGCGTTATTTACTCAGCCGGATGGATCATGACCGCGTCAATGTTAATGCGGGCTATTTGGCTTATATCACGTTGTTGTCGATCGTGCCTATGCTTACCGTGCTGTTATCAATTCTCTCCTCATTTTCTATTTTTGCCAATGTCGGTATGGTTATTCAAGATTTTTTGATCACCCATTTTGTGCCTGCCGCAGGCGATGTAGTGCGAGAGGCGTTGCTCGAATTTATCGCGAATACAGGTAAGATGACGGCCGTGGGCGGGGTATTTTTATTCGTTGCAGCTTTAATGCTGATTTCTAATATTGACAAGAATTTAAACTACATTTGGCGAGTTAAAGATAAACGGCGCATGGTGCTCTCTTTTTCAATGTATTGGATGGTTCTTACGCTCGGGCCAATTTTAGTCGGCGCGAGTATTGCGGCAACCTCGTATATTACCTCACTCAAGATTATTGACAGCGAAGCACTCTCTGGTGCTTATAATTTGTTGCTGCGCTGGCTACCTTTTATTTTGTCATTCTCTGCTTTTGTCGGTTTGTACCTGCTGGTGCCGAATAAAAAAGTGCATCTTTCACACGCCTTGGTCGGGGCAATGGTGGCGGCTATTTTATTTGAGTTCAGTAAAAAAGGGTTTGCTGCTTATATTACTCAGTTTCCCTCCTATCAACTGATTTACGGCGCACTGGCGGCGATCCCTATTCTGTTTGTGTGGGTCTACTTATGCTGGATGATTGTGCTCGTTGGGGCGGAGGTGACGGCGACTTTGGGTGAAAAAGAGCACTGGAGCAATGAGCAAGAAATGCTAAACTCATTGCCTATCTCCGAGCAAATGATAAAGGGAAATCAGAGTGATAGCGTTGATCCAGAGAGTGAGTGAAGCGGCGGTACGTGTTGATGGGGAAGTGGTTGGCGAAATCAATCAAGGCTTACTGGTGCTACTTGGGGTCGAAAGAGATGACGATGAGGCAAAGGCCAAACGTCTAGTCGAACGTGTGACTCAGTACCGCGTGTTTGAAGATGAAGAGGGAAAAATGAACTTGAACGTGCAACAAGTGAACGGTCAGGTTTTAGTGGTGTCTCAATTTACATTGCCAGCCGATACCAAAAAGGGGACGCGTGCCGGATTTTCAAAAGGTGCACACCCTGCTGATGCTGAGCGTCTGTATGATTACTTTTCGGATTTGTGTGAGCACATTTTGCCAACTCAGCGTGGCCGCTTTGCACAAGATATGAAAGTCTCGCTGATTAATGATGGCCCAGTGACATTCTGGCTTCAGGTTTAATAAAGAAATGGATAGAGCCTCCTTCGTTGGGATCATGCGGAGTATGAGAGGCTGTGATTTAGGGATAACCAAATGTTTAAACTGATTACGCCAAGTACCGACAACCAACTGAATAAATACTACCATTTTCGCTGGCAAATGCTGCGTGAGCCATGGCATTTACCGATCGGCTCGGAGCGCGATGAGTATGATGGCATGAGCCATCACAGGATGATTGTCGATGGTCGTAACCGACCGATTGCCATTGGTCGCTTGTACATTACGCCAGATTGCGAAGGGCAAATTCGCTATATGGCGGTTAAAAGTAGCCGTCGCAATAAAGGTATGGGTTCTTTGGTGCTGGTGGCGCTAGAGTCGCTGGCTCGTCAAGAAGGTGCAAAGCGCCTAGTCTGTAGCGCCCGTGAAGATGCGATTGCATTTTATGAAAAGAACGGTTTTGAACGCCGGGGCTCGCTCAATGATGAACGCGGTCCGGTTCGACATCAACAAATGGTCAAACCGCTTGATCCCATGGCCAATGTGATTCGCAAACCTGAATGGTGTACTGAACTGCAAGAACGCTGGGCCACGCACATTCCTATCAGCGAAAAAATGGGCATTAAGGTGACTCAATATACGGGCTACCAATTTGAGTGCAGCGCTCAGCTCAATCCGAATTTGAACCCACACAACACCTTATTTGCAGGCTCGGCATTTACCCTTGCCACCTTGACCGGATGGGGAATGGCATGGTTGCTGATGCGTGAGCGAAGCCTGAATGGCGATATTGTTTTGGTTGATAGCCGCATCCGCTATCGTCACCCTGTGGTGCATAACCCTTTAGCCTTCACTTCATTGGATGGCATCAGTGGCGATTTAGATCGTTTAGCCAGTGGACGTAAAGCGCGTATCGTCGTCAATGTCACTATCACCAGTGGCGGTAAACCCGCCGTTGAATTTACGGGAACCTATATGTTGATCCCCAATTACAAGGCATTGTTAGCTGCCGCATCATCGGCTGAGTAAGTGTCGGTTTCTGGATCACACGAATAGATGGTGTGCTGTGTGTTGTGGAGCAGTTCGAAGTGCATCTCACGGCACATCTGTTGGAGGTTAAGGTTAAGTTGTCCTTTCTCCAACTTGACCAAATCCACGTGACCATCAAGGTTTGCCTTGAGCGTCTTTCCAACCAGCGGCGTTGTATTAATCATCATCCGCCCTCTGTCTGAGTGAATGACTAAACCTTCGAGCGTAAAAGGCTCATGGCTGAGGTTTTGCTCAGGATCGCTTAGCGTTAATATGCCTTGTCGAATATTGAGCGTTGCTTCACCTGTGAGGGAGTGGGCGAAGGTGGCGTAGTCTCCGGCGAGGCCGTTGACCTGCGCTTCCAATTCACTGATACCCTCTATGGTAAAGGGAAGCTGGGTGACTTTATTGAGCACCGCTAGCGGTAGCCCATCGGCATGAATGTTGACTTGCCAAGGCTGACTTAACGTTTGGAAATTCCAACGCGCAGTGGCATCGATATAGCCGTTTTCTAACGGCATGAATAAACGATCTAGGTACCATTGGCCTTGCTCGCTGCGCATCTCAACGACGCTTTGTGTGCTCAATAGTGAATCGTAGCTGGCGCTGTTTGCGCTGATATTGAGCGTGCCTTGCCACAATCCCAAGCGTTTCTCTTTTACGAGAGTTAGCTGCTTTCCTTTGGCATGGACACCAGACAATTGCCAATAAGGTGGCGCAAACAATTGAATGAGTTGGCTATTGGCGATGGTGAGTTGCTCGATGGTGAGGTTATCAACCCACGGCCAATGCTGGCTCAGCGACGTAAAATCATCTTTGCTTTCGCTCACCCATTTTACACCGCGAATAGTGAGCTGTTGCAGCGATGCTGAGGTTGGGGTGATAACACCCGCCCATTGAATATCACCTTGCTTAAACTCACTACTAAAATCCTCAATAATCAGTTTACCTGGCTCGGTGCGCAGGCTAAAGGTCGGCTCCACCCACTGCTGACCTAGCCAAGTTGCATCGTCGGCTCGCAGCGATAATTTACCTTGTTGCTGCTGCCAAATATTGCTGTGTGGATAAATGTTCTCCAGCGAAATATCGACGTTACGCAAGCTGATATCCGCAAGCTCGATCTGACTGTTTAAAATATCTAAGCTATTGATATGGTCTATTTTGTCAAAGAGCTGAAACCAACCCGATTGGCGTAAGGAATGACTCATATCTCGGCTAAGATTGAGTTTTTCCAGTGTCACATTGATCAGCGACCAACCTTGAGGATACTGCTCGGCTTGACCTGAAATAGCCGCGCCGCGCCATGACAACGAGAGCCCATAGACGGTGCTGTTGGCAGGTTTGTAATCCATATCGAGCAGTAGGTTATTCAGCGCTTCTCCTTGCCAATAAAATTGTTCAGCTGAGAGTTGTATCTCGCCGAAAGGCAGAGCTGTTGGAGCATCCGGCCAATGTGGATTTTTAATCTGTAGGTTAACACCGCGCGCTAGCCAACCTTGTTGGGCGATGTCGGCGTGATTGAGCGCGATTTGGCTCACCGAAATGGGCCATGATCGCAAATCGGTAGGAAGGCCATTTTGTAGACTGATACCACTAAGTAGCACGCTATCAACGGCGATTTTTTGGTCGCGAATGAGCTGTGGGCTGAGCCAAATATCGGCTTGCTCTATCGGGATGTACTGCTTATTTTGCCGCAGTGTTAATTGGTTGAACTGAAAATGCAAAGGATACTGGTATTGAAGAGATTGAAACGTCACGTTTCCTTTCAAAAGTCGTTCAACGAGAGTTTGAGCAACGGGAGTAGCATAAGAGGTATGTAGCAGTGCAAACATACCCAGCATGAAAGTGAGAAATAGCGCGATGATCGCAATCAGCAATGCCAAAGCCTTGTTCATGGTGTCCTTACTCGTAAATCGTTACCTGCGACAGAGTGAAACAAATTACCTCACGCAGCAACAAAAAAAGCCCCTTATCAAAGGGGCTTGCTACTGACTTATCAGTTTTAGTCGAGTTGTGGGCCTGCGGCCACTAATGCTTTACCTTCTGCGTTATCAGTATACTTGGCAAAGTTATTGATAAAGCGCGAGGCGAGATCTTCAGCTTTGCTTGTCCATTGTAGAGGATCCACATAAGTATCGCGTGGGTCGAGAATGGTTGGGTTCACACCAGGTAGTGAGGTTGGCACTTCAAGATTGAAGATTGGAATATGCTTGGTTGCTGCCTTCTCAATCGAACCATCTAAGATAGCGTCAATGATGGCGCGGGTATCTTGAATCGAGATGCGTTTACCGCTGCCGTTCCAACCAGTGTTGACTAGATAAGCTTCAGCACCAGCTGCTTCCATGCGTTTTACCAGCACTTCGGCATATTGTGTTGGGTGGAGCGTTAAAAACGCTGCGCCAAAACAGGCTGAGAAGGTTGGTGTTGGTTCGGTGATGCCACGTTCAGTACCCGCTAGTTTTGCCGTAAAGCCAGACAAGAAGTGATACTTGGTTTGTTCTGGAGTCAATTTAGAGACTGGTGGAAGCACACCAAATGCATCCGCAGATAGGAAGATCACTTTATTGGCGTGACCACCTTTCGATACAGGCTTAACTATGTTTTCGATGTGGTAGATAGGATAAGAAACACGAGTATTCTCGGTTTTAGAACCATCATCAAAGTCAATCGAACCATCGCTACGTACTGTGACGTTTTCCAGTAGCGCATCACGGCGGATCGCGTTGTAGATGTCAGGCTCGGCTTCTTTGGAGAGCTTGATGGTTTTCGCGTAGCAACCGCCTTCAAAGTTAAACACGCCATCATCATCCCAGCCGTGCTCGTCATCGCCGATTAACGCGCGTTTTGGATCGGTAGAGAGTGTGGTTTTTCCTGTGCCAGATAGGCCAAAGAAAATCGCCACATCGCCATCTTTAGCCATGTTGGCTGAGCAGTGCATTGAAGCAATACCTTGCAGTGGAAGGAAGTAGTTCATCATTGCGAACATCCCTTTCTTCATTTCACCGCCGTACCAAGTACCGCCGATCAACTGCATTTTTTCCGTTAAGTTAAACACAGTGAAGTTTTCTGAGTTCAGACCTTGCTCTTGCCATTTGTCATTGGTGCATTTGGCACCATTCATGACCACAAAATCAGGTTCGAAGTTAGCTAGCTCTTCTTCTGTTGGGCGAATGAACATGTTTTTGACGAAGTGCGCTTGCCACGCCACTTCAGTAATGAAGCGCACGCAAAGGCGCGTATCTGCGTTAGCACCACAGTAACCGTCAAGAACGAATAGACGTTTAGCGGATAGTTGACGACCCACTAGTGCTTTTAGATCATTCCATACTTCTTGGTTAATCGGTTTGTTATCGTTTTTCGCTTGTTCAGATGTCCACCATAGGGTATCGCGTGTGGTGTCATCTTTGACAATGAATTTATCTTTTGGTGAGCGGCCTGTAAAAATGCCAGTATCAACGGCAACAGCGCTAAGTTCAGTGACGACGCCTTTTTCGTAGCCTTCAAGGTCTGGGCGAGTTTCCTCGGCAAATAACAGTTCATAGCTTGGGTTGCGAACCACTTCGACTACGTTGGTTATTCCGTATTTGGTCAGGTCTAGTTGTGCAGCCTTTGTATGTTCCATAACGGTCATAGGTGCTCCTTGTAAGAGATTTTGTAGGGATTTTGTAATAATGTTTGTAATTGTTATCTGCTCACCATGCTAGCAACGGGTGGGGGATAAAACAGGGACACAGTTCAAAAATTGCCCATGACACTCCTGTGGTTTTAGGTGTCCCGTCACATATTGGCGCAACTATTTTATCGCGTACGCAAACCTTTGCGCTAGATCAATAAGATTAATACTTTTAAAAAAATAAGTACGACATTCTGTTTGTTTAAAGCTTGATTTTACTGGGTTTTGATCACAAAAAAAGCCAGCGTAAAGCTGGCTCTGATACGTTTTCTTCGTGCTTGTTAATTCATGCAAATTAATGAATTGTGTCGCTTCCTGAGGAGGCTTGTGCGTAGAGTGTTGCGATCTCAGCCTCTTCAAATGAGTAGTTGGTGCCACAGTAATCACAATGTAAAGAAACGGATCCTTCAGACGATAAAATGTCGTAAATTTCCTCTTTGCCTATTGTGATGATGGCCGCCCCACTGCGTTCACGTGAACAACCACAATGGAATTCCACGGGTTGTGGGGTGAACAACTGAACTTTCTCTTGGTTATACAGGCGATACAACAGATCAGTGGCTTCTAAGGTGAACAGCTCTTCGTTTTTTACGGTGTTAGTTAACTGCTCTAAGTGCTCAAAATCATCGGGCGTACCCGTTCCGTCCGGAATGGTTTGCAGTAACATGCCAGAGGCACAGGCTTTTCCATCTTGCGTACCAATGCGTATCCAAAGGCGTGTTTTCAACTGTTCAGAGCGGATGAAGTAACCTTCCAGCACTTCCACTAAGTTATCACCCTCTAAACCGACCACACCTTGGTAGCGCTCGCCTTTCTTGGGCTCGATAGTGATAACTAAATGACCTTTACCCATCAAAGTGTGTAGGTCGGCATCATCGGCAATATCGCCTTTCCAGCGTGCGACACCACGCACTTTCTGTTCATTATCACCATTGATAACGACTAAGGAAACTGGGCCATTGCCTTGCAATTGCATGGTAATTGAGCCTTCAAACTTCAGCGTTGCGGTTAGCAAGGTCGTTGCGACGAGCAGTTCGCCCAAAAGTTTTTGTACTGGGGCTGGATATTCCTGGCTCGAAAGGATGTGTTGATACGCGTCGTCTAATTGTACCAACTCGCCACGTACGGATAGATCTTCAAATAAGTAGCGATTTAAAATGTTATTTGCCATTTAGCTATTTCCTCGGAACATGGTCCAGCTTTTATTGATGTTTAAATTTAATGATGTCACGACGCTCTTTTTTGTCTGGTCTGCGTTCGGGGCTTGGGTTGTGTGCGTTGAGCTTACGTTGCTCGGCATGATGGGCACGTTTGGTGATGCTTGCTGCGGTTTCCGAATACAGGGTTTGTGCTTCTGGCGCGCTGCGCCTTTGCCCTAACAGATTGATCACAGTGACGATTTTCTCTTCTTGGCCTTGGCGCAAGGTAATCGTTGCTCCAAGCTCGACAATTTTACTTGGCTTGGTGCGTTGGCCATTATAATGGACTTTACCACCATCGACCATACTGCGTGCGATCGACCGCGTTTTATAAAATCGTGCTGCCCATAGCCATTTATCCAATCTTATTTGCTCTGTCGCAGAACTCATACTACAAATGTGCCTCAAAGGGAGTTAGTCTTGTACGTTTTATGGCCTTTACAATGGTGTTTTGGTTCCAGATTTTCAAGCTACCCGACAAAATAATGTCAGTAAAAATGACGAGAATGTCTCCTATGATATATTAATGTGTTTTTGTAGCGCGATCTTCGCGGTCTTATGTATCTGTTCCATTTAAATGGAAGCATAGTTTAAATGAAATGGAAGTATAGTTTGAGGCCAATCCGCCGGTTTTCGTCTGGCTAACGGCTCATGAATGTGAAATATCATGGTTGAAGTAAGAAAATATCAGTAAGGACATCTTTTGAGGCGAATCGATTTTAGCAGTATGACCTCATCTCGCTTATGGCAAGCAGGTTTGCTACAAAAAATACCGCAATGGCAGAAACCAATCAGCCAATTTCTTACCTTAGTATTGCTGGTCACGTCGGCTTGGATTCTAGGAAAAATGGTGTGGCTGATTCAGCAAAACGCGGTTGATATAACGCCTTGGTCTCCAAGAGCAATCGCATCAACGCCGAATGCGGCGCGTTCGCTTGATCTCTCTTCTTTACAACAAGGAAGTTTATTTGGTCGCTATAGCGAGCAGAAGGTCGAAGCCGCACAGCCTGTGGTCAAAGATGCACCTAAAACCAGCCTTAGCTTATTATTGGTTGGGGTGGTGGCGAGCAATGAACCGAGTAAGAGTCTAGCGGTAATCGCAAATCGTGGCAGTCAAGCGACCTATGGTGTTAACGAAGTCATCGAAGGAACCCGTGTCAAATTGAAAGCGGTGTTCAATGATCGCGTTATTATTGATAACTCAGGGCGCGATGAAACCTTGATGTTGGATGGAATTGACTATCATAAACCGAGTGTGGCAACGCCTGAGCGCGTTGTTGCGTCGAATGTGCGTGGTAATAACCCAGCGTCTGCAGAAGAGAAGTTGGATGACATTCGCGCCGCTATTGCCAGCAATCCGCAAGAAATCTTTAAATATGTACGCCTGTCGCAAGTGAAACGTGATGACAAAGTGCTTGGATACCGAGTGAGCCCCGGGCAATCTCCTGAGCTGTTTGAGTCGGTAGGGCTACAAGATGGCGATGTCGCAATCGCGTTAAATGGTCAGGATTTAACGGACCCAGACGCCATGAATAAGATTTTTCAGTCAGTCTCTGAGTTAACCGAAATGAACTTAACAGTCGAAAGAGACGGGCAATCCCATGACATTTATATCCAATTTTAGACAGACTGATGCATGAGCATGAGTTTAGGGAGTAAGACGTGAAGCATTGGTTAAACAAAACGACGTGGTTATTGATGGGTGGCTTGTTGTCATCGCCGTTAGCCATGGCAAACGATTTTAGTGCCAGCTTTAAAGGCACCGATATTCAAGAATTCATCAATATCGTGGGCCGTAATCTTGAAAAAACAATCATTGTTGATCCTTCAGTTCGAGGGAAAGTCGATGTCCGCAGCTATGACACGCTTAATGAAGAGCAATACTACAGCTTCTTTTTGAATGTATTGGAAGTGTATGGTTTTGCCGTGGTGGAAATGGACAACGGCGTGCTCAAAGTGATCAAGTCGAAAGATGCCAAAACGTCTGCGATTCCTGTCGTTGGCGATGAAGGAAAAGAGAACGGTGATAGCGTGATCACGCGCGTTGTTGCGGTGCGGAATGTTTCGGTACGAGAGCTTTCACCTTTGCTGCGCCAGTTGATCGATAACGCAGGAGCGGGCAACGTAGTGCATTATGATCCGGCGAACATTATTTTGATTACAGGTCGTGCTGCGGTCGTCAACCGTTTAGCCGATATCATCAAACGAGTTGACCAAGCTGGTGACAAAGACATCGAGGTTGTGGAACTAAGTAATGCATCTGCCGCTGAAATGGTGCGTATTGTGGAGGCATTAAACAAAACCACGGATGCCAAAAATACTCCAGAGTTTTTGCAGCCTAAGCTGGTGGCCGATGATCGTACCAATTCGATTTTGATCTCAGGTGATCCTAAAGTCCGTGAACGTCTAAAGCGATTGATCACTCAGCTTGATGTTGAGATGGCAACAAGAGGCAATAACCGCGTCATTTATCTAAAGAATGCGAAAGCGGAAGATTTGGTTGATGTGCTGAAAGGGGTGTCTGACAACTTGCAGGCCGAAAAACAGTCTGGGCAAAAAACGGGGCAAAGTTCACAACGCACCGAAGTGATGATTTCAGCACATGCACCGACCAATTCCTTAATTGTTACCGCTCCGCAAGACATCATGAAAGAACTAGAAGATGTGGTTGCGCAGTTGGATATTCGTCGCGCTCAGGTATTGATTGAAGCGCTGATTGTTGAAATGGCAGAAGGGGATGGCATCAACTTAGGCGTGCAATGGGGCTCACTCGATAACGGCTCTGTGATTCAGTATGGCAACGCGGGCGCGCCAATCGGTAAGGTAATGATTGGTTTAGAAGAAGCCAAAGATAGCGTTGAGAAAAAACCGATTCGAGATAGCTCAACAGGCGCAATAAAATACTACGAAGAAACAACGAAGAAAGGGGATTACTCTACTTTGGCGTCAGCGCTCGGTGCGGTCAATGGTGCAGCCATGAGCTTAGTGATGGGCGACTGGACGGCCCTTATCAGCGCCGTGTCGAGTGACTCCAACTCGAACATCTTGTCATCACCGAGTATTACGGTGATGGATAATGAAGAAGCCTCCTTCATCGTGGGCGAAGAGGTGCCTGTTTTGACAGGTTCGAGCGCGGGCGCAAATAACGATAATCCTTTCCAAACCGTAGAACGCAAAGAGGTCGGTATCAAGCTGAAAGTGGTACCACAAATCAACGAAGGCGACTCAGTTCAATTGAAAATTGAGCAGGAGGTATCCAACGTATTAGGAGCGAATGGTGCCGTCGATGTCCGTTTTGCAAAGCGTCAATTAAACACATCGGTCATCATTCAAGACGGGCAAATGTTAGTTCTGGGGGGGTTGATTGATGAGCGCGCGGTCGAAAGTGAATCCAAAGTCCCACTATTAGGCGATATACCGGTTTTAGGCTATTTGTTCAAATCGACCAGTACCCAAGTTGAGAAGAAAAACCTGATGGTCTTTATTAAGCCGACCATCATTCGTGATGGCATGACGGCCGATGGCATCACTCAGCGTAAGTACAACTACATTCGTGCAGAGCAGCTTTATAACGCTGATCGCGGTTTGAAGTTGATGGCGAACGACAATATTCCTGTGCTGCCTAAGTTTGGCGATGAGCGCAACCATT
The DNA here is from genome assembly GCF_001989995.2 of Vibrio anguillarum. GTDB lineage: Bacteria > Pseudomonadota > Gammaproteobacteria > Enterobacterales > Vibrionaceae > Vibrio > Vibrio anguillarum. Next base: position 21,993 of record NZ_JAHGUP010000001.1, read on the forward strand.
CTGCGGAAGTACAAGCCTTTATCGAACAAATGGAAAAACAGCAATGACCGAAGTTTTGTCGCAACCTCACTACCGTCGTTTACCGTTTAGCTTTGCCAATCGTTTTAAATTGGTATTAGAGCTGGTAGAAGACAACGAGCTACCGACGTTATTTTATGTCGCTCCGCTGGCTATCGAATCATTAGTCGAAGTGAAACGAGTCGTGAAACAGCCGCTCAACTTGGTTGAAATTTCACTGGCCGAATTTGAAAGTAAGTTAACCCAAGCTTACCAACGAGACTCGTCAGAAGCGCGACAGTTAATGGAAGATATCGGTGCTGACAGTGATGATTTCTTCTCATTAGCCGAAGAGCTGCCACAAAATGAAGATTTGTTAGAGTCAGAAAACGATGCGCCCATCATCAAATTGATCAACGCCATGCTTGGCGAAGCGATCAAAGAGGGCGCGTCGGATATTCACATTGAAACCTTTGAGAAAATCTTGTCGATTCGTTTTCGTGTCGATGGAGTACTGCGTGAAGTGTTAGCGCCGAGTCGTAAATTAGCGCCGTTGCTGGTTTCACGCGTCAAAGTAATGGCTAAGCTTGATATCGCTGAAAAACGTGTACCACAAGATGGACGCATTTCATTACGCATTGGCGGCCGAGCGGTCGATGTTCGCGTGTCCACCATGCCTTCGTCTCACGGTGAGCGTGTGGTGATGCGTTTGCTAGATAAAAACGCCACGCGCTTAGATCTGCACAGTCTAGGAATGACGGCCGCCAACCACGAAAGCTTCCGTCAATTAATCAAACGACCACATGGCATTATTTTGGTGACGGGTCCAACCGGTTCAGGAAAATCCACCACCTTGTACGCTGGCCTGCAAGAACTCAACAGCAACGAGCGTAATATTTTAACCGTGGAAGACCCGATTGAGTTCGATATTGATGGTATCGGCCAAACTCAAGTCAATCCTAAAGTGGACATGACTTTTGCACGAGGATTACGTGCTATTTTGCGTCAAGACCCGGATGTGGTCATGGTTGGGGAAATTCGTGATTTAGAAACCGCGCAGATTGCGGTGCAAGCGTCTTTAACTGGGCACTTGGTGATGTCGACTTTGCACACCAATACCGCCATCGGTGCGATAACACGTTTGCGCGATATGGGAATTGAACCCTTTTTGATCTCATCATCGCTGCTTGGCGTATTGGCACAACGCTTAGTGCGTACCTTATGTCCCGATTGCAAAGAGGCCTACCAAGCCGACAATGAGCAGAAAAAACTGTTCAATTGTAAGAAAAAAGAGTCGCTGACACTGTATCGTCCGAAGGGCTGTGACAAATGTAATCACAAAGGGTATCGAGGCCGAACGGGCATACATGAATTGTTGCTGATTGATGATGAGGTACAAGCCTTAATTCATAGCGAAGCCGGAGAGCAAGCGATTGAAAAAGCGGTGCGGGCGAAAACACCGAGCATTCGTGATGACGGGCTTGATAAAGTGCTGAAAGGCATTACCTCACTTGAAGAAGTGATGCGAGTGACGAAGGAAGCATAATGGCAGCATTTGAATATAAAGCGCTCGACGCCAAAGGCAAACAAAAAAAGGGTGTTATTGAGGGGGACCATGCTCGGCAGGTTCGCCAGCGCTTAAAAGAGCAAGGGCTTATACCGATTGAACTCATTGAGACGCAAGCGAAAGCGGCTCAGCGTGAGCAATCGCCTTTGAGTTTTAAGCGCGGTATCAGTACACCGGATTTAGCGCTCATTACTCGCCAGTTATCCACTTTAGTGCAGTCAGGCATGCCATTGGAAGAGTGTTTGAAAGCGGTATCTGAACAATCGGAAAAACCGCGTATTCGCACCATGTTAGCCGCTGTTCGTTCCAAAGTGACTGAGGGTTATACCTTGTCAGACAGCTTGGGTGATTATCCACACATCTTTGATGACCTGTTTCGTTCGATGGTTGAAGCGGGCGAAAAATCAGGCCATTTGGATTCGGTGCTTGAGCGTTTAGCAGACTATGCTGAAAATCGCCAAAAAATGCGTTCCAAGTTACAACAAGCGATGATTTATCCAGTGGTGTTGGTTGTGTTCGCGGTGTGTATTGTGGCTTTTTTGCTGGCGGCTGTGGTGCCTAAAATCGTCGGACAATTTGTCCAAATGGGGCAAGAATTACCGAAGTCGACTCAATTTTTACTCTCCTCAAGTGATTTTATCCAGCATTGGGGTGTCCAATTGCTGGTGCTATTGGTGATCTTGATTTATCTCGTCCGATGGTTGTTAAGCAAGCCGAATTTGCGGTTGAAGTGGGATAAAAAAATCATCGGCATGCCGTTGATTGGCAAAATCACTCGCGGTCTCAACACCGCGCGTTTTGCGCGAACTTTGTCGATTTGTACCTCCAGTGCGATTCCTATTTTGGATGGGATGCGTGTAGCGGTGGATGTGATGTCCAATAAATACGTCAAGCAACAAGTATTGTTGGCGGCTGACAATGTTCGCGAAGGGTCGAGCTTGCGTAAAGCGCTTGAGCAAACCAAGTTATTTCCACCGATGATGCTGCATATGATCGCCAGTGGAGAACAAAGTGGTGAGCTCGAAAGTATGCTGACGCGCTCGGCCGATAACCAAGACGCGAGTTTTGAATCGACGGTCAACATCGCATTAGGTATTTTTACCCCGGCACTGATTGCATTGATGGCTGGGTTGGTACTGTTTATCGTGATGGCGACCTTGATGCCGATTTTAGAAATGAATAATTTAATGAGTCGTTGATCATGACTGAATTCTGCAATGATAACGACCAAACTATGTTGGAGATTGGAATGAGAACAAAAACAAATAAACAGTCGGGCTTTACTTTGCTTGAAGTGATGGTGGTTGTGGTTATTTTGGGTATTTTGGCGAGTTTTGTGGTGCCTAATTTGCTCGGTAATAAAGAAAAAGCTGACCAACAAAAAGCGATTACCGATATTGTCGCACTCGAAAATGCGTTGGATATGTATAAATTAGACAACAGCGTGTACCCAACGACAGATCAAGGCTTAGAAGCGCTAGTGACCAAGCCGTCGAATCCTGAGCCACGCAACTACCGCGATAACGGTTATATTCGCCGTTTGCCAAATGACCCTTGGGGCAACCCTTATCAATACTTAAGCCCTGGTGATAACGGTACGATTGATATCTTCACGCTGGGTGCTGATGGTCAAGAAGGCGGCGAAGGCGCCAGTGCCGACATAGGCAACTGGAACATGCAAGATTTCCAATAAGAGAGAGGGCGGCCTTAGCCGCCCCATTTATCTGATGCTATCTCAACGCGGTTTTACCCTACTCGAAATACTGCTGGTGCTCGTGCTGCTCTCGCTCAGTGCTGTGGCCGTTATATCGACGCTACCTAGCACGAACAACGATGATGCGAAACAGTACGCGATGAGCCTTTATCAGCGTCTACAACTGAGCAATGAAGAAGCCATTCTCAGTGGCAAAGATTTTGGTTTGCGGGTCGATGAAAAAAAATCGCATCTGGTTTTCCTATCGATGGAGGACAAGGGATGGCAGCCGCTAGAGAGCAAGACAATGGCTTCACAGCTCCAACTGCCTGAGGGATTATCTCTCCAGTTTGAGCTGGGAGGAAGTGCATGGAAAAACGACGATCGACTCTTCAAACCGGGCAGTCTGTTTGATGACGATAAGTTTGCTGATGAAGGCGAGCAAAAAAAACAATTACCACCACAGGTGTTTATTTTATCGAGTGGTGAGCTGACCCCTTTTGTCCTGAGCATCCACCTTAATCAGCAAGATGCAGAGCAAGGCTGGCGAGTGGTAGTGAAAGAAAACGGGGAAATCACGCTGTTCGCTCCGGGAGATGCGATTGATGGGTAAACAAAAAGCGATGACGCTGTTAGAAGTCTTGGTGGCGCTGGCTATTTTTGCCACCGCTTCCATCAGTGTGATCCGTTCGGTCAGCCAACACATCAATACCGTGAGTTATTTGGAAGAAAAAGCGTTTGCCGCCATGGTGGTCGATAACCAGATGGCGCAAGTGATGCTTACTCCTCAAAACGTACAAGCGAAAAATGGCAGTGAGGTATTGGCGGGCCGAACCTGGTATTGGAAAGTCACTTTAGTACCTACTGCGGATAATTTATTGAAAGCTTTTGATGTCAGCGTGGCTAGTGAAAAAGAAGGATCACCTTTGGTGACAGTGAGAAGTTATGTCGCCAAATAAACAAAACAAAGGCTTTACCCTGATTGAAGTGCTGGTGGCGATTGCGATTTTCGCTAGTTTGAGCGTTGGTGCTTACCAAGTATTGAACCAAGTCCAGCGCAGTAATGAGATTTCAGCCCAACGTAGCCAACGTTTGAACGAATTGCAGCGCGCCATGGTGTTAATGGATGGCGATTTTCGGCAGATGGCAACGCGTCAATTTCGCACCAATGGTGAAGAGCCAAGTCAACAGATGCTGATTTGGAAAGAGTACTTGCTCGACTCCGATCAAAAAGGAGTGCTGTTTGCACGATTAGGTTGGCATAACCCACAGCAGCAATTTCCACGCGGGGAAGTCACTAAGGTCGGCTACCGAATTAAAGAGGGCGTGTTAGAGCGTATATGGTGGCGTTATCCTGATACTCCTGCAGGGCAAGAAGGGATCATCACGCCATTGTTACATGATGTTGAGTCACTATCTCTGCGCTTTTATAACCAAGATAAATGGAGTGAAGAGTGGAGTGATGCCTTGAAAATCCCACAGGCGGTGGCCGTGAAATTGGCGCTGAAAGATTACGGCGAGATTGAGCGTATCTACCTTACTGCTGGTGGTGGCATCAATTCGACCAATAAAGAGGCTGATAATAATGGCGCACCCTAATCGAGCCCAACGCGGTGTGGCGTTAATCGTTATCTTGCTGTTGTTGGCGATTATGGTGTCGATTGCCGCAACCATGTCTGAACGTTTATTCACACAGTTTCAAAGAGCGAATAATCAAATTAGTTACCAGCAAGCCTATTGGTATAGTGTGGGTAGTGAAGCTTTAGCCAAAGTCGCTATCGAGCAGAGCTACAAAGACAACGAAACGATTAACTTAAGTCAACCTTGGGCGATGAAAGAGCAAACGTATCCATTGGATTACGGCACTCTGAAAGGGCGCATCCTTGATAAACAGGCTTGTTTTAACCTGAATGTACTCTCGAGAGCCAGACCTGCGGCAGGGAGTGTCGAAAAACCCTATTTAGTGCAAGTGTTGCAACGGTTATTGGAAGAGCTTGAGGTCGACAGCTATCAAGCCGAAGTGATTGCCGATTCGGCTTGGGAGTATATTGATGGCGATTCAGATGTGCAGTCCTCTTATGGCGTAGAAGACAGCCAGTATGAATCAATGTCGCCTGCTTATCTGGCGGCGAATAGTTTACTTGCGGATAACAGTGAGTTGCGCGCGGTTCAGCAGGTGAGCGGTGATGTAATGAATAAAATAGCGCCTTATATCTGTACTCTCCCCACTGATGATTGGCGGTTGAATATCAATACCTTGGAACCCGATCATGCCAAGTTATTGGTGGCGATGTTCAGCCCGCACTTAAGTGAAGGGGATGCAAAAAACTTACTCGAGAGCCGACCATTTGATGGCTGGGCTTCGGTAGACAATTTTCTCGCAGAGGCCGCATTGGCTGCTGTGGAGAGCAAAGTGAAAGAAGAAGCGAAACAGTACTTAGCTGTCGATAGTGCTTATTTTGAACTGGATGCTCAAATCTTGGTTGATGACTCGCGAGTTCGTATTCGCAGTTTATTGTTTAGTGATAATAGAGAAACCGCAACGGTCATACGCCGTCGCTTTGGAGGGATCAGTGAGCGAGTTTCTGACCGTTCGGCTGAGTAGTCAACAAGACGCTGAAATACCTTGGCTGGTGTGGTCAACACAGCAGCAAGAAGTGATTGCCAGCGGTGAAATATCCGGATGGGAGCAGCTATCTCAGCTCTCTAGCTATGCGGCTGAACGCGCCACGATTGTGCTGCTCGCTGCCAGTGATTTAGTTCTCACTGAGGTCGCGATTCCATCAGGGGCGGCTCGTCGCTTAGAGTCAATGTTGCCTTATCTAATCGAAGATGAGATCGCACAAGATGTGGATGAGCTGCATTTTTCAATTTTGCATAAAACCGCTTCCACTGCTTACGTTGTCGGGGTGGATCGTGCTTGGTTGCGTACCCGCTTAGATGAGCTCAAAGCCGCGGGTTTTGACGTGAAAAAGGTATTACCGGATGTGTTGGCTATCCCTGCATCAGAGGGGTTGTCGGCACTGCAGATCGGCCAAGAATGGTTAATCCGTAAAGGTGAGTATTTAGGGGTGAGCATTGAACCGCAGTGGTTAACGCTGTTTAGTGCTTCAGAATGGGTCAAGCAAGAGGGGCACTATTTACCGCTAGAGGCGTATACCCCGCTCCCTGAGCTGACATTGGCTGAAGGGCAACATTGGCAACAGGCCGAGCCTCATTTAGTCATGGCGTTGCTGACTCAGCAAGCAATAGCGAGCAAAGTGACTTTACTGACGGGAAGTTTTAAAACCAAGTCCTCGTTTTTGAAGCATTGGCAAGTATGGCAAAAATGCGCATTAGCGGCCGCGGTGTTGATTGTAATTTCAACCAGCCACCATCTTTTGCAAGCTGGGCACTACGAAGCGCAAGCCGATGCTTATCGAGCGGAGAGTGAACGTGTTTTTCGCGCAGTTTTCCCTGATAAACAGAAAATACCCACTATCAGTTACCTGAAAAGACTGATGAATGATGAAGCGGCTCGACTCTCTGGCGGTGGGGCCAATGGTTCGATGTTGGAGTGGTTGTCGAAGTTGCCCAGCAGTATCGGCAGCGTACCGAACATGCAGTTGCAAAGTGTTAAATATGATGGCAATCGGGGTGAAATTCGCCTTGAAGTTCAAAGTAATGATTTTGAAAGCTTTGAACAAGCGCGCCTTAAATTGGAAAAGCAGTTTGTGGTTGAGCAAGGGCAGTTAAACCGCTCGGGTTCTGTAGTTAATGGTACCTTCATACTGAAAAGCCAGTGAGGTTAGTGACATGAAAAATAGCCTGAGTGCACTTCAACAACGATGGGCGGCCTTTTCCCCTCGTGAACAGAAATTACTGTTAGGTGGTGTGTCGCTGTGTGTGGTTGCGATCATTTACTGGGGCATTTTAGCGCCACTTAATCAGAAAACCGAGCTTGCGCAAGCCCGGATTATCAGTGAAAGACAATTGCTTAATTGGGTGACGGATAAGGCCGATGCCATTACTCAATTGCGCGCACAAGGTGGTGGGGTGGCAACGACGCAACCGCTCAATCAAGTCATCTCATCAAGTGTGCAGCGTTTTCAAATTGAGCTTATTCGTATTCAACCGCGTGATGAAATGATGCAGGTTTGGATACAACCACTTCCTTTCTCTAAATTGGTGGATTGGCTTGCTTTTCTAAAAGAGCAGCAAGGTGTCGATGTCGAGTTTATGGACATCAACCGTGCTCAGCAAAGTGGCGTTGTCGAAGTAAAACGCTTACAACTGAAGCGAGGTGGTGAGTGAAAAAGAAATTGCTCTATAGCGGGTTCCTTGTAATGGTTTTTCTCATCAGTGTGGTCGCGCATATTCCGGCCTCCTTGGTGATGAATCAACTCTCCTCTTCCGAAGTCATGCGTGTCACTGGTGTTGACGGTACGGTGTGGTCTGGTAGTGCTCAGCAACTCTTTTGGCAAGGGCAAAATGTCGGCGATCTCAACTGGGACATTCAAGTATCACAACTGCTGATGGCCAAGTTTGAAGTGGCGGTACGCTTTGGACGCGGTAGTGATATGGGAGTTCGTGGCAAAGGCAATCTTGGTCTGGGGTTTTCTGGCCCTTATGCGGACAAGGTTGTGGTTTCTGTCGCGGCTAATAAATTAGCGACGCTGTTTCCGCTGCCTGTACCAGTGACTTTTCAGGGGCAAGTCGAGTTGTCCCTGAACCATTACCGCTATGATAGCCCGTGGTGTGAATCTGCCGAAGGCTCACTTGCGTGGACCCATGGCCGAGTTGACTCACCTTTAGGAGAGCTCTCGCTTGGTCCGGTAGTCGCAGATCTGCAATGTCAAAGCAATCAGATGACATTGAACGGCCAGCAAAACAGTGATCAAATGAGCAGTGAGTTTGCCCTGCAGCTGCAACCAGACATGAGTTACAGTGCGAAAGCATGGTTTAAACCTGAAGCGCAATTCCCACCCGAAATGGCGGAGCAATTACAGTGGATTGGAGCGCCAGACAACCAAGGTAAATATCAGTTTAATTATCAAGGCCAGCTTTGATTGGTTTTTTTACCGTAATCATTTCATACCCCAATAAAAATGCTGAGTCTATTGCTCAGCATTTTTATTGGTAATGGCGTTATGGTTTGACTTGTAAAATGGTATTCCAAGGCAAATCGGCATCCCCTAATACAATAAAGTTGGGGTTTTCTAACGTTTCACGCTCATTGTAGGACAGCGGTTGCAGTTGCGTGTTAAGGATGCGTCCACCCGCCTCTTCTACGATGCATTGCGTGGCGGCGGTATCCCATTCACCGGTTGGGCCGAGACGCAAATAGCAGTCGACAGCACCTTCCGCGACTAAACACGCTTTCAGCGCTGCCGAGCCCAGCGGCACTAGCTCATAATTCCATGCGCTGCTCATGCAACTTGTAATACGGTTAATATCTTGGCGGCGACTGATCGCAATCGCGATGGATTGCCCAACGGTTTCGTGCTTGTGTGTTTCAATACGCAAGCTTTCAGACATATCGGGGATCTTCCATGCGCCTTTGCCTGCGTAGGCGTAGTAGGTCACGCCAGAAACGGGCCCATAGACGACGCCCATTACTGGTTGGTTTTCTTCGATCAGTGCGATAATGGTGGCAAAGTCACCACTGCGCGCAATAAACTCTTGCGTACCATCAAGCGGGTCAACCAACCAGTATCGCTGCCATTGGCTGCGTTTTTCTAGGCTAATGTCCGCCGCCTCTTCCGACAAAACAGGAATATCTGGCGTGAGTTCACTCAGTCGTTCGCAGATCAGTTTATGCGCAGCAAGATCAGCACTGGTGACTGGGGTGTGGTCACTTTTGGTGAACGCTTCGTAGTTTTTCTTCTCATAAATATCGAGAATCAATTGCCCGGCAGAGCGAGCGATTTCAATTACGTCAGGCAGTAAGTAAGATAAATTATTGGCTGTTGGCATCATCAATCCTATAGCTCTACTTTGTTATTTTAGGCTGCGCAGAGCAAGCAGTAGTGCGGTAATACTTCGGGCTTCACAGAAATCGAGGTGAGTCAGTAGCTCTTCTGCTTGGGCCAGAGGCCAGCGAATGACCTCTAAAGGTTCGGGTTCATCGCCTTCCATTACTTCTGAGTATAGATCTTGTGCTAAGAAGAGTGTCATTTTGCTCGAAAAGTAAGAGGGGGCAAGTACCACCTCTTTTAAGGGGGTTAAGGTGCTTGCGCCAAAACCAATTTCTTCTTTGAGTTCACGATTTGCTGCTTGTTGCGGACTTTCTCCTTGGTCAATCAAACCTTTAGGGAATCCGAGCTCATAGCGTTCAGTGCCAGCGGCATACTCTCGAACCAGCAGTAAATCTCCTTGTGCCGTTACTGGCACCATCATAACTGCATGCCGGCCGCTCGGTTTCATTCGTTCATAGGTGCGCTGTTCGCCGTTAGAAAAGCGTAAATCTAATGATTCGATGGTAAACAGGGTCGATTGAGCTGCCGTTCTTTGGGCTAAAATTTCGGGCAGTTTTCTGGTTGGCATACACTAATTCCCGTAAGGCAAATGACTTTTCTAACTATATGAGAAAATGACCTTAATTGAAAAGGACTTGAGCGCGGCAAATGATTTTAAGTATAAAAAAGCCGAGAATCTCATCTCGGCTTCGTTTTTCTGTAATCCACGTATTTAGCGAGTCACTAGTAGTAAGAGTGCTCACCACGATCGTGTTCAGTAGCATCGCGCACCGCGGTTAATTCGCCTTCAAATTGTTGAAGCAGTTCTTTTTCAATGCCTTCTTTGAGGGTGACATCGACCATTGAACAACCGTTACAGCCGCCACCAAAGGCGACAATCGCAATACCATCTTCGGTGATTTCAACCAAGCTGACATGGCCACCATGGCCAGCTAACTGCGGGTTGACTTGAGTTTGAATCGCATATTCCACACGTTCAATCAGGCTTGCGTCATCAGACACTTTACGCATCTTCGCATTCGGAGCTTTAAGTGTCAGTTGTGAACCCATTTTATCAGTGACGAAATCGATCTCTGCGTCTTCTAAAAACGGCAAGCTCAGTTCATCGACATACGCAGAAAAACCTTCAAAGGCAATTTCAGTATCAGTCGCTTCCACTGCCTCGGGTGGGCAGTAAGAGACGCCACACTCTGCATTTTGAGTGCCTGGATTGACTACAAAAACTCGGATGTTAGTACCATCAGGCTGTTGCCCAAGCAACTTGCCGAAATGGGTTTGGGCTGTTTCGGTAATAATAATAGAATTTGACACGACGAATACCTGAGTAAATTTATAGGTTATTACTTGCCATTCTACTCCTGAAACACGGCGGATCCAGTCCTTTTTACGCGCTAAATAAAACCGTGTTGGTTAATCTTTAGGTTCAGGAGTGCGGCATATGCAGTAAATATCAATCCTTTCGACACCGACTTCAAGCAGTAATTGACAGATTTGCTGCACGGTGCTGCCCGTGGTCACGACATCGTCAACAAGTGCAATGTGCTTGTGCGTGGGAAGGTGTCGTAGTGTGAATGCATGTTTGAGATTTTGTTTGCGCTGTAATTTAGAAAGCCCTTGCTGCTGGGGCGTTGCGCGATTGCGTTTGATCAACTGGTTATCGCAGCTAGCCCCCAGTTGTTGACTTAATTGAGAGGCAAGTAGTGCACTTTGATTGAAGCCGCGTTTTAAGCGCCGTTGCCAGTGCAACGGAACGCTAGTGATGAGCGGGGCGGGAGTGTCGATACGTGGCGTCAGTAAGGCACTCAAATGGCGAGATTGCCAAAATTGACCTTCATATTTGAGTTGATGAATGGTGTGACTGAGCGGAAAAATATAGTCGCCGACACAGTATAGGCGTTGCCAAGGCGGAGGATTCGCTAAACATTGCCCACATTGAGGCACGGTAATAAGCGTTGGCAGGCCGCACTGTTGGCAGCGAGGTTGCGGTGAAAAATAGGTTAGGCAGGTCTTACACCAAGCCCCAGTTTGGTGAGTTTCAATCGGTAAACGACACAGTAGACACTGACGGCTTACCAAGCGAGTGATGGTTTTTTGAATCCAATGCGATAACATAACTCAACCAAAGCTGTGAAACGAAGTATGGTTATACTCTTGCAACTTGAATCAGTCTTTGTGTTGACCGTGATTTCAAGTCAGTGAGTGTATGATCGGTATTTTTTCAGCGAAGAAGTGTGAATTTAGTAGGAGAATTTGTGAGCATGGCCACAGCGTTATATTGGCAAGCCTCAGGCGAGGGCGATGATCTTGTCTTGGTGCACGGTTGGGGGATGAATGGTGCAGTATGGCAGCAGGCGGTCGATGTGCTTAAAGGACATTTTCGTGTGCACGTGGTTGATTTGCCTGGTTATGGTCACAGCGCTGCTAGCCACGCCGCTGATCTAGAAGAGATCGCGCAAGCGCTAATCATGCAAGCGCCTAAACAAGCCATTTGGATCGGTTGGTCTTTGGGTGGGTTAGTGGCGACTCATATGGCACTGCATCACCCAAGTTATGTGAGCAAATTGGTCACTGTGGCGAGTTCTCCTAAATTTGCAGCACAGAAACCGTGGCGTGGCATTCTCCCTCAAGTGCTCAGTGCCTTTACTGAACAGTTAATGGACGATTTTCAGGCTACTGTTGAGCGCTTTATGGCACTGCAAGCGATGGGCAGCCCTCAGGCAAAGCAAGATGTCAAATACCTAAAACAAGCGGTGTTATCACGGCCATCGCCGAACCCACAATCATTGTTAGCGGGTTTGGTCATGTTGGCGGAGGTGGATTTGCGCCAGCCGTTGACAGCACTCTCGATTCCCATGCTTCGTCTTTATGGTCGGCTTGATGGTTTGGTGCCGGTTAAGGTGGCGCAAGAGTTGCAAAAAACCTTGCCCAATAGCGAGCAGTACATTTTTGGCAATTCCTCCCACGCACCGTTCATCACTGAACTGGACGATTTTTGCCAGCAGCTCATCGCCTTTGCACGTTAAGGCATTGATACCCATGCAATGTCTTTCTACTTAAAGCTACAGCTGTGTTGGCTCACCTCAATCACATCGTTGATCTCTCTCATGGGGATTCACCCGTTTGCTGTCTTTATCTGTAGCGTCCTGAAACGTCAAGCCGTTGGGTACAAATGTTAAATTAAAAATAAATTTGCTAAAAGTTTGAGCAATCTGGTCGATATAAAGTCTAACCCAGTAGTGCTGAGCGAAAGCAGGTCTATCGGGGCGGGCGATACTGAGGAGGTTTCGGCTATGATGGTGTCACCAACGAACGTAAGTGTGCCACTTATCGCCCCATCGGTTAATGTGCAAACGGAACAGGCCGCGCGTGACAATCGGATCCGCGCCCCTGTGATGCCAACCGTCGAACTGGCTAAAACCAACGCTGAGCGTAAGGTAAAGGCGGATGATAAAAGACGAAAACAGTCGTCATGGGACCCTTCAGAGCATCCAAGCTATGAGGTTGGCACCGAATACGAAACATCGACTTCTTATCAAGAGGAGCAGAAAAGCGAGCTCGAAAGGCTGTTTGACTTGCTCGCTCTCGCCACCTACAGCAAGGATCAAGGTAAAAGCTATACGATGCGGTTTAGGTTACCTAAACACATTATTGATGCTGCGATAACCGAAGGCAAAATGGCGCGCCGGCGAACTGTAATTAAGTACTATTATGGTCACGCGGTTGCACCCAATACGCCTTCTGAAGTGATTGCGGTGTTGTAGGTCGATGAATGCGACTTATCGCGATAAATAAAATCCCCACTTAGGCGTTGGCCACAGTGGGGATTTGTGTTTTTTGCGGCTCTGGTATGAGCGACGCGGTTAGGTGCTTTTCACTGTGATTCGTTTATCCAGTAAGTTACGCATCGCCGCTATTTTTTTGCTTTAGCAAAGGCGGCGGCGAAAGCTCCACCCATCGCAGCGTTTTGTTGTGGCTCTTCACGACGGCGTTGCGGTTGGCTACTATTTTGATGCGAACGCGTGTTGCCACTTGTTGCGCCAGAGCGTTGGCTGCGGTTATCTTGACCCGGCTCATCGTTTAAGCGCATCGAGAGTGCAATGCGTTTTCGCTGCACATCGACTTCCATCACTTTGACTTTGACGATGTCGCCCGCTTTCACCACTTCACGCGGGTCGGCAATGAAACGATCAGTCAACGCAGAGATATGCACTAAGCCATCTTGGTGAACGCCAATATCAACAAAAGCACCAAAGTTGGCCACATTCGATACCACACCTTCCAAAATCATCCCAATTTCCAGATCTTTCATTTCAGTCACGCCGTCAGCAAAGGTCGCGGTCTTAAACTCAGGGCGTGGATCGCGGCCCGGTTTATCGAGCTCTTTGATGATGTCAGTGACAGTCGGTAGGCCAAAATGCTCGTCGGTATAATCGACGGCGTGTAAATTGCGCAAAAACTCACTATTGCCGATCAATGCTTTGATCTCTTTGCTATTTTTTTCGGCGATGGCTTTCACCACTGGATACGCTTCTGGGTGAACCGAAGAGGCATCGAGTGGATTTTTACCATCCATAATGCGTAAGAAGCCCGCACATTGCTCAAATGCTTTTGGCCCTAAGCGCGCGACTTTTTTCAGTGTAGCGCGTGAAGCGAAGCGTCCATTTTCATCACGATAATCAACGATGTTTTGCGCCAGTGCGTTAGACAAGCCAGCCACGCGTGTTAACAGCGCGGCAGAGGCGGTATTCACATCCACGCCCACCGCGTTGACGCAGTCTTCAACAATCGCATCTAAGCGTTTGGCGAGCATCGACTGGCTGACATCGTGTTGGTATTGGCCCACACCGATCGATTTCGGATCGATTTTCACCAGCTCGGCAAGTGGATCTTGCAGGCGGCGAGCAATCGACACCGCGCCGCGTAGCGACACATCCATATTGGGGAACTCTTTGGCCGCCAACTCAGAGGCTGAGTAGACCGAGGCCCCTGCTTCGCTAACAATGATTTTCTGCACTTTCAGGTTGCCGCGCTTAATGACATCAGCGACAAAAGTATCGGTTTCGCGCGATGCGGTACCGTTGCCAATCGCAATCAAATCGACGTTAAATTGGCGTACCAACTGCTCAACAATTTTCGCTGATTTGTCATGTTGGTTATGCGGCTGATGCGGATAAATCGTCTCGGTCGCCAGTACCTTACCCGTGGCGTCCACTACCGCAATTTTCGAACCCGTTCGCAAACCAGGATCTAAGCCGAGAGTGGCGCGTGGGCCAGCCGGTGCGGCCATCAACAAATCTTTTAAGTTGGTGGCAAACACTTCAATCGCTTCGATTTCGGCACGCTCTTTCATTGCGCCCATCAGTTCGGTTTCCATGTGCATTGACACTTTAATGCGCCACGCCCAACTGATCACTTGTTTGCGCCACCCATCGGCAGGGGCGCTGCTTAAGTGAATGCCATAGTGTTGTGCAATCAGCGTTTCGCAATACGATTGGCGCACGCCCTCTTCTTGCTCTGGGTCGGCATTCATGCTCAAGCTTAAAAAGCCTTCATTGCGGCCGCGAAGCATGGCCAATGCTCGGTGTGAAGGCACTTTACTGAGCGTTTCATTATGCGCGAAGTAATCTTTAAATTTCTCCCCTGCTTGCTCTTTGCCTTCGACTACGCGAGAAACCAATTCGGCACTGCGCGTCAAATGGCGGCGCACTTTGTCCAGCAGGTTGGCATCTTCCGCAATGCGTTCCATGATAATGGCGCGTGCACCGTCCAGTGCTGCTTTGATATCACTGATCCCTTTCTCGGTGTTCACATAGTTCGCGGCCTCGGTTTCAGGGTCGGTTTGCGCTTCATTCCACAGCTTGTCTGCCAGGGGTTCAAGCCCTGCTTCAATCGCAATTTGACCTTTAGTACGACGCTTAGGTTTGTAGGGTAAATAGAGATCTTCAAGGCGAGTTTTACTGTCTGCTTGGTTGATCTCTTGTGCTAGCTCAGCGGTGAGCTTGCCTTGTTCTTGAATCGATTTCAGAATGGTTTGGCGGCGATCATCGAGCTCGCGCAGATAGGATAAACGGCTGTCTAAGGTACGCAGTTGGGTGTCGTCTAGCCCACCCGTGACCTCTTTACGGTAACGGGCGATAAAAGGAACGGTGTTTCCGTCATCAATAAGTGTGACAGTCGCTGTCACTTGCTCAAGACGCACATTTAGCTCTTGTGCGATCAATTTGCAGATAGCTTGGCTCATCCGTGGTTTCTCTTTTGTAGTTCAGTAGCACCACCACTCAGGGTGGTTTGAATAGGGTAACTATTGGGGCACGTTAGACTTATTTCTAGTCTAACGGCGCGCTGTTATGAGATTAGTGAGATAACCTTCTACCCGATTGTGCCGAAGAGGTCACGTAACGCGTGTGATTTTGATGTCATTTTTCAGCGTTGGCAGCGCTAAAACTGAAGATGAGTTTGGTGGCTAAAGATAAGTTCAGTCAGTTGGTGCCGAGCGAAAATGACAGTATAGTAGCAAGCCATCGTGATGAATGTATAACCCGCGGCTACCTTGAATGTGCGGCGCTGTGTAATGGAAAAAGATCTTGAAGACCAAACTGATTACCCGTGAGGGCTACAATAAATTAAAGGCAGAGCATGACCATCTTTGGCATGAAAAACGGCCAGAAATTACCAAAATAGTCACTTGGGCTGCTGGCCTCGGGGATCGCTCTGAAAACGCAGACTACACCTTTAATAAGCGTTTACTTCGCCAAATTGATCGCCGAATTCGTTTTTTGAGAAAATTTTTACCGGAAGTGACGATAGTTGATTATTCGCCTCAACAAGAGGGGAAAGTGTTTTTCGGTGCTTGGGTGGAAATTGAAAATGAAGCGGGTGATGTAAAGCGCTTTCGCATTGTGGGCCCAGAAGAGATTTACGGTGACGCGAAAGATTACATCTCCATCGATTCACCGATGGCGCGTGCTCTGCTGAAAAAAGAGGTTGATGACGAGGTGCAAGTGCCCACGCCCACCGGTATCAAAGAGTGGTTTATTAACTCGATTGAGTATGAAAAAGGGCAGTGAACGGAGTATTCGGTTATCCAAAATATTCCTCGGTCGCTCATTTTTCTCACCTCACTTGCTTCGCAACGCCTCTAACGGCTTTTTCAACACGGCGGGTAGCGAGTAGAGCAGCAGTAGCCGTAGGGCGTGGTTGATCATCACAAACGCGGGTTCCATGCCCAGCAGTAGGGCGACGGCGGTCATCGCTTCTACACTGCCGGGGACCCAAGCTAGAAGTAATACCACCCAAGATTTATCCAGCAGTAACGCAAACAAGCCAGACACGGCGACGGCGACCAGCAGACCAATCAGTGTAACCATGACACCTGCGCGCGAATAAGCCATGGCTTCGCGCAATGTGGTATCGGCAAGGCGTGCGCCAATCAAAATACCCAGCAGTGCGGTGGCGAATACCACCATCCATGTTGGAAGTTGTAGCGCAATGCCTGTCGAAAAACTATTGAAACTGGCCGTGACCAGCAGTGCCGCCAACATATAGGGCGCGGGAATGCCGAGCAAGGTCGAGCCTTTGCCCAGCAGTAGACTAAGCAGCGCAAGCGCAAAGAAAATCAACCACGCGTAAATCGTCAAACTGCTCTCAACGGGGGCAACGTCGGGCGTACTATTGGAGATGAAAAGGGCCAGTAGAGTGAGGATCATCAAGCGCACCGAGTGCGAATAAACCACTTTGGTTGAAGGAGTCTGGCTTGATTCGCTGATCACCAAAATCGCTGCCATCGCGCCCGGTACCGCACCGAGTAGAGATTCAAACGGTGACCAACCTTCTCTTTTGCGGAGCCAAAGAAAGCTGCTGGCGATCTGCAAGCTTAAGCAGCAAACCAAACCGATAATCACCGGTAGGGTTAAGGTTTCGCCCAGTTGACTTAAACTGATGGTCGCCCCAACGCTGATGCCGAGCACAATTTGCACCGTCAACAATAACCCGTTAGGAACGCGAATGGATAAGAGGCGTTTTTTATGCAGCACAATGACTAAAGCTGCGGCAATAAACATTTCAGAAAGCGGAATGGCGAGCAGGCTTCCCACACTCGCCGCAATGTGAATAAACAGAGTAAAAGAAGCTCTTTCGAACATTATGCCTTTCCTTAATAAATTGTGCAGCGTAAATGCCATCGCTCCTCTAGCACTTCACGTTGTAGTGCTTGCGTTTGGCTTTCTCCCGTATCGATATGACCGTCGGGGGATGATGATTTAGGCCATCGCAGGGTTTAAACGTGTCCAGCTTACTAACAATAATGCAGCGAATGCCAACCACACCAAAGTGGCACATACCAGTGTGCTGGTGAGAGGTAGCCAATAACTGAAGTAGTATACTGCCAACAGATATGCCGCATACGGGATAAGCGAGTAAAGGCCAAACAACGCGGTGGTGCGCAGGTCTTCCATCGTGCGTTCGGTGCCTACAATGTAATGCGCAATCAGAGCGAAGGTAGGAAACAGCGGTACAAGACCAGCAATAAAAAAGCTTTTGCTTTTGGAGAGCAGGGCGATGATCAACACGGCAAGCGCACCAAGCAGGCACTTGAAAAACAGAGCTGCCATGACATTTCCTTTTGTCAGAATAGATTAAGTGTTGCTCACTATAAATCACTGACAGGTTAACTAGAAATGTTCATTGATGGGTTTGTTATTTTCTATGCAACATTTCTTCAAATCCAAGTAAAATGGCCGCCACTCTTTTTATTCGGCGGCGTGTTGTATCATGCGGCTTGGTTGGGCAAAGATGAAATTAGGAAAACGGCTCACGCAGTTAGTACAGCAGATCAACCGCCACTACGATCATATTTGGGATTGCTGCTGCGATCACGGTTTGCTTGGCGCGGCGTTACTGAAGCGCTGTCCAAATAGTGTGGTGCATTTTGTAGATATTGTGCCAGCGTTGATTGAAAAGGTGACGCTTGATTTAACGCGCTATTTCCCTGCAACGGCGGCGTTACCGCGCTGGCGTACACATTGCCTTGATGTGCGCGATTTACCGCTTGATAGCCATTCTGGCTCGCATCTACTGATCATCGCTGGGGTTGGCGGTGATTTAATGAGTGAATTTATTGCCGCGCTGGTTGAGCGTTATCCGCATCGCTCGTTCGATTTTCTGCTTTGTCCTGTGCATCACGGCTACACCTTACGTGAACAGTTGATGACACTGGGTACGAGATTACAACAGGAACAACTGGTGGAAGAGAATCGGCGTATCTACGAGCTGCTGAACGTGCAGATTCATCCGCCTGCAGTACGAGGCAAAGAACCAAAATTACCACCCCTTAGTTTGGTTGGCGAATCGATTTGGCAAGTGGACAATGATGAGCAAAAAATGATTGCCCAGCGTTATCTGACGCAATTGCAACAGCATTATCAGCGTAAAGCGCAAGGCGGTGATGTTAGCGCGCAAAAGTGTTGGCAAGCCTATCAGCCGATTAATATCACTTGTCATGGAAATTTTAGCGATGGAAATAGCCCAATAGGCGGAGAATATGAAAGCACTTAATGATCTGAACTTGTTTGTCGAAACCGCACGCCAAGGCAGTTTTTCTAAGGCGGCCAACAGCGTATCGCTGACCACGGCCGCGGTCAGTGCCGCCATTCGCCGCTTAGAAGAGCAGGTGCAGTTTCCGCTCTTTGTCCGCTCGACACGTCATATGCGCT
This sequence comes from Vibrio anguillarum, assembly GCF_001989995.2. Taxonomy (GTDB): domain Bacteria; phylum Pseudomonadota; class Gammaproteobacteria; order Enterobacterales; family Vibrionaceae; genus Vibrio; species Vibrio anguillarum. Next base: position 40,917 of record NZ_JAHGUP010000001.1, read on the forward strand.
TAACCCAAGAGGGGGAGATTTTCCTCGCCAAAACTCAGACAGCCCTTGCCACGTTGCAAGAAGGGCTAGATCAGATAGCATGCGCGCGCGGTCAACTAGCGGGGAAGCTGCACCTCAGTGCCCCTTCGGATTTGGGGCGCAATTTACTGCTGGATTGGATCGATGAATTTATTGCCTTGCACCCGAACGTCATCGTTAAACTGGATCTCTCTGATCGCTTAGCGGATATGTATGCTCACCCGATGGATATTGCGATTCGTTATGGCCATCCTGCTGATTCCAATTTGGTTGCGATGCCGCTGTGTGAATCAAACGAGCGCGTGTTGTGCGCCTCGCCAGAATATTTGGCAACGCATCCACCTATCCTCCATCCTGACGATCTGCAACATCACAATTGTCTTTGTTATATGCTGGCCGACACGCTGCATAATAAGTGGGTTTTGAGCCGAGAGGGCGAAACGCAGAGTGTGGTAGTGCAAGGAAACCCCGCATGCAACGATGGTGACGTGGTACATCGATTGGCTGTTAAAGGCAAAGGCATTGCCAATAAGTCATTAATGGATATCAGTCAGGATATTATTGATGGGCGCTTAGTACGCATTTTACCGCAATGGGAAAGTGGGCCAGTGCCAATTTATATCGTGTGCGCAGACCGACGTTTGATCACCCCAACCATTCGCGCTTTTCAGGAATTTATTCGTGGAAAAGGCTGCCAGCAACGACAAGCGGTACTGACAGCCATCAAACAGCGTGAGGGTTAATCCCGCATTAGCCAACAAACGTTAGCGGGCGGATTTGTAGGTATTCCAATGCCTCTTGCTCGCTAAGCTGTTGTTGAAAGTGCTGAAAATGCGCACTCTGCTGGTGTTGTTGCAAGCTCTCCTCTGAGCACCAAATCTCCTGCATCAAGAATAACCCGTCAATCGAGTTATCACGATAGAGCTCATATTGGCAGCAGCCTGTTTCGTTGCGGCTTGGTTCAAGCAGCGCTTCAAGCATAGCTTGCACTCGCTCTATTGAGTCGGGAAGGGCTTTGATTTCGGCTAATAAGTGGATCATGACTTATAACTCAGTAAAGACGGTTTGCTCTGGCCAGCGAGATTTCGGCAGCTTGGCGTTAAAATCTTCTTCGCTGTGGTAACCGAGCGGTACAATCACTAAGCTGGTGAACCCTTTTTCAGTCAGGCCAAACTCTTGGTTGAGCACCTCGGCATCAAATCCTTCAATGGGGACAGCATCAATGCCCATCGCAGCCGCTCCGAGCAGCAGTGTTCCAACATTTAAATAAACTTGTTTTTGCATCCAGTGTTCGGCGTCATTGAGCGTTTCTCGATGCAAGTTAACAAAATAGCTGCGTCCGCCGTGCATGCCTGTTTTGGCTTCTTCATTGGCAAAGCGGCCATCTTTCTCTTCGTTTTCCAGCAGCGTCAATAAGTAGTTATCATCAATATCGGTTTTGGCGCAAAACACCATCACGTGAGACGCATCCAAAATTTTGCGTTCGTTAAAGGAAAATTGACCTTGCGCCGCTTTGGCGATACGCGTTTTGCCTTCCTCGCTAGCCGCCAAAATAAAATGCCAAGGCTGCGAATTGACGCTAGAGGCGCTCATGCGTACCAGTTCTTTAATATCAGCGACTTGCTGTTCAGTCAGTTTACGGTTGGTGTCAAACGCTTTGGTGGAATAGCGCGCTTGCGATGCTTGAACAATATTCATTTTTCCCTCCTAGGGAAGATAACATTCGAGATGGCGCTAAGATAACGGACTGAGTCCAAACAAGAAACCGCCTCTTGCTTAATTCATTTTCAAAAAAAATTTGATAATCCGAATTTGAAAACGCCCTAGCTTGCGGAAAAAGTTAGCACTATCTCATGATATTTCTGAATTAGCGCATACACTTAATGTGTACGGTAGATCATCATTAAGGGATATGGTCACTCACTAAGCGTTAATGATTGTCTAATATATTCAAAAGGTTACTTTGGCCGGAGAGTATGCATGACGGAGTGTAAGTGCGTTTGTTGGTTTATTCTCTTTTCTCTTTCCATCCCCTCGGCGTGGGCGGACATTGACTACGGGCCTGCGCAAAGCTATGTGCAATCGCCACTGCATACCAATAGCCTTTTTGCACAACTTCGCTCCGGCTTTTCGATGCAAGAGGAAGAAGTGGAGCTCTACACCAGCGCGACTATCGCCAGCATTTGGGCGATCACTCCCCACTATAGTTTGGATTATTACCAGAATCAGCTTGCAATGGGCGGTAAATGGCAGCTCACTTCGAAGTGGCAGGTTGAGTTTAATTATCGTTGGAACTTTGCTGCCAATAATCATTTAGATGGCTTAACACTTGCTTTTCATGACTGGTTTGGCATTGATCAAAATGGGCGTGAGGATGTCGATAACGATCGCTTCATCATTCAAATGCCAGAGTACGGCATTGATCAGGAAGCGTTCCGAGGCGAGACATTGAGCCGTGCGTTGACCAGTTATTTACAGTACCAGCTGGTGGATAAGTCTCATCACGGTTTGTCATTGGGAGTTTCACTCTATTACAACGATCCACACCATGGAATATTCAACCTATCCGAGTTTGAACAAGCGGTGCAGCTTAATTATGGCTACCGAAGAGGTAAGCATGCACTTGATACGCTGTTGGCTATCACCTTTCGCAACCCGACCAATGTACCAGGCCAAACACAGTATCATTCGAGTACTTGGTCGATGGGTACCAGTTATCGATATCAGTGGTTAGAACGCCATTATCTGATTGGGCAGGTCTCATTCTATCAAGGCCTTTCAACGGGGGAGGATGACTTTTCTAAACCATCGACCGAGTTTATTTTGGGGTATCGTTATCAAATGAGCCATTCAGCGATTGAAGTTACTGTGGTCGAAAATATGTTTAATGCCAACAACAGCACCGATATTGCCTTTGGTTTAGGCTATCGCTATCGTTTTGGCCGCTTTGATAAAGAGCCGAACTGACAAACGATGTCATCCGCTTAATGTCTAACAACGAAGCGCGACAAAAGACATAAACGTTAACAATTCTTTGCATGATTTTAGCCGCAACGGTGTTACATTTTACTCGCTCGGTTTGATATTGGCTGAAGCTCAGAATTAGGTGGGATCTCAGATGCAAGAAAACTATAAAATTTTAGTGGTGGATGATGATGCGCGTTTACGTGCATTGCTTGAGCGTTACTTGTCAGAGCAAGGTTTTCTGGTGCGTAGTGTCGCCAATAGCGAACAGATGGATCGCCTGCTCACTCGTGAAAACTTCCACTTAATGGTGCTTGATTTGATGTTGCCGGGTGAAGATGGTTTGTCTATTTGCCGCCGCTTGCGTAACGCCAATAACATGTTGCCGATTTTAATGCTGACCGCTAAAGGCGACGAAGTGGATCGTATTGTTGGCTTGGAGGTGGGTGCGGATGATTACCTGCCCAAACCGTTTAACCCGCGTGAACTACTGGCGCGAATCAAAGCCGTGCTACGCCGCCAAGTGATTGAAGCCCCCGGCGCGCCAAGTGCTGAAGAATCGGTGGTTGAGTTTGGTGAGTTTCGCCTGAATTTAGGTACCCGAGAAATGTTCCGTGGCGATGAGCCGATGCCGCTCACTTCCGGTGAATTTGCCGTATTGAAGACCTTAGTCACCAATGCGCGTGAGCCAATGTCGCGCGATAAGTTGATGAATATGGCAAGAGGGCGTGAATACTCCGCAATGGAGCGCTCGATTGATGTGCAAATCTCGCGTTTACGTCGCATGCTTGAAGTGGATCCAAGCAAACCACGCTACATACAAACGGTGTGGGGCTTAGGTTACGTCTTCGTTCCAGATGGTAAAGAGTCTTAAATTTCAATCAGCTCCTGTCGGTTAACCGACAGGAGCTTTTTTATCGCCTTTTTGATAGTACGTTCATCGCAGGTTTTCCTATGCGCATTCGCAGTTCCTTTACTCAATCGATTTTGCTCTTCTTTTCATTGCTGATCGCCAGCCAAGTGTATTCTTATTACGCCGTATTTAACTATGCTTTGATGCCCAGTTTGCAGCAGTTCAATAAGATTTTGGGCCATGAGATCAACCTAATGCTGGATGATGCGGCGAATAATACGTCAGCTCTGGGGATAGATGCTTTACAGCGTCGCCGAGTGTTAGAGCAGTTGGGTGTCACCATTCATGGTGAAGAGAGTGAGATGGCTCAAGAGTATCACGACGCCATCAGCATTGATTTGATGAGCGAGGAGATGAGCAATGAGCTCGGCTCGCCGACTGATGTGCGGATGATTTTGGGTAAAGAGAGTTATATTTTATGGATGAAAGTGGAGTCTTTCCCGGGTTCATTAATCCGCATTCCTCTCTCTGAGCTGCAAAAAGAGGATTTTGCGCCGCTATTTCACAATAGTTTGGTGATGGCGTTGCTGATCGTATTGGGGGGGTGGCTGTTTATTCGTCTGCAAAATCGTCCCTTAATTGCCTTAGAAAAAGCCGCCAAAGCCGTTGGCCGAGGTGAGAACCCGCCGCCATTGCCGCTCAAAGGCGCTTCTGAAATTCGCGCGGTGACGTTGGCGTTTAATCAAATGTCGAAAGGGATCCAAGCGCTTGAAGAGGATCGCTCATTATTGATGGCGGGGATCAGCCACGACTTACGTACACCGCTGACTCGTATTCGCTTAGCTACGGAAATGATGTCTCCAGAAGAGAGTTATCTAGCCGAAGGGATCATCAGTGATACGGAAGAGTGTAACGAGATCATCAGTCAGTTTATGGACTACCTTAAACCCGTCAATAAACAGACCTTTACCGCCGTTGATCTCAATGAGATCGCCAATGATGTCGCGACTGCCGAAGGGGGCTACGAGATCAAAATCGATGTCGCGCTGCATTTACCAATGCAGCCAGCCTTTGGCAATGCGATTGCCATTAAACGCGCGGTGAGCAACTTAGTGGTGAACGCCATTCGTTATGGTAATGGTTGGGTTAAGGTGAGCACGGGCAGTACCGCAGATAACAAAATGGCTTGGGTTTGTGTGGAGGATAATGGCCCGGGTATTGATCCTAGCCAAGTGAGTAAAGTGTTTGAACCTTTTACGCGTGGTGATACCGCGCGCGGCAGTGAAGGCACAGGACTTGGTTTGGCGATAGTGAAACGGATTGTTAGCCAGCATCATGGCAGCGTTGTGGTGAGTAACCGCAGTGAAGGTGGACTCAAAGCGCAACTGAGCTTCCCGACCAAATAGGGGCTTATTCACTAAATAACACAATGGGCTCAGTTGAGCCCATTGTGTTTGCGGTTTATGTCTTTTCGGCTGCTGACCGAAGTTTTTGGGCCCATCCATGCAATCAGTTGGTTTTGAGCTCTTCGAGTTCTTCTTCTTCGCGTGGCAATTTTTCTGGCAGTAGCAAGTTGAGCAAAATGGCGGTGATACCGCCAGCCGCTACGCCGGATGAAAAAATGCTCTTAATGAACTCGGGCATAAATTGCAGAATCTCTGGCTTTTGCGCAATGCCTAACCCCATCGAAAACGACAGCGCCATGATTAAAATCGCGCGGCGGTCGAGATCCACACGGGAAATAATACGCACACCCGCGGCTGCAATGGTGCCGAACATGACGATGGTTGCACCGCCAAGTACCGGTTCAGGAATCAATTGTACAAAGCTTGCCACGCCCGGGAACAGGCCGAGCAACACCAGCATGGCGGAAATAAAGTAACCCACATAACGGCTGGCAACCCCGGTGAGCATAATTACGCCATTGTTTTGGCTAAAGGTCGAGTTGGGAAAACTGTTAAAGACCGCCGCCAGCGCTGAGTTCAAACCATCAGCCAGCACACCACCTTTAATGCGCTTCATGTAAATCGGCCCTTTGACGGGCTCGCCCGACACTTCAGAAGTGGCGGTGATATCACCAATCGCTTCCAATGCGGTGATCAAGAAAATCAGTACCAGAGGAATAAAGAGTGACCAATCAAAACCTAAACCAAACTGCATCGGTATTGGTAGGGCAATCAGGGCAGTTTCACTCAGTGAATCAGTGTTCACCATCCCCATCAAGTAGGCCATGATGTAACCGATGAACATCGCAATCACAATCGATGCTACGCGAATGTATGGGTTACTTGAGCGGTTGAGCAGCACGATAAGTCCAAGCACGGTTCCCGCCAATGCCAGTTTGTCTAAGCTGCCAAAAGTGCCATCGCTGAGCGCAGCATAGCCGCCACCCATAGAAACTAAACCAACTTGTACCAGTGTTAAGCCTATCAGGGTGACCACAATGCCCGACACCAGCGGCGTGATCACGCGGCGCGCGTATTGCAGCACTCGTGATAATAGGATTTCAGCAAAAGAAGCGACTAAAATGGTGCCAAAGATCGCCGCCATCATAGTGCTTATATCTGCACCACCTGCTTTTAATGACAAGCCTGCGCCAATAATTGGCCCAAGAAAGTTAAAACTAGTGCCTTGGATAGAAAGTAAACCGGAGCCAATCGGGCCAATGGTGCGGATCTGGATAAAGGAGGATAAGCCAGATGCAAACAGCGACATGCTGATGATGGTGTTAGTCTGTTCGGCAGAAACACCAAGTGTTTGGCAAATAATGAGCGAAGGGGTGATAACCGCAACAAACATGGCTAGCAAATGTTGTAAAGCGGCGAAAATGGTTTGGGGTAGCGGTGGCCTATCGTTGAGTTGATAAACCAAATCAGACTTACGCGAAGCGTTGTGGATAGTCATACTGTTTTCCTAATGGTGCGTTGTTGTCTTAGCGTTCGCTGAGTGGGAGCACTAAGTGGAGCAGACACGTCATCTGTGATTGCTGTTAATCAGAATCTGCTCGGACTGGATAAGTGAGTAGTTCACTAAAAAAATTGGCGAAATTATAGAGGGTTTACGCAAGAAAGCAAACGTTTGCTTTGCTGTGTAAGGGAGAGGGGAATACAGAACGAACAATCTTATGCTTTGGCGTAGATGTCCTTCTCTCCTAACCAGCGATCGATAATGGCGGTCGCGTGGCTTGGATAATGGTCGTGTAAGTAGCGAGCAATGCGCTGTACTTCAGGAATTAAACGTTGGTCACGGACTAAATCCGCAATTTTGAAATCCGCGAGGCCGGTCTGTTTGGTACCAAGCAGCTCACCCGGACCGCGAATTTCTAAGTCTCGTTGGGCAATCACAAAACCGTCATTGCTCTCACGCAGTACACCCAAGCGTTTTTGCGCGGTTTTCGATAGTGGTGCATGGTAAAGCAATACGCAATGACTGGCGACAGAGCCTCGCCCTACGCGGCCGCGTAATTGGTGCAACTGTGCTAAGCCCAAACGCTCAGGGTTTTCGATGATCATCAAGCTCGCATTCGGCACGTCAACGCCAACCTCAATCACCGTTGTGGCAACCAGCAAGTGCAGTTCATTGTTTTTAAAGGCTTGCATCACCGCTTGTTTTTCGCTCGGCTTCATTCGGCCATGCACCAAACCGATTTTGACATCGGGCAGAGTGCGTTGTAGTTCTTGCGCTGTGTCGGCGGCGGCTTGCGCTTCTAGCACCTCAGACTCATCAATCAAAGTACAGACCCAATAAGCCTGTTTTCCTTCACTCAAACAGGCATGACGTACGCGCTCGACGATATCATCACGCTTTGTATCTGGGATTGCGACAGTTTGAATGGGCGTTCGTCCCGGTGGCAGTTCATCAATAACGGAGGTTTCTAAATCAGCGTAAGCAGTCATCGCTAAAGTTCGTGGGATCGGCGTTGCGGTCATGATTAACTGGTGCGGATACGCGCCTTGCTTCGCTCCTTTCTCACGCAGTTCTAAACGCTGGTGGACGCCAAAGCGGTGTTGTTCATCAATGATGACGAGCGCAAGGTGATGAAATTCAACTTGTTCTTGAAAAAGAGCGTGAGTACCCACTATCATTTTTGCCTCACCGCTGGCAATGCGAGCCAGTTCTGTTTCTTTCGCTTTGCCTTTTAATTTACCCGCCAGCCAGCCGACTTGGATGCCCATTGCTTCAAACCAGTTGGCAAAGTTAATCGCGTGCTGCTCGGCCAGCAATTCCGTCGGTGCCATTAATGCTACTTGATAGCCATGTTCGATAGCTCGTGCGGCGGCTAATGCCGCGACCAAGGTTTTCCCTGAGCCCACATCACCTTGTACTAAACGCATCATGGGGTGAGCTTGTGCCAGATCGGCTTCGATCTCTGTCACAACACGTGTTTGCGCTTTAGTGGGAGAGAAAGGCAGTTGTGCAAGCAGTTGTTGTTTGAGTGTGCCAGACCCAGCCAGTGGCAATGCGATATCTTGCTGGCCTTGATGGCGTACAGCCAGCATGGAGAGGTTTTGCGCCAACAGCTCTTCCATAATTAAGCGAACCTGCGCCGGGTGTTTCCCCTCATCAAACAGTTGCAGGTTAATGCCCGGTGGCGGCCGGTGAATGATGTGCAGCGCTTCAGAGAGCGTAATTTGGTGATCATATAACCCAGCAGGTAGCAGTTCTTGTACGGCGGCTTTGTCGAGTAAACTTAATGCTTGATCAGTGAGTGTGCGTAGCGTGAGTTGGCGCAGGCCATCGGTTGTTGGGTAAACGGGTGTTAAGTTAGCTTCGACATCTGGCTGTTGCTGAGGAGCATAAAATTTATAATCAGGATGAACAATTTCAAGGCCGAATCCACCACGCTTAATTTCACCGTAAGCGTGCACTAACTTACCTTCAGCAAAATTGTTTTTCATCCCAGCCGTAAAGTTAAAAAAACGCAGCGTAATGGTGCCGTTACCATCGCTTATTTTTACTGTGAGCATTTTGCGTTTGCCAAAAACCGTATCCACCGCCATGACTTTACCTTGCACGGCGGCCCAAAGCCCGGGATGCAATTTAGCGATAGGGTAGATCCGTGTGCGGTCCTCATAACGTAAAGGGAGATGGAACAGCAGATCTTGCACACTGATTAAGCCAACCTTTTCCAGTTTTTCAGCCACTTTAGCGCCCACGCCAGAGAGTGAGGTGAGAGGAATCGCGGACAGTAGCTGTGACATAACAGGGCTCATTAACAGTATCGTTATGTATTATTCAACCATCGAACTGTTTTTTTGTACAGCATAAAATCATGTAATGGTCGATAAGCGGCAGGCCATCGGCTAATTTGAATAGTGACGCCTAAAATGCAAGATGAGGTAGGGTATCGGAAAATAAAAAACCCCATGAGTGGTTAGCCGCAAGGGGTTTTATTTATTTGGATAGTTTAATTTTTCCGGCGTCGCACTTTCAGTGCATGAGGCATCACACGAATTTTTTTCATGATGTTTGCTAAGTGAATGCGATCTTTGGTGGTCAGCAGCACAGTAACAGTATACAAACGTCCATCACGCTCCTCGGTGGAGAGGCCATGAATGTTGGAACCTGTTTTCGAGATTACATTGGTCAGTTCCGCTAACGCACCTTGGTGGTTTTGCATGTCCACTTTCAGTTCGGTGATGAACTCTTGGTCGTAATCTTTAGACCACTCAACCGCCATGTAACGATCCGGCTCTTTTTGGTAGCCACGAACATTAGGGCAGGTTTCACGGTGCACCACTAAACCACGGCCCGGAGATACATGTGCAATGATGTGATCGTCTGGGATGGGGTGGCAGCAGTTAGCAAACGTGAGCAAAATACCTTCAGCGCCGCGGATCGGCAGTTTCTTTTTCGGTTTGCCATCATTGCTTTCCACTTCGGTCAGCTCATCAGCATCGCCAAGCAGACGACGCGCAATGACAATACTCATCAGTTCGCCTAAACCAATCGCGGCCAGCAGATCATCGACCGTGGCCATTTTAAGCTCACCAATCACATGCTTAATGTTCTCGTCACTGATGTCACTGAGTGAAAGATCACCCAGCGCGTGATTGAGCAAACGTCTACCAAGTGTGATCGATTCCTCACGGCGCATGGTTTTAAGCACTTGACGTATCTTAGTACGAGCGCGAGACGTGACCACATAGTTGAGCCAAGCGGCATTAGGGCGAGCCCCAGGTGCGCTGATGATTTCAATCGTTTGGCCGTTTTTCAGTGATTTACTTAACGGATAAGGGTTTCGATCAACACGAGCTCCAACACAGGTATTACCGACATCGGTGTGTACCGCGTAGGCAAAATCAACCGCAGTTGCCCCGACAGGCAGCTCAACGATGCGGCCTTTGGGGGTGAAGACGTAGATTTCATCAGGGAAAAGATCCGACTTAACGTTCTCAATAAACTCAAACGAGTTGCCAGCGCTTTGTTGTAGCTCAAGTAGGCTTTGCATCCAGCGCTGTGCTTTAATTTGCGCGGTGGTGCCAGTGCGTTCGCCATTACCTTTGTAAGACCAATGAGCAGCAACACCTTTGTCGGCCATCTGTTCCATGTCTTCAGTGCGGATCTGCACTTCAACTGGGACGCCGTGTGGGCCGACCATCGAGGTATGCAAAGATTGGTAGCCGTTCGCTTTGGGCACGGCGATGTAATCTTTCATTCGCCCCGGGCGAGGTTTGTACAAGCTATGAACTTGGCCTAATGCACGATAACAGGTATCTGCAGTGTCGACCACGACTCGAAAAGCGTAGATGTCCATAATGGTATGAAAGCGCTGCTCTTTGGTTTTCATCTTGTTATAGATGGAGAACAGGTTCTTTTCACGGCCGACCACGCGTGCTTTCAAACCGAAATCTTGCAAGCGGCCTTCAATTTCACTGTGGATGCGTTGGATCATCTCTTTGCGGTTACCGCGAGCGGATCTTACCACTTCTTTCAATACGCGATAACGATTTGGGTACAATGCTTCAAAGCCAAGCTCTTCTAGCTCAGTCTTGATGTTATGAATCCCTAAGCGGTGGGCAAGAGGCGCGTAAATCTCTAACGTTTCACGGGCAATACGACGCTTTTTATCCGGGCGCAATGCGCCAAGGGTACGCATATTGTGTGTGCGATCAGCAAGTTTGATGAGAATAACGCGAATGTCTTGCACCATTGCCAGCACCATCTTACGAAAGTTCTCGGCTTGGGCTTCTTTACGATCACGAAATTTCAACTTGTCGAGTTTAGAAACCCCGTCTACCAATTCCGCCACGGCGTGACCAAATTGCGCTTCAAGATCGTCTTTAGTGACATCGCAATCTTCGATGACATCATGTAATAACGCTGCTTGTAGCGTTTCCAAATCAAGGCGCATATCAGCCAAAATTCGAGAAACCGCAACAGGGTGAATAATGTAAGGTTCGCCGCTAGAACGGGTTTGCCCTTCATGGGCTTCACGTGCGACCACATAAGATTGACGCAGAGCCTCAATTTGAGGCTCTGTTAGGTATTCTTGGACAACGTCTTTAAGGCTATCAAATAGATACAAATTATAGGCCCGGAAGGTTGTTGAATTTGAATGGCAGAATTAACGGTTGTGAGCGATGCTGCTTACGGCGGCCAATTCTGCGGCTTCTTGCTCTTTCTGCTCTTGGCGCTCACGAGCATCAAGCACATCTTTCGTGATAAGACCTTCTTCGATTTCGCGCAGAGCGATAACGGTTGGCTTATCGTTCTCTTCTGGCACCAATGAATCTTTACCGCCAGTTTGCATTTGACGAGCGCGGCGAGCCGCAATCAGAACTAGGTCGAAACGATTGCCCACTTTTTCAACAGCGTCTTGAACAGTTACGCGTGCCATGAGAACTCCAAATAGTTAACTAAAAATTTTTAAATGACGAGAAAGTATACAGTCTAATCTTTGTTTATACTAGCGATAGACTTTGCCTTGTTTGAGCGGGTGATTATTCCGCCAGTAGCGCGTTGAGCATGCTGTTATATTTAGCAGCTTGCTTGTCTTGCTTCAATCGTTCAGCACGTAAAATAGCTCTGAAATCCATTAATGCCACATCGAAATCATCATTTATGATGACATAGTCGTATTCGGTGTAATGCGAGATTTCAGCTTGAGCTTCATTCATACGTTTAGCAATGACGGCTTCACTGTCTTGACCACGAGCATTCAAGCGGCGTTCCAATTCTTCTTTTGAAGGAGGAAGGATAAACACACTTTTTGCATCCGGCATTTTGTCGCGTATTTGACGCGCGCCTTGCCAGTCAATATCAAGAAAAACGTCAATGCCTTTGTTGAGGTTATTTTCAATCCATACCTTAGAGGTGCCGTAGTAGTTGCCAAATACTTCAGCATGTTCGAGAAATTCACCTTTAGTAATCAACTCTTCAAACAGCTCTTTTTGCACAAAATGGTAGTGAACACCATCTTGTTCGCCCGGGCGCATGCCGCGTGTGGTATGTGAAACAGAGACTTTCATCGCATAGGTTGGGTTGGTTTCCAACATCGCAGAGATCAAGCTTGATTTGCCTGCACCACTGGGTGCAGAGACGATATAAAGAGTACCTTTGCCCATCTGTTCTGTTCCACGTTAGGTTAGGATTGAATACTGATATTTGCGTCTATCAGCATGTTAAAAGATAGCACTGACCCAGAGAGTTTCATCCTAGAAAATGAAAATAAGGCCAGAAAAAATGGAGGCGAAGAGTAGCACGTTCCCATGGATGTCTACAACAAAAAGGTCGGCCTTTAGCTGTGAAAGGGAAATTTTAAAACGGTGATATTTTCTTCAATGGGTAAACGTTTGCTCTTATTTCAAGGCTTGTCGAGGAGAGGGATTGCTGTATAATCGCCCGCCGCTGAGCTCGTGATTTGGATATGATCGCGTGGTAAGCCTATAAATTAATGCAAGACTAATTCTTCGATTTGGGTTCCCTCGCCCCCAAAACAAACTAAAAAGGTACACAATGAGTTACTTTACCCTTGCGCAGCAGCGCAAAGCTTTGGCACTTTTAGTGCTATTTCATTTGATCATTATTGCATCAAGCAATTATCTGGTTCAGCTTCCCTTTACTGTATTCGGTTTACATACCACTTGGGGCGCATTTACTTTCCCATTCATTTTTCTGGCAACGGATCTCACTGTACGCATTTTTGGTGCAGCGTTGGCTCGTAAAATCATTTTCTTAGTGATGTTACCGGCTTTGATTGTTTCTTATGCACTCTCGGTGCTATTTTTTGAAGGTCAATTCCAAGGGCTTGCTCAGCTTCATGAGTTTAATCTGTTTGTTGCTCGTATTGCGATTGCCAGTTTTATGGCGTATTTGCTAGGGCAAATTATGGATGTGCATGTGTTTAATCGTCTGCGCCAGATGAAGCAGTGGTGGGTTGCGCCAACATGTTCTACGTTATTTGGTAATGCATTAGACACGGTCGCTTTTTTTGCGATTGCTTTCTATCAAAGCCCCGATCCATTCATGGCTGAACATTGGACCGAAATTGCCTTGGTCGATTATGGTTTTAAACTGGTGATCAGTTTAGGCCTGTTTGTGCCGATGTACGGTGTGCTGCTCAATTACTTGATCCGGAAGCTGACAGCGGTCAACCCTGATTTTCGAACCGTTGGGATCAATGCTCAGTAGTTGAAATGTTCAGTAGTGGAGTAGCAAGCTATTATACTAAGAAGATAGAAAATCAAAGCCCGAGCAAGTGCTGCTCGGGCTTTTTTATGTGTCTGCATCTTATAACTATGATGGGTCGATAATGAGTGGCCAACCAATGTCGCTTTGACGGTTTGCTTCAATATCCAGCTCGGCGGTGGTGAGAGGATTGGCCGCTAACCATTTGGCGGATAACCGAAGAGTCAGTTGGTCACCTTGAGCTTGCAGTGTAAATTTAGGCTGTAGTGCCTCGTTACGACGATGGCTGAGCAATACGGCAAGGCGCAGTAAACGTAACACCCGTTTGGCGCTGTTGCCCGACAGAGCGTACTGCTCTGGCAATGAAGAGAGCTGCTCGCGATAACGACGAGCAATTTCGCCTAGAAAGTGTTTCTGTGCACGGGTATAGCCGGGTAAGTCGAGGTTTTGTAACAGGTAGGCGCTGTGTTCACCGCCTTTTTTTAAATCAATCGCTAACCCTATTTCATGCAATTGTGCAGCGGTAGTGAGCAGCATTTCAGCTTGCGGTTCCGCAATCCAATCTTCCCCCCCACACTGTTTGAGCAGCGATTGGGCAAGTTGAGCCACTTGCTTGGCGTAGTCAACATCAATTTGATATCGCACCTGAACGCTATTGATGGTACGCGTTCGAATGTCATCTTGGCGCAGCTCTTCGACCATTTCATACACTAAGCCTTCACGCAATGCGCCGCCAGCTAAAGTCATCGATTCAATCTCGAGCAGTTCAAAGATGGCAATTAAAATCGATAGGCCACTTGGGAAAACTAACGCTCGCTCTAAAGTTAAGCCTTCAATATCAAGCTCTTCCAAGTGATCGGCGAGCATCGCTTGTTTTTGCAAGCGTTTTAGTTTGGTATGAGTGATCACCTCATCCATCCCTTGCGCTAACATAATTTCTTGCAACGCTTGTACTGTGCCACTGGCACCCACGCACACATCCCAACCTAACTGTGTGTACTGCTCAAGGATAGGCGCTAACGTCTGTTTTGCCGCATCGATCGCTCGATTAAAGTTAGCCGCGTTAAGCTGTCTGTCTTTAAAATGGCGCTCAAGCCAAGTGACGCAGCCCATTTTTAAACTGGTTAACGCTTTGGCATCGAACCCTTCACCAATGATGAGTTCAGTACTGGCCCCACCAATATCGACAACCAAGCGTCGTCCTAAGCCACCCGAAGTGTGAGCCACTCCTTTATAGATAGTTGCCGCCTCTTCTTCACCGGAAATAACCTGAATGGGGTGGCGGAGTATTTGGTTGGCTTGAGTTAAAAACAGCTCAACGTTGGTGGCTGTACGCAGTGTGGCAGTGCCAACAATACGGATATTGCTGGCGGGTATATCTTGTAGTCGTTCCGCAAATAAACTGAGGCAGTCCCATCCTCGCTGCATCGCTTCTTGGCTAAGAGCGTTGTTATCATCTAACCCGGCGGCCAAGCGTACTTTGCGCTTTATTTTGGCCATCGTTTGTACACTGCCATCAATATGACGCACGATGAGCATATGAAAACTGTTCGACCCAAGGTCGATGGCAGCGTAGAGCGGCGAGGAGACGGCTTTACTCATAAATGGATTACGAACCCTTATTACTTTGATGCGGTTGACGTGGGCGACGATTTTGTGGCTTACGGTTGCCAGTACGAGGGCCATTGTTATTAGTACGGCGCTGCTGAGGATTACGAGAACGCAGACGAATTGGCGGTGGTAAGTCTTCAATCAACGCCGATGCATCGTAATCAGAAACAGGAACCGCGTGCCCGGTATACTCTTCAATCGCGGTTAGGTTAATGGCGTACTCTTCACAGGCAAAACTAATCGAGTGACCACTCTCTCCTGCGCGACCTGTACGACCAATGCGGTGCACGTAGTCTTCACAGTCATCAGGTAAGTCGTAGTTGAATACGTGTGTGACTTGAGGAATGTGTAAGCCTCGCGCTGCCACGTCGGTTGCAACAAGAATGTCTACATCACCGGTAGTGAATTGCTCAAGGATCTTTTCACGTTTCTTCTGTGGTACGTCGCCCGTTAGCAAGCCGACACGGTGCCCATCTGCAGCTAAATGACCCCAAATAGAGTCGCAGCGGTGTTTTGTGTTGGCAAAAATGATGGCGCGATCTGGCCAGTCTTGTTCTATCAGTGTCTGTAATAGCGCCATCTTATGTTCGTTAGACGGGTAGAACAGCTCTTCTTGGATGCGATGGCCAGTTTTTTGTTCTGGTTCAACAACCACGTGCTCAGGGTTATGCATGTGCTCGAACGCCAACTCTTGAACGCGATAAGAAAGCGTGGCTGAAAACAGCATGTTCAGGCGCTCTTTAGGTTCTGGCATACGGCGAAACAGAAAACGAATGTCCTTGATAAAACCAAGGTCAAACATGCGATCAGCTTCATCTAGCACAACTGCTTGAATATTATTCAAGTTAAACACGTGTTGTTTGTAGAAATCGATGATACGTCCTGTTGTACCGATCAATATGTCGACACCATCTTGCAGCTTAGACAACTGCTTATCGTAGCTTTCACCACCGTAAGCCAGCGCGGCTTTGATGCCAGTGTTGGCAATCAGAGGTTCGGCGTCGTTATAAATTTGAATCGCTAACTCACGAGTCGGGGCCATAATAATGGCACGCGGCTGCGTCGGTTTTCGCCCTTCATGTTCAGGGGTTGTTAGTAAGTGGTTAAAAGTAGCAGCGAGAAACGCAAGCGTTTTACCAGTCCCTGTTTGGGCCTGGCCTGCAATGTCTTGGCCGGTGAGCAGTACCGGCAACGCCAAGGCTTGGATCGGGGTACAGTAATCGAACCCTTTTTTTTCCAATCCTTCAACAACTTGAGGATGTAATCCCAAATCGGCGAACTTTTGCTCTGTGATATGTGTCTTTTTCATCGCCATAGAATATCAGCTTAAGCTTGCAATACGAAAGTAAATACATTCCAATAGAGCATCTATTTACTGGTTAGCTTATAATCAGTGCAGAAAAACATATTGGAGTGGAAGATGAGCGATAAGATTTTGCAGCTTACAGATGATGGTTTTGAGAACGATGTAATCAAAGCTGCAGGCCCTGTTCTTGTTGATTTTTGGGCAGAATGGTGTGGTCCTTGTAAGATGATTGCACCAATTTTGGATGAAATCGCTAGCGAGTACGAAGGCAAACTGACTATCGGTAAATTAAATATCGACCACAACGCAGGTACTCCACCTAAGTTTGGTATTCGTGGCATCCCAACCTTGCTGCTGTTCAAAAATGGCAACGTCGCTGCAACGAAAGTTGGTGCGTTATCAAAAACTCAATTGAAAGAGTTTTTGGACGCAAACCTATAACAGGTATCGCAAAGCCGTACATTTTCTGATGCACGGCTTTGTTTTTTTGAAAAGAAACAAACTCTAGACTAGGCTATTATTTAGTGCTAGTTTATCGCACGTTAATTAGACAAGTGTTCACTTCTTGGTCGATCCTGAGACCAAAATCCATCTTAACTAGAAAATAGATCCTATTTTGACTAAACAAGTATCCACCACAATGAATCTAACAGAATTGAAGAACAGACCTGTGTCTGATCTTGTGAAACTTGGTGAGAGCCTAGGCCTCGAAAACCTGGCGCGTCTAAGAAAACAAGACATCATCTTCTCCATCCTAAAAGCGCACGCAAAAAGTGGTGAAGATATATTTGGTGATGGGGTCTTGGAAATTCTTCAAGACGGTTTTGGTTTCTTACGTAGCGCCGACTGTTCATATTTAGCTGGCCCTGATGATATCTACGTATCACCAAGCCAAATTCGCCGTTTCAACTTACGCACCGGTGACTCAGTATCCGGCAAAATTCGCCCACCAAAAGAAGGCGAACGTTATTTCGCATTGTTAAAAGTTAACACCGTTAACCACGACAAACCGGATAATGCACGTAACAAGATTTTATTTGAGAACTTAACTCCACTGCATGCCAATGAACGTATGATCATGGAGCGTGGTAATGGCTCGACAGAAGACATTACGGCACGAGTTCTAGACCTTGCCTCTCCGATTGGTAAAGGCCAGCGTGGTTTGATTGTTGCTCCGCCAAAAGCGGGTAAAACCATGTTGCTACAAAATATCGCGCAAAGTATTGCTAACAACCATCCTGATTGTGTGTTGATGGTGCTACTGATTGACGAACGTCCTGAAGAAGTAACGGAAATGCAACGCCTTGTGAAAGGCGAAGTGGTTGCTTCTACGTTCGATGAGCCAGCTTCACGTCACGTACAAGTGGCAGAAATGGTGATCGAAAAAGCAAAACGTTTGGTTGAGCATAAGAAAGATGTCGTTATCCTGCTTGATTCCATCACACGTTTAGCACGTGCTTACAACACAGTGATCCCGTCATCTGGCAAAGTATTGACTGGTGGTGTGGATGCCAACGCATTGCAACGCCCTAAGCGCTTTTTTGGTGCGGCTCGTAATGTAGAAGAAGGCGGTAGTTTAACGATTATTGCGACGGCACTGGTTGATACTGGCTCTAAAATGGATGAAGTTATCTACGAAGAGTTTAAAGGTACAGGTAACATGGAATTGCACCTTAACCGTAAAATTGCGGAAAAACGTGTCTTCCCTGCTATCGACTTCAACCGCAGCGGTACTCGTCGTGAAGAGTTGCTTACTAAACCTGATGAGTTACAAAAAATGTGGATTCTGCGTAAGATCGTTCACCCAATGAGTGAAAGTGACGCAATGGAATTCTTAATTGATAAGCTCGCGATGACGAAAACTAATGATGAGTTTTTTGATGCGATGCGCCGTCAATAATAGACGCTAAGTTTAGTATGACCAACGCCACCGTTTATCGGTGGCGTTTTTGTTTGCATTTGACCCATTAACCTTCCACAATAGGCCAAATGTTACAAGGAGGTTAAAATGCAACAAGGAATGTTGTCGTCGCTTCTCCTCTCGCTATTTTTATTTTGTGCGTGGCCAAGTGCTGCCTCTATAGAAATAACGTCTGATACAGCTCAAAAATGGCTTCAGGAAGAACAAATTCGCCATAAAAGTGCAGAGCTATTGCAGTACGCGGTACATGATGAATTTGATTCTTTGCGTTTTTCATTACAACGTTTAGCGCTATTACCGCAAGAAGCCGCACGTTTTCTGTTGCTGCAAAAAATCGAGCAGTTGGATCTCGCCCTAACGCCGAATATGGTGATATTCATTGAAGAGCAGCAAGCGCTTGCACCCACTTACCAAGTTGTTGAAAAAGAACAAGGCTATGAATTCTCAACTCCAGCTTTTGACTCTTCTGCGATAGCCAGCCGTTTATTAAAGCGTTGGCGGCAAGAACAAACCATTCTCGATTTCTTGGTGAAGGCGGAGCGCCAAGAGCTAGTACTGAAAACATGGTTGTCAGGGACTCAATATCAAGTAAAAATTCGCGAAACGTTACTGATCCGCGAGTTAGATACACTATCCCCAAGTGCTTTAGCTGCGCTCACTGAGCAACTGACATCAGAGCCAGTGACCGGATGGTTGCCTTCCACACAAGTGATGGTTCGATTAGCTCAAGTTAGTGAAGATCCTAAAATCTATAAACTCCTGTGGCTGATGCGGGTCGATTTCTCCATTCAGCAGGAACTCACACGATTAGCCAGCGTAAGCGATGAATTTGCGATAAAACAGATCATGGCCGCCAGTGAAAATCCAAGTTTAAAAGTACAAGCGATTAAGGCATTAGTTCGCATCAGCCCCATGCGTCCTGATATCCGCGACTTTCTGATAGCCAAAATGTCAATCAATGAAGAGGTCAATTTAGTGGCCACTGCTTTGGTCGAGCAAGGACACAGCCGCTGGCTAAAGGATTTACTGGTGAGTAATTCTCAGGTGAAAAGTCGTGGTATTTTGCAAGCCCTCTCTCAATAACCCTATGAAATTTGGGGATCGTTAATGGGTTGTTTTTGTTATACTGCCTGCAGTTTAATCAGCGATGTAGTAGGCCTATGAG
Organism: Vibrio anguillarum; assembly: GCF_001989995.2. Lineage (GTDB taxonomy): Bacteria > Pseudomonadota > Gammaproteobacteria > Enterobacterales > Vibrionaceae > Vibrio > Vibrio anguillarum. The sequence continues at coordinate 60,385 of NZ_JAHGUP010000001.1, forward strand.
CTTTAAGGATTTACGTGAATTTGTTGACCATCTGGAAAAAACAGGCCAACTAAAACGCATTACTTGCCCGATTGACCCTCATTATGAAATGACGGAAATTAGCGACCGCACTTTGCGTGCCGCAGGTCCTGCCTTGCTATTTGAAAACCCGATCGGTTATACGGTTCCCGTGCTCACTAACTTGTTTGGCACCGCAAAACGCGTCGCGATCGGCATGGGGCGTAAAGAGGTCCAAGAGTTAAGGGAAGTCGGCAAATTACTGGCTTATCTCAAAGAGCCTGAGCCACCACAGGGCTTCAAAGATGCTATCGATAAATTGCCTTTATTTAAGCAAGTGCTCAACATGCCAACCAAACGACTACGCAAGGCTCCTTGCCAGGAGATTGTTTGGCAGGGCAACGATGTTGACTTAGACAAAATCCCAGTGATGAGTTGTTGGGCCGATGATGTTGCTCCTCTTCTGACTTGGGGGCTGACCATCACTAAAGGGCCAAACAAGAAGCGACAAAATCTCGGGATTTATCGCCAACAGAAACTCAGTAAAAACAAAGTCATTATGCGTTGGTTGGCGCATCGTGGTGGTGCTCTAGATTTAAGAGATTGGATGGACACTCACCCCGGAGAGAATTTCCCAGTTTCAGTGGCTTTTGGTGCTGATCCTGCAACCATTTTAGGCGCGGTGACACCAGTGCCAGATACGCTTTCTGAATATGCTTTTGCGGGATTGCTACGAGGCAGTAAAACAGAAGTGGTTAAATCGCTCAGTAATGATCTAGATGTGCCTGCTAGTGCGGAAATTGTGCTGGAAGGCTACATAGATCCAAACGAATATGCTGACGAAGGGCCTTATGGTGATCACACGGGTTACTATAATGAAGTTGAAAAGCATCGTGTCTTTACGGTTACGCATATCACAATGCGCAGCAATCCTATCTACCATAGCACTTATACCGGACGCCCACCTGATGAACCAGCTGTACTTGGTGTTGCGTTAAATGAAGTGTTTGTACCTATACTCCAAAAACAGTTCCCTGAAATCGTCGATTTCTATTTGCCGCCGGAAGGTTGTTCTTATCGAATGGCGGTGGTGACGATGAAAAAGCAATACCCTGGTCATGCAAAGCGAGTCATGATGGGAGTTTGGTCGTTCCTTCGCCAGTTTATGTACACTAAATATGTGGTGGTGTGCGATGAATCAGTCGATGCTCGTGATTGGAATTCAGTTATCAATGCAATGACAACACATATGGACCCAGTCCGAGACACTTTATTCATCGAACATACACCGATTGATTCACTTGATTTTGCCTCTCCAGTGGTGGGGCTAGGCTCCAAAATGGGCTTAGATGCTACCATTAAATGGGATGTTGAGAGCGACGGTACAAGACAACAGTCATCACCATCAACGGCTCCTCAGATCAAAGCTGAGCATTTGGATCAGCTTAGAGCACAGCATTCTGAGATTGTTGATATCTATTTAGTGCCATTTTCTAATGATGGTTTCTTGATTGTATCCATGAACAAAGCGTTCGCTGGTCAATCTCAAGAGCTGTTAAAAAAGATATGGGCATTTTTAGAGACATTTTCAAACCTGAAGTTTGTTGTGCTCTGTGATGATGATGTGAATATCCGAGATTGGAATGATGTGATTTGGGCGATAACCACGCGCATGGATCCGTCTCGGGATACTGATCGTATAGAAGCTAATGAAGGGCAATGTTCCAAGCTCCTGCTGGATGCAACCAACAAACTCTCTGGTGAAGTTCAGCGAGAGTGGGGGACTCCAATCCAAAAAGATCACGAGGTCGTCACCAAAATAGACTCGCTCTGGGATGAGCTAGGTATTTTATGACTTATACAGTGATCTTGCTGCCGAAAGGCGATACTTTTGAAGTGCAAGACGGTACAACGGTGTTGGAAGCTGCGCTCAACAAGAACATCTCTTTTCCACACCGTTGTCAAATAGGTGCATGCGCTATGTGTATGTGCAGAAAATTAGAAGGTGTAGTGGAATATAACTTAGAACCTATGTTGACTGACGAAGAGCAGCGACAAGGTTGGATATTCCCTTGCCAAGCCTTTGCAACAAGTAACTTAGTACTTACTTTTGCAGAGTAAGTCAGAGGAAAAACATGACCACCCAATGTAAAGTAAAGTCAATTGAGCCATTAGCCTCTAATACTTATAAAATCATCCTCCAACCTGAAAGTGTTCTTGCATTTAAAGCTGGGCAATATCTCATGGTAGAAATGGGTGAGAAAGATAAACGTCCATTTTCTATCGCAAGCAGCCCTTGCCGTACTGGTGAACTAGAGTTGCACATTGGTGCCGCCGAGCACAATGCTTATGCACAGGAAGTGGTTGAGAAAATGAGAACGGCATTAAGCAACAAGGGTTTAGTCAATATAGATGCACCTCATGGTGATGCGTGGGTAAAAGAAAATGAGCGCCCTCTACTACTCATTGCTGGAGGAACAGGTTTTAGCTATGTACGCTCGATTTTAGATCACTGTATTAGCCAAAAGAAAAGTAACGCTATCTATTTGTACTGGGGAGCAAAAGACGTTTACCAACTCTATGCAAAAACAGAACTGAGTGAGATTGCTCAGCAATTTGAGAACATCCACTTTGTACCTGTTGTTGAAACGGCTGATGAAAGTTGGAATGGTAAAGTTGGCAATGTACTCCAAGCGATCAATGATGATTTCGAGTCGTTAGAAGCGTACGACATTTATATTGCAGGTCGTTTTGATATGGCTGGAGCAGCAAGAGAACAGTTTACCCAATACAAAAATGCAAAAAGCGATCACATGTTTGCTGATGCCTACGCTTTTATTTAAGATCGAGAGAGATTAAAGCCTATCAAAAGAGAGCGAAATGCTCTCTTTTGACGCTTTGTGGCTGCTATTTAAACAAAATAGATGTTTTTCTTATTTTTTATTAAAAACCGCTTGCACTCATCTTCGTTCTCCCTATAATGCCGCCTCACTGACACGGCACAGCCAGTAAGGGTTCAAGCCCAACCAGCAGCCAACCAGTAGGTCAAATCGGTAAGACGAAATAATGTAAAAAAGTGTTTGACACTTTTCATTATCTCGCTAGAATGGCCGCCTCTTCAAAGGAAGCCTCGGCAAGCCAGAGAAGAACGCTCTTTA
>NZ_JAHGUP010000002.1 GCF_001989995.2 Vibrio anguillarum
TAAGCGGAGAAGAGCCCTTATCAACATAAAAGCAATACTGATTTTTACTGGTAATAACCTATGAGCACTGTCTGTAATGCAAAACAATGACAGTTCACCGAGCAAATTTAGCGTTGCAAAAGAGATACTTTCGGCAAAGATAAACGCATTTATTCCTATTCTGGGTATTTTCTTATTTGTGTTTACTTTCGCGATAGTTAAAAACTTTTATGACACTAACCGGCAGGCAACCCGCTTCGGTGAACAAGCCATTACACAACTGGAACATCACATCAATCAAACGTCGGATGAACTGAACCAGTTAAGTAAAAACATTTCAAAGCACTGCCAAAGAGAAGACATCATTGCTCTGAGGAGCTATGTATTTCGCTCGAAAATGGTCAAAGAAGTGGGCATGTACAACGCTCACGGGACTATTTTTTGCACCAGCAATGAAGGCCATACCACCATTCATTTGTACAAACATATTCTTGACAGGCTTAAACAATCTCCAACGAATACGACCATTTCATTAACAAAATCTCGCAGTAAAGAGCAAACATTTTTTGTCTATGCTTCACAGCCAGATATGAGCGGCCTCAATGCACTGATGCCTCCAGAACAGTTTATGAACCTAGTCGCTCCTAAACTTGCCAAATGGCACTACGGCTATCAGGTCAACGTGTTAAGCCAAAGTATTCGCAGTGATCAGGAAGAGATCGATTCTGCTCATACTAGCTTTCTCTTTAAATCCGAGCATTACCCACTCTCAATTCAGATCTACTTAAATAACGGATCTTATGCTTACCATTTTCTCGATAACTTATGGCTTGTCTTGCTTACAGCAAGCATTATCTCTTTGATTTATCTTGCTTATCACAACTATTACCTCAGCCGAAACACCTTAGAAGTCTCTTTGAGAGAGGCAATATCAAACCATCAGTTGGAACTCTATTTACAACCGATCGTCGATATTACCGAAAATAGAATTGTTGGTAGCGAAGCGCTACTGCGCTGGAATGAACCCTCTCAAGGCTATATTTCACCCACCATTTTTATCCCGTTGTCAGAGCGTATTGGCGTGATTCACCAAATCACCTACCGTGTGTTGAAATTGGTGACAGAATGTGTGGAGCAGCACAAACATGCGTTGCACGATCAATACATCAGCATCAACATCAGCCGGTTATTGATCATTGATAATTACTTTATGGATTACATGAAACGCTACGCGACAAAACACCCAGCGATTGTTCCACGACTTCTGCTAGAGATCACCGAAGACAACCATTTCAACGTGGACGAGTTGAAGTTAGCCATGGAAAACTTACAACGACTGAAACAGCTAGGCTTTAAAATCGCCATTGACGATTTTGGCACTGGCTACTCGGGTTTAAATTTTATCCACCAACACGACTTCCACACTCTCAAAATTGATCAAGTGTTTATTAAAAGCTTGCATCAAAATTCAGCCATTACTTCGGTGTTAGTGTCGATGATTAAACTAGCAAAGCAATTGAACATGCGGCTGATTGCTGAGGGCGTTGAGAACCAAGATCAGGTGAGAGAATTAGAGCTGTTGGGTGTACGTTACATCCAAGGTTTTTATTATTCTGAACCTATGTCTGTGGATGCTTTCTTCCAATTTACCCTGTCCGCCAAGCAGATCGCACACCGCTAATCACGCGATCAATCGAACGACGGTTTAAATTAAGTTACGACTTAAATTGAGCTTGCAGCGCACGGCTGACGGGTAACTTATCAGGACCAATCAAGACGTACATTTTACCCGTGAACTCTTTTTTCACTTTATCTATCTTGGCAACATTCACTGCCGTTGAACGGTGGATTTGCCAAAACTGATTCGGGTCAAGCTGCTGCAGCAACTCTTTCAATGAACTGCGCAGTAAGAACTCCTGCACTCCAGAATCACTCTTTACGTATATGGATAAATATTTGTCTTCGGCTTTAGCGTACAACATATCCGCCACCGAAATCAGGTGAATATCTTCACCTTTTTGAACTTTTAACCAGCTTAAAAACGACGGCGATGCCTGTTGGCTTATATGCTGTATCTGCTGTAAAAGGGTTTGCAAATCAGGTAATTGTCGCTCAGAAGAATGCTCGGCTAATCTTAGCTGCAACTTAGTACAGCACTGCACTAAACGCGCTTCAGAAAGCGGTTTCAATAAATAATCCGCCGCATTGGCTTCAAAAGCTTGAATGGCATACTCATCATAGGCGGTGATAAATACAATCAGTGGTGGCTTTGCCAAACCAGCCAATTGCCTAGCGAGCGACATACCATCCATTTCTGGCATTCGAATATCAATAAAGGCCACCTCCGGCTGATGCTGCTCAATCATGGACAATGCCACGCGTCCATTTTCGGCTTGCGCGACAATATCGAGCTCTGGCCACACTTCTCCTAATGCACGGTTTAAATGATGCCGCAATAGCGGTTCATCATCAGCAATAATAGCGGTCGCAGAGACAGTACTCATGTGGCACTTCCTTGTAGTTGGTCCAATAGTAGCCGCTTTATTCTAATCGTTGCCGTCACGCCAGCATCATGATTTTGGGCGATAATGAGACACGCATCATCAGCGAATAGGCCGCTTAAGCGCTGGCGAATATTATCCAACGCAATACCATGCCCTGCTGAAAGAGCACTCGGCTGCAATCCAATGCCACTGTCACAGACACTGACTTCAAACCACTCGTCATAAATTTCACTTTTGATGGTCACTTTCCCCCCCGCGGCTTTAGGCTCAATACCATGGCTAACAGCATTCTCAACCAAAGGTTGTAACAGCATCGGCGGCAAAGGAATGTCATCCGCTGCGCCAGGCATTGCAATCTCATAATCCAGCCGATCACCTAAACGAATTTTTTGAATACCCAAATACGCATCGACTAAATGTAACTCTTCACGTAGCGTTGTGGTGCGATTGCGGTTACTACGCAGCGAACCACGCAATAGGTCGGTTAGCTTTTCGAGCATCATTTGCGCTTTATAAGGCTCAGAGCCAATCAACACGCTGATATTGGCAAGCGTATTAAATAAGAAATGGGGTTCAATTTGACTTTGTAGCTGCTGCAACTGGCTCAAAATCAAAGCTTTCTCTTGTTCAGATTGACGCCGTTTGGAGGCTTCCAGCGCTTTTTCAGCAATCAGCTTTTGTTCATGCGCGTAGAAGTAGAAAAAGCAAACGCCAGTAAAAACGAAACCGAGAAAAATCACCGGTTTCATTGCTGAAAAATGACTAAAGTGCGCGTATTTACTAAGCCATAAATAAGCGTGTAACGTACCGAAAATCATCGACCCCGTGAGCGAAAAAACGTTCACTAAGCGTGCGGACAACTGCGGTGCGAAGCGACTCAGTAAGTGAGCAATGGCCACTGCGCTGTAACCGTAGCCAAAGCTTATTGCTAAGTGCAACGTGATGTCACTGGGCCAAATGGCCTGAGTGGTAAAGGCGATCACCACACAAAACAGCGAAGTAAATAACAAGCTTTTGGCAAGATTTCGAATCTCAACTTTCTCGCACATTAGAATTTCCCTTTCATATTTAATAGAATCATATGCTTATCTGGTAAGTTTGCATATGTAGAGTCAGCAGGCCCAGTCATAAAACGTGCGGCCAGTTCGATTTCGATAGAGGCTGTACCCGAATCGTACACTGAGTAATTGAGCCATTGAGTAACGATCACGCCGCCATCTTGCGGTGCAATCAGCACATCAAGTGTCGGTACTAAGCCTTGCAACCATTCAATACTCTGGCTCCACGGCCAATGATGCCAAGCTTGGCTATCTAACGAAGCATGCAACATCACATTATGCTGCACGAGATTCACGTGGTTATAGCCTTGTGCGTAAGACCAACCTAACGCTTGATTATGCTGATAACGAACCGAATCCGCGTTGCTCTGCGCTTGTTGCCACTGCTCTTTTCCCCAACTGCGACTGTCGAACCAATATTCTGCAATGACGCTTTGCCCATCACTTCCCGACCAGTTGAACCCTACCAGTGCCTGATAGCCTTGAGTTCGTGATTCAAGAGCCATGCGCGATTCAATCTCTTGTTGTTGAGAGTAAACTGCTTGAGCCAACGCGCTGGGCTGTTGGTACGCCAAATAATGACGCTGATAGAGCGCTGACGCATGCACTTCCCATGCGTCAGTGAGCACAGTAACAAACGAGCTACCCAGCACGCCGCGTCGAACGTCATCATAGTAAGCAATCGCCTGCCATTCGGCATTGCCCATCAACTGATAACGCCTTACGCCCGCCCCTTGTTGTTCGGTCATTTGTTGTAACTCGCTGCCTTGCTGCTCTGTCCAAGAGGAATCTGTATAAAAAAGCGTCCATTCACCTTGCTGATCATAATAAGAAGCAGAGAGCGTTCCGGCCCCCTCTTCTACCTGAATACCGACCGGATTGCGGCGATAAGGCTGAAAGAGATCAAGCGGACGATAACCGTAGCCCACTCCCCAATCCAAGCGCATTTTTCCTAGTGTCAGCTCAAACGGCACATCAGCCAGCACTAGGCTGCCTTGCCAAAACAGTTCTTGTAGAATGAACTCGCTGTCGGCGTGCTGCTGTGCATCGCTACTCCACAAGGCGTTTTGTTTGATAGCCACTAGACCCAACCAGCCATGCCACCTCATTTCTACATCCAATAACGCCTCAATCTGCTGCGTATCGCGCGCTTGATTACTAGGAAAAAAAAGGCTGTCGCGATGCGCCATGGTGGATGCGCTCATTACCCAATCCCAATCAAAACTGGGGGCTTCTGCCCGCGCAGCTAAGCTCAATACACTGGTTAAAAAAGCGAACGCAACACGCTTCATCTCATAACTCCGATAGACTGTTACGAGTCAGATAGGCGGGGTTGTAATATTTTTCATCTAGCTCCATGGGCTCGATGTGTTGATACTCAACCACCGTTTTTTTGGTCGGTTGAATTTGATCAAGCAGCGTCATACTGGTTACGCGCATTCGTCCCTCTTTTTCACCAGCGCGAAACCAAGCCTGCTTGGCCAGTTTCCCAGAGCGTAAATACAAAGAAGCTTTGATTGGGAAATCGTTCTCTTTATCCAACCATAAGATAATTTGCTGGTAGTTCGCCCCTTCTGTGACAGCCAGTAATGACAACTTATGCGTCAGGTAAGGTTGACCATTGGGTGTTTCTATCTGCTCTTCACCCATCAATTGACTTTGGTAATCCTCGCTCCACGTCAGTGTTGAAATATCGCCCACCGAAGCCTCACCAAGCAGTTTTTGCATTGGCGTAATACGAATAGGGCGGCGGCTTTTTGGCATCAACAACCAGTAGTTTTCATCGAGCATCAGCATTTTTTGCCCCGCTTCAACGGAAGATTTGAACACCACTAACGAGTCGCGATTGGCTTTGGTATACACGTGATATTGACGCGTTTTATCGAGCTCACCACGTTCATAAAGCGACACCAAAGAGACGACTTTGGCCGCGCTGTAACCAAGGCGATATTGGTCGGCGTTTTTGGTCATTTGCCCAGCATCCAGCGCCGCCCAGCCAGCGGCCGAGTAGCCACCGCTAAGCGTGATCAGTAATAACATCATCCATTTATACATAAGCCAGTGCCTCCGTGATTGGCTTGTTGACTCCTTTGCGTGCCGACAACCAAGCCGCTGCAATACAAATGCTCAGTACGCCAAGCGCACTCAGCAGAACCAATTCCCATGAAAAATAAATATGTAAAGGATACCCTTCCGTGCGTCCTGGTGGTGGTGGCATTTGCACATCGACTACCATCAATAACACGCTTGCTAGGGCATTGAATGCCGCACCCACCAGCGTGCCTAAAATGGCTAGCAGTACGGCTTCGCGTATGAAGCTGGCGACGATTTCATTTGGGTAAGTGCCAAGCGCCGACAGCGTTCCGATTTCACGTGTTCTCTCCGTGACCGACATGGTTAAGGTGTTAAATAGCGCGACGAAGACCACCAACCCCATCACCAAGCCCATGATGCCGAAGATGCGATCGTAAAGATCTTTTACTTTTTGATAAAAAAACGCGCGCTGCTGCCAAGGCGTCACTTGAATCGCTTGGCGAAGGCTCATTAATGACAGTTTGTTTTCAACCCAATGCCGCATGCTTTCTGTCTGTTCGGTGCTAAACAAAAACAGCGATAAGGTGCTCACTTTATTCGAAGCTAACAGCTCAGAGGCCGATTGAATGTGCAGATACAATTGGCGTTTATCCAATTCAGGCACACCCGTGGAATAGATGCCGTGCACTTTGAAATCAACCGCGTTTAGCGCGCCATCAGCGGTACTGGTCAGTAAAGTAACCCAGTCGCCAATCGAAACATTTAAGTTTTTGGCGAGATCCACCGCCAGCATCACTTCCGGCTCACTCGCATCAAATCGAGGGGAGTCAATATTGGACAAGGTTTTGCCTTGGCGAACGTCCAAAAATGGCCCTTTCATATCAAACTCTTTATGGTTAACGCCGGAACCGACAAAAATGGTCGATTTGCTACCGTTAGAGACCAACCTGCTAAACTCAATGCGTGGCTGAATGCCTCGTATCCGCTTATCGTCGATTAATCGCTCAACAATCAACGCACTGTCGGCAATCCCATTAGCCAGTGGCGACTCTTCATCTTGCTCAAAAAAGCCCGGTTGGCTGAGCGTTAAATGCCCGGTGTCGCGCGCAGTGGATTCGCGCAGTGCTTGGTAAGTGTAAAGGCCAAATCCTCCGGCGCTAGTCAATGCGAAAACCGCAATGGCAATGATCAATACCGAAAGCAGGCTGCGGCGGCGATTGCGCAGTAAATTCAGCGCCGCCATACGCCATTCCATAGAAATCAGCTTGCCCATTTCATCGCCTCCTGAATCACTTTGCCATCCACAAGCTGCAAGGTTCGGTCGCAGCGGTTGGCCATGCGCGCGTCGTGCGTAGCCACAATAAAAGTGGTGCCCATTTCGTGTCCAAGGCTTTTCATGATGTCGATCACCACATTGGCGGTATGGCTGTCTAAACTGGCGGTCGGTTCGTCGGCAATCACCATTTCAGGGTTATGGATCAGCGCGCGCGCAATGGCTACGCGCTGTTGCTGGCCGCCTGAAAGATGATCCGGCCGGTGGTGAGCCAGCGTTTCTAACTCCACTTTGGCTAGCATAGTGCGCGTTAAAGTACGCTGATCGCGCAGGCTGTAGCCGTTTAGCATCAATGGGTAAGCAATATTTTCCGCCGCTGTCATCACCGGAACTAAGTTGAATTTTTGGAAAACGAAGCCTAATCTGCTCGCGCAGCGCGGGCTCCAGCGCTAAGGCTTCACCAAACAGTTTCTCGCACTGGTAGTTACCATAAATATCCGCATGGTCAACCGTGCTAATGCCCAATTCAATGTGCTGTTTTAAAAACGTTAAACGCTGTTGTGGCGTCATGCCCCAATCTGCCAAACGCCAGTAACCTTGTACTAGCTCTGAAAAATCTGGCCCTTGCGGCGCGATTGTTACTTTAGCAACCATTGGTTGTCTCCTTTGACTTAATTGCCGTCATCCTAAGCAGGTTTCGATGACGGCTCAATGAATCTACCGAATAAGTTAAGATTACGCGCCGAAGTTGTGAGATTCACTACACGTTGACAATTTATATCGCTGGAAAATTCATCGCTTCTACGCCCCCAAGCCATGCTTTGTGATCAACGCCAAATTCTTAAGGCTTAGGCACAAGAATGATGTCAACTTCTCTCTCTGCTTTTATTGTTAGCGATGAAGCACCTCGCCCTACAGCGACTGACGATAACGCAAAAACGAATCACCCTAACCCATGAAGGCCAAGGATAGAGCATGAAATTCTCCACGTTAACACTCGCACTTTGCGCTGCCGCGCCTGTTGTGTTTGCCGCGCCCAATCTGACCATTTCGACCACCACGACTAGCCGCGACTTTCCGCTGGATGCGAAAACGCCTTTAGTCATTCCCTTGACCAAAGAAAGCTACACAATAAAAGTGTCAGGGATTGAGGGCCAGTGCAGCGCGCCAGCTCAGCAGAGCATCAAATTCAACGCGCCCATCGCCCTCAATTGTGGACAAGAAACCGAACTGCCGCTGACGATACGTTTCACTGGCGATTACGCCTTCGCTTATGATGACGAGCAGCAGACCTTAACCTTTGTCCGCCAAGCCAACAAATCCACTACTAGCAAATTTAAACGGCCGATACCGAGTGTTTCGTGCGAGCAGTACCAAGGCGGTGAAGTGACCTTACAACTGGGCAATACGTTCCCCGATGGCACACGACTAAAAGAGACATTTACCGGCCAAATCCTCAGCGTGAAAAATAGCCAAGTCACCTTAATGCCGTCACCAACCAGTGGTGGATTGGTGCTGCTTGCCCCCGCAACGGATGCCGCCAGCGAGCCCTTTACCTACCGCAATGCCACGATTTACTTTGTGATGGTGGACAGATTCAACAATGGTGACCCAAGTAACGACAATAGCTATGGCCGTAAAAAAGATGGCAAAGAAGAAGTGGGTACTTTCCACGGTGGCGACCTAAAAGGTGTGATTGCCAAACTCGATTACATCAAAAGCTTAGGCACCGACGCGATTTGGCTTTCGCCGATTGTGGAGCAGGTGCACGGTTTTGTCGGCGGTGGTGACAGTGGCTCGTTCCCTTTTTATGCCTATCACGGTTACTGGACGCGTGATTTTACCAAGATCGATCAAAATTTTGGTGATGAGGATGATCTCAAAACGCTGGTCACTGAAGCGCATAAACGAGGCATAAAAATCTTGCTCGATGCGGTGCTCAACCATTCCGGCTACGCCACCTTGGCTGACCTGCAATTTGATCAGATTGAGGTGGTTAATCCCCAAAATTTACCGCAAAAATGGGTTGATTGGATGCCGAAAGCTGAAGAAAACTGGCACAGCTACAATCAATCCATTGATTATCAAAGCGCCAACTGGTCGCAGTGGTGGGGCAAGGATTGGGTTCGCGCTGGGTTGCCCGGCTACCAGAAACCCGGATCTAGCGATATCACGATGACGCTGGCCGGCTTACCGGATTTTCGCACTGAATCAACACAAGCGGTGACGCCGCCGCAGTGGCTACTTAATAACCCCGGCACTCGCGTGGTAGCGCGCGAACAGTATAGCGTTGCCGATTACTTAATTGAGTGGCAAACCGATTGGGTTAAACGCTTTGGTATTGATGGTTACCGCGTCGACACCGTAAAACATGTGGAAGGCGAGGTATGGCGACGCTTAAAAAGCGAGGCATCACGCAGTTTAGATGCTTGGCGTGAGCAAAACGGGCAGCAAGGGCAACCCTTTTGGATGATGGGCGAAGTATGGGGCCATTCAGCTTACCGCAGCCCCTATTTTGATGATGGCTTTGATGCACTGATCAACTTTGATATGCAAAAAAGAGTCGATAAAGGCGCAGCCTGCTTAAGCCAAATGGCGATGGTGTACCGCGACTACGCGCAAACGCTAGCGAAATACCCAGATTTTACCCCCGTGAGCTACCTCTCTTCTCACGATACCGAGCTGTTTTTTAGCCGTTTTAACTCCTTTGAAATGCAGCGTAATGCCGCCAATGCATTGCTTCTCGCACCGGGTGCGGTGCAAATTTACTACGGTGATGAAGTCGCACGTCAAGTTGGCCCTTACGCCGATGATTTTCACCAAGGCACACGCTCTGACATGGTGTGGTCACTGGATGAAGAGCGACAAGCGCTACTGAAGCATTGGCAAACGCTAGGCCAATTTCGTCAATCGCACCCTGCCATTGGCGCAGGTATTCATCATGAGATTGAACAGCAAAATGCCTATCTGTTCTCTAGAACGTTAAATAATGACCGTGTCGTTATTGCTTTTGTTGGCCGTTAACCCCACCACAGAGGTAGTTGCAAACACCATAGTGACTGCCTCTGTTTCTTCACCATTTTTTTGGTCAAATAATTTAAACTCACCCACCAAAACATCAATATTATGAACGTGTTGAAGCATAAAAATTAACTTTAGCACAAGCTAAACCAATTACCCTGCCAAATAAGCACAACTCTACTGGTCATACCAAAACTGTCAAATTTTCATTTGATTTACAAATACTTACACACTATCATTCGCCGCTAATTGAAATAAAGACATCATTTTCTTTGACATATCAACAACACAAAATTAACATCTCGCATTGCAATGCCATTACCATAACAAGGCCTTAGGAGGTCGAGAATGATCATCAAACCCCGCACGCTACTCGCGCTATCAATATTGACAGCGTTTAATGTTCACTCTGCAGGCTTCCAAGTGGCAGAGCATTCAGCCTCAGGGCTAGGACGTGCTTTCTCTGGTGAAGGAGCGGTGGCCGATAACGCGAGTGTGATTGCACACAACCCCGCAGCCATGACACGGTTTGATACGACGCAGTTTTCTGGTGCACTGTCCATCGTTGACCCAGAGGTTGATGTATATGATGTGAAAAACCAACAGAAAATGAACGATGTTGCGCCACTGCAAGTCGTTCCCGCGGCTTACTACGTCAGTCCAATCAATGAAAAATGGGCTTGGGGGATGGGAATATTCACTACTTACGGCGTAGCTACAGACTACCCTAATGATATTTATGCAGGTGATCTTGCAGGCGATACTTCTCTTCTTTCTGTCAATTTAAACCCGAATATTGCCTACCGTGTTAACGAACAGCTTAGTCTCGCTGCGGGTATTAACCTCGTCTATGCCGAAGCAAAACTGACACGACATAAAGGTGCTTTAGCCGTATTTACTGGCGGCTCTGCCTCTGACAACCTAGTCGGAATGACTGGCGAAACCGTGGCTTTGGGCTGGAACATAGGTAGCTTATATGAGTTCAACCAAAACCACCGTGTCGGTTTTGCTTACCGCTCTGCTGTTGATCTGGATTTTGATGATGGTGAGTTTTCAAGCTATAGCTCAGGTGTTGCAACAAACGCTGTTGTTGAAGGACGTTTAAAAATCACGCTACCTGCGATGTGGGAAGTTTCCGCATTTCACCAACTCACTGATAGCGTGGCGTTGCATTACGGGTACCAACGTACCGACTGGAGTTCATTCAAAGAGTTAAAAGCAACGTCATCACAATGTACCAACGGAGAGTGTTTTTATAAATCTGAAAAGTATGAAGACAGTGGCCGTTGGTCATTGGGTTCAACTTATCAATTAAACTCGACTTGGACACTACGCGCCGGTTTTGCTTTTGATGAACAAGCTGGCGAAGCCACATTGAGTATTCCAGATAGCGACCGTTATTGGTATTCAGCAGGCGTGAGCTACGTGATCAGCGACTCGCTATCCATTGATGCGGGTTTTGCACTGGTGAAAAGTAAAAGCGGCACGTTTACCGAAACCAACAAACTCAATGAAACATTGACGTTTGAATCGCAAGGGACTGCTTACCTTAGCGCTATTCAACTTAACTACACATTCAACTAAACTCAGGGATAAGTCATGCTTAAAACAACATTCAAAATATCGCTGCTCTGCTCTGCGTTATGGTTAGTCGGTTGTGGTGATGAAACGAGCAGTTCGGGAGCAAGCACAACACCCACTTACGAAGCCTACATTCAAGACGCGTTAAAACGCGACACCAGCATAAAATTCACGCTCAGCGGCGCAAACGCAAACGTACCACTGCCCTCTTTTGCACTCATGAATGCCAAAGACGGCACGTTAGAAATTCCAACCAAGGGTGATGACGCCTTAACCAATCCAGTCGCCGCTATGGGTACCATGGATGGTTGGTCAACATCAATGCCATTGTTTTTAGACTTTGAAGGCGTAGGATTGGCTGACGGTCTTATCTCTAACGGTATTTATTTAATTGAACTGACCGACAGTATGATTGGCAGCCCAACGGTTAAAAACGTGCTGACATTGAACACCGACTTTGCTGCCATCGCCAGTGCCAGCAGCGATAAAATTGCGATCGTGCCAAACAAAGCGCTCAACCCTGCCAGTGAATATATTTTAGCCGTGACAGATGAGATTACGGATGTAAATGGCAATATTGCAGGCACATCCAGCAGCTACGCCGCATTGAAGTCCAAAGTGAAAATCTATACCGATGATAAGCTAGGGGCACTACAAAAAGTGACCCAAGGCGTAGAAAGCATTTTCGCTTTGGCAGGGGTGGATCAAACCAAGATTATTTATTCAACGTGGTTTAGTACTCAATCTGTTGGTCAGACACTTTACAGTGTGAAAGGCGCTACCGCAGCAGGCCTTGCAACGACAGATATTGGTAATATTTGGAAGCAAGGTGCAAACCCAAATAACCTTAATTTGAGCGCCGCTTATACCATGAGTTTTGGTGCTACAACCGATTTTGTAACCGCACTTAATAACGATGCAAATTTTCAAACTTACATTGGCGCAGAAAAAACAACCGCTAAAGCGTTTATTGAAAATGAATACACAACCAGAGGTTATAACGTTAATGTCACGACAGGAACAGTTAAGCTCCCTTATTATTTAGAGAAAGGAAGCAACTGGAACTCACAGCCGTTTGAATCAGCAATGCCAAGTTTGGCCTTGATTAAAAATGCTTTGGCAGATGACAATGAAAAAGCCACCATCGCCAATCAGCTCATTGCTAACAATATCGACGTGACTCAACTAGCAACCAGCCCAAGTGAACAGCTTAAACTGGTGGGCTTGACCCTCACAAAGTCTGATGGCAGCCCACTCGATCCTCAGCGCATCATGACACGCTATAGCCCTGTACCTAAGGTGAAATCGTTAGAAGATGTTGATTTCTTACTGTTTACTCCTAACGCGGGAACAAACTGGCCGATCGTGATTTACCAACACGGTATAACTTCTGTTAAAGAAGATGCGTACTTCACAGCAGCACATTTAGCCAATGCTGGTATCGCCGTGATTGCCATTGATCAACCGCTGCATGGTGCTCGCAGTTTAGATGCACAGCGCTCAGCTAATGCCGATATTCTAGCGTACCTCAATTTGAACAACTTGGCCGTCGCTCGTGACAACACGCGTCAGAGTATCTTAGATATCATGGGGCTGCGTGCGGCCATTACTTACTCACAAAGTGCAGGGTTGTTTGTTGGTTCTCAATTAGCAACCGCAGCCAATACCGCGATGACACCACCAAAATTCCTAGGCCACTCATTGGGAGGAATCGTCGGCTTAAGCGCTGTTGCGAACGCGAACCGCACTATCGGTGATGCTAATGGTGATGCGCTGTATAAATTCTCTGGAATGGCCATTGCAAACTCAGGTGGTCAAATCGGTAACTTGTTAATGGGTTCAGCAAACTATGGCCCACTCATTAAACATAATCTCGCCTTAAGTGCGAGCCCCAAATACAAAGCATTCGCCGACCAATACTGTCCAGGGTTAACAGAGAAAGTTTGCTACACCACGTTTGAAAACACAGCCTCTGCCTCAGACAAAGCGGCACTGCAAAGTCAGTTGGATCAATTTACCTACGCGACTCAAACCTTGCTCGATACTATGGATCCATACACAAACGCAAGTTACCTAATCAGTGGTGGAACCACGACAATCCCTACTTATTTATTGCAAGTGGCGGGAGACGAGAGTGTGCCTAACAATGTCACAAATACACGTGCAGGCACCGAACCCCTAGCAACACTATTGGGATTAGCCAACGCAGCACCCTCTGATGTAATCACTAATACGTCTAAAGTCTTCGTAAAAATGGACAGTGGTACACACACAACCTTTCTCGCACCACAAGATACGGCCGATGGTGTGCTTCGCGCTGGAGCGCTATCACAACTGGCTATTTTCTTGAACTAACCGAGTAAACAGCCTGTTTACTTATTCAAACAGCTTCCTTATTTGGAAGCTGTTTGAATTCTCCATCTGCCCTATCTCAACAACTATGGATCAAATCTTAGGTGCTGCTGAAGTGAAACAAAACACCGATCATTCATGTCAACATGACATGAATGATCGTTTCCCTGACAGCGTAAGTGGCGTTATTTCATAACACTTATTCTTCAGCCACCAGCAAAACACCAAATTCAAAATTCGGTGCGTTGTGGTAAATTTCGCCATTGACGGAATCAAAATACCACACCTGACCACTCGCTAAATGGGGTGATTGGCTCCATAAATACGACAAGATATTGCCTGTCTCATACTTAAAGCCTTGGGCAAATGCTCTGCTATTCATCGCTGGGCCAAAACACGCCATTTCAGTCAATGACACTAACTCTTTAATATTCGGCAATCGCCATTCGGCTTGGCTGGCAAATTGGTGCAATGCATGTCGGCTTTGAGGATGGTTGATAGCCGCCACTTCTTGCAAAGCACTTTGCCAACGAAACCCGGTCGCTTCGCCATCACACTGCTCCGTAGCGGCGTTCCATGTTTTACCAACTTGGCAACGCATCCACGTTAAGCCAGTGAGCTTATCTTTGATCGTCCCCTGCTCGCTGTAGACATAGCGCGTGTTGGGTGCGCTTTTCGTCATATCAGGAGAACACTCTTGGGCGACGCCGACAGCAGAAAAGATCAAGCAAGAAGCCGCGATTAAATGAGATTTCATTGGTTGTTCTCCTTGGTTGCAACAACTCGAATCGGCGAGACATAAGACGGGTCATTGTCCGCCGCCGTACTGCTGGAGTAGAGTTCAATTGGGCTACGTTCCCCTTTGGTTGCACCAGACAGCGCCGTGTAAAGATATTGCATCGAACCATCGCTTTGAAATTGAGAGGTATTGAGATAAGCAATGCCAGAAGTCCACGTATGCCCATCAAAAAATTCGGTGTTCTGCGGCTGATGCGGGAAATAGTCCCGGTTGAAACCAACCGCATCGTCACCCAATTCGCCTAAATCGAGCATCATGTATTGCTCGCTGTTGGTCGGTAAACGCCACGTTTGTAACCCACACAATTTATCTTGATTGATACGATTGATGTAATCTTGCGTAGTGCAAATAGTATCACCTGCCACCTGACAGGAAGCAGCCGTCACATCTTTTGCAAAAGGGATAAACTTGTCGGCAATTTCTAATGCAAACAACCGTTCTTTATAGTTCAAAGACGCGGCATCTTCTGACTTCACTTCCCAAATAAGTCCACTGTAAACATCTTTAACGCATGACCAATCGCTCGCTTCTGCCTCAAGTTCATTGCCAGCCGCATCTAATTTGATGAACGCAAAGCTCTTACCCGTCACGCCATTTTTGGCGGTAATATCTAGGCCATATTCAGCATCTTGACCGGGATAATCAGCATCAGCCCGCGCTTGTGCACCTTGATCGGAATAGAACTGAATAATGCCCGTGTCTTGCAGAGGTCGCTCTTCCGATACTTGCGCCATCAATGTATTAGCATATTCGGTCATCTTTTCGCCAGAAACGATCTCAGAGACAATCAGTGGTGTATTTTTTGCCATGGTTTGCCCAAGCGTTGCCAGCAAATCAATTCGTTCACTTGCTTTCGCTTTTTGGAGCAACACGACAGCATTGGCATCCAATATTGCCAATGCTGTGTGGCTAAAGTTTTGTGAAATATCGCCATTCACTTCAACGCCTAATTGCAAAAGCTGCTCGGCCAGCAAGCGATTCGCTTCTTTCTCCGTATTTCCATCCAGCATAATGCCGGCAAAAATAGAACTCACACCGTTGAGGATGTTGCCACTGCTTTTGCCCAGCGCCGGCGCAATCAGGATCGATGATTGGCTGGTTTGGCGACTTCTCGTCATGACACTAATGCCAGTAGAAACGTCAGCCACAATAGGAAAACGGTAGATTTGAGTGCTGTCACTCGTGAGGGTGTAGCGCCCTTGGCTATCGGCTTGCGTGCTGATTTCGCCCACATCACAGGCAAAGTTTTGGTTAGAATCAATGCAGACAGTGGCATCAAGTGCGACGTTTTGCGCTTGAATTTGCCCGCTAATTTTATGGCTGGGTAAAGATGTATTGGCTACATCTCCACTTCCACCGCCACCACAACCAGCCAGTAAAAGTGCCAGCGAAAGTGTTGAAAGTCTTAAGTGCATAGTTATGTGTTCTTCAGTTTAAGTGAAAAAATAGCCAACAAATTACGTCGTCTTATGGCGAATGCCGCGAGAGGAAGTAATAAGAGCAGTGAAGTCGAACCGCCACCTGTTTCAGGTGAAAGTGCATTGGTCACAGGTTGAGGGCATTGATAGCCCGCTAGGCGGCCTACCCCCCATTCAATCAAGGTGCCGAAATTTCCCGGGTTGTAGTCAACCACTTCCAAACGCCAGTAGCCGCTTAGGGCTTCGCCTTGTAAAGAGCCCAATATGGCATCATGTGCCAGCACCCAATAGTCATCAAAACCATTGATGGCCGATGGTGCTTGGTTGAGTAATTCGACGCGTGTCCCTGCGGGTGAAATTAAGGTAACGCGCAGCTCTTGTAGCTCTGGGTGCGATAACTGCAGGCGAACCACAAAATCTTCATCAATCAATACGTTGCCAACATCGATCGTCAAGCCATAGCTCTTAAATCCGGACGTAACCGTGTCTGCACCGTCAATACTGGCGTCTTTCAATACTGAATTTATGGCCACTGGCGGCGTTGCAAGCTGTGGCTTACCCACGATAAACGATAAAGTTTGCTTGTCAGATTGCATCGCAAGGTACGGTTGATATTGATAACTCGATTCAAGTTGTAGAGTCTGTTTGACTCCGCAGGTGTAGGTGGTTGGCAGCGCGATGCTCCATTGCTGCTGCTGGAATTTTTCGCTAGCGAAAGTAACGGTTTCACCTTGCAAAGTGGCTACCGTTTGTAAACTTGCTTGGCGATCCGTGGCCTGAATGTGCACGTTCAGCGGATCCGTTGGCATCACAAATCGACGTTCCAACAGGAATTTGAAGGGTTCTTGGACTAAGTTATGTTGCTTAAATTGCTGTAATAGCATCGCATCATAAGCGCGATGCGGGTACAGCTGTTTGGCGGTATACAGCATGCTTTCACTCAAATCATGCATTTTTAGACCACGACCTAAGCCGTACATTGATTCAAGAACAATACGGTCAAATTCAGCAAACGCTTCTTGACCGTACTCATTCACGGCCTGTTTCAGCGCTTGAAATAAAGGGGTAGACCACAATTCGTCACCCAACTCACCTGCAACACTTTCATGCGCTCGATACTCTGCGGATGCAAAATATTTTGCCCGTTGATTCCACAAACTGCGTGTCGAAATACGAGTACCAAAATAGCCATCCCAATTAAACACGGTGTCAATTTCGAACGCTTTTCCTTGTGTATACTGGCGGTGAAAACTGTGCGAACCCGCCCAATAGTCACCAAAGCCTTCACCAATCGCGCCCGAATGTCCATAAGCCCAATCGGGAACGATTTGATAATGAATTCCATGCCCAAGCTCATGGGTAACCACGTCGGCATCTAATGCATCGGGCGAGCCCCCAACACCAAACAACACCGCTTTCGGGCCAACATAATAAGAAGAGTTGTTGCTAGATAAACCTCTCGCATCAAACCTCACGGGTTCACTAAACAGGGAAAAACCGAGCTGTTTGGTATAATCAATCGATTGATCAAGATGGTAAAAAGCCATCAGCTGTACAAAGCGATCATCAAGCATCTCCATGGAGAGAATTTCAGCATCTGAGTTCCATTGCGCCACGTCTTCAGCGCTAAGTAAGCCAACACCGCTATCAACCCACTGCTTGGCATCATCTTGTTGCTGTATGGCGGTGGCATCAACTTGTCGTACTCGTTCATTGGCTAAGTAATATTTACCTGCACTTTGCAACATCTCGACATTCGCACTTTGGTAGTGCGGCTGGTTTGGGTAATCAGCAAGGTCATTCCACGCAGAATCTGGCGCAGGCAGTTGATCCATGGTTCTTAAATCGGGATCAAAAAGTTGCACATTGATGCTCTGCACATCTCCCGATGAGAGCGCAGGCGGTTCATTCGCCACCAATTGGCGGGACGATTCGAGCTCTGCCGCGACCAATGCAACGCCATCTCGCTCGACCGTATTGTGCAAACTTTTGAACACACGCGTCACTACGCCGGACTGATCGGTCGAGAGCACTAACGCTTTTTGCGGTTGGTATTGGCCGTTCTGCCATACATCAAAGTTGTAATGATTTCCCAGTAAACTCTCGGTTTGATAACGAAACTTCAGTGCCCCAACATCAGGATAAAGTGAGCTCAAATACAGCTCAGCCGACTCTTTCGTTGCAATGGTCGTTTTTGCCAGTGGATAGTCCCACTCCCCCGCAAAGGCGGAATGGCTCAAGCATAGCAAGGTGCTCAGAACGATAATTTTTTTCATCTCTAGCTCCTAAAACACGTATTTAGCCGTAGCGGTAAAGTAACGCCCGGGTTCAGTGGAATAGAGAGTTTGACTTTGACTTACACCTGCGACGTCTTGGTAACGAACGTATTCACGGTCGAATAGGTTCATGATGTTGAGGCTCACATCAAGGTCACGCATCACTTGATAACTCACGCCAAGATCGACCGTAGACCATGCCGACGTTTGCGCGCATTGCGCTTTACGGCCGATATCATCAGAGCATGCTGGTGCTCGGTCCATCGAGCTCGCCCAGTTCCAACGTGCGTAGGCATCCCAATCTTGCTGCTGGTAATTTAGTTGTCCATTTCCTTCCCACGGCGTGATGGTACGAACGTATTCATCTTGATCATCTTTGCCATCCACATAACCCGCTTTGAACGTGGTTGACCAATGTTGATTCAGTTGATGGGCGAAGGTGAACTCCACGCCATACGTTTCGACGCCATTAATATTTTGGTACTGCTTGATCCAAGCGCCTCTATCGCTATCAAATCCCACGTCTTTAGTGTCCATGAAATTGTCAAAGAGAGAGTAAAAAACCGCGACATAAGCTTGAGATTGGCCATTATCGTATTTTGAACCCAACTCAAAACTATCACTGGTTTCAGCCTGTAAATTCATGTTCGGCGCGATAAAAAACGGCGTCAGTGGAACAAAGCTGTGGTCTGCCGCACCGTAGGCTTTGTCATAGGTCGGAGCGCGGTAGCCGTGGTTGTAACTGAGGTAACTGTTGAATGATGGCGTCCACTGGTAAGCTACGGATGCGCTCGGTGACCATTCACTGGTTTGAATTTCACTAACAGCAAAACCAGCAATAGGTTGCTCTGACTGAGGAGTAAGGTTATTCAAATCAAAACGTAAACCAGCGCTAAATGTCCACTGGTTAAGGCTGAATCTATCTTGCAAATAGACGCCCAAACCATAGGCCTTCGCCGGTGCAAACGGAATAATATTTTCGTAGGTTTCCCCATTGGAATCCTTGGTATCCACGTGACGAGGGCGTTCATAACGATTGGTATTAAGCACTGCACCGTAAATAAATTGGTGTTCGATGTTGTGGACTCGTGCTGCTTTTTCTAAATCAACCGATAGCCCTATCAACTGATCAGAAAAACTTTCATCGCGTCTCTCACGACGAAATTCAAGGGTGTCGAAAAAGGCATGTTCTTTGGTCAATAAGCGATTGGTTTGAGTATCACTTTGACTATCACGCCAGTAAAGCTTGGCGTCCACATGGTCTGCCCAGAAAGAAAGGGTATCTAATTGCCTGTCTCTTATACACAAA
>NZ_JAHGUP010000003.1 GCF_001989995.2 Vibrio anguillarum
TTTAGCTGATAAAAACTCACCTTGCCTAACGCCCTGTTAAGGTGTGAGCAACGTAATACCGAAGTCGCCGCACACCAACTTAATCACTAAAACCAACGCATAGTAAAAATGCCACGCGTGCCGAATCACTCTTGAACAGTTTGTTATGTTTACTTTTTTGGTGGTTAGATACTATGAACCTCGTCTTACTTTCATAGATAAGGACCCCTTTATTATCTTTGTGAACTGCGATAATATGGGTGCACGAGAAAACTACAGTTAACGATGAATTTAGGGCTAAACTTAACTATGCCACAACTGATTGAAGCGGGTTTCGATATGAAACTAACAATGCCATCATCTAACAAAACAGAAACGGCTGCATTCTTGGATGCAAAGCCTAAAGCTTTTGTTTTGCCTGATTTTGCTGTGCCTGCTGGATATCAACTTGTTGCAAACTCTCCGGCAAAGACAGAAGAAGGTGAAGTTCAAACAATCTGTCTCGTCTACACTGGCGGCAGCGAAGCTGAAACAGTTTATAAAGTTAAAATGATTGTACGCAACGAACCTAATGCGTATTTACCTGTAAAAAACTGTACCCAGTTGATAGTTTGGAGACAAGTATCAGGTCCTCACGGAATGGTTTTATCGGGCTTCGCTAGAACCGTATTTAACTTTCTTCTGCGCTCTCACAACATCATGATAACTGATGAGCAGCAAACAGCAGATGGAAAGCGTTTCTGGTTAGATCGTATGGGTGAATCATTTGCTATAGCTGATCGAGGTGTTTACTACATCAATTTAGATGAGCTTGATCAGAGCATGACACCAGTGGTAGAACGGATACAAACATTTGATGAATTGATGGAAGAATATGTTCCTAAAGGATGGGGAACAGATGAAGAGCATCGAAACAGAGCCTTTATCATTTCAACTCAAAACCTCTCTTAAAAAGAGCGCACTAGCGCTCTTTTTATTATGCTTGGAATTCACCAAGGAAACATAACGCCCAATTAAGGGGTGAACAACGCCACCACCCAACCTAACGCATTGTACCGTAAACACTAAATTTGAAGTAGAAGCAAAAGTGCCAAGCGTTGTGAATCCCTCTTAAATTGCTTGTTATAAGCGTGGTTGAGTATCCCGATGAACCCAAACAACATTTTCATTCGACACCGGTATTTCAAACCAAGACCAGAACAATTCCAACATTTCAGGTGTCATTTCATATGACTTGCCATCCAAATCTGAATTGCGTGAAAATGCTCTTTCTTGGCATGTTTCGAAGGGAACATCAAGATAATGAACTTCACTCTCAACGCCCACTTCTGATGCCCAACTAGTAAAAGTGTCTCGGTCAGCTTTGCGCCAGAAACCAAAATCGAAAATAACTGGGACACCGAGAGCAAAAAGTTGGTGAGCAGAGTCTTTGAATAAGTCTTGAAGCGTAGCCAAACGACTGTCGAAGACTTCACGCTCCATATGTTCACCGTATAAAGGAATCATCCATTCATCGATGGAGAAACGAAAGGCTCCATGCTTATTTGCAAGCTCCTTAGAATAGGTAGTTTTACCTGAACCAATAAAGCCGCATACGAAATAGATTTTGGTCATAATTCCTCTTTAGCTTATAACGCCCAATTAAGTGGTGAACAACGCACTGGCCAAGCCGTTGCATTGCACCATAAAACACTTTACTCAACGCATAGTAAAACTGCCACGCGTTGAGAATCCACTTGAATTG
>NZ_JAHGUP010000004.1 GCF_001989995.2 Vibrio anguillarum
TATGGCAGTCCTTCATCCAAAAAGCTTCTTTGCAACGCTGTCGGATTAATCATGCCCATCACACGAGACAGCGTATCTGCAGAAGGAATACCAGCGTCAAAGTGACCATATCGTTTGAGGAAATCTAAGCGAGCATTGCCAAAATCGATAATGCCATCCCAGCCATCATGACCCGACAAAACGCCACAAATTGTCAGCAAAATAATGTCTGATAATTTGTGTGCTATTTTATTTTCCTGTCGATAATCTTTAATGATTTGAAAGTGCATAAATGGGTTGGTTAACTCGCTCATATTTAGGCTCCTATATTGTCTAGGAGCAATTAGAAAACAACAAAAATGATCCACAAGCAGATCTTGATTTTCATTTGGTTACATTCAATAGTTGGGATTCGTGATAGGTTCAAAGCGGATTCTTAGCATCTTTGCAGCCCTTATATATCAACGACCTTCATGCGGTTTCCCTGCTGCCTGGTCTAAGCTTTTTCTTCTTCTTTTCTAAACGCAAACCTCACCAGCACAATCGCAACGCCAAGCATGCCGCCCAGTAAGGTTCCAAGCACCGCTATCAATGCTCGTTTGGGCTCATCACGGCTAATCGGCGCTTCTGGTTGCTCTAAGTAAGCGTAACCTTGCACTTGCGCTGGTTTTACTTTACCTAATAGCTCAACCTGCTGAACTTGGGCTTGCAGCAGCGCTAAGCGTGGTTCAAACACACTTAAATTCGTTATACTTTTTAATGCATCGACTTTGGCTTGCAATGCTTTACTACCAATACTAATGGCAAACAGCTTCTCTTCATTCAGATTTTGTACAGGCTCATTAATATTGGCCGCTTTTGCAATTGCCAATGCATTCTGCACTCGCGCCAATTCCACCTGCAGGCGCAATTGGGTTTGCTGCTGCAAACTACTGTATTGCTGGCTAAGTTGGTTATGTTTTACCGTCAATTTACTGGTAAGGTCATTGGTTAGCTGCTGGTTCAGTTGTTGGTTAATAAAGTCGATATAGGCGTTAAGCAACACTAAACTGCTGGCTTTATCAATTGACTGAAAGCTGAGATAAAAATCACCCGCTTGTGTCTTACCCACTTCTTGAGCCGTAATTTTGCCATACCAACTTTGATAAAAGCGCGCCACATCATCAGTTTCGTTATTTTCATTCACTTTAAGCTGTTGCTGCTCAATGGCTAAAAAAGTAGGGTTACTTTGCATAAAGCGCTTTTTATTGTCATTAGTATTAAATGCACGCACAAAACGCTGGAAAATAGTGGCTGGGTTAATTAAGCCATCAAGCTCTTTACTCACAATAATGGTGCCATCTTCTTGGTAGAGATCAAACAATGGCTGATACTGCTTCACCTGTTGCAGGAAGGTTACAACTTGGCTTAATTCAGGCTGGGTAACGGTTGCTTTAGCGCTCCACCACTGCTGCGCCGTCAATGCATATACCACCGCCATCACAGCAAACAAAACAGTGCACAGCACTATGGTCAATTTCCCTTGCCATAGCACACTAAACAACTCACGCAGGTCAATTTCATCATTATTGCTTTGCTGATAGTAAGAAGGCACTGGTGGGTATGAAGAGTGCGAAAAAGGGGATTGATTCACAGTGTTGATCCTATCATTGGTTTTTAGGCACGCTACCGCCCTTAGGTATCCGCTCCTAAAGGCTGACTGTTTAAATTGTTGTTCAAGCTTTATCGAATTTGTCAATTTCGAGCCACCTTGCCACCTTGCCACCTTGCCACCTTGCCACCTTGCGTGCCGAAGTTTAAAGCAAAACCCTTTTCAAGGCTAGACGTTCAATGAGAAAAGCGAGCTTTTGTGATTACAGCCACTAGCTAAGCCGCTATAATGCGCATAATTGTTCGTATTATAACCATAGGAATTTTGTATGATCATCGTAACGGGTGGCGCTGGCATGATTGGCAGCAACATTATCAAAGCGCTAAATGAACAAGGCATTACTGATATTCTTGTTGTCGATAACTTAAAAAATGGGCGTAAATTCAAAAACCTAGTTGATCTGGACATTGCCGATTACATGGACCGAGACGATTTCTTGGTGCAGATCATGTCTGGTGAGGATTTTGGTCCTATCGAAGCCGTATTTCATGAAGGCGCTTGCTCTGCCACTACCGAATGGGATGGCAAGTATGTGATGCTTAATAACTATGAGTATTCTAAAGAACTACTGCACTACTGCTTAGAGCGCGGCATTCCATTTTTGTATGCTTCATCAGCCGCAACCTATGGCGATACCAATACCTTCATTGAAGAAAAAGAGTATGAAGGTGCGCTGAATGTATACGGCTATTCCAAACAGCAGTTTGATAACTATGTACGCCGTATTTGGCAAGAAGCACAAGCACACGGTGAGACCCTTTCCCAAATTACCGGTTTTCGTTATTTCAATGTCTATGGCCCGCGTGAACAGCACAAAGGCTCAATGGCTTCTGTTGCTTTTCATTTAAATAATCAAATGAATGCCGGTGAAAACCCGAAACTGTTTGCAGGTAGTGAAACCTTCCAGCGTGATTTCGTTTATGTAGGTGACGTTGCGGCTGTGAACTTATGGTTTATGAACAACGGTGTATCTGGTATTTATAACTTGGGTACTGGCAACGCAGAATCTTTCCAAGAAGTGGCTAAAGCCGTTATCAAGCACCATGGTAAAGGTGAGGTTGAAACCATTCCATTCCCAGATCACTTGAAAGGTGCGTACCAAGAGTTCACTGAGGCCGATTTAACGAAATTGCGCGCCGCAGGTTGTCAGCATCAATTTAAGACGGTGGCTGAAGGTGTGGCTGAGTATATGATGTTGATTAATAAGTAGTGAGGCTGTAATCACCCCCTCCTAACCTCCCCCTAAAAGGGGGAGGAATTAATAAACATCTCTCCCTAAAAGGGGAGGAATGAAAAATTGATCATGTTTCTTAGACATATGAAAAGCCCTTGCTGCTAACTCGTGGAGTATTAATGAATATATTAATGGCCTTATCTCAACTTGAGGTCACTGGGGCAGAGGTTTACGCCACAACCGCTGGTGATGAACTAACAAAGCGTGGGCATAAGGTATTTTATGTTTCCGATACGCTAACAAAACCTCACCAAGGGCTATTTTATAAACTCCGTTTTAATAAACGCAGTATTCCTCGCCGCTTTTGGCATGTGGGTTATCTTATTTATCTGATTAAGAAACACCATATCCAGCTAGTGCATGCTCACTCTCGCGCCTCCAGCTGGAGTTGTCACATTGCTTGCAAATTAACAAATACGCCTATGGTCACCACAGTACATGGTCGTCAGCCTGTACACGCATCTCGTAAAAAATTTCACGCCATGGGTGACAAAGCACTACCGGTTTGTGAGGCCATTGAACAACAACTCATGACTGAATTGAATGTTCCACAAAGCTTGCTCGTCGTAAGCCGAAACGGCATTGAAACGCAAGAATTCACTTGGCAAAACGCTCCTCAAAATAGCAAACCCGTGGTCAGTATTATTGGTAGGTTAACCGGCCCAAAAGGGGATCTTTGTTATCGGTTGCTCGATGAGTGTTTAGACTCAGCGAAATACCACATTCAGGTCATATCTGGCTCTAAAATTGAAGCACGTTTTGATAAGTTTACTTCCGACGTTCACTTTCTTGGTTATTCACAAGATGTCGTCTCGATACTTGCTCAATCAGACTTAGTCATTGGGGCTGGCAGAGTGGCAATGGAATCTTTGCTATGTGGACGGCCTACCCTGGCAATCGGTGAGGCAAGTGCAATTGGTATTGTCGATGACGATAATATCGCTGCGGCCATGGCAAGCAACTTCGGTGACATCGGGCCGAAAGATCTCGATATTGATTTTGCAAAAATTAGTCAATATGTGGAACAAGGGTTAAAAACACCACACTGCTCGCCACAAGTCAGAGAGATAATTCAGCACAGCTACAGCTTAACCAATGTGGTCGATCAAATAGAAGATATTTATCAAACGGTTTACGTTGAAAAACTGCGTAAAGAGATGCCAATCATCATGTACCATCGTTTTATTAAGGATGATAGTGAAAAAGGCGTACATGGAACCTATCTGCATATTGACATGCTTGAAAAGCACTTCAACCTGCTAAAAAAAATGGGGTTTGAAACGCTAACCTTTAAAGATTTAGCGGATAAAGGACTCATTCACCGCCTTGAATCAGGCAAGCGCTATATCATCTTAACGGTTGATGACGGGTATCAAGATAACTACGAATTGATGTTGCCGCTATTACGAAAATATGGTTTTAAAGCGGTTGTCTATATAGTAACGGGGGAGGGTTTTAACCGTTGGGATGTTGAAGTACCGAGCAACCCAGAAAAACCAGTGCCTTTAATGTCTCGTCAGCAAGTCAAAGCATTACACGATTCAGGGCTAGTTGAAATTGGGGGTCATACAATGACTCATCCATTTCTCAGCAAACTCAGTGAATCTGAACAGCGTCAAGAGATCTCACGCAATAAGCTTGAACTCGAAGAGCTACTAGACGAACAACTGGTTTCTTTTGCATACCCCTATGGCGATCATGATGCGCACTCAAAACAGATCGTGCATCAATGTGGCTATCAATTTGCGGTTGCAACCAACAGCGGCCCATTGTTAATGCATCAAGATCCATATCAAATACGACGTATTGCTATTTTCCCTAAAACCGATGTATTTGGCCTATGGCGTAAAGTACGCGGTAATTATACGTTTCGTAAATTAGGAAACTAACTATGGCGTGCAAATAATAACAACTTTAGTTTATTAACCGAAACTCATACTAAGGGATTGAATATGTCTGGTTTCTCTTTTATAGAAAAATTGCGTAATAAAATTAGGATTAAACCGAACAATCATATTCAGGTTGGTAAAAATACTCGAATCCGTTACTGTGACATTCACGTTAATGGTAAAAACAATCACCTTATCATTCATGATGGTGCTAATTTAAAAGGCGTCTCAATTGAGTTGAATGGTGAAAACTGTACCTTAGAAATCGGGACAAATTGTGTTATAGGGGAGAATTGCTTTTTCTCTTGCCGAGAACGTAATACTCAACTTTTTATCGGTGACAACTGTATGTTTTCACGTAATGTAAAGATAATGACCAGTGATGGCCATGATATATTGCGTGATGGGAAGCGTATCAATTTAGCTAAAAGTATTTATATCGGTTCACGAGTTTGGTTAGCCGATAACGTCACTGTATTAAAAGGCGTGTCAATTGGCAATGGTTCGATCGTTGGTATTAACTCAACAGTAACACATTCCGTTGCCGATAACTCAGCAGCAGCGGGTAATCCTGCTCGAGTTATCGCTGATTCTATAGTTTGGCAGGAAGAGTTAACTTTTTAAACTAACCGTTTACTCATTATTCAATAAATATTATTTAAAAAGATGGCGAATTTTTATCCTTTCCTATCTCTGAAAAACGGATCAACAAGCCACATAAGATCGTTAGTAAATAAATAAGATGTGTATGGTGCAAAGGAACATCAGTTAAACCTGCAAGCATAAGC
Organism: Vibrio anguillarum; assembly: GCF_001989995.2. Classification (GTDB taxonomy): domain Bacteria; phylum Pseudomonadota; class Gammaproteobacteria; order Enterobacterales; family Vibrionaceae; genus Vibrio; species Vibrio anguillarum. The sequence continues at coordinate 5,542 of NZ_JAHGUP010000004.1, forward strand.
ATAATAAGCATGCTATTAACTAGTGGATTACCGATATATTTAACACCCGAACAAGTAAAATTAATGATTAAAGTAAAACAAAATAAAAACATTACCAGAGTTCCCACCACCCCATAGCGGGCTAAAGAATCTAAATATTGATTATGTAAATGGGGCTGAATAGCTGCACCACGATTTTTCATACCGGAAATGCTGTCTTGCAAACTGTCATCCCCAAGACCCAAAATAGGGTCATGAACAATCACATCCAAACCATGCTTCCATAAGTCGAACCGAATACCGATAGAGGTATTATGGTTCCCTTTCTCTATCATCGAAATTTCGTATTGCGTCTGTTTAATCCGAGTATCAATTTCTTTCTCAAAAAATGCATAAAATAGCACCGAAATGACACATATTGAAAAACACAAAAAAATATAATGTTTAACGGTCGGCTTTACTGCAACAATCATCAAATAAAGAATCGCCACAGGTAAAAAGAGAATTACCCCTCGCACATCGGTCATGATAATGGCCGCCAATGAAAGCAAGCCGCCTATACCAGCAAGCGTTTTCAACACTTTATCTGATTGATTTAAAACAAAGTAAACGCAACACAACAAGAGAAAAGAGACATATAAAGCATAAGGTATCGGGTTTGTCGCAATGCCAACACGCGCAATGTTCATCACAAAATGTTCATACAACGCATTTAGCCCACAAATAACTGAAGCTAATGCAACAATGTAATAAATCCACTGGCGTGATATTTTATTCCACGGCACAAAAAGCAAATAAACCAAACTTGCAATCAACGTTCTAGGTAAAGAAAATTCATCACCACGGACAAAGTGATAGCCAGAGAAAATCACTATCATCAATAATCCAGAGATAAAAAAGCCCCTTAACTCTGAATTCCAGTTTTCACTAATTGCATGTCGATATTTTAACAAGCAATAAAGAGAAACTATTGGTATCAACCGTGAAAGAATAAACTTACTATCAGAAAAATTAAATATAAGCATTAACACGACCACTAATGGTGATAGTAAAAATAACTTTTCTATATGATTAATTTTTTTATTTTTTATAAGCATTATTTGCTAAGGCCATTTTTACTTTGCGATACAGTGAGTACAATTCACGAGTGGGTTTTCTGTGCAATGGAGCCTTGGGTTGCTGTTCGTTTTGAAACGTTGTGTCAAAGTATTGAGGATTTGCAACCACACTTGGTAAAAATAAAAATGAAGGCATCTGATGCAAATATAGTGACCCCATATAGTTATCAACAGGCATCGACCAATACTGTGAAGCTTTAAGTAATTTCGTTGCTGCATCAGGAGAAAGTGCATAAGCTCTAGTGCCACCAAAATTATTACTTAGAAAATAGATGTCGTAGTTCTTTGCCTGTTCCTTCAAGAACAGTTGACTGCGTTCACAAGCTTCCTCCAATCTCAAAAAGCCATATTCTTGGGTTTTAATTTTGATTAGATCAATAAAATGTATAAAGCAGGGTAATAGCTCAGCATCATCCTCTAAAACAATGATCGGCTCATTCAACTCAACACTCTTTTGCCAGAGTAGGTAATGGCTCGCGTAGCAGCCCATCTCCCCTTTTGAAGGCATTTTACCACTGGTAAACCATAACCGCTTGGTATAGTCATAATTGGCAAATAAAGGGTGTGGCGGAACAACTCGACCATCAATCGCATCAAAGAACTCAAAATCTAGGCCGTAATTAGCCATTTGTTGCTCAATGGATGCTCGTCTTTCTAGGCTGTTTTTAAGGCTAATAACGTAGATTTTCATCACAAAAACTCGAATTTCTATAATATGCTCGCCAACATGCTGCACAATACTTATTCTCAGGTTGAGGCGGATTAGAGCATATCTTGCCTAGCATTTGAATGCATTTTTTAATAGAAATTGAGTTTTATCAAACGAGCGCTGTGCTAGAATGGCCGCAAAATAAGAATGACGGTGAAAAATGAAGTTACTGATTGTGGGCCCTTCATGGGTAGGCGATATGGTGATGTCACAAAGTTTATATCAACGCCTTAAGCAACAGCACCCTGATGCACAAATTGACGTTCTAGCCCCCGCTTGGTGCAAACCTATTTTGGAACGCATGCCAGAAGTTAATTGCGCGATTGAAATGTCGATTGGGCACGGCGCTTTTAATCTTGCAGGTCGATGGGCGCTCGCACAAGAGCTAAAACGCAACAATTACACTCATGCCTATGTCTTACCAAATTCGGCAAAATCAGCACTCATACCGCTATTTGCGGGTATTCCTTCTCGTACTGGCTGGAAGGGTGAGTTTCGCTACGGCTTACTTACTGATCTTCGCCCTAATCGTAAAGTGTTCCAGTATATGGTTGAACGCTATGTGGCTCTTGCTTATTCAAAAGAAAGCATGCTCGATGAAGTACAGCTAGAAAACTGCCCTCACCCTTCTTTATTAGTTGATAGCAAAGCTCAGCAATATGCCATTTCAAGATTAGGCTTATCGACAACCAAACCAATTGTCGGTTTATGCCCAGGGGCTGAGTTTGGTCCGGCTAAAAGATGGCCTGACCACTATTATGCTCAAGTTGCACAACACGCTATTGAAAGCGGCTATCAAATCTGGCTTTTTGGCTCGACCAAGGATAGCAAAGTATGTGACCTCATTCGTTCAGCACTTAGCACCGAACAACAAAAATATGCCTTTAATCTAGCTGGACAAACCTCACTTGTTGAAGCTGTGGATCTGTTGGCTGCTTGCCATACCGTCATCAGTAATGATTCAGGATTAATGCATGTCTCCGCCGCCGTAGATTGTAATATCGTCGCAATTTATGGATCAAGCTCACCGCAATACACGCCACCGCTAACTGAGCGCTTAGAAATGGTGTATACCGATATTGAATGCCGCCCATGCTTTAAGCGAACCTGCCCATTAGGGCACTTAAATTGCCTAAATCAACTGCAACCGGTGCAAGTTATTCAAGCTTTAGATAGATTTATTGGAAAAGATTCATGAAACACCTCTGGTTTGAAAAAGGGGCTTATGCCTCGAAGGCCGCGCGCCAATACTTGAATGGTTATTTTAATCCTTTAGCGATCAAGAAAATTGCCGTCATTCGCCATGCTGCGCTCGGTGATCAAGTCATTGTGCGCCCCTTTTTGATTGAAGCTCGGAAGTTCTTCCCTCATGCAGAAATAACATTAGTCACCGTTTCAAACTACCTCTATGGAACACCAGCAGAGTTAGCGGATAAAACAGTGGTAATGAAAAGCCGTGAGGATTCAAAACACTTATCACTCAAGCAAAAATGGCAAGACTACAGCCAACTGGAAGAGCAAGATATTATATTTGATGTCGCTGGGACAAATCGTTCTTACTGGATGACATTACTGACTAAAGCAAAACTCAAAGTTGGCTTTCCTTACACGCCATTTTTATGTGGCACCTTGTATAACTTGGCAGTATTTCGCTCTGACTTTCAACCAGAAGTAGAATGCATGCTCGATATGCTTAAAATCCTTGGCCACAGCCCAAGCTATCCTCTCGATTTTGCCTACCCAGACAACAGGCAACTTTGTGATTTTGAGACACCTTACCTTGTCTATTTCAGTGGAGCTTCGCAGCTGAGAAAAATCTTATCTAAGCCTGAAATGCGTGCTGTCATCGAGCAAACTATTGAGCAGCAACCCAATGTAAAACATGTCTTCCTTGAGGGAAAAAATGAGTTTGAAAAAGGTGAGTATCTACAAGATCTTGCAAAGGCTGGAAAATTAACGATTCAGCCATGCTTACCTTTAGATGAATTAGTCACGTTTATTGCGAAAGCAACGTTAGTGATTGCTCCAGACACAGGCATACGCAATGTGGCCATATCGACCCACACACCAACTGTTGGTTTTTTTTACGCTACCGTCCCTTTTCGTTATACACCACTTTATGAAACACATACGATCGTGATGAATGCCAATGGTGAAAAGCCTTCTACTGAGCAAATTACTGCAGCGATTACTGCCACGTTGAAACAGCGCTCGATAACCGAAAAAAACAGATAGGATCAATCAATATGAGCCAAGTAACCGTATTAATCGCCAACCGATTAATCCGCTTGACCGGGAATATTTTTAAAATACTCGCTTACCCATTTCATTGGGTGTTTCCAAAATTGCGTTTTACCATTCCTGCCTATTCACCAGCAAAATTGGCACGCTCTAATCGCAGCGCTATCCCACGTACAATTTGGCAAACCAACTTTACCGATCAAGCCTCTCTACCCGTTTATATTAACTACTTATTTAATCGATTAATGTCGCTCAATTGTGACTATCGCTATGTGAGTACCGAAGCCCGTGGTGAGTATTTACAAACCCACGCATCAACTGAAATCTATGATGCTTACATGCGGCTAACCAACGGCGCTGCTCAAGCCGATTTATGGCGTTTGGTCGTACTCAATAACGAAGGGGGCGTCTATATGGACATTGATGCAACTTTGGTATGGTCTCTCGATAAACTGATTGGCGATGAACAACAAGCGGTTTACATAAAGATTGACAACAATACCCGTTTTACCAACTACTTTATCGCCTCAGCACCTAATAATAACGACCTCAGCCAAGCGATTGAAAAAGTACTGCATAACATTGAGAACTACGACCCTAAAATGGGCGTTTATTATTCAACCGGGCCTGGCGTATTTGATGAATTACTAAAAGGCAGAGAAGATCTTTGCACAAAAGATAGAAAATACGTTTGTATTCAAGGTAGTTTTACCAATGAACATTTTCAATATATAGATCGCCCTCGTTCGAAGTGGACTCACATTAATCCGGATGATTTGGTAAAGAAAAAGGAACCGTAGAGTGGTGATTCGAGCTCTCTATACCTTACTGCTCTGTGTAGCTTCTCCTTTTTTAATGTGGAGCTTGTACAAAAAGCGGCCGGGCAAGCCGTGTGTTGGTGCTCGCTGGAAAGAGCATTTTGGCTTCACGCCACCGCTTAAAACTAATCAATCCCCTATTTGGATCCACGCGGTATCCGTTGGAGAAACGCTTGCCGTTTCTCCACTGATAAAAAAACTCAAATCACAATATCCTGATCAACCGATTGTCATTACAACAACAACGGCTACGGGCGCTGAGCAAGCGGCTAAATTACAAGGCATTGCCGAACATCGCTATATGCCATTTGACTTCTCTTTTGCCGTACACGCTTTCATCAAGCGGATAAAACCAAGCCAAATGCTGATCATGGAAACTGAACTTTGGCCGAACACGCTGCATACTGTTGCAAAAGCGGGCATTCCTATCACTGTTATTAATGCTCGCTTATCTGAGCGTTCATGCCAACGCTACGCTAAATTTCAACCGATATTTAACTTGTTAGCCTCTCACTTAACCCATGTACTTTGTCAGTACCCAGATGATGCGCAGCGCTTCATTCGACTCGGATTACCTGCTGACAAAGTGACAGTCACCGGTTCGATGAAGTTTGATATCAATATCGATCAACAAACCATAGAAAAAGGCCAGCAGTTAAGGCATCAACTAGGTAAAGAACGACCAATTTGGATTGCCGCAAGCACTCACCAAGGTGAAGATGAACAAGTGTTAGCCGCTCATGCAAAAGTACTTAAAGCACACCCTAGCGCACTGCTTATGCTTGTTCCGCGCCACCCTGAGCGATTTAATGCTGTTTTTGAGTTATGCAAAACACAATTTATGAGTGTTCTGCGAACTCAAACAGAGAATAAACTCGATCTAGAAGTACAGGTCTATCTAGCTGATACTATGGGGGAGATGCTAGTACTCATGGGATCTGCTGACATTTGCTTTATGGGCGGAAGCTTAGCGGGTGACAAAGTCGGTGGACATAATTTACTCGAGCCAGCTGCGCTTGGTTTACCCATGTTGACTGGCCCAAGCTATTACAACTTCAGTGAAATCACTCAAGCCCTCAATCAAGCCGATGCTTGTGTGATCACACAAGATGCAGAGCAAATTGCACAAATGCTTTGTGAATGGTTCACTGATAACAAACAGCGTATTCATTGCGGCAAGCAGGGTTATCAAATCGTAGAACAAAACCGTGGCGCTCTTGCCAAAACACTTGAATATTTAGATTTATAAAGAGAATACTCTTAATGAAACGACTAATTGTTGATCTTGATGGGACACTAACTCAAGCCAATACTTCCGATTATAAAAACGTCCTACCGAGAATGGATGTGATTGAACAACTGCGGAATTATAAGCAAAAGGGGTTTGAGATTGTGATTTCAACGGCGCGTAATATGCGCACTTATGACGGTAACGTCGGTAAAATCAATATCCACACTCTGCCTATCATTACTGAGTGGCTGGATAAACACCAAGTTCCGTATGATGAAATTTTAGTGGGCAAACCTTGGTGTGGACACGACGGCTTTTACATTGATGATCGCGCCGTGCGCCCTACCGAATTTGCCTCGATGAGTTTGGAAGAGATCCACCAACTGTTTGCAAAGGAAAAATCATGTTCCTGATAATGTCTGGTGCCTACGTCGGCCAAGAATTGGAATCTGAATTTGGACGTATTCCACCTAGCTTTCTACCTTTAGGCAATCGACCTCTTTTCCAACATCAAGTCGCTTTAGCACCGCAGGGGGTGCAGATCTATCTCTCCTTGCCCGAGTCGTTTACCATCTCAGAAATCGACAGTCAGTGGCTTGAACAGCATCAGGTGACGATTATCGCTACGCCTGATGGACTGAGCCTTGGCGCTTCTTTGGTTGCTGCACTCAATATTAGTGGCCACTCACTTAATGCACCATTGCACATCCTCTACGGTGATACGCTTTTTAATCAACTTCCTGTTGGCGATGATATTGTCAGCGTTTCCACCGCGAAAGACAGTTATAACTGGGCCGTATTGACTAATGATGAAGTTGATTGGCTACAAGATGCCAACACTCCAATGAATCACGAAAGTCAGCGGATCATTGATGGCTACTTCAAGTTCAGCCGCCCACGGGAACTGGTTCGCAGTATTACACAGAGTGAGTGGCAATTTATTGCTGGTCTTAACCGCTATCATAAAAACGTAGGCTTAAGTGCCGTTAACTCGATTGGCTGGCTCGATTTTGGTCATGTGAATACTTACTATCACTCCAAGGCTGAATTCACCACCCAGCGCGCCTTTAATGAACTAACCATAACCGCCAAATGGATTGAAAAATCGAGCATAAAGAACCAAAAAATCGCTGCCGAAGCCTACTGGTTTGACAATCTGCCGATGACGATGCGTGGTTTCATTCCACAATATTTAGGCAGCCAAAACAGCGAAGGGAAAATTTCCTATCGCTTAGAATATCTCTACCTCACTGCGCTGAATGAGTTATTCGTTTTTTCCAAGCTGCCGAGTCAAATCTGGCAAAAAATCTTAGCCAGCGCGGTGGAGTTTTTAAGCCTATGCCTTGAGCAACCTACCGAGCCGAATGATCCCATCAATACTCTCGACATACTGTTTGCCGATAAAACCACTCTACGCCTTAACGAATTCTGTGCATCGCGACGCATCACGTTAGAAAAAAAGTGGCAATTTGCAGGACAAGATGTCTCGCTCGCGCAAATTCTGCGCGATAGCCAAAAACATCTGCCTAATGGAGAACCCTTACTGGGCGTCTTGCACGGTGATTTTTGCTTTAGCAATATTTTGTATGACTTCCGAGACAACAAAATTAAAACGATCGACCCTAGAGGGATGACGCCTGACGGGCAGAAAACACTGTATGGTGATATCCGCTACGATCTCGCTAAGCTGAGTCATTCGATTCTAGGTTTATATGACTGGATTATTGCCGGTTACTACCATGTTGAGATTGCCGATAACGCGATCGAATTAAAGATTGCCGAACAGAGTCAACATAAAGAGACGCAGCAAGGCTTTATCGAGTTAATTGAACAGACTTTTGGCCTCACGGCGAAAAATCTCTACGCGATGCAAATTCAACTTTTCTTATCGATGTTGCCTTTGCATGCCGATGATCGTCACCGTCAAGATGCTCTATTTGCCAATGCATTTCGTCTCCACCAAATTTTATTGAGGCTTGATCAATGATTGTGATCCCAATGGCGGGAATGAGTTCTCGCTTCTTTAAAGCAGGTTATACACAGCCGAAATATATGCTTGAAGCCCACGGTCAAACCCTGTTTGAACACTCGGTCAACAGTTTTGCCGAGTATTTTGCTAACACACCGTTTCTGTTCATTGTGCGTAATGCTTACGACACCCCAGCGTTTGTGCGCGAAAAAGCCACTCAACTTGGCATTAAACAGTTTTACATCGCTGAATTGCATACAGAAACTCGCGGCCAAGCCGAAACGGTGACTTTAGGGTTAGAAGAACTCGCAAAACAGGGCGTGGACTATCAAGGTTCGATCACTGTGTTTAACATCGACACATTCCGTCCGAACTTTGTATTCCCGGACATTAGTCAACATAGCGATGGCTACCTAGAAGTGTTTCAGGGCAGCGGTGACAACTGCTCTTTCGCCAAACCAGAACATGCCGGCAGTACTAAAGTGATCCAGACCGCGGAGAAAAACCCGATTTCCGATCTCTGTAGTACCGGGCTTTATCATTTCAATCGCAAAGAAGATTACTTGGAGGCGTATCGCGAATACGTTGCCAGACCAAGCCAAGAATGGGAGCGAGGCGAGCTATACATTGCACCGATCTACAACCTGCTCATTGAAAAAGGGTTGAATATTCACTACCACTTGATCGCACGCCATGAGGTCATTTTTTGTGGCGTGCCAGATGAGTACAGTGACTTTTTGAGGCAGCCACAACCATGATCAATATTGATGATGAAGCGATCACCTTTGTTGTGCAGGGGCCAGTGCAAGCCAGTGCCAGTCGCCAGCAAATCTCGGGCATCACAGAGCAGTGCTTGAAGTCCATACTGCGCTTTTTTCCTAAATCGACCATCATTCTGTCGACTTGGAAAGGGCAGCCGTTGGATGGCCTTGATTACGACCAAGTGTTGGAATTGGATGATCCCGGCTCAAATACCGTTTTTTATGACGGTAAGCCGCTCAAACTCAATAACAATCGTCAGATGTACAGCACTCACATGGGGCTGAAAGCGGTAACAACGCCTTACGCAGTTAAGCTGCGTACCGATAATCTGCTGACTGGTCGCCAATTTGTTGAACTGTATCAAGAGTATGCCGATCTACCCAGAGCACAAAATTATCAGTTTTTGACTCAGCGAGTGCTCACCAGCAGTACGTTTTTTATTTCAAGCCACTACGGGCATCCGGTTCATTTTCATAAAAGCGATCTGTTTGATTTTGGCCTAGCTCAAGATCTATTAAAAATTTGGTCTGATCGCTGGATACCAGAACTACATTTCACTCTGAAACCGGGTTACAAAGCACGCCACCCAGCAACGGAGCAAATTTTATGTCTAAATTGGATCTCAGCGCTACTCAGTGAAGAGCACCATATCGAGAGTAAAACCTGCGATCATGCAGGGTTAGGTGAAGAGTTTTGGCCACAGTTTATGGCCAATAACTTACTCATGGATTGTCCAGAAAATATTGGATTGGATGTCACTGAGCGCTTCTATAAACGAGGTAATCTGGCGCTTGAATATGACTTAAATGATTGGCTATATCTTAACGGTTTGATCTCTAAAAATACTCTAATCGATAAAAAGCGTATTTATAGAGCATATAAAAAATGGACAGGATTGATGATTAAGAAAATCCATCCAACTCGAGTGACAAAATAAGAGTTTCCAATTGATAGCAAAGCGAGTGAACAAGATTAATTGACTATGAAAACCCAAAAACGCTTTTTAACTGTTAATGAGCTTATTCAGTTAAAAAAGTCCCATATCACGCTCAAAAAGTGGTTTAAGAAAGCCTATAAGATCGCTGAGCCACTCGCGATTGAGCCACACACACTTTAGTATCTCAAGAAATCATTTGTGGCAAATGGGGGCATTTTCATACTCCCATTCTGCACTGCCAGTAGATTCAATCGTTGGTCGATACTGCTCGATCTCTGGCGGTTTAAAAATAATCGGTACTGAGCATCCTCTCCACACCTTTACAACATCGCCATTAACTTATGAGTATGATTTTCTGGGTGGTGAGCGCCAGCCATTCGCACTAAAACCGCTCAAAACAGCAGAAAGATTGGTCATAGGTAATGATGTATGGATTGGACAGAATGTATCTTTAAAGGCAGGGATAAAGATTGCTGATGGTGCAGTGATCGCAGCCAATGCAGTCGTAACCAAAGATGTCCCTCCATACGCAGTTGTCGGCGGCATTCCGGCCAAAGTGATAAAATATCGCTTCTCAGAAAGTGAGATCTGTCAGCTCCTAGAACTAAAATGGTGGAATTATCACTATAAAGATTTTGTAGGTATGGATTTGAATTTCTCAGGTGCACAGCTGTGTGACTATTTTGGCCAACAACTCCTCAAACTTAAGCCATATACACCAGAAAAAATTCATCTAAGCTAGCTGACCTGTGCTTTATCCTACAAGACATATGCCACTGGACTAATGTATTCCCCCTCCGTTTTGGTCATAAAACAAAAAACGCAATCGTCAGCCAATTGCGTTTTTTAATATATCAATCACTAAGAATACAGAATTAAGCTACTTGAGGTATCACTCAGTTCAGATGGGTCAGCTAGCCCCTTACTGAAATTTCATTGATTTATCCCTAACCAGTGTTCTGCTAATACTCTCGCACCTTCATAATTAAGATGATTATTATCCATATACAAAGGAGTACTATTTAGCTGACTTTTACAACTAACCTCATCACAAATAATTGATAAGATTGGGATAATTTCAACTTGTGGATATTTTTTTGCAATCTCATCAATAATTGTATTTGTCATCTCCTGACGTTCAATCATTGCACTTAAAGGTAAATCACAGGATGCATCTTTCATCCATCCATAGGTAGCTTTCTTAACTAAACAATTGCTAGGATTGAAGTCATAATCTGGCACTTGTTCAAACAAAATAGGCTTGATACCAGCTTCAACCAAATGCTTAATTGTCCGTTCTAAACCTTCTTTGAAAGCTCTACGGCTATTATCAATCGATTCGCTATAATCCGTTTCATCGCCTAAGTAGACACGACTACCTTTCTCGCCAACAGAACGTGTTGTTTCTACATACATAGTCCAACGTCCAGCTAAAAAAACCACATCCGGCTTCAACTCAGCTAACTTAAGGGCTATTTCATTATTACGTTCAGAACACTTTTGCTCTGGCTTTCCATGTTTAATCAAATCGCTTCCAATAACAGGAGGGCAGCCACCTAAACCTCCAAACAGTGCAGCAAACCCCTCTTGCTTGCCTAAAACATCAACAAAACTTCTAAAATGGCCTGCATGTGAATCCCCCCAGATATAAGCTGTAATCGGTTGCTCGATGTCTCCTATCACTGGTGATTCAAAAGGGTACGAATCCACAATCTGCATACGATGATTCTTATTATCATCAAACGTATAAGCGGATTGGCTAAATATCGCTTGGACTGAATCACTGAATCGTGTTGGATAACCATCTTGCGCAACAATCTGTTTAGCAATCACGACCGAACATCCAATCGGCAAAATCAAATAAAACAAGTAAACCCATCGCTTGCCAATCTGCGCATGCCGCAAAGGGTTTTCTACCCACAGCCAAGAGGCAAAAGAGAGAATAACCGTGATCACTCCACAAATGATGGCATCGACAATCGTAAAGCTAATGAAATAGTAACGATAAAAAGCCAATACCGGCCAATGCCATAGATACAATGAGTAAGACAAACGACCGATGAGCACCATGGGGCGCAAACTCAATACGTACGAAATAGTGCTGGTTTTTGACGTCCCAGAGACAATGACTAAAGCGGAAGCGATAGTCACAAATAGCGCATGAATACCGGGAAACACATCACTTTCATTCAAAGAGAAAGAGAGCCAAACTAGGCTAACCATCCCGACAATCCCAGTAAAATGATAAAAGCCTCTGGGTAATTCCCTGCTGTTTTGGCTTTTTGAGTAAACCATTATTGCTAACAGCGCTCCCATCAAGAGTTCAAAAGCTCTACTTTGAATTAAATAATAACCAGAGCTGTCTCCTAATCTAGCCATATATTCAGAATAACCAATGAATCCAACTAAAGTCGCAGACATTACTCCCCAGAAAAAGCGCGAATTGAGGTAACGAGCAGCGAGGATTAAGACCATCGGCCAGACAAAGTAAAATTGTTCTTCGATAGATAATGACCAAGTATGGAGTAATGGCAACGTTTCTGAGGTTGGAGCAAAATAACCGGAGTGTTTTTCAAAGTAAACATTAGCAATGAATGTGCTTGCATACCGTAAGCTATCGGCAAAGCCCATAAAATCATTCGGAGTATAAAGCCAATATGCAAAAACAAGACTTGTCATCGCTACCAGATAAAATAGCGGTAGGATTCTTTTGATTCGTTTTACATAAAACTGATTAAACGAAAATTCTTTATTTACAATCTGAGGATAAATCGCTGACGTTATGATATAGCCAGAGATAACAAAGAAAATATCAACACCAATAAATCCTCCAGGGATCCAATCAGCATTCATGTGGAATAAAACCACCATCAAAACGGCTATCGCTCTCAAACCGTCAATATCTGCTCTATATTTCAGATTACTCATTTAATTCTACTTATTGACTCGCCAGCATTAATTCCCAATGCTCTTTGGTCCAATGGATTTTCCGTTTGATTAATTCCTTTTCAAACGATCGCTTCAATCTATCTAAATTTCCTTTCTTCCAGCTCTCACCTTGTTGCTGGCAGCACTTATCAAAATCAATAATCCATACCTTTTCTTGGCCATCAATCAAGATGTTATGGATATTGAGATCGGTGTGATTGACTTGCGCATCATGCATTTTGCGAATTTCTAGGCCGATTTTCTCATACATTTCAGTCGGTAATGGACGTTCTTGTAAAATAGACACCAGATCGCGGGCATTCGGGATTTTTTCGCTGAGTAAATCGGCCTGATAACAAAAAGTGCGCTTTACTGCTCGCGCTGCAATCGGGCGTGGGACATTTACCCCAGACTCTCTCAGAGTATTGAGCAATTCGAATTCTTGGAAGCTGCGAGTTTTCTTCCAACCTGAGAAAAAGTAGTGATCACTGACCAACTTACCGAACAATCCACCACGCTTATAGTGGCGTAGTGCCGCTTCTACTTTTTCAGCTTTTACAAACCATGTCGTGCCGCGCCCAGTTGCACTACCTGTGACGCTACCAGCCTGCTGCCAAAACTCGGGGTTAAAACAGCGGAGCGGATCTTCAACTAGCAAATGCTCGTCATACCAAATTGTTTGATTCTCTTTTTTCAGCGTTTTCATCGTTTCACTTTTTAATGACGAGATTGAATGTGCTTCATTGTGCTTGTTTGGCATTTTACATTTATCGGCGCTATCTGCATAATTCTTACTAACTTTCTCTCTATCGATGTCACTTATGGCTCTTTTTTCTTCTGCCCCACGCTCAATTTGTGTGTTGCGTCTGTCGGCGATTGGCGATGTGTGCAATGCAGTGGCCGCCGTGCAAGCAATTCAACACCAATGGCCTGAAACTCATATCACGTGGATCACAGGAAAACTGGAAGCGCAGTTACTCACTGATTTACCGAATGTAAACGTGGTTATATTCGACAAAAAACAGGGGTGGAAAGCGTATCAAAAACTGTGGGCAGAACTTAAAGGGCAATCCTTCGATGCGCTTTTGCATATGCAGTATGCCTTTCGTGCCAGTATTGCCACTCTGGGTATTAAAGCTAAATATAAACTCGGTTTTGATGCCGCCCGCAGCCAAGATTTCCAGCACCTATTTACCAATGTAAAAGTGATATCGCCTCAAGCGCCTCATGTATTAGATGGCTTACTCGCGTTTGCAGAATGCCTTGGAGTCAAAGTTCTAGAACCTAAGTGGTCACTCACTTATTCAGATTCCGATCATCAATGGGCCAAGCAGCAACTTGCACATTCAAAGCGTAATTTAGTCGTGGTTCCTGCCGCGAGTAAGGCTTATAAAAATTGGACCGCTGAAGGTTATGTAACAGTGATAACTCATGCTCAACAACTTGGTTGGCATATTATTTTAGCCGGTAGCCCTGCGCAAATTGAAGTTGATCTAGCAGCCGAAATAGCGAGTAAACTGACTCAGCCGGTACTCAATGTCGTTGGTAAAAGCCAACTTAAAGAGATGTTGGCACTGCTCGACTTAGCCGATTTAGTGATAGCGCCAGATACAGGCCCAGCGCACATGGCCAATGCAATGAATACCCCAGTTATCGGTTTATACGCTCACCATAATCCGCAGCGCACAGGGCCTTATCAGTATCGTGATTATGTGGTGTCGGCTTATGACGAAGCACTGTTTGCCGAAACAGGAAAAACGAAAGAGCAAGTCAGTTGGCGTACTCGCGTCAAAGATGAACAAGCGATGCAGCGCATTCAAGCAAGCCATGTTATCCAAATGTTTGATAAGATAACGGCTGATTTTCAGCTAAACCCAATATCCGAGGAATGAATGTGAACAAACCTACTTTAGCCGTTGCGCTGATCGTTAAAAATGAAGCGCAACATCTGCAAGCTTGCTTGGAAACCGTTCACCAATGGGTAGATGAAATCGTCGTCTTAGATTCAGGTAGCAGTGATAATACCGAAGAGATTGCACGCCGTTATACTGACAAGTTTTTTGTCAATTCGCAGTGGCCTGGGTTTGGCCCACAGCGCCGCTTAGCGCAGTCGTATGTCGAGTCTGATTATGTGTTGTGGCTAGATGCCGATGAACGCGTGACCAAAGAGTTAAAAGAGAGCATTCAGCAAGCGGTCGCGGCTAATAAACCCAATACACTGTATCAATTTGCCCGTTTGAGTTGGGTTTTTGGCCGCTATATTCGCCACTGTGGTTGGTATCCTGATCGCGTGTTGCGCCTCTACCCAACTCAATTAACGCAATATAACGAGGCTTTGGTGCATGAAAAAGTCGAAGTCGCAGATGGCATGAAAGTCGAGAATCTTGCAGGTGATGCGATTCACTACACCTATAACGATATTCATCATTATTTAGTTAAATCCGCAGGTTATGCCAAGGCATGGGCAGAGCAACGAGAAAAACGTGGTAAGAAAAGCAGCATTAGCCAAGGTATTTTTCATGCGTTTGGCTGCTTTTTGAAAATGTACGTTTTAAAAGCAGGCTTTTTAGATGGTAAGCAAGGCTTCTTGCTTTCTTTATTATCGGCGCACTCAACCTTTGTTAAATACGCCGATTTATGGGTTAGAACCAGTACTGAGCCGCCCAAGGGTTAAGTTCAGCTAACACCGCATTAATATCAATGCGACTCATATCGGCCTGAGTTTCTTTGTCTTTTGCTTGTGGTGGACAAAAAGCGATATGGCGACCTTGTGAATTCAATGGTCGCCAACGCAGTGGCGTGGCTGAACGTTTGGCGGGGAAAAAGCCAACTGTGGGCACATCAATCGCAGCGGCAATATGCAAAGGCCCAGTTGAACCTGCGATAAAAATATCAGCGCAAGCAATCGAGCGTGAGAAATCAACAAGCCCTTCATTTTTATCATACAGTGCCGCTCGCCCGCCCTTTTCTTCAATCAAAGCTTTTAACTGCGCGGCTTTCACCTCTTCTCCCGGCCCAGCGGTGAGGATAATTTCTTGCTTGCTATCAATCCCCATCACTAACTGCGTGTATTGCTCTAGCGACAAATTATTCGCTGAGCCGCCGCTTCCGGCATGAACAAACACCCACGCTTTACTGGTATCGAGATGAAGTTGCGTAGCCAGTTTGCTTTTTTGTTCAACAAGCTTCGCTTGATCAAATTGTAGATAAGGTGCGCTCGGCTCGACAACCTCTTTGCCAATATCATGCAAAAAAGCGCGTACCAAATCTAAGTTATACTCATATTCTGGTTTGGCTGATTGAGAGCGTTTTTGCTTAATTCGTTTGTTGTAAAAAATTTGAGCGAATTTAGTCGCCGGCGCTAAACGATAAGGAATACGAGATTTCCAAACTAATAGTGCATTGTAAGTGGTCGAGAAGAGGTTGATCGAGGCATCAAAGTGTTGCTGTTTAATCGCTTGAATACATTGCTTTTTCTGCGCAGAGGACGCGTTTTCCGTTGGGTCGACCATCACCGCATCAATCCACGGGCAAAGCTCGGCCAGCGCGACGGTATAGCTGGGGACTAGCGCGGTAATATGGCAATCTGGCAACGAGGCTTTTAGCATCGCAAAACTTGGCCAAGCCAGCATGAAATCACCAATTTTATCGTTACGGATCACCAACAACTTATTCATCGTCTCTTCTCTCACTCGCTAAGTGTCACAGTTTAGTGCGGGCTACATCATACCGAGTTCAATAGGTAATTTTGAGTCTTTTTGTTAATATCAGTGCCAGTTAACCAATATGAGCCTTCCACTGTGAGCCAAAAAAGAATTTCGCGTGTGATTTATCCCGGCACTTTTGATCCCATCACCAATGGTCATTTGGATCTGATCGAACGCGCCGCCAATATGTTTGATGAAGTGATCATCGCCGTCGCCGCCAGCCCAAGCAAAAACACCATGTTTACTCTGCAAGAGCGGGTCGCCTTTGCCAGCGCCGTCACTCAACATTTAGAGAATGTCACTGCCAAAGGATTTGCTGGGTTAATGGTCGATTTTGCGCGTGATGAAAAAGCCAATGTGCTGATCCGCGGTTTGCGTACTACGGTTGACTTCGAGTATGAATTTGGTTTGACCAACATGTACCGCCGTTTGATGCCGGGGCTGGAAAGTGTGTTTCTTACGCCATCAGAGGAGCATGCGTTTATCTCCTCCACCATTGTGCGAGAAGTGGCGATTCATGGTGGAGAAGTTGATCAATTTGTTCCTGACATTGTCGCTAACGCCTTGCATGGCAAGAAAATATAGCCTTTAGGACGTACCTTATTTTTGGCAAGCAGAGCAGAAAAAGGTGTTACGCTGACCAATTTTCAGCGCTTCAATCGCTTGCCCACACGCTGGGCAAGGCTGCTGCGCTTTGCCATACACATTAAGCTCTTGAGCAAAATAGCCCGGTTTACCATCCGCTTGTGCAAAATCTTTTAAGGTTGTGCCACCTTGTTGAATCGCCGTTGCTAAGACTGATTTAATTTCTCGCACGAGGCAATTCCATTCAGTCAGTGTCAGCGAATGAGCGGGCCGAGTGGGGAGAATTCGCGCATTAAACAGTGATTCACTCGCGTAGATATTGCCTACGCCAACCACCACTTTATTTTCCATAATAAATTGCTTAACGGCGATACGTTTATTGTTCGCTTTTTGCGCAATGTAATCTGCATCAAAATCATCGGTTAATGGCTCAGGACCGATATTACTCAACGCAGAGTGGCTTTCTCCTTGTTCGCACCATAACCAAGCGCCAAATCGACGAGGATCGTGGTAGCGCAGCACCTTGCCATTGGTTAATCGCAGATCAACGTGATCATGCTTGCCTGCCGGAAAATCACACTCCAATACTCGCAATGAACCTGACATTCCCAAATGAACAATCGCGCTGCCAATATCGGTCTCTATCAATAAATATTTGGCCCGGCGGGCAATATTGCGGATCACTTGCCCTTCTAACTGTTTCAGCTCTTGAGGGATGGCCCAACGTAATTTGGGCGTGCGAAATGTCAGTTGTTGGATCGTTTGCCCAACTAGATGCGCGCTAATCCCCATTTTACTTACTTCAACTTCGGGTAACTCAGGCATGATAAATCTCGATTCTTCGTTCGTCGTTATTGGTTTGTTCAACGCTCAAAGAGAAATAATGACTCAGTTCGGAAAAAGAAAAGCTTCTTCTACCGAAAGTGCCACCCATTTCTCTTGCCAATTTTTCAATAACCAAAACTGGGGGGTTTGGTAGTAGGTGATCCTTTGCGGCTCTTCGCGATCCTGATACCACACCTCCACGGTTTGTGGGTTGCGTAGTAGAGACGCAAGCGACTCGTAAGTGGCATCATCTACTTCTGTACCAACTAAACTCTGCCAGCGTTGTGCCAATATTTCAGGAGCAACTGAAATTGCTTTGCTTGATCGCCAACGGTTTTGATTCAGTTCAAGTGACCAGTCAGTAAAATGCAGTGCTTGCAGCTGTGCATTTGGATTAATCACATAAGGATAAGGGCTAGCAGGCGGTTCAATAAGATAAGTTTTGATGACTGTGGGTAAATTCAAAATGGCAATAAAAGCAATAACAGCCAAGATAAGAATATTATTCCAACGGCGGCGATTGATACGCATAAGTGATCCCTAAGAGTTTATCTTTGAGTAACTTAGCACATTATAGTGAGAGCTGACATTGCAGGGTACAAATTCCAGATAATAAAAAACCCAGCCAAAGCTGGGTCTTTCAATGCTTACAAAGCGTAAAATCAATTACTTGATTTTGCCTTCTTTGTAAAGAACGTGCTGGCGAACTACTGGATCAAATTTCTTGATCTCAAATTTGCCTGGCATGTTGCGTTTGTTCTTGTCAGTTGTGTAGAAGTGACCAGTACCTGCAGAAGATATTAGTCGAATTTTCTCACGAATGCCTTTAGCCATTGCTCAATTCCTCTTAAACGTTTTCGCCACGTGCACGGATATCAACAAGAACAGCATCAATGCCTTTCTTATCGATGATACGCATGCCTTTAGCAGTTAGACGTAGTTTAACAAAACGTTTTTCGCTCTCTACCCAGAAACGATGAGTTTGTAGGTTCGGCAGAAAACGACGCTTAGTAGCATTTCGTGCGTGTGAACGGTTGTTACCCGTTATTGGACGCTTACCAGTTACTTGGCATACTCGGGACATGAATGTCTTCTCCAAATCGTTTCAGCTCGATATCAACCTTGGTGGCCGAACCTCGTTCTCGATGTATTAAGAAGTTTGAGGTTAAAAACCGTTATGGAAAATCCATACAAGGCTATCAAAGGTCGCGTATTATACTAACTTGACATGCATTGCTCAAGACCCGAACAGATCCTTTTTACGGATTTGGCGATCTTTTTTTAAGCAGAGCTGATTTAGGTTGATAATTTAGTGCGCGAATCATACCAGAATAATCTTAAGTCACAACCTAAAATGTGATTCAAATCCACCCTCTTTCTGCAAAAGAAATTACCTCGCCGTCGCCCACCACAAAATGGTCCAAAATACGGATGTCCACTAACGCAAGCGCATCGGTTAATCGACGTGTGATTCTGCGATCGGCTTGGCTAGGCTCAGCAACGCCTGACGGATGATTATGGGCCAATATTAATGCCGCTGCATTATGGTGGAGTGCTCTTTTAACTACCTCTCGAGGGTAAACGCTGGCCGCGTCAATCGTCCCCTCAAACAGCACTTCATCGCTGATCACTCGGTGTTGATTATCCAAAAACAGAATATAGAAGGCTTCTCGATGGCGATCGCGTAGCACACTCGATAAATAAAGCTTGGTTTGCTCTGGGCTAGTCAAAGCGCCACCTCGTTTGAGCGTTTCGGCCAAATAGCGCTGCGTCATTTCAAGCACCGCCTGCAATTGAACGTATTTGGCTTCGCCCAACCCTTTATGGCGGCAAAACTCTTGCTGGTTGGCCGAAAAAAGCGCTCGAAGTGATCCAAACTCGCGCAGCAGCAGATCCGAGAGAGCGAGTACATTCATTCCTTGAGTACCAGTACGAAGGAAAATCGCCAGCAGTTCAGCATCCGATAATGCCTGAGGACCGCGAGCAAGCAATTTTTCGCGTGGCATTGATTCTGTGGGCAGTGATTTGAGGCTCATTAAGCACTCCTAGGGCTAAAGGTACTCAGACAACATAGAGAAATAGCCAAGCCTGCAACTTTGCTTCTCTTTATTTAGGCTTGATTCATGGTTTTTTGTAATTGATAAGTGATGAAAGACGCAGAAACACTCGTCCAATATGAAAGGATTGAGCGGATCATAAGGTCACTCGATGCGAGAGTTGTGCTAACATAATGCGCAGAATTTTTGAGGAAAAGATAATGCAAACACTGGCAGGAAAAAAGATTCTGCTCGGCATTAGCGGCGGTATTGCTGCGTATAAATGTGCTGAGTTAACGCGTCGTTTGATTGAACGTGGCGCACAAGTACAAGTGGTGATGACTCACGCTGCAAAAGAGTTTATAACGCCACTGACCATGCAAGCCGTCTCTGGCAGGCCAGTTTCAGATAGCTTATTAGACCCAGCCGCCGAAGCGTCTATGGGCCATATTGAACTTGCCAAATGGGCAGACTTAGTCCTGCTAGCTCCCGCGACAGCGGATCTCATTGCCCGCGTCGCCGCAGGGATGGGTAATGATTTACTCACCACTTTGATTTTAGCCACCAATGCGCCAGTGGCCGTCTCGCCGGCAATGAATCAGCAGATGTATCGCAATATCGCCACACAAGAGAATATTGCCACGCTTAAACGCCGAGGAATGATGATTTGGGGCCCTGCAGCTGGTGAACAGGCGTGTGGCGATGTTGGCCCGGGCCGCATGCTTGAGCCAATGCAATTGGTTGAGCGCTGCGAGTTTTTTTTCCAAACAGAGGTAGCGAACAACACACTGCTCGCGGGAAAATCACTGTTGATTAGCGCAGGCCCAACCCGTGAAGCGCTCGATCCAGTTCGCTATATCAGTAACCACAGTTCAGGCAAAATGGGCTATGCGATTGCGCAGGCCGCCGCTCAATTGGGCGCGAAAGTGACTCTGATCAGTGGCCCGGTCAATTTGCTCACACCGCCACAAGTACAACGTATTGATGTGGAAAGTGCCTGCGATATGCATCAGCAAGTGATGGCGCAAGCGCAATCACATGATGTATTCATCAGTTGCGCCGCCGTAGCCGACTATCGCCCTGAGATCGTCGCCGATCAAAAGATCAAAAAAACCGATGCGAGCGATCACATGCTCATCACCATGGTCAAAAATCCCGACATCGTCGCTAGTGTAGCCGCATTGAAAGAAAACCGCCCGTTCACGGTAGGCTTTGCAGCTGAAACGCAGCAAGTTGAAAAATATGCCCGTGCTAAACTGCTCAACAAAAAACTGGATATGATCTGCGCCAATGATGTTTCTGTTGCGGGCCAAGGCTTTAACAGCAACGACAATGCATTAACCGTCTATTGGCAAGGCGGAGAGCAAGCATTACCTTTGAGTTCAAAATCTGCATTAGCTCACGCACTGATGCAACTGATCGCGAGTCAACTGTAGGCGACAAACAGACGTTCTAAGCTTCTTTTAGGGTTCATAGCGTTTATTGGGTGGTAAAATCACCACCCAGTTCAATCATTTTCATTTTTACGCTACGCAGTCCGAAAACTGTCCGTTAAACTACTGCGCTTAACGGACAATACCCAAACCATCTGAAGGGTATAAATATTTGCTCACAAGCATGTGGTAACTAAAAGGAAATCGGGTCATGGCCGTCAATAAGAAAATCAATCGTCGTGAAGAGATTCTACAAGCACTCGCTGAAATGCTGGAATCTAACGATGGTGCATCACGCATCACCACAGCAAAGCTTGCTAAGCAAGTGGGCGTTTCTGAAGCGGCTTTGTACCGTCATTTTCCGAGTAAAGCACGGATGTTTGAAGGCTTGATTGAGTTTATTGAAGAGTCTTTAATGTCGCGGATTAATCGCATTTTGGATGAAGAGAAAGATACACTCAACCGCATCCGCTTAGTGCTACAACTTATCTTGGCTTTTTCGGAACGTAACCCGGGCTTGACACGAATTTTATCCGGCCATGCTCTAATGTTTGAAAATGAGCGACTGCGTGAACGGATCAACCAACTGTTCGAACGCATAGAAACGTCACTACGCCAGATCCTTCGCGAACGTAAACTGCGTGAAGGTAAATCCTTCCCCGTCGACGAAAGCATTTTAGCCGCTCAATTGCTTGGTCAAGTGGAAGGCAGCTTAAATCGCTTTGTGCGATCTGACTTTAAATACCAACCGACGGCAAATTTTGAAGCGTATTGGGCGTTATTAAGCGCTCAGATTGAGTAAAAACCGCCGCCAACGTCGTGATAAAGAATCATCAGTGAAAGAATCAAGAGTAATGAGCAAAGAAAAATACGGTAAACCTGAGTTTTCCCTCTCGCTACTGCACCCTAAATATTGGGGCGTGTGGCTTAGCTTTGGACTACTCGCTTTAATGGTCAACCTGCTTACTTATTCTGCGTTACTAAAAATAGGACGCAGCATGGGCGCGTTTGGAATGCGCTTTGCTAACAAGCGAGTACACATTGCCACGCGTAATCTACAGCTATCTTTTCCAGAGAAAAGTGCAGGTGAGATTGAGCATATTGTTAACGAAAACTTTAAAAACACTGGCATGGCGCTGATAGAAACCGGAATTACTTGGTTTTGGCCGACTTGGCGTTTTGCTCGCCTGCTTGATGTGAAAGATGTCAGTGCCCTTTTGCAACTCAAACAAGAAAAACGTGGCGCACTGCTGTGTTGCGTACATGCGTTAAATTTAGAAATTACAGCACGCGCTTTTGGTGTAATAGGCCTTGAAGGCTATGGCGTTTACCGCCCACACAGCAACCCTGCGTATGAATTTATCCAATACCGTGGTCGCACACGCAATGGCAATAAACTAATCTACCGCACCGACATTAAACAGATGATCCGCGTACTCAAAAAGGGCGAGCGCCTATTTTATCTACCCGATCAAGATTACGGCCATAACAAATCGGTGTTTGTTCCCTTCTTTTCGGTCAAAGAAGCGTGTACCACCACAGGCACCAGTATTCTGGCTTATACTAGCCAATGTGCGATTGTCCCTGGTTCAGGGTTTCGAAACGCCAACGGAAAATATGAAATCATCGCCGATAAAACCATTGATGGCGACTATCCAAAAGATGACATGACCGCTGCCGCCGCTTACATGAATAAATACGTTGAAGAAGTGATTCTACGCGCACCAGAACAGTGGATGTGGCTGCATAAGCGTTTTAAATCTTTGCCAGATGAAACGTTAACTAACTCTCGCTATTTATAACTAGAAAAAGGTTTTGCTTTCAATGAGCAACAACGAAAACAGCACAGACAAACACTTGCACAACCCCACATTCCAATGGTCTTTTTTACACCCAAAACATTGGGGAACTTGGATTGGGATCTTCTTTGCCGCTCTGTTCGCCTTTATGCCACCCGCATGGCGAGATAGGCTAGCACGCAAATTATCCACCTTTGCGGTACGCAAAAACGGTCGTGTTGTACGCCGCACGCGAGTGAATCTGGAAAAATGCTTTCCTGAAAAATCCCCGCAAGAACGCCAGGCTATTTTGGAAGAAACCTTTGTCAAAGCAGCACAATACATGCTCGGTTATTCGGAGTTTTTGGTTCGTTCCACAAAACACAATCAGCAACGCGGCATCATGATTGGTGAAGAGAACTTATTGCCATTGTTAGATGCTGGCGAGAACGTGATCATCCTCGCTCCTCACGCTTGGGCGGTCGATTACCCTGCGGTAATGCTTGCGGCAAAAGGCTATAAAGTAACCACCATCATGAAGCCACAGCGCAATCCTATCGGTGATTGGTTAATGCACGTCCAACGCATGCAATATGGCGGGCGTATTTTTGCACGTGATGCTGGAGTAAAACCGTTTGTACGTTCAATTAAAGATGGATACTTAGGCTACTGGCTGCCCGATGAAGACTTTGGCCCGGCCAACTCGGTCTTTGTTCCATTCTTTGGCACTGAAAAAGCCACGTTAAAAGGTTTTGGTAAAATGGCGCGCCTATCAAAGGCGAAAGTCGTGCCAATTTTGCCTGCTTATAACGATAAAACCTGTAAGTACGAAGTGCATATTTTGCCTGCATTAGAAAACTTTCCAACTGGCGATGAAGAGCAAGATGCACGTGCTATGAATAAGGCGATTGAAGATTTAGTCACACCACGCCCAGAACAGTACATGTGGAATTTATCACTGTTGAAAACGCAGCGTGATGGCTCGGAAATTTACGATAACTCGCACCATGGCGATCAAAGTTAATCGCTAGAATAACTAAACTAATAACAAACAAGCCCCGAGCGACAAACTCGGGGCTTTTACTTTTCAATAAGTGGCTCTACGATTCGCAAATAAGTTGATGCTTAAATTCCGTACTGAGCACGATACGCTTTTACCGCCTCAAGGTGCTTAGCATCTGCCCCTTTCTCTTCAAGGTAAGTAACCAGATCGGTCAGGCTAACAATTGAGATGATCGCGCAACCAAAATCACGCTCGACTTCTTGAATTGCAGAAAGCTCTCCTTTGCCTTTTTCTTGGCGGTCAATTGCTACCAAAACACCAGCAAGATCCGCACCGTTAGCTTGAATGATTTCCATCGACTCACGAATGGCAGTACCAGCTGTAATGACATCATCCACCAGCATAATGCGCCCTTCTAATGCGCTACCGACCAAGTTACCGCCCTCACCGTGGTCTTTCGCTTCTTTACGGTTAAAGCAATACGGCGTATCAACATCATGATGATCAGCCAACGCTACTGCCGTTGTAGTCGCAATTGGGATCCCTTTGTACGCCGGTCCAAATAGCACATCAAACTCAATCCCAGAATCGACCAAAGCAGCGGCATAAAAACGCCCTAAGCGCGCTAAATCACGGCCAGTATTAAACAAGCCAGCGTTAAAGAAATAAGGGCTTTTTCGGCCAGACTTCAAAGTAAACTCGCCAAACTTCAAGACTTCTTTTTCTAGTGCAAATTCAATAAATTCACGCTGGTATGCTTTCATGATTTTCTCTCTCTTAACTCATACACTTTGGTTTATTTCTCTTTCTCAACAAGAACAACCCCCTCCTAGCCTCCCTCGAAAAGGGGGGAGGTACTAAGATGGTGCTCACCTCCCCTCAAGGGCGATATTAGGAACACTTCCTTCATTCCCTCCCCTTATAGGGGAGGGTTAGGGTGGGGTCATCACGTACAACAATACAATGAATAAAACGGGCAAAAAAATAGCCCCCAACTGGGAGCTACTTGATCAATCTAATAACGATGCTTTCTGCGCTTCAACAATATCAGCGATGCCTTTCTTGGCAACGGCCAGTAAATCCATCAGCTCTTCATGGCTAAACGGTTCACCCTCTGCGGTGCCTTGAATTTCAATCATCTTACCGTTTTCAGTCATCACCACATTCATATCGGTATCAGCGGCAGAATCTTCCACGTATTCCAAATCACATAAAATGTTTTCACCCAAGATGCCAACTGAGACAGCAGCAACATGGCCTTTCATTGGATTCTTCTTCAATTTACCGCTAGCAACCAAATGAGCAAACGCATCCGCTAGTGCCACACTTGCGCCCGTAATTGATGCAGTACGAGTACCACCGTCCGCTTGAATAACGTCACAGTCAACCGTGATCATCACCTCTGGCATGGCCTCTAAATCCACCACAGCACGTAAGCTGCGAGCGATGAGACGTTGGATCTCCATGGTGCGGCCACCTTGCTTACCGTTGGTCGCTTCACGACGAGTCCGTGAATGGGTTGCACGTGGCAGCATGCCGTATTCGGCAGTAACCCAACCTTTACCCTGACCTTTCAACCAGCGAGGAACACCCTCTTCGACAGTGGCATTACACAATACTTTGGTATTACCAAATTCCACCAATACTGACCCTTCAGCATAAGCAGTGTAGTTGCGAGTGATTTTAATTGGGCGAATTTGATCGGCCGCGCGGTCATTTGGACGCATAGTGCATCTACCTTTTATCGGGTGAGACGGAATCGATTGGGGCGAGATTATAGCGGATTAGCCGCCTTGACGCTAGGTTGGTCACCCTTTGCATTGGCGTGAACCTAGTATACGCGTGAAGCTAGTGCTAACATATCTCTCGTTTGATATTTCATCTTCGTGAGCAAAGGACAAATCAATGATTTACAGCATGACCGCGTACGCGCGTAAAGAAGTTAAAGGTGATTGGGGTACCGCGGTATGGGAAATTCGCTCGGTAAACCAACGTTATCTTGAAACCTACTTCCGCCTGCCGGAACAATTTCGTGGTCTTGAGCCTGTACTGCGTGAACGCTTTCGCCAACGTTTAGCGCGCGGCAAAGTAGAATGTCACTTACGTTATGAAGCAAACCCTGCGGCCAAAAGTGAGCTGAATATCAATGAAGCACTCGCCAATCAAGTGATTAAAGCCGCCAACCAAGTCATGCACATGACGGGCGAGTTAAGCCGCATTAATCCATTTCAAATCATGCAGTGGCCCGGCGTAATGGAAACACCAGAACAAGACATGGACAGTATTAATAAAGCCTTATTAGCAGGCTTTGATGACGCAATCATTGAATTCATTGACGCACGTGGCCGTGAAGGTGACAACATGAAGGCGTTAATCGAGCAACGCCTGACGGCGATCAGTGAAGAAGTGGTCAAAGTGCGCGCACGCATGCCAGAAATCCTGCAATGGCAACGTGAACGCCTATTGACTAAGTTTGAAGAAGCAAAGATTGAGCTTGATGCGACACGCGTTGAGCAAGAGCTGATTTTACTTGCACAAAAATCAGACGTTGCCGAAGAGTTAGACCGCCTCGATTCGCACGTCAAAGAAGCACGTAATGTGCTCAAAAAAGGCGGTTCATGTGGCCGTAAGCTCGATTTCATGATGCAAGAATTTAACCGCGAATCGAACACATTAGCCTCGAAATCAATCAGCACCGACATCACGGCCTCCGGCGTCGAACTTAAGGTTCTGATTGAACAAATGAGAGAGCAAATTCAAAACATCGAATAGTTTTTCAGCTTCGGCGATTCAGATTAAGTTGATGACGATGGATAAAAACACGGAAGGCACCATAGCCTTCCGTTATCTAGTTAACTCACAAAGTAACCATGCAGGCTACTTACTGACACTGATCATTTCGTTGAAGTACTCGACTTGCTGTTCCATGCTCAGACTTTGATTATTTGAACCCAGCGCCCAGATAAAGAAACCACCGTAACCATTCTCTTTTTGCCACTTGGCACGGTTGAGGTTGTTTTCACGGCTTTCCACAAAATTGCCGTTTGGCCCCCACTGGCTATTGATCGTATTGCCCAAAACAATTTTCGACTTGTCTCCAATGTATTGAGCGTAATTGGCCATCGCGACATCGTAGAGGAAGTTTTGGCCGGCGTCATAGGTCATGACGTTGAAGAAATCGAAATCGTTCTTGGTTGCTTGTAACAGATCGATCACTTCACCATGGTGAGACGAGCGACCTGATGGCTCAACGTAAGAACAATTTTCAAACACACTTGAATCCATGCATGCCACAGGATCAGCACCGACATGGTATGTGGTCAGCGACAACACTTTATTGTCTCCCACTTTTTGGCGTATCAGTTTAATCAATGCGGTTAGGTCTTGGTTCTCTTTATCGGTAATGCGCGCTGCTTTCTCGAAGTCGAAGTCAAGACCATCGATTTGCACATAACCCGCTAATTGGTACTTGCTGTAATCACATTGGCCATCACCCCCCGTCGCAAGGCAGTCACCCACCACCTCTTCTGGTTTTAGGTTCTTCTTATAGACAGGGAAGGGTTTGTTGACCAATTCAACGAGGCCATTGGCCACCGCCTCCCGATTTACATCGCTACCAATCGCAGACCAAATACTTTCATAAGTTTGACCACCAAACGCGACCATCATGGTGACATTGCTATTATCGTGTTTTAAGGTTGACCACGCTAAGTACTGAGATGGCATCCAATCTGGGTTGTAACTTGGTGGGGTTACCATGTCATCAGAAATCGTAATGTTGCCGCTAGCATCCCATTTACCGAACGATAATAAATAACCGTCACCTTCAGAATTAAACAGTTTTTCATAATCGTTTAATCCCCAAGAAGTGAGATAACTAATGGCACGGTCTGGGTTATCGGCAAGGCCACCACCACCGGTACTCTCTTTCACTGTAATATTGGATGGGGCTGACATTTGCTCTTGATTGGCACTGTTGAGCGCCTTTGCGTAAATAGCGTAGTTGCCTGCTTGCGCTCCAATCCACTCATATTCATAAGGTGCTTCGGTGTCTTGATTCAGCACCTTGCCGTTGGCAATAAACGTCACGGACGCCACCTCGCCTTCATAGCTCTTAGCATCCGCTTTGATTGAGATCGCTCGGCCTTCAAAGAAGCTTGAACCGTCTACAGGGGAAGAGAGTGACACCAGCAGATCTTTATCAGTAATGGCAATCGAAATCGGTGCAGTTTGAGCACTTGCGCCTTGATCGTCATACGCGGCAACCGTGAGTGTGTATTGTCCTTCAACTTGAGCAGGCACAGTGATGGTGTAGAGGTCGCCCGAAGAAGAGATGGATGTTGCAACGACTTCGCCATTCAATTGAACATCGACACGCGCCACTTGGGTATCGTCGCTCGCCTCAACGACCACCTCAAATGGCTGATTGGGTGCTATTTTTTGTCCATTTTCTGGCGATTGAACATGCACTTCAGGAACAGGGTTAGGATCGCACTCACCAACGTCATTCCATGCATCTTTCCATGCATCTGGATAATTTGGATGCCCAGTACCTGGTGTCCATACTGGGTTACCACACCAACCTGCGATTTCACATGAGTAGATATGGCCAATATTGGTTACCTCATCTCCCACTTGATAGCTCACGCCATCTTGGTACTGAGCAACGTCACCGCAACTACCACTCACATCAGTAACCGTAATCGTCAGATTTTTTTGTGTTACATGCCGTTCATCATCTTGCGCTTCAACACGTAATGCAGCGCTTCCGGCCGTTTGAGGGGTCCAGTCACAAGAGAACACTTGCTCTGTTTTGGCATCGATACTGCAAACTTCGGTGTCATTAGCAAAAAATTTAACGGTAGCCAGATCATTATCAGCATCGGTCACTTCAGCAGAGATCGTCAAACTTGTACCTTGTGGGTGGGACGATGCCGCTTCTGGGGAAATGAACTCAACGACCGGAGGATTAGGCGCCGTCGATTCTGACTCGACAGAAACAGGCACGCTTTGCTCAGAGAGCTTATCGCCTTCCTCATTGAACGCGATAACTGAAATGGAAGCGGCTCCTATTTCTTTCGGTTGCCACACTTGCTGATACTCGGTGACACCTTGCTTCAATGGTTGTTGAGCAATTTTGTCTTGGTTAGCCCAAAACTCAAGCTTACCAGCGCTCTCACCATCAATACGAGCCATAATGCTGACGCCTGTGCCTGTGTATACCACTGAATTTGGCGCTGGAGAGAGAATATCTAGCGAAAAATCGGGCGGTGGTGTGATGCCCCCTTCCATTTTCACAATAACAGAATCTTCAAAAGCACTCAGGTTTTCCAATGAACCACCAAAAGCGATCGTCAAGGAGAGTGATTCTGAGGCATTCAGAACGCTGTCAACCCAAGCACCTTCAGGGAATTTAAGCGCCACTGAATGGAGAATACCGCCTGCTTGAGCGGTATGAGATAGACTCCACGTAGGATGGGATAGCGCCGATGATTGCCAACCTATATCGTTAATCGCAACGGGTAATACAAATTCGATGACCGCATCGCGCATATCCGCTGAATCTGCTCCTGTATTTTTAATCGCTAAGGTGTAAGTGCTCCACCATTGCCCCTCTGACTCAGCAACCGCATCAGCGCTAAACTCAGCAGCAATAGCCTGAGATATTGGATTTAAAAGTAGGCCAGAGAAAAGGATGGTTAGGCCTAAAGCCCGATAGTAGTTTTTATCGGCTACTGAGACTAGCGTGTTTTTCTGATTAAACATTATTTAATACCCTCTTATTATTAAATTTATAATTTTCGGTATATTTATTAGCACCACCACTGAAAAATCATGAACATTGCCGAAAATAAAGACTTCCCAACACTGAAAAATCATGAACACTCCCGAAAACAAAGACTTCCCAGCACCTTCAAAAGGCTTTGTATCGTAGGCTCCATCAGCACAGACTTTCACAATTTGGTGGCGTAACGGGTTGAGCTACGTCGGTAGAACTTCATTTTCGCCGACAGATTCTAGGCTGACAACAGCGGAAATCAGTTCATGCGTACTTGAATCAATCGCAAGGTGTAGCTTTCGCCAAAAACGGCGCTTTTCCTTGCCATGCTTACGCATTTTCCACTCTCTCAACACCTTCAAACCTGTAGCAACGCCCCAGAAAAGAGTAATGCCAGGGCTTGTCAATTCCATATGACAGACCATTCTAATTTGAGGGTAAGTATTTTCGCGATGTTGATTACTTTGAGTTTCAAAGACTTGATGATTTTCTAACGTGTCTGCGGTTCGCCATACTACGCCATCAACGGCGAATAAATTAAGTCCCGCCCATTGTTCAAACGAATTCGTTTCATATACGTGTTGAGCGACGGCTTTAAATACCTCTTTTACTGCATCCGCCCCCAAACGTTGCCTTGCTTGGACCAAAGCACTTGGTGCGACCAACGGTTTTCTATTTGGCAACATGATATCCATCTGAGTAGCGATATCCCAGACAGACTTCTGACGATATAGTGCCATTCCGATGATTGACCATAGCACCGTTTCGAGTGGTAGTCGGCACTTTCTCAACGTGGCGACTCCAGCTTGTTCGAACCCTTGCTGAATAAGCTCTGGCGATAGCAACTCTGCGTATTTTTCAAAAGTATGGAAGGTATTACAGGACTTAAAGGCTGTGGCTAATTCGCTTTCAAAACGCATAAAAAAATCCGATATCAGATAACTAATATCGGATTTTGAAGCCTTTTAAAGATCGGTCAAATGATCTCGAAAATTTCTTAACTGATCGGCATTACCCCCAACAGGAGGCTCATTTTATTTTGAGATTGCAGAGGTAGTGCTGGGTAATATCTTAACACTCAGTCGTTTGTCTGCTTGTAAATATTGATTAGCAACATGACGCAGATCATTCGTACTCACCTGATTGATGGCGTGACGAACCTCCTGCCAACGACTATAGCGATGCGGATAAGTTTGAGTTAACGATGCGACATCAAGCCAAAATACATTCTTTTCTGGCAGGCTATCTAACCATTGTAGAAGCGGTTGTTTCGCTCGTTGCAACATATCAGCATCAATGCCATGATCAGCTTTCACTCGAGACAATACCGCATCGAAACTCTCTTCCACTAATTTAAGTTGCGTTGTGTCTGTCACACTGAACAGCCCCAAATAACCAAATCCTGTGGGAAGGAAATCATTGCTGCTAAATGGGTAAGGTGAGTAACTCGCGCCAGCCTTTTCTCTCACTTCTTCCGTCAACAAAATACTGAGAACCTCTTCAAGCAGCATCAGTTTTGCGTAGTGTTCGGCATTCACCTTATCAGTCGTTGGCCACAGCCAAGCCAGTGCCGCGGCATTGGCTGAACCTTGATGCTCAACAATATGTGAAGCAGGCAATGATGGAAACTCAACGCGCTCAACTTGCAGCTCTTTTTCTGGATGACGCGGCAAAGCGCCCAGTGTTTTAGCAACCGATTGAATCGTTTTCTCTTCGTCAAGATCACCCACAATGGCAATTTCTAAAAGGCCTTTATCTACCGCCGAGGCAAACACTGGGGCTAATTCTGAAAAATGACGCTTTAACAGTTCCTCGTCATGGCTACGAAATCGTGGGTCGTCAGGGTGCAATAATTCAGGTAATACCGTCCAAAATGCCTCTTCTGGCGTCGTGTTCTGGCTGTTACTCGCTGCCAGTACTCGTTGACGAAATTGGTTCATCCCCTCTTCTCGCCAGCCCGGGCTCGTTAAAAATGCCGTTTGCAGTGCTAACTGTTGGTCAAGCGACGCTTGATTGGTGAAATCCTGACTCGCAAAACCAAGCGTTCCAACATTGAACCCCGTCGTCACATTGGCAGCAGAAAAGAGATGAATTAACTGCTGAAACGAATGCTGCTCTAACCCACCAGCAACAAAGCCATCATTAAACAGTGCCTGAATGCCCTCTTTTCTAGGTAACGGATATTCGCCAAAACCTAATGAAAGATTGAGGTAGATGACGTTTTTCTCTAACTCAGTTGGCTTGATGTTGAGCTTAACGCCATTGGCAAATTTCAACATCCGAATCCCCGTTTCGGGATCTCGCTTGTCGTGAACGAGCGTGCCCGCCTCACCAAATTCACGGTAGGCAAATGCCTCGACCGATGATATTTGATAAGGCTCTACTGGCTGTTTTTGGCTTTGTTCATATACATCGAGTAGCGTTTGATTGATTTCCTCAACCTTGTATGGCCCAGAAAGATAAATCCACGGCTTACCTTGCCAACGTTCTGTAAGCAGGTCGCGCAATCGAGCTGCGGTGATTTGAGGTTGATAAGCTTCAAAAAAAGCAAGCGCGAACGTCGGTTCAATCGGGACAAATTGCTGAGCATCACTTGTCACTAGGCCTTGCGCAATCGAAATACTATGCAAGGTATCGCTACTTGCTGCTCTTTGCTGATAATCAGCATGTATTGCCTTGATCGCTTGATCAATTTCGCTCTGATTAAAGCCGTATCGAATCGCTTGTCGCACCGTCTGTTCAAGTAATGTCAGCCCATGCCGCCACTGCTCGGGCAAGGTTACCAGCGACAATTCCATCCGTGATGCGATACCGAAGTCTTGATCAATACTAACAAAAGCATCCGTTATCCCTTCTTGGCCTATCAGATGGGGAAGTAAACGTTGGTAGAGTAAGTTCGACAATATTGATTCAAGGATCATTTCATGGCGGCTTTCTACGCTATCAGCTTGTCGCTCTTGTGGTGCAATCACACCAAGCGAAATTTGGGTCGGCAAACGAGCATCAAAGAAAGCATCGGCTTGCAAGTGCGTCCTTACTGCAGGCAACATCAAATGGTCAGCCCGTAGCGATACCGCATCCCGGTGAGGTACCCAGTTAGAAAAAAGTCGTTTGATCTGCTCTTCGGCCTGAGCAACATCAAGGTCTCCCACCACAATGATTGTGGTGCGCTCTGGCGTGTAAAAACGTTGATAGAGTGAACGTAACTGCTCTGAGCTAGCATGTTTTACTACATCGAGATCACCAATTGGCAAACGTTTTGACAAAGGGCTCCTCGGATATAAGAAGCTCAGCTGTTGACGATAATTATCTACATCAGCGGAATTTCTCTCTTTCCATTCCGCCACAACAACCGGTTTTTCTTGCTCTAACGCCTTTGGCTCAAGCTTAAGGCGATCCGCAATCTCTCTCATCAGCCACAAACCAGTTGCTACTTTTTGTGAGTCTCCTTGAGCAATATTGAACTCATACACGGTTTGATTGAATTGAGTCACCGCATTGGTATCGGATCCAAAACTTAATCCTAACCGTTCAAGTTGGCGAATCATCTCCCCTTCGGCTACAGAGTCCGAACCTTTAAACGCCATGTGCTCTAAAAGATGCATCAAGCCTTGTTCTTGCTCTGACTCAACTAAAGAGCCACCCGCAATGCGCATACGCATAATGACAGCATGAGCAGGTGTGGTGTTATGGACTAATTGGTACCTTAAGCCATTTTCAAGCTGACCTTCGTGAATGCGATGACTTTTAGGTAACTCCGTCGATAACGAACTAGCCGACATGACAAGCAGCAATAATAAGCTCAATGGGTGAAAAAATAGAATATGACGCAAATTAAGATTCTCAGTATGCATGGAACAACACTCATTCTAATTGAGTGCTTATTATTGCCCTTTTATTGGATTTATAAATACATCAAGACAATTCCATACAAAAAAGTACAATCTTTTCAAATCACAGCATGGCGAGCAAACGCGTATCACGCCCCCCTTGAATATCAGCTTGGCTGGCTTATATTGCTCTACAAAAACTTTGTGCAATAACGTAGCCAAATTACAAGAAAACACAGTATTATCACCCCTTATTCCACATACTTCGTGGAGATCATAAACGGAATAATTATGGAAAATATCGTCGAAAAACTACTCTATTCAGCGCGCTGGATTATGGCGCCTATCTATTTGGGGTTAAGTTTAGTGCTGCTGGCATTAGGCATTAAATTTTTCCAAGAAGTGTTTCATCTGTTACCTAACATCTTGAGCACCGATGAAGTCAGCCTGATTTTAGTGACACTTTCTTTGATTGATATTTCATTGGTTGGTGGGTTGATTGTGATGGTGATGTTTTCAGGCTATGAGAATTTTGTCTCTAAAATTGATATCGCCGAAGAGGATGATAAGCTCGGCTGGCTCGGAAAATTAGACACAGGATCGTTGAAAAATAAGGTTTCGGCATCGATTGTCGCCATCTCCTCAATTCATTTGCTGAAAGTCTTCATGAACACTGAAAATATCGACAGTGAAAAAATCAAGTGGTACTTACTGCTGCACATTACCTTTGTCTTATCGGCCTTTGCGATGGGTTATTTAGATAAAATCACCAAAAAATAGCCGCAAGCCCTGTATACACAGGGCTATTCGTTAACACTATCGATCATGTGGGTTACATATCGTTGCTACGCCAAGGCACTACCATCATTTTATTAATAAGAAAAACGACTTATCTGGCACAGTGAGCAGCTTTGTTACGATGCTAAATACCATCGATGCCAATGGTAAATAGACTGAGCTTATTTTGAACGATTGACCAACAGTAACAGCAAGAAATAGCTCCCACCGAGAATCGCCACCAGCGTGCCAGCCGCAATTTGCATCGGATAAACGATCACCTGTCCGAGCCAATCCGCCCACAACATTAATGATGCACCGACTAAACTTGCCACCAGCAGTTGGGTTTTACTTTGCTGCGCGCCTAGCATCATCGCCATGTGTGGCGCAATCAAACCCACAAACGACACTGGCCCCATCGTCGCCGTCACCAGCGTACATAACAGCGCCACAATGGTCAATAAAATCAAACTGGTGCTTTGCGCATTAACGCCGCGCGCACTGGCAAAACGACGACCAATGGAGATTAAAGTCAGCCAACGCGACAGCGCGATGGTGGCCGCGGCCAGCAACAGCACCAAAACGGCCAGCAACAGCGCTTGGTCAGGCGTAACGCGATAGGTTGAGCCTGCCAACCACTGTAAAATTCGATAACTGTCTTCTGACCCTTTAGCCAAGCAAAATTGCACTAAGGATTCAAGCAATGCGGTGATGGCTATCCCGGTTAAAATCAAACTCGACGCGGCGTATTGATGGCGCTTACCCAGCACAACTAATGCCGCCAACACCAGCAAACTACCCAACAACGCTGTCACCCAATGAGCGGCTAACAAGCTTTGACCTAAAAAGAGATTGGCAAACACCAACGCAAACGTCGCCCCTGACGAGACCCCTAAAATATCTGGGCTGGCTAACGGGTTGTATATCAAACGTTGCAAAATGCTACCTGCTAGTGCAAGACCAATACCGGCACACAATGCGGTAAGCATGCGCGGCCAGCGTAATGACCACTGATAGCTGCTTGGCAGTGCCAATTGCCAACTGAGTTCGTTCATTTGAAACAACGTATGCAACCCAAGTGCTGCCAGCATCATTAACAACAACCCCAATAATGCGACACGGCTTAATGATGCGCGCGACTGAGGCAGTGAGATAGTCAAGGTATCTTGCGCCTTGAGCTGACGGCGACTAAACCAGATCAATGCGGGCGCGCCAATCGCCGCGGCTGTGATACCGCTGGCGATGACTTGCGTAGTCCATAGGCTCAACCACATTGCGAGCATATCGGTTAATAAAAGCAGTAACGCGCCAAGCAGTAAGCTCGAATAGAGCTCTTGTTTGGGCGTTCTTGCCCCCATAGCACGGGCGATGTTTGGCGTGAGTAGCCCGATAAAACTGATGACGCCCACCGCTGTAATCGAGGCTGAAACCAACCAAATCCCGAGCACCATTAAGATTAAAAATGCAGGAATGACAGGCAGACCACGAGCCGCAGCACCTTGATGACCTAAACGCAATAACGTCAGAACCCTTGGCGCAAACAATAAAATCAATAAGGAGACCGATAACCGCGGCAGCAACCACTGCACCCAATCCCAGCCATTTTGCGCCAGATCGCCCGCGCCCCACATGAAGACGTTTTTGGCGTATTGTTCATTGAGTAGAATCAGTGCCGTCGCAATCGCGCCAAGTAGCAGGTTCACCACCATGCCTGCCACAATTAACGGCAAGCCCGTCATGTTACGCACACCAGCAATCACCACGATCAACGCAAATGCGAGCAAAGCACCACTCATTGCCGCCAACGCGCTGTAACTGGCAACTAGGCTTGGAAAACCAATGTTGAGAATAATCAGCGCCAGCCAAGCTCCAGATGAGGTGCCCAGCGTCAATGGTGAAGTGAGGTTATTCTGCGTCAGTTGTTGCATCACACTGCCGACCAAACCTAACATCGCGCCCACCAGCAACGTCATCACCAAACGGGGCAATTGACCATATAGGAAATTGAACTCCGCAAAAGAGCTCGCTTCACGTTGCGCCCACAACAGTTGCCATTGCGTGACTAGATCAACGCCATTGCCAATTTGCACACTGAGCATCGCCGCAAGCAGCAGCGCACTACTCAGTACGAGAAACACTTTTCCGTTCATGACTTAGGCGCAACCTCAAGCAAACTGCGTGTCAGCGCTTCTGCAATGTATTGTAGTGACATCGCGCCGCCGTAGTTCCAGACACTCTCAACCGAGTTCACTCGCGCTTGACGCACAAACGGCATCGCTTGCCAAAGCATTGATTTTTCTAGCTGTGCTTGCTGGGCAAATGGCAAGAAATAGAGCACATAACCTTGCTCAACATACTGCAAATCCGTTAACCGATGTTGCACAATCCCCCACTCTTTGGCGGGCTGAGGCAGCGCTTCATACAAGCCCAATTGCTTCAGCACATAATGAGTGGTGGAGTTTTCACCGTAAAGGAACACCGAGGTTGGATTAGCAAAACGCATCGCCACCACCGCGGGTGTTTGATGAGAAAACGCGATGTCAATTTGTGCTTTTAACTGCGCAAAACGTTCCGTCATTGTGGTCAGTTTTTGCTCGGCGAGCGCTTGCTTGTCAAAGAGCTGCGCTAATTGGCGAAAATGGTCAATCGCGACTGCACCACTGTCATCACTGGCTTGAAAATTAGAGAAATAGAGTACCGGAGCAATGCGCTCTAACGGTGTGATTAAATCTTGCTGCGGCGCAGCAGCGAGAATGAGATCTGGTTTCAGTGCAGCAATTTTTTCCAAATTGGGTTCAACGCGCGTGCCGATATCTTCTACCCCTTGCGGCACTTGCGGTTTGACAACCCAATCTTGATAACTGGCAAGCTCTGGCGCGCCAACGGGTGTGATACCCAGTTCAATCACTTGCTCAAGTAAATCCCAATTGAGCACCACCGCACGTTGTGGCCGCTGCTGTAGAGTTTGCTCTCCGCGGCTGTCGTGTACGGTCAATGGCGCGCTAAAAGCGACACTCGAAAAAACAGAGAGTAAGCCAGCAACCAGCCAGCGCTTTACAAGGTTTAAGCACATACAATCGCGACCTTATGCGTGTGAGAATCTGAATTGGACATTGGGTGATCCAGCAGTTGGATCGGCGTTTGATAAAGCGCCGATAAACGTGCTTCATCGACCAATAAAGAGGCATCGCCTTCAAAAGCAACCTTGCCCTGCTTGAGCGCGACAATGTGGGTCGCGTAACGTAGCGCAAGGTTCAAATCATGCAAAATGACGATAATTCCGCAGCCTTGTGTTTGGTTTAATTGCGCAAGCAGAGCCATTAACTGATATTGGTGCTGCACATCTAACGCTGAAGTTGGCTCATCTAAAATCAGCACCGGAGACTGCTGCGCCAACAGCATCGCCACCCAAGCGCGTTGCCTTTCACCGCCAGACAATTCATCTGCCAAGGTATAGGCAAATTCAGTGACGCCGGTTTGGGCGATCGCTTGATCGATGATCACTTCATCCTGATTTTGCCAGCGACCAAAAGGACCACGCCACGGAAAACGCCCAAGGCGCACTAACTCTCGTACCGTTAACCCCGCTGAAGTTGGCAATTTTTGTGGCAAAAACGCCACCGCTTTAGCCAGCGCTCTGGCGCTGAGCTCGGCAATCGGCTGCTGGTTA
This sequence comes from Vibrio anguillarum, assembly GCF_001989995.2. Classification (GTDB taxonomy): domain Bacteria; phylum Pseudomonadota; class Gammaproteobacteria; order Enterobacterales; family Vibrionaceae; genus Vibrio; species Vibrio anguillarum. The sequence goes on from NZ_JAHGUP010000004.1 coordinate 43,657, forward strand.
AGTAACACGTCGCCACGGTCAGGTGCTTGCTGACCAGAAATCAAACTCACCAGCGTGGATTTACCAGAGCCATTATGGCCGAGTACCACAGTTAACTCTGTGGTGGGAATATTCAGTGATTCAATGGATAAAATGCTTCGTCCACCGCGTACCACTTGAACATTTGATAAGGTAAACATCACTCTCCCCCAAAAATCGAACCACCTAAAACACACATCCCCGCCGGCGCGGGAATGTTCAAAAACCGTCAAACTCACCTTCAGCGAAGGTGAGTTCATGCTGACTTACCAGCGGTAATTCACGCTTGCCACCATACGACGTGATTCGCCGTAATAGCAGGTTCCGAAATCACAACCAGCAAAGGACTCGTCATCCAAAATATTATTGAGGTTAACCTGCACATCCCACTGTGTATTGATGGCGTAGCTTGCCATTGCATCCCACAGCATATAAGCAGGCACCTTTTTATCGAGCGAGGCATCCACAGACGTTCCGGTATAACGCACGCCAGAGCCCAACGTCAGCCCCTCAATCCCAAGGCCTGCAAAATCATAGCTCGCCCAACCTGTCGCTAAGTGGCGCGGAATCATCGACTTGCGCTTCTGGCTCGTTCCTTCACCCGTATGAGCATCGAGATAGGTGTAGCTGGCATTCAGCATCAGATTCTCTGTCACAGCCATGCGAGCTTCCACTTCGAGCCCTTGCGTATTGGTTTTTGTGCCCGATTGACTGGTGGTTAACGCACCATTGCTGCCGACAGTAGAGGCGGTTGCGTTTTTCTGGTCGATATCAAACCACGCCAGATTGACATAGCCATCGAGCCAGCTTGGCATGTATTTCACACCCACCTCGGTTTGGTTGCTCTCGACGGGTTTGTAGAGTTTGTTGGTGGTGAAATCTAAGCTGCTGATCACATAGAAAGATTCAGAGTAGCTCACATAAGGTGACAAACCGTTATCGGCTAAATAGATCAAACCGCTGTTTAATGACAGTTGGCCATCATCAAGCTCATCTTTATTCAAACCTTTGCTTTCAACATCAATTTTGTCGTAGCGGCCACCTAAATTCAGAACCCATTTCTGTTGCCACTTCGTTTGATATTGCGCGTACACTCCCAGTTGCTGTTTGACAATCTCATTGTCATACAAGCTGCTTGAAAGATCTGGCACATTGCCGTAGGTCGGATTAAGGCTGTTGATCACGCCCACCGGTGAACCAGTGCCATTACCCAGCCATTTATTTTGGTGATACTGAATGTCAAACCCGGCCAGTAAGCGGTGCTCAAATTGGCTACTTTGCCACTGTGCTTGGGCGTTGTTATCTAAGGTTACGCTGTGTGCATCACCATCATTGATCAAGGTATAACGTGCCAATGTGTATGGGTCGCTATCTTGCCAAGCATTTTGATAGGCCGAAGAGCTTCGCAGGTACAGATCAACATAGGCGTAGTTGAAGTTTTGCTTGAGGCTCCAAGTGTCGTTCAGTTGATGAGAGAGTTGGTAGCCGAACGACAATTGTGTTTTATCGAAATCATCGTGATCCGGCTCGCCAAAGTTGCGGTTAGGCGCAATCGTCTCACCATTGGGCAGCGCCACTAATGTGCCATCGCTTGGGAAGAAACCGTTTTGTGGCACGCCGTTATCTTTCAAGAAAGTGGCCATCAGCGTTAGCGTGGTTTGATCTGATAAATCGATAGCGTAGCTTGGCGCAACATAAACGCGCTGGCTCTCAATGCCATCCAATTCACCCTCTTTTTGATTAACCATCGCCACCAAGCGGTAGCGCTGGCTGCCATCTTGGTTGGCCCAATCGGCAATATCGACACCCAACTGCTGGTAATTTTTATTCCCCACCGACAGAGATACGGAATGCTGCGCGCCATCAGTCGGCTTTTTCTGCACCACGTTGGCAATACCGCCCGGCATGGACTCACCATACAGCACCGAAGACGGGCCTTTCACCAATTCAACTCGCTCTAAACCAAAGGGTTCAACCGTCCAAGCAAAGAAACCTTCTTTATAAAGACGGTTACCATCGAGATAGACACTCGGTTCAAAACCACGCACAAACATCCATTCGGCGTCGTTATCCGCGCCATAAGGTGAGGTGTACCCCGGCGTATAGCGCAATGCTTCATCCAGTTTTTGTACGTTATGCTGGTCCAGTTCATCACGTTCAATGACAGTGACCGACTTTGCGGTTTCTTGTGTCGGGGTATCGACTTTCAATGCCGATGCCGTTACCACGATCGTGTCTAAAACTGGTGGCGGTGTTTGCTCAGCTTGTGCCGTAGCCGAAACCATGAACAGACAAGGTAATGCGCTGATTTTTAATATGTTGTGAATTGCTGTCCCCAGCAAGCTTGGGCGAATGAGATCCATTAAAGGATACCTCCTGCTTTAATTAGTTTGAGAAACGTTTTTATTATCATTATTATTGCCCGTCATTTTACTGATAAATTCAATATTTAACAGATAAAAATAAGAATGAATCTCACTCGCATATCACCATAAGTTGATCACCTATGTTTCAATGGTTTGAAAATCTCACGACGGCGTTTCCTAAAGAAGAGCCGCAACAACCGCCTAACTCCTTATTAGCCTTCTGCCGTCATTACACGCGGGGTTTTGAAGTACCGTTATTGGTCATGTCACTGCTCAGTGCTTGTGTGGCGATTGCCGAAGTCACCCTCATTCGCTATATGGGTGAATTGGTTGATATGCTTGGCAGCCAACAACGTGCCACATTCTGGGCTGATCAGAGTGACCGCTTGTGGGTAATGGCTGCGCTGGTGGTGGTCATTATGCCGCTGCTGGCTTTCTTCCACTCCATGATCATGCACCAAACGCTACTGGGTAATTACCCGATGTCGATACGTTGGATGATCCACCGCTACTTACTCAAACAGAGCGTCAGTTTTTTCCAACGCGATTTCGCGGGGCGGATCGCCACCAAAGTGATGCAAAGTTCACTCGCCGTGCGAGAAACAGTGATGAAACTGGTCGATGTACTGGTTTACATCGCGGTCTACTTCGTCTCGATGATTTGGATGATGGGCGAATCTGACCGCATCTTGATGATCCCGATTCTGATTTGGCTCGTGGCCTACATCATCATTCAATTGTATTTCATTCCCAAGATGAAAAAAGTGGCGACCGATCAAGCCGATGCTCGCTCAACTATGACGGGCAGCATAGTCGACAGTTACACCAACATTGCCACCGTGAAACTGTTTTCCCATTCGCAACGAGAAATGCAGTACGCCAAAAGCAGCATGAAACGGTTTTTGAACACCGTGTACCAACAGATGCGCATGGTGACGTGCCTGTTGTGGAGTGTTGACGCCATCAACTATTTACTGCTGTTTTCTATCGCCGCTTTATCAATCAATTTGTGGCTCGATGCCTCAGTGACTGTCGGTGTCATTGCGATTGCGATTAGCATTGCGCTGCGCGTACAAGGCATGTCGAAATGGATCATGTGGGAAGTGAGCGCACTATTTGAAAATATCGGTACTGTGGTGGATGGAATGAATACCTTGTCGCAACCAGTGACCATAACGGATGTGGCCAATGCGCCGCCGCTGCAAGTAACGCAAGGGCAAATCAGCTTCCATAACGTTCACTTTCACTATGGACAAGAAAACACTGTGTTTGAAGCGCTTAACTTTGAGTTAAAAGCGGGCGAAAAAGTGGGCTTAGTGGGTCGTTCGGGCGCGGGTAAATCCACACTGGTTAACTTGCTGCTGCGATTTTACGATTTGAATGGCGGCAAAATCTGCATTGATGGGCAAGATATTTCGCAGGTCAGCCAAGATTCACTGCGCCAACACATTGGTATGATCACGCAAGATACTTCGCTGTTGCACCGCTCAATCCGCGACAACATTCTCTATGGCAACCCAGAGGCCGGGGAAGAGGCGCTGATAGAAGCAAGCCGTCAAGCGCATGCTCATGATTTTATCGCGCAGTTGCAGGATGAGAATGGCAACCTTGGCTACGATGTTCAAGTGGGAGAACGCGGTGTCAAACTCTCTGGCGGCCAACGCCAACGCATTGCGATTGCCAGAGTACTATTAAAAAATGCGCCGATTCTGATCATGGATGAAGCCACCTCGGCCCTAGATTCAGAAGTGGAAGCGGCTATTCAAGAAAATTTTGAAACGCTGATGGAAAACAAAACTGTGATCGCCATTGCGCACCGTTTATCAACCATTGCCGCCATGGATCGCTTAATTGTGCTGGATGAAGGACGAATCATTGAACAAGGCTCACACCAAGAGTTGCTGCAACGACAAGGCGTTTATGCTCAGCTATGGGCGCATCAAACGGGTGGGTTTATAGGCGAACTTGCGTAGTGGATGCTCTTTAGGCCAAATAAAAGGCCTTTAGACACATCCAACAGAGAAAGAAGATGTGCTAAAGGCTGCGCTATTTCACCCAATACCCTCACTTGACCGAGTTTGGGTATTTTGCATACTATTTTGAATACCATACATAGGGGGGGTGAATTAGCTTAAATCGACATCTTTGCAGCCAAAAAAGTAGGTCGCGAGAAAGCCAACGGTGTAGGAGATTAAAAGACCGCCAACAAACACCATCATCCCAGCAAAAATTCCTTGCTCGGAAGTCATCAATGGAATGGCGACAATGCCTGACGGGCCAAACACCGTATTTAATCCTACTGGCAAACCAAGGTAAGAAACTAAGCCGACGAAGAAACCGCCCGCTGCACCACCAATGCAAGCGGTGACAAACGGTTTAACCCGCGGCAAGGTCACGCCATAAATCAGTGGTTCGCCAATTCCCAAAATACCGGGAATGATCGCCCCTTTCACTTGCGTGCGCAGCAACGCATCTTTATTCGCTTTGAAATAGAGTGCCAGCGAAGCGCCCACTTGGCCGCCGCCCGCCATCGCCAAAATAGGAAACAGAGAGTTAAACCCTTGTACATCCATCAGCGCAAAATAGACTGGCACAAACCCTTGGTGAATACCAAACACCACCGAAATTAAGAACAAACCCGACAGTAACGCCGCGCCCAACGGGTTATCATTGAGGTTCAAAAACAACCATGACATGCCTTTAAACAGCTCACCACCAATCGGCATGATCACCAAGAAAGTCACCGCGCCCATGATGAGTAACGTCACCACAGAGGTTAAGATCATATCCAAATCATCAGGCATGTATTGACGCACTTTACGTTCTACTTGCGCGCCCAGAATAGAGGCCAATAGTACCCCGATGATGTTGCCGCGTGGGTCAATGGCGAAGCCAAAGAATTCACTCATACCCGAGTAGATACCCGTTGTCGCCTCTGGGTTATACCCCAGCACAAACAGCGAAGCTAAAATGGCACCATTAACACCCGAGCCACCGAAAGCTTGCTGCGCGTTATAACCAATTAAAATACTCAAGAAAGCAAAGAGCCCTTTACCAAACACTTTCATATAAGTAATGAGATCGAGCATAAACTGGCTAGGCGATTGATCGATAACGAACATTTGCTCCAGCAAAGTGGCAAAACCAAGCAACAAGCCCGCAGCAATGAAACCGGGGATCAGCGGCGTGAAAATGGTCGCAAATTTGCTTAAAAAACGTTGTACGCCGCTGGTCTGTTTACTCTTCATCTGCTTTTTCTGCTCAGCAGCAATCGCGGATAGATCGGCAGTTACGGCCATATCCGTCTCAGCACCGTCACCGTTGGCGATCATCTCATTCATCATATCGGCCGCCGTTTGCGCTTTGCCTGGGCCTAAAATGATCTGCAGTTGTTGGTCACTCTCCACCACGCCCATTACGCCGGGAAGGGTTTTCAGCAGAGCCTGATCGGCCAATGCCGTATTATTTAATGTCAAACGTAAGCGCGTCATGCAGTTGCCACACTTACCGATATTGCCACTACCACCGACTGCACTAAGCAGCTTGGCGATCATATTTGAGGTTATTTTTGCCATTGGGACATCCTTGGATAGATCCAGTCGGGTTATTGATCATTCAGTGCCGCGCGAATAAAACCATTATGCTTGGCCAGTTTTTGCGTCGCTTGCTCGGCGCTTAGCCCCGCAAGAATCATTACAATGGCGGTTTTACAGTGACGATGGCAGGCGCTCAGTGCTTGTTCTGCTTCCTCTTTACTGCAACCTGTCGCTTCGACCACAATGTTATTTTGGCGCTGAATCAACTTAGCGTTGGTCGCCTCGACATCGACCATGAGGTTGCCAAACACTTTACCGCAACGAATCATCGCGCCGCTGGTTAACATGTTAAGCACCAGTTTTTGCGCCGTGCCCGCTTTCATACGTGAAGAGCCCGTGACCACTTCCGCGCCCACCACTGGCACAATGGCAATGTCAGCCGCGTGCTGCATCGCGCAATCTGGGTTGCACACTACTGCCACAACCGTTGCACCCAGTGATTTAGCGTAAGCCATGCCGCCTAGCGCATAGGGTGTGCGACCACTGGCGGCGATACCCACCACCACATCGTTGCGGGTCAAATTAATATTTTTCAGATCGCTTTGCCCAAGCTCAACATTGTCTTCGGCATTTTCAACCGCTTTAAGAATCGCTGGGTGTCCGCCCGCAATAAGCCCAACCACTTGTTTAGGATCAGAGCCGTAGGTGGGTGGGCACTCGCTAGCATCTAAAATCCCCAAGCGACCGGAGGTTCCCGCTCCCATGTAGATCAAACGTCCACCCGCTTGAAATGCCAAGGTAATGGCATCCACCGCTTGCGCTATCTGCGGTAAGGTTTTTTCAACCGCCAACGCGACCAGTTGATCTTCACGGTTAATGACTTGCAACATCTCTAAGGTGGAAAGGGTGTCAATGTCAGCACTGACAGGGTTGCGGCTTTCGGTAACCAACTGGGTTAGGTCTAGGTTCATCGTCTATTTCTCGGTTTGAATTCGGAACTGAGGGCGATTCTATGGAATAAAATATTCCATTTTAGTGACAAAAATCACAACAAAGGTTATTCTTTGACCAGTCATTGCATGGAATAATGGCCTACAATGCACCGATATCTTTTAAGCCTCTGAACAAAAGGCTAGTTAATACAAGCCACTATACTAATGTTCGTTATTTTAAATTTGGAATAATTTATTCTAAATAATACAAGGATCGCGCATGTCTGTGATGCATAAAATCGTCAGCCGCCGCACTCAACTCTCTCGCAGTGAATTACAAATCGCTGATTGGATCATCACTCATCCAGAAAAAGCCGCGCTCGCCACTAGCCAAGCATTGGCCGAACACGCAAAAGTCAGCCAATCGAGCATTGTCAAATTTACCCAGAAAATTGGCTTTAGGGGCTACAGTGAGTTTAAGTTAGCGCTGGCCGAAGAGCTTGGCCGTAAATTGGCGTTTCAGACCACGCCACTGCACAGCAATATTCTGGCTGACGACCCACTGGCGGTGATCGCACAAAAATTAGTGCAAGCGAAAACAGAGGCGATGTTTCACACCACCAACGCGCTTTCATTTCCCCATTTCAACCAAGCAGTACAGTGGATAAACCTCGCCAACCGCGTGCAAATTATCGGTATCGGCGGCTCGGCGCTCACCGCAAAAGATTTGGCTTTTAAGCTCCTGAAATTAGGCATCACAGCGCTGACAGAACAAGATAGCCACGTACAAATCGCCACCGCACGCACGCTGGGTGCGCAAGATGTTCAAATTGTGATTTCATTTTCAGGAGAGAGAAAAGAGATTTTGATTGCCGCCGAAGCGGCCAAGCAGCAAGGAGCAAGCGTTATCGCGCTCACCTCTCCGAAGAAAAATCGATTACGTGAATTAGCCGATCTCTCTTTTGATACGATTGCCGATGAAAGTGAACATCGCAGCTCATCCATCGCCTCTCGCACCGCGCAGAACGTTCTAACCGACCTGTTGTTTATTACTCTTGTACAGCAAAGAGACGAGTCGGCGCGTCAATTGATCCAAGACATTTCATCTGATATTCGTCAAATCTTTTAACGGAACTAATCGCTCTCTTCAATGCAGTGCATGCGATGAAAAACGCGATGAATGATCGGTGCAAATAGGGTAGCCAATGAAACGAAAAAGACCGTTTCGATAAATAAGCTGTAAAAGGCTAAAAAGAGATGCAAGCTCGGCGCAAGATGCAGATTGATTATCGGGTAGGGAAGTTCGAGACCACTGACCATCGAAAGCGCATTCAACCACGCTTGCGCCGCCGGGAGATCAGCTAGGTAGACAAAACCCACCACTCCGGGAATGAGGCCAGTCAACAGCAGTAACGCAGCGATCGCCGCATAGCGTAAGCAGCGCCATGTAAAACGCTCAACGGAGATAACTTCTTGATGAATCGATTCAAATTTCACGCCAGCCTCCTTGATGTTTGCCTCATCATAAGCAATGGCGGCTTAATAATGAAGGACCAAAAGGCGGATATGCAGAGTTGATCTACACGCTTAGAAACCTCGCGCTAATAATTGCGCGAGAAACGCCAACTCTTCTTGGCTCTCTTTGATGGCAAGTGCTTCAAGCCAAACCGACTCGCTGTAATGCTCGGCTTTGAGAAAAAGTAAGCAACCTTCAAAATCAATCAACCATGAGTGAATGTCCGCATCCCATTGTTTTTCTATCACTGTAGCCGAAAGCTGCTTGACCAAACGCTCGCCTAGTGCAGGAAAAGTATCGACATCAAAACGCGGTGTACTCAAGACGAGTCGCCCTTCATCTTGTAAATTGTGTGCTAAACCGAACTCAGCCATGGTGGGTTAAGTGCTCCTGAATCAGGTCTAAAAATGGGTCGGCGTATTTTTCAAGCTTGCGTTGCCCAACGCCGTTAACGGCCAACATTTCTCCGTACGAAGTGGGCAATATTTCCGCCATATCAATTAGGGTCGCATCGCTAAAGACCACGTAAGGCGGCAGGCCATCTTCATCAGCAATCGATTTACGCAATTTACGCAATTTGGCAAACAGTGGTTTGTCGTAGTTTTTGTTGGATAACTTATCTGATTTCGCCGCACGAGCGGCTGTGTCTAAGCGTGGAATAGCTAACTCTAATGGCATTTTTCCACGCAACAGCGGTCGCGCCTCTTCCGTCAACTGCAAGGTCGAATTGCGAGTAATGTTTTGCTGCAACAACCCTTTATGGATCAACTGACGGAAAATACTCACCCAATAATCATGGCTATGATCGCGACCAATGCCGTAAGTAGTGAGCTTGTCGTGGCCATTTTCACGAATACGGATATTTTGCATACCGCGCATCACTTCCACCACATAACCAATACCGAAACTTTGGTTGACGCGATAAACGCACGATAACGCTTTTTGCGCCTCTTGCGTGGCATCGAAATGCTTGGGCGGATCAAGGCAGATATCGCAGTTGCCGCAAGGTTTATCTCGATATTCACCAAAATAATTGAGCAACACTTGGCGGCGACAAGTTTGTGCTTCAGCAAAAGCGCTCATCGCGCCCAACTTATGGCTTTCCACCTGCTTTTGTGGCCCTTCAGGCTTCTCATCTAACATTCGACGCAGCCAACTGATGTCGGCTGGATCATAGAGCATCATCGCTTCGGCTGGTAAACCGTCTCGCCCGGCGCGCCCGGTCTCTTGATAGTAAGATTCGATGTTGCGCGGAATATCAAAATGCACCACAAAACGCACGTTGGGTTTATTAATCCCCATTCCAAATGCGACGGTAGCAACCACTATCTGAATGTCATCACGCTGAAATGCTTCTTGCACATAAGCGCGCTCATCGGCGTCCATACCCGCATGGTAACTGGCTGCTCGTAAATGGTTATTGCACAGTTTCTCTGTCAGCATTTCTACTTTTTTGCGACTGCCACAGTAAATGATGCCGCAATGTCCTCTTTGCGTATCAAGATAGCGGATCACCTGTGAAACCGGTTTGTGCTTTTCGACCAAGGTATAGCGGATATTAGGGCGATCAAAGCTGCCCAGATAGACATGCGGTTCTTGCAACTGCAAACGGTGCAAAATATCCACGCGCGTGGCGTCATCAGCCGTTGCCGTCAGCGCCATAAAAGGCACGTGTGAAAAATGCTGTTTAAGTTGGCCTAACGCCGCATACTCAGGGCGAAAATCGTGCCCCCATTGAGAAATACAGTGTGCTTCATCCACGGCAATCATCGCCAATGGCAACTGCTGCAAGCGTTCGATGAAATCGGGCATCAAAACGCGCTCAGGCGACGCGTAAATCAGCTTCAGTTGCCCCGCGTTCATTCGGTTATACACCGACATCAGCATCTCACGTGACATACTTGAATTAATACACTCAGCCGCGACACCGTTGGCTTTGAGCTGATCCACTTGGTCTTTCATCAACGAAATGAGCGGCGAGATGACTAAAGTGATGCCCTCTTTGACTAACGCAGGGATCTGATAACAGAGCGATTTCCCCCCACCCGTTGGCATGATAACTAAGCTATCTTGCCCCGCTAACGAAGCGTCAATCACCTCTTGCTGGCCGACACGAAACGACTGATAACCGAACACAGTCTGTAAAATACTGTGCGGTGTCTCAGGTTGAGGATCGGTTTGTTGAGCCATTAACGTTGCGGTCATGAAATTTCCAAGGGTGAACAAAAGGGGTAGAGCAACCGCTATACCGCAAAGCGTCTTATTGTAGTGGGGTTCGATGGTGAATAAAACCGCAAAATGTAGCGGTAAAGCGAATCACTTGATTCTCGGCCATTATTCGCCACTCAAACTCCCGAGTAGGCGGTTGATTAACAAAGCTGCAACTTACTTAAGGAACAGTATATACTGTCGAATCGTTTCGCTGGCTCAGCACTTCACTCCTTTGAGAATTCATCATGACCGCAGAAGAACAACAACGCTCCAGACAAGGCGTTTTACTCGCTATTGGTGCTTACACTATGTGGGGCATCGCACCGATCTATTTTAAAGCAATCAACAATGTTCCTGCACTTGAGATCCTCACTCACCGCGTAGTGTGGTCGTTTTTCTTGTTAGCAGCACTACTTCATTTTGGCCGCAACTGGCGTAGTGTACGCAGTGTGATTACTCATAAATCAAAGATGATCTATCTAATGACCACTGCTTGTCTGGTTGCGGTGAACTGGTTAATTTTCATCTGGGCGATCAATGCTAATCATATGTTAGATGCCAGTTTAGGTTATTACATTAACCCACTGCTCAATGTGGTGCTCGGCATGCTTTTTCTTGGTGAGCGATTACGCAAACTGCAGTGGGTCGCGGTAGCGCTAGCCACCATTGGTGTGGCCATTCAGTTAATTGTGTTTGGTTCGATTCCTGTGGTCGCCATCGCTTTGGCGACCACTTTTGGCTTGTATGGCTTACTGCGTAAAAAAGTGGCGGTTGATGCACAAACAGGTTTATTTATCGAAACCTTAGTGATGTTGCCCGCGGCGTTGATTTATCTATTGTTTATCGCCAGCTCGCCAACTTCAGATATGGCGCTCAATCCGCTTAACCTCAACCTACTGCTGATCGCAGCTGGCGTCATCACGACCTTGCCTTTGCTTTGTTTCACAGGAGCAGCAACGCGTTTAAAACTTTCAACGCTGGGTTTCTTCCAATACATCGGCCCAAGCTTGATGTTTTTGCTCGCTGTCTTGGTTTACGGTGAAGCCTTTTCTAGTGATAAAGCCATTACTTTTGCCTTTATTTGGGCTGCATTGTTGCTGTTCAGTTTTGATGGTTTAAAAACAGGCCGAACCGCGCGACGCGCTCAACGGGCATAAATCGATTAGATACAGTGGGTCTCATTATCCAATCCTGAGACATCGTGGCATAAATCGAACATTCCAAGCACAACCGACTGGCGAATAACAACTGTAAAACGATAAAATAACATCTTCATCACAACCCAATGGAGATGGGCATGCTCTTGACTCACACACGATTGACTCTTCCAGTCTTAATTTTTGCTGTTTCTGCGCAAGCTGCCTCTGATCAGGCAGCCGATGCTTTTGCACCTGAACAAAGTAGTGGTTTTGAACAAAAACAGCTGGTTAAAGCCAAACACTGGATGGTGACAGCCGCCAATCCTTTAGCCACCGAAGCGGGCGCTAATATTTTGCGCCAAGGGGGCAATGCGATCGATGCCATGGTAACGACACAATTGATGCTCGGGCTAGTTGAGCCTCAATCTTCAGGTATCGGCGGCGGCTCATTTTTGGTCTACTGGGATGCCAAGGAAAAAGCACTCACTACCTTCGATGGCCGAGAAACCGCGCCACTCAATGCCACACCAGCTCTCTTTTTAGATAGCGCAGGAAAACCACTGCAATTTTACGATGCTGTTGTGGGAGGCCGCTCGGTCGGCACACCCGGCACCGTCAAGCTGCTTTGGGAAACCCATCGCCAATACGGCAAGCTGGAATGGACTCGCCTGATTGAGCCGGTAGCAAAACTCGCCGAACAAGGATTTGAGGTAAGTCCGCGCCTCGCAACGTTGATCGCTGAGGATAAAGAACGCTTAAGCCGCTTCCCCGCTACCAAAGCGTATTTCTTCGATGCGCAAGGTGAACCACTCAAAACGGGCACCTTACTGAAAAACCCTGAGTATGCCGCCACGCTGAATGCTATCGCGAAACATGGAGCAAAAGCCTTCTACCAAGGTGATATAGCCAAAGACATCATCGCCACAGTGCAAAATGCGCTGGGCAATCCCGGTTTACTTGCCCAACAAGATTTTGATACTTACCAAGTCAAGCAGCGTGAGCCGATTTGTGCGCCTTACCAAAGCTATCAAGTATGTGGTATGGGCCTACCCAGTTCAGGCGCACTCACTGTGGGTCAAATTTTGTCGATCACCGAGCAATATGACTTAAAAGGCTGGGGAGCCAAAGACGTGAACTCTTGGCAGGTGTTGGGAGATGCCTCTCGATTAGCGTTTGCCGATCGTGGCTTGCATATGGCGGATCAAGATTATGTTCCCGTCCCAACCCAAGGTTTATTAGATAAAAGCTATCTCGCTGAACGTGCTCAACTGATCCAACCTGGCAAAGCGCTGACCCGTGCAGAAGCCGGTAACCCACCTTGGCACCATGCACAACTACGTAGCTCAGATCAATCGATTGAATTACCGTCCACCAGCCACTTTAATATTGTCGATCGTGAAGGCAATGTCGTGTCGTACACGACCTCAATCGAAAACGCGTTTGGCTCTCGCCTCTTTGTGCGCGGCTTTTTACTCAATAATGAGCTGACCGATTTTTCCTTTGCTACCCACAGTGATGATCGTCCAATCGCTAATCGCCTTGAGCCAGGTAAGCGCCCTCGCTCTTCAATGGCTCCGACCATAGTACTGCACAACAACCAGCCTTATCTGGCTATTGGTTCTCCGGGCGGCAGCCGCATCATTGGTTATGTAGCACAAGCGTTAATCGCTCACTTCCAGTGGGATATGGATATTCAGGCCGCAATCAACCAACCGCATGTGCTAAATCGTTTTGGTGAAATGGAATTAGAAAAAGGGACTCAAGCAGAACAATTCAAACCGGCGCTAGAAAGTATGGGAGCGAAAGTGGCGATCCGAGATCTCAATTCTGGGCTACACGCCATTCGTATTACAGAGCAAGGTCTTGAAGGAGCGGCTGATCCACGCCGTGAAGGGGCTGCCATCGGAGAATAACACTCAGTAATTTAGTTTCGGTTGGCGAGATAAACACGCGCCAACCGTTTTCTACGCTTCGTTTATTCCAAACCGCTCAAAACCGGCCAGAGTTCTGTGATCATTTTTTACAAGACAGTGGCGACATGGCTGGCTAAGCTTGCATTATTCAACCCTAAATTTTGGTCTCTATGGATAAAGTGAGCTACAGCCAAACGGCCTATCCTGCGATCGGTCTGATTGATGCAGACTATCGTCAGTTTGCGTTTGATCGCCACTACCATCTTGATATTCATATTGGCCTTATCACTCAAGGAACGCAGCGCTTCTACCACCAAGGCGCTTGGCATCAGGTACAACGGGGCGGCGTAGTTCTGATGTCGCCAGATGAACTGCACGATGGGCAAGCGCACAATGGCTCTGGCTACCAAGTGCAAGTGTTTGCTATTGAACCTACTTGGCTACAGCAAACCTTAGAAGCCAAGCAGATTGAACAAGTGCTGGGTTTTGAGCAGTTAATAGTCGATGACGCGCCACTTTTTTGCTCACTGCTGCAACTTCATCACACCATGAAGCAGGATAAGCTCAGTCAACTCGCTAAAGATTGCTTACCCTACCAAGGGTTCACACCTTTACTTGAACGCTATAGCCACTTGAAACTGCCGGAGGTTAAACCGCTTGGCCAGCGCAACTTCGCCACGCTGAAAGAGTGGGTACTCAGTCAACTCGACCAACCAATCCGCCTTGAACAACTCGCTCAGCTTTGCCAGCTTTCACCCACTCAGTTTCAGCGCCATTTCAAGGCGCAAACGGGCATCACACCTTATGCGTGGTTATTGCGTTTACGTTTAGAGCAAGCGATGAAATTGTTGAAAACCGGCACCTCTAGCACTGAAGTCGCCTATCAAGTCGGTTTTTATGATCAAGCCCATTTCAGTAAGGCGTTCAAAGCAACCTTTGGCCTGCCACCCTCCGCCATCAATCGCACACTTTACTAACTAAACTGTCAGAAATTTACAAGGCAAGCACGTTTTCTCCACGCATACTCACCGTAAAACATGAGGAGAATACATGAACGAACTTTCCATATTGGCCACATTGGCTGGCGTACATTTTATGGCATTATTAAGCCCCGGCCCAGATGTGGCACTGGTGGTACAAAATTCCACCCGTTACGGTCGCAGAACCGGAGTTTTTATTGCGCTAGGGTTATCATGTGGCATTGTCATTCACTCATTGCTTAGCCTCACAGGGATAAGCTATTTGGTGCATCAACAACCCGCACTGTTTGCGATGGTGCAACTGGCCGGCGGGGGGTATTTATTCTATTTAGGCTTGGGCGCACTCAAATCCATCTACACCACCTGGCGATCGCCACAAGCTGTCGGAGTCAACAATGAGCGCTACAAGCTGATCGAAAATCAACGCCAAGCCTTTTCCCGCGGTTTTATCACCAATATTTTTAATCCAAAAGCTTTGGTCTTTTTTATCAGCTTAATGTCGAGTTTAGTGCCTGTGGGAATGTCCTTTTCAGGTAAAGGTATCGCCTTGCTGATTCTTTGGGGGCTCTCTTTTATGTGGTTCTCAACCTTGGCGTGGATGCTCTCCACCGCCCGCCTACAAAAACGTTTGCAATCACTCACTGTGTATATTGATGCGGTATGTGGCATCATTTTTACGCTCATCGGTGGACTTATTTTATTGCAAGCGCTGCTTAGCCTTAGCCATTGATGCAGCGATTCGCGCCCATTTTTGTGCGAGATCTCTTACAAACGAGTGAGCAAATATCGCTTTTTGAGTAGGAAAATCAACACCAAAAAGCCTAAATAGTTGATTTTAAATAAAATAACAACCAGCTAGAGAAACCCTTTGCGAAAAAAGCGTTTCTCTAGCATTGCCGATAAATTAGAGATGGGTAATATGAACCTTGTCGGAAGGATTCTGACACGGAACAGGAAAGCACCACGGATTGGTCATCTTCAGGATGAAGAGACGACTGCTCAGGATGAATGGTCGGCACGGAAAGCAAATTGGACATTGAATGGACGCAATAGTAGCTAGGATGGTTACTACTAAGGAAAGACGATGGACACCTCTGGACGAGGCAAGGACTGAACATCAGGATGATGTAAAGGACACCGCTCAAGGAACAAGTGAAGCGCGCTAACGTGGATGGTTAGCAGACTAGGAAGTCACCAAGGACACCGCTAGGAAGGCGAAGAACGGATTAAGCTGACGGAATTCAGCCACTATCATGGATTTGATGCATGGAGCACTTTCGTAGCTGGATTGCTGCAAGTAAGACTATAACCCCGCAGGGCGCAAGCCCTCGGGGTTTTTCTTTTGGATCGGATAAGCATATGAGTTATCCAGCTTTCATATCTTGAACGGCTAGGTTAGGTATTTGGTTTAAACAACGCCATAAACACCCCTCCCGGCCTCCCCCTCAAAGAGGGAGGAGAACAATCCAACCATCTCAGCAAAGAAAAGTACCTTTTCTTTGTACAAGGAAGATCATAGTTTCTCTAGCTTGGCATAAGCAGTCACTAGCCATTTAATGCCTTCACCGTTAAAAGCGACTTGCACTCGACTTTGCGGACCACTACCTTCGAAATTAATGATGGTGCCTTCACCAAAAATAGGGTGTTTCACGCGTGCGCCCAAGCTAAAGCCCGTCTCGTTAAAGTTCTCTTTGACCGCTGTTTGACTAAAACGCCCGGCACTGCTTGGTCGGCTCACTTGCGCTTTCATGCGCACTTCATCAAGGCAGTTTTCTGGCAGCTCACGGATAAAGCGTGACGGCTTATGGTATTTATCCTGACCGTATAAACGGCGAATTTCAGCGTAAGTAATGTAGAGCTTTTGCATGGCGCGCGTCATTCCGACGTAACACAAACGGCGCTCCTCTTCCAATCGCCCCGCTTCTTCGGCCGACATTTGGCTGGGGAACATGCCCTCTTCAACGCCAACCATAAACACCAACGGGAACTCTAACCCTTTCGCGCTGTGCAGTGTCATTAACTGTACGGCATCATCAAATTCGTCAGCCTGCCCTTCGCCCGCTTCCAGCGCTGCGTGGGTTAAAAAGGCCGTCAACATGCTCATCTCATCCGCTTCTTCTGGTTTTTCAAATTGGCGTGTTGCGGTGACTAGCTCTTCCAAGTTTTCAATTCTGGCTTTAGACTTTTCACCCTTTTCAAGCTGATACATCTCAAACAAACCTGAGGTTTTGATTACATGGTCGGTTTGACTGTGTAACGGCATCTCAGCGCTATCATCTTCAAGGGCATTGACCAGTTCAATAAACCGGCTTAATGCGCTTGCCGCACGTCCTGTGAGCACTTTTTCTTCCAACAGCACAAGGCTCGCTTGCCACAAGGTACAGCCGCGATCTCGCGCCGCAAAACGAATGGTTTCCAGCGTTTTATCACCCAAGCCACGCGGTGGCGTATTTACGACTCGCTCAAAGGCCGAATCATCATTGCGGTTAGACATCAAACGCAAGTAACTTAACGCATCTTTGATCTCTTGGCGCTCGAAGAAGCGCATGCCGCCGTAGATGCGATAGGGCAAGCCTGCTTGAATCAAGGCTTCTTCCAAAACACGAGATTGGGCGTTGTTGCGATAAAGCATCGCACAATCCTCTAATGCGCCACCTTTATCTCGCCACTCTTTGATTTTATTGACGGTAAAACGCGCCTCATCAAGATCGTTGTAGGCCGAATAGATAGAAATTGGCTCGCCTTCGCTGCCATCTGTCCAGAGCTCTTTACCCATTCGCTCGGTGTTGTTCGCGATCAGTGCGTTCGAGGCTTGCAAAATGGTTTTGGTTGAACGGTAGTTTTGCTCTAAACGAATGGTATTAACGCTCGGAAATTCCTGCGTGAATTTTTCGAGGTTTTCAATTTTGGCACCACGCCAGCCATAAATGGACTGATCATCATCACCGACGATCATCACGTGGCAATCGCGCCCAGCCATCATGCGCAACCACGCGTATTGGATGTTGTTGGTGTCTTGAAATTCGTCGACCAAGATGTGTTTAAAGCGCGCTTGATAATGTTCACGAATGTGCTGCTTATCACGCAGCATCTCGTGGCAACGCAGCAAAATTTCGGCAAAATCGACCAAGCCTGCGCGATCGCACGCCTCTTGGTACGCGGAATAAAGCTGCAAATAGGTTTGAGTCACAGGATCGCGGTACGCATCGATGTGCTTCGGACGAAGACCTTCATCTTTTTTACCGTTAATCCACCAGCACACCTGGCGCGTAGGCCACTGCTTCTCATCTAGGTTTTGTGCTTTGATTAAGCGACGCAGCAAACGCAGTTGATCTTCAGAATCGAGGATCTGAAAATCCTCAGGCAGGCGAGCGTCAAGATAGTGAGCGCGTAAAATACGGTGGCAAATACCGTGGAAGGTACCATTCCACATGCCCGATGCACTGCCCATCATCAACTCTTCAATTCGGCCACGCATTTCCGCCGCCGCTTTGTTGGTAAAAGTCACCGACATCACTGAAAAAGGCGAGGCGTTTTCAACCGAGATAAGCCAAGCAATGCGATGCACCAATACTCGGGTTTTACCACTCCCCGCTCCGGCAAGCACCAGCAAGTTTTCTAAAGGCGCGGCAACCGCTTCGCGCTGTTTATCGTTGAGACCGTCGAGTAAGAGAGAAGGATCCATCATGGCTAAGCTACTGGTTATTTATACATAATTGCCCAGATTATAACCTCAAATTGCGGCAAGATGCTCGTCTCTATCACATTTTTCTGGGCATTCAAAAATGAAAAGCCCACCGCAAAGGTGGGCTAATTCGAGCTTCATCGCCTTTCAAGCGCGTGACTACGCGGCGATCCCCGCATGACGCAGCAACGCATCAATTTTCGGCTCGCGGCCTCTAAAGCGTTTAAATAGCTCCATCGGCTCTTCACTACCACCCATTTCAAGGATGTTGTTCAAGAAACTTTGTCCAGTCTGTGGGTTAAAAATCCCCTCTTCCTCAAAGCGAGAAAACGCATCAGCCGAAAGTACTTCTGCCCATAAGTAGCTGTAGTAACCTGCGCTGTAACCGCCAGCAAAGATGTGGCTAAAGCTGTGTGAGAAACGGTTCCACTCAAGGCTTGGTAACACGGCCACTTTCTTTTTCACTTGGGCGAGAGTTTCCAACACTTGCGGCCCTACTTCGGGATCGTAAGTGGTGTGCAAGGTGAAATCGAACAAACCAAATTCAAGTTGACGCAAAATAAACATCGCTGACTGGAAGTTTTTCGCCGCGAGCATTTTATCGAGCATTTCTTTTGGTAGCGGTTCACCCGTTTCGTAATGACCTGAAATAAACGCTAACGCCTCTTCTTCCCAGCACCAATTTTCAAGGAACTGACTGGGCAGTTCAACCGCATCCCACGGTACACCGTTGATGCCAGATACCGCACCCACTTCAACTTGAGTCAACATGTGGTGGATCCCGTGTCCAAACTCATGGAATAAAGTGACCACTTCATCATGAGTAAATAACGCAGGTTTATCACCGATTGGGCGATTAAAGTTACAGGTCAAATAAGCCACTGGTGTTTGTAGCTCGCCATTTTGAGTGATACGGCGGCCACGGCAATCATCCATCCACGCGCCGCCACGCTTATGTTCGCGCGCATACAGGTCGAGATAGAAGCTGCCACGCAGTGATCCTTTCGCATCAAAAATATCGAAAAAACGCACCGATGGATGCCAAGTATCAACCCCAGAGCGCTCTTTGACGCTCATGCCAAATACGCGGTTGAGTACTTCAAATAGGCCGCTCACCACTTTCGATTCTGGGAAATAAGGGCGCAGCTCTTCATCTGAAATATCAAACAAGTGCTGTTTCTGTTTTTCGCTGTAGTAAGCGATATCCCACAACTCTAGCGTGGTCACGCCAAACTCTTGCTGCGCAAATTGACGCAACTCTTCGACTTCACGCTCACCTTGCGGTTTCACTTTGGTGGCTAAATCATTTAAAAACCCTAACACTTGATCGGGCGTTTGCGCCATTTTAGTCGCCAGTGATTTTTCACTGTAGGTATTAAAACCGAGCATACGGGCTATTTCATGACGCAGTTTGAGCTTCTCAGCGATGATTTCGCTGTTATCCCACTTGCCCGCATTTGGCCCGCGATCCGAGGCACGTGTGACATACGCTTCATAGAGCTCTTTGCGCAAAGCTTGGTTATCACAATAAGTCATCACTGGCAGATAAGAAGGAATGTCGAGCGTTAATAAATAACCATCGAGCTCTTTGGCTTGCGCCGCCGCTTGTGCCGCTGCTAACGCCGATTCTGGCATGCCCGCTAATTGATTGGCGTCAGTAATGTGCTTGGTCCAGCCCATCGTGGCATCCAGTACGTTATTAGAGAACTTAGAACCCAACTCAGATTGACGTTTACTGATCTCGCCGTACCGTTTTTGCTCTGCCAATGGCAAGCCGATCCCCGATAACTCAAAATCACGCAGTGCATCATTGATGGTTTTTTGCTGCGCTTGAGAGAGCGAGGAAAAAGTATCGCTGGCTTTCATGCTCTTATAGGCTTCAAACAGGCCTTTATGTTGCCCAACCCAAGTGCCGTATTCAGACAGCAGCGGCAAACAGCTTTCGTACGCATCACGCAGTTCATCGCTATTGAGCACAGAATTAAGGTGGCTTACTGGCGACCAAATGCGGCTTAAGCGATCATCCACCTCTTCAATGGGTGCAATCAAGTTTTGCCACGTTGGGGTGCTATTGCCAGCAAGGCGTTTTTCAATTTCGGTGCGGCAATCTTCTATCGCTTTCTCAACCGCAGGCTTCACATGCTCTGGCTTAATGGCGGAAAACGGCGGTAAATCCGTGAAAGTGAGAAGTGGATTAGACATAAAACATTCCTTTTAAGTTAAGACGCGCCTGCACGTTGATGCATTTCTCTGCAACAGTCACTGATTGTTTCACGGCAACCGTCGATTTTGTTTATCTGAAATAGTAAATATAGGTAGATTCAGCAATTTTCAATAGTGGCGTATAATCAGCCAATACGTTTGATTGATGAAACACACTCCATTTGGGGTGTTTTGAGAGCCTATTTTGCTAAGTTATCGCCACAGTTTTCACGCGGGCAACCACGCGGATGTATTAAAGCATATCGTACAAAGCCTTATCCTCAATGCATTACAGCAAAAAGAGAAGCCTTTTGTTTATCATGACACCCACTCTGGTGTGGGCCGTTATGACTTGACCCATGAATGGTCAGAAAAAACTGGTGAATATAAACAAGGGATTGCTCGTATTTGGCAACAAAATGTAACGCCACCCGCCATTCAAAGCTACCTTGAGGCAGTAAAAGCGCTCAATGAAAGCGAAGAGTTACGTTACTACCCCGGCTCACCACGTGTGGCGCGTGCTCATCTACGCGCACAGGATCGTATGGTGCTCACCGAATTGCATCCGAGCGATTACCCTTTGCTCGAGCAAGAGTTCCACCGAGATCGTCAGGTATCGATTTACAAAGAAGATGGTTTCCAACGCTTAATCGGTAGCCTGCCACCGAAAGAGCGTCGCGGCTTAGTGTTGATCGATCCCCCTTACGAATTGGCCAAAGAGTACAGCGATGTCGTAAGAGCCATTGCCCAAAGTTATAAGCGCTGGGCGACGGGTATCTACGCCATTTGGTATCCCGTAGTGAATCGCGACACCATTGATGACTTGCTTGAAGGGCTGGCAAGCCTCGGCATTCGCAAAATCTTACAAATTGAATTGGGCGTGTCGCCAGACACCCATGAACGTGGCATGACCGCTTCAGGCATGATAGTGATTAACCCACCGTGGACACTGGAAGGGCAAATGCAGGAAATTTTACCGTTTCTTCAGCAAGCGATTGCCCCGGTAACCGGTCATTTTAAAGTCGAATGGGTTGTACCAGAATAAACTGACCCAATCTATCAAAGAAGTAGAGAACCTTTTTCGCCTTGCTATGGTTGCCAACACCGTACAAAACCAAGGTCAAATAGGATGAAAAAAGAATAATGGAGAAAGTAATGACAACGCATTTTGATTATATCTGTATCGGTGGTGGCTCTGGTGGTATCGCTTCAGCGAACCGCGCGGCAATGTATGGTGCGAAAGTCGCACTGATTGAAGCCAAAGACCTTGGCGGCACTTGTGTCAACGTCGGTTGTGTTCCGAAAAAAGTGATGTGGCATGGCGCGCAAATTGCTGAAGCAATGCACCTTTATGCCAAAGATTATGGCTTCGATGTCGATGTCAAAGGATTAGATTGGTCAAAACTGATTGAGAGCCGCCAAGCGTATATTGGCCGTATTCATCAATCGTACGACCGCGTATTGGGCAATAATAAAGTGGAAGTGATCCGCGGTTTTGCACGCTTTGTTGATGCAAAAACCGTAGAAGTAAACGGTGAACACTACACGGCAGATCATATCCTGATTGCCGTTGGCGGACGCCCAACGATTCCGGCGATCCCAGGGGCGCAATACGGCATTGATTCCAATGGTTTCTTTGACTTGACCGAACAGCCTAAACGCGTCGCGGTTGTGGGCGCAGGTTATATTGCGGTTGAAATCGCGGGCGTACTCAACGCACTCGGCACAGAAACGCACCTTTACGTGCGCAAAGAATCCCCCCTGCGCAGCTTTGATCCCATGATCATCGAAACACTCACTGAAGTCATGGCGGCGGAAGGCCCAACATTACATACTCATTCAGTGCCAAAAGAAGTGATCAAAGAAGCCGATGGCAGCCTGACTCTGCACCTTGAAAATGGCCAAAGCCAAAACGTTGATACGCTCATTTGGGCAATCGGCCGCCACCCAGCAACCGATGCGATAAACCTAGCAGCAACGGGTGTAGCAACTAATGCACAAGGCTATATTAAGGTTGATGAGTACCAGCAAACGAACGTCGCGGGCATCTACTGTGTCGGCGATATCATGGAAGGCGGTATCGAGCTCACACCTGTTGCCGTCAAAGCAGGCCGTCAACTTTCAGAGCGCCTGTTTAATGGCAAAACCAATGCGAAGATGGATTACAAACTGGTCCCGACCGTGGTGTTTAGCCATCCGCCAATCGGCACAATTGGCCTCACCACGCAAGAAGCCCAAGCGCAATATGGCGAAGATAACGTCAAAGTGTATACCTCTAGCTTCACGGCCATGTACACCGCCGTCACCTCTCACCGTCAACCATGCAAAATGAAACTCGTATGCGCTGGCCCTGAAGAAACCGTTGTTGGCCTACACGGCATCGGTTTTGCGGTTGATGAAATGATTCAAGGCTTTGGCGTAGCCATGAAAATGGGCGCAACCAAAGCCGATTTTGATTCAGTGGTGGCAATACACCCAACTGGGTCTGAAGAGTTTGTTACCATGACAGGTTAGTGTAGGAAAAGCATCTTACACACATAAATAAATCTGGAAAATAATCACTCACTGACTATACTGTATGTATGGTCAGTAGTTTTCTAGGTGAATTTATGTATCTCATACAATCAAGCAATGTCTATAAACGGACAGAACTATCAGTCAGTGATAACAACTGTCAATGCTCTCCTGTTGAGGGGAATATCGGCTCACTGCCTACACTGTTTAATCAAGATGGTTCGTTCAACCACGAAGCAAATAGTTACCTCTTCTACCAAAAAGCCATCAAAGCAGCTAAAGACCTCTCCCCCTGCGCTCAAGCGTTACATGCTTACTACCAATTCCTTGAGGATAAACAATTAGCATGGGATAAATTCCCTCCCGTCAAAAGACTAAAACCAACTTATCTATTTCGTTCTCACCTGTTAAAACAAATCAAGAACGGTGAATTAGCTCACAGCACAGCAAGCGTCCGAATGAATCAAATTGTTAACTACTACAAATGGTTAATGCATGATGGTTACTTAAAAATCAAGAACGAGAAAGAGGCTCCTTTTAAGATGGAGTTTGTATCCGTTCAAAGCACTGGAATGCTGGCACATATATCGCCAACGTTTACCGTTGAAACGAGTGACTTGCGAATAAAAGTACCCAAGGATGCAAGCAGTAAGAACATTCGACCTTTATCACCCCTCAGTCAAGAGTCACTGGGCATACTGACACAGCACCTTCCTAGCGCTTCCGAAGAGTTGCGCTTACAGGTGTTGGTCTCTATTGATACGGGAATGCGAATCCAAGAGGTGGCAACTCTCTCCCTGAATGCCCTTGATACCGCAACACCACTGGCTGAAAGTGAGCATCGTTACGAGATAGTTTTATCACCTCAATCGACAGGTGTTCAGACTAAATACTTAAAGCAAAGGCGTGTAGAAATCTCATCAGAACTATTAACCACACTGAATGAATACCGAACCTCTGAGCGGAGAATCAAACGGGTAAACAAACTCAATGTCAAATTAGAATCATTGCCCGAGAATGCACCGTCCCTAAAACAAGATGCCATCGAAAGGTTTGAGCTGTGCGAGCGTCATGAGCCTCTTTTTGTGAGTGAGCAAGGCAATCCAGTGACCGCTAAATCTATTGAAGCTCGGTGGACAGAGTTTAGAACGTCCATCAAAAAAAAATACCCCTCCTTTACTCATCGCTTCCACGACCTGCGCTCAACCTACGGTACATACCGATTAAATGACTTGCTTGAGGCTGGCCTATCTCCAATGGAGTGTATGGAGCTGTTAATGGGCTGGATGGGGCATAGAAATGAATCCACGACTTGGAAGTATCTACGTTACCTACAACGCAAAGAAGCGTTCAAAGTGAAGTTTGGCATTTTAGATAGCATCATGCACGAAGCACTAGGTGGTGAGGATGAATAATAAGGTTTCATACCTCCACGGCTGGGATTCGGAGCTTTGTTTTCAGCTAAACACGGAGCGTAACAATGTCGCAGACTTTAATCGCTTTCTGGTTAAGTACTTTCCTGTCACGAAAAATCTACAGCAAGGCGGTCAATTTAAAGATGCCGACCGTCTAGGCTTTGTGCATCAAATCAAAGCCCGATTTGGTGAAAAGATAGAAGAAGGAGCGAGTCATGCAACTCTGTATAGTTATTACAATGGACTGTCTCAGTACCTTCGTTGGTGTGACTTAACTAACGCGATTGCATTTACACAAGACTCACTGGAAGGCTATATGTCTCATCTGCATACAAGGGTTATGCAGGGAACATTGAAAAGGTCTACTTATAAAAGGTACCACTCTGATTTGTTGGTGCTATTTCGTGATTATTTAGATTTACCATCAAGCTATTTTAACGCTATCACGGTGTTAGATGCCAGCGATACAGAGCCATTCGAAGCCTATACCCGCAGTGATTTAAACCAACTGCTCCCATTCTTGCGCAGTCTGTTCAAACAAACCTACCACCAGTTTATTGAATCGCCTGAGACGCACATCAAGGCTTATAACCACAAGAGTACAATGACCTTTGAGTGGAAAGGCCAAACCTATAACCTGTGTGGTGCAATTTCGAAGATGATGAGCGCTGGTGCGTACCTTTTGTCTTATTACACCTATGCAAACACCAGTGCCCTATTCCAGCTACCTCAGCCGCGCAATGCCTCGACGTCTGCCGGAGAAACGTGGTACACCATGCCTGCTTTTAAGCGCAGAGCATTCAAAACCATTCAGGTTGAGATAGGCGAGCATGAACTGGATATACCGAAATACGCCATGCGATTTTTCGACCACTTACTCAATGCGTCACGCTTAATATCAACGGATGAAAACGCAACACTGCTTCAAACCGTAGTAGCGCAGAAAGCGACTACGCTGAAAAGCGCAACTCTTAATGACTTCCTGAGGCACTGGGTTGAAAAGCACTTTACCTTCACCGGCCAAACTGGACGAAGACTACGCCCAGTTATTAGCCGTTTTCGTGAAACGGGCGCACAGATTACCGCCTATCACCAAGGCGAAATGATGAATGACATCATGCTAGGCAATACCCCTAACACGAGAAAGAAAAGCTATAGCGAAGGAAACCGAATAACTAACGATGGCATGATGCAGGATGCGATGTCGATACGCGAAGAAGAGATTAAGCGGGGGGTTAATACGAAACAGGCGCAGACCAATTTAGGCATTGATGTTCTGGTCATTGAAGAAGAAAACAAAATCAACCTACCGGATTTAAGTCGCACCCCCAACGGTGGGAGCTGTGCCACTCCCTTTGGTGAGAAGTCAGAAAAATACACCAAGAAAGCGCTTAAGCAAGGGCTGCTAAGAGAAGGGGAAAAATTGGCCTGTGCTGATTTACTCGGTTGTTTCGGCTGCCCCAGTCAGGTCATTGTTCAATCGCTCTCAGATATCTGGTGTCTACTCAGCTTTAAAGCGTGTATCGAGGAATCACTCTACCTACATCTCGATGCCAGCCACTACCGACAGAACTTTGAAAACATCGTGACCTTCATAGACGAGAACATCTTACCCAGTATCGACAAAAAACTACTCAAACAAGCAGAAAACAAGCTTGATGATGAAGGTTATCACCCCAACTGGGATGATGCGGACTCCGTTCTTGGTCTCATCCCATCGCACTCTCAGGAGTTATCATAATGAAAACCAGCCACTTATATACTTCAGATTTCCCCGAAGAGCATAAAGTGCAATGCGTGGACATCATTACTCTATATCACGAAGGGCGATTTGAAGAGTTGGATGCCGTGGTTATTTGCAAAGATAGAGACGGTAACGTGACAGCGACTTTTGGGCAAAGCAATTGGGATTGCCTTCCTTTCTCACGCAAGAAAGAGAGAAACACACTCAACTTCTCAATGTTTGACGCCGCACCTGAATTGCAACGTGAACTCAAGATATTTACCGTGGGCTGGCTTTTTAACGCCAGTCCAAAAGGGAAAAAAGCCCTGAGTTTTTCAGGTGCTAGTTCTCGACTAACAGACATAAAAAAAGTTTACTCATTCTTAAAGGAGCAAAACCAAACCTCACTGGCTGCACTGTCCTCTGCGCCACTTAGGTTAAAGCTTGATAATTTTCTTCAAGAGCAGGGTTATGCTCAGGGAACACTTGAGCAAACATTTGTTGCTATCAATGGCGCAATCGGTGATGCAGGTTGGCACAACATACCTCTGGATATCAAACCGATTAAATCAAACAAAGAGGCTCAAAGACTGAGTGATAAAGATGGGCAGCAAA
Organism: Vibrio anguillarum; assembly: GCF_001989995.2. Classification (GTDB taxonomy): domain Bacteria; phylum Pseudomonadota; class Gammaproteobacteria; order Enterobacterales; family Vibrionaceae; genus Vibrio; species Vibrio anguillarum. Next base: position 70,422 of record NZ_JAHGUP010000004.1, read on the forward strand.
CTCTGGTTATTCCAGAGCGGTTATGTCACGCCATCTACGGCAAGGCGATAGCGCTCATTGAAGAGGCACTGCCTCACGCCCAACTGCTGGCCGATACAGAAAGTGCGCTACAAGACAACTATATTGCAGGCAAGAGGATTTTGGACAGTAAGGTTCAGCAAGGCCACTCTTATACTTTTATGAACGGTGATGGAAGTATTGATAACCGAAAATACTCAACAGCCATTGCGGACTACCAACCTCGTGAGCCTCACTCTCTTATTTCTCCATTGGCAGAAAAACTCCCTCACGTCCCACTTAAAAATGCTAACGAATTCAAACGCTACCTAGGGCAACTCATTACCGCGAGTTATATTGTATGCGGTGGGTTCAGTGGGATGCGAGATTCAGAATTGGATAAACTCACACCAAACAGTTATTACAAAGACACCTTGAGCGGTCGAGTACACCACATGCTGCAATCTCATACCTTTAAGCTAGGAGAAAAGCGCGAAACGTGGGTGACAGCGGCCTCTTCCAAAACAGCAATTGACTTAATGACGATGCTAACGAAACGCTGGCGAAGCGAAGCGACTTACCCTGATGAGAAGTACGCGGATTCATTATGGCTGAACCAGAGTGCTCGCTCGGTACCACCGAGGTTAATCACGAAGTGGAATGAGCGATTACAGCGTTTTTGTAAGCAATTTGATTTCGTGGTCACAGAAGAAGATTATCAAGAGTGTTTAACCTCCAATCCTCGCTCATTAGATAAAGTTAAAGAATTCGTTATTATCGGTAAACCTTGGCCTATGGCTACCCACCAATTTAGACGCACCCTAGCGTTTTACTGCGTGAAGAACCGTTTAGGGACACTGGTTGCGCTTAAACAGCAATTTAAACACCTGTATCTCTCAATGGCAGAGTGGTATACCAACGGTGGTAAACTAGCGAGCCTGCGAGATTTAAAGGTGGATACGAAAATACAGCAAGCACTCGAAGAGATTAATGCTGAATCCACCGCGAATAAAATTTTTAAACAATGGCACTCTGATGAAAAACTCTCAGGTTCTCACGGTCAAGCCATAATGAAGATGCGAGGTGATGTTCCGACAATCTACAGTTCATGGGACGTTATCTACAGAGCAGTCAAAAAAGGAAAACTGACCCTTCACGGCACAAGTCATAGCTACTGTAAAAATGGATACAATTGCGATATGGATGGTGTATTAATGCCTCAATTCTGTGTGGATTGTGGTTCTGGCAGTAGCATCATTGATGAGCAACAAGCTAAGTGGTGGCAGAGAAAGCACCGAAGCTTAACAACTTATATGGCTTATGGTGACGATATATCGGTAACAGACAGAAGTCACTATATTACTCAAATTAGGGCGGCAGAAAACGTGATGCGAGATTTTGGTATGGAATTTACGGTCTTTGAAGCAGAACTGGCCGTGATGGAGGTTTAGGCATGGGGAAAAGTGAAAATACACTCGTTGCGCTAGAAGCTGCTTTAGACCGAATTGCTAAAGGGAAACCCAGACGGATACCTACTCATCGTAAGCTCAGTGTGAGAGCCGTTGAAGAAGAAGCAAACTTGGGTAATGGCAGTGGTTATTACTACCCTGATTTTGTTGAAAAGATTAAAAAGACCAAAGCTGAAATTGCGGCAGGCAAAGGTGAAATCATCCGGCCAGAGATCCAGACGGTACGTGCAAAGCTGAACGAGGAAAAGCGCATCAAGGATAACTTCAAGGCCAAGTATGAGAGCGAACGGGAGAAGCTAGCCCTTTTCTCGGCTGCACAACACCATCTCAACGACAAGTTGGTTCAGGCATTGGCTCGTATCGATGACCTTGAGTATGAGAATGCGGAGCTTAGGGAGGAACTTGCCAAACTGAAAAGGAGCAAGGTCGTGCCAATTAAATAGAGCCGCCCTTACACCTTATATCCCCACTTGATGCGCACCTCAAGTGGTGATCACACCTCAAGTGGGGATGCTTCTAGCTCATTGTTGGACAATTATTAGCCAGTTCAAAAGCTCTAATGATTGAGTTGCTACAAAGTAGTGATCATAAGTCAATAGAATTAACACTTAACAGGAGTGAATGTTTAAACATTCTAAGCAGCAATTAACTTATGCAAACTATTAAGTTAATTGTTCCAATCCTTGCCGCGCACTCGGCCCGTTTGATAGTAGTTCGAAACCAGATCACTTAACAACCACCTACTAAAGTAGGTGGGTTAGTATTACGGACTGAAAGTCCGGATACGGGTCCAAGACCAGTTGTTAGTCGCTTTCAGTTCGGAGGTTATCTTAGACCTTTGGCTGAAAATGATGCTCTAGGTATTCTGATCCGCACCACCAGTTTT
>NZ_JAHGUP010000005.1 GCF_001989995.2 Vibrio anguillarum
TCTTGACCGTGAGATAGGTGATCGCGGAATGAGTTTGTAAGAAATGGCGCGTTGGTTGTATTTAAAGGGTTAAATCAAACTTGCTTTTTATGCCCTGTAAATCGCCCTGAAAGCGTCACAAACTTACAGCCCGATTTCTGGGTAATCATGGCTTAGTAAGTGCTTATAAATCGATTCTGGGACGATTGAGGGCTTCTGAGGTGTGTTTTTGATAGCTAACTCGTCCGTTTAACATAATAGGAATAATGACTACCGTATTTTAAAGGGTATAGCCTTGTTTTACTTTGGGTTGCCCCTATATCTCATATGAGCAATGTTGCTATTTAACTGATTGGGTTTTGATATGGCTATTTATGTAGCGCCTGGTAATAAAGTCGGGCGAGATGGGGGCTCTTTTCAAGAGTGTAAAATGAACACGACAAATCATACGGTTGTAACTAAGTATGGTCGATACTGTACTATTCGTGATCACGAATTAGCACCACCGACAAGTACTGCGGGTAGACATTGGTTACAGATTTATAGAACACCAGATAACACGGAGTAATATCCGTAACACTAGTAAAAGGGTCGTCTTAGTGGCGCCTTTTTTTACAGCATCATTGCCATTTTACGTAACGTAAATTAGTCCGCACCAGTAGGTTTAGATACAAGAACGGCTCCCTATTGGGAGCCGTTCTTCGTTACGGAGTCACGCGATTGATAATAGTAATAATGACCACCGAGACGGAAAGGAACTTTTAGTGTGGTGTCTTTTTGGCACATGTATTGACTTTTGTTAAATTGTTGTGCTATCATTAAAAATGAAGCTAAAACTTCGCATTTCACCTTCAATACATTCCTCTAGCTCTAAAAAATCAATCAGAGTAGTGGGTGTTTCCAAGTGAACTATTACCGCAGAAAGTGCGGCAGGAGAAGCCTTATGGGCACATTAACAAATGAAAGAATTACCACTCGGGTAAATTCAGAAACTAAAGAGTTACTTGAAAGGGCGGTGGCGTTATCAGGTTATGCCAGTTTAAATAGTTTTATTGCTAACGCTGCGGTAGCAGAGGCAAAAAGGCTAATTGAGCAGAATATGGTCATAACACTTTGTCAGGAAGATGCTTTGGCTTTTGTCAGCGCATTTGAAAGACCTATGCAAACTAATCACCGTTTCCTTAAGGCAGCTCGTAAATATAAGGAAACTATAACTAATGAGAATTTCAGCACTAGATAAAAACGTACATGACCGAAATAAATTTGATTGCGGCGAACCTGCTCTTAATAACTACCTAAAACAAGTGTCTGGTCAGCATGATAAGAAAGATTTATCACGAACATTTGTCCTAACTTCAGAACAGAATGAATCCCAAATAAAAGGCTTTTATTCTCTTGCTCTTTGTAAAGTTGATTTAAAAGAGCTCCCTCCTGAAATTGCAAAAAAATATCCCACAGAAGTGTATTGCACCTTGCTCGGAAGATTGGCTGTTAACAAGGCTCATCAAAGACAGGGGTTCGGCGAGATGCTGGTTATAGATGCAATAACTAATGCGATTAATTCATCTGACTTGGTTCCAAAACCGATGATTATCGTTGAAGCTAAAAATAAGCCTGCTCATGACCTTTATGTAGCAATTGGATTCTCACCATTTCCCAACAACCCAAACAAGCTATTCATGCTGCAAAAAGAGGCTGAGAAAATGCTTAGAGAGGCTGGGGTTTTGTAGCTCACTCTAGGTAATATCAATTGTGATAATGACGTTCATTTAACGTAACGGCACTTAATCCGTACTGGGGTTTAGAAACAAAAAAAGCCTCCCCTAGGGGAGGCTTTTTTGTGGAAAAATTCATGACCGGCTAAAAGGATCATTGAGATCAATCGCTTTTGGGATTAATCTCTTTCCCTAGATGTGAAAAAACCACCCGGTAAGGTGGTTTATTTCGGAGTACTTAAACGATTTGAGAACCCGTTAAGTCCTTTCATGATAGCCATATCACGTAAGCAATTCAAGTACTCCTGCACTCTGTTTGGATTCAAGATGTTTTGGACAGAGCGACGCGCATCAGCCACCGACCAAGGGATATTCCAAAGGTGGCATGGTAAAGGCACTAATCAGAACTAAGCAAACGCTCGATAAATCCGCCCCTTGTAGCTGCTAGAGGGGATAAGCGGGAAAGGAATAAATGATTAGTGTTGTGAGACCGGAATGGGGGCGTAAAGCCTAACTCACAGCGCAGGGCAGCCCGAAAGGGTAAGAGAAAAATCCCAATCTGAAAGCGACCATATCGGTACCTAAAATCACTCAAATTGAGTTTGAAAAAAGGTAGGGGTCGGCGCAGCCGAAAGGGCTGATTTCTCGCCGCGCTTGTACCATTGTTTCTTCCATTTATACCGCTAGGCGCTGTGTGTGAGTAAGCGTAGCGTCCGAACACCGAGCAAGCGGAAAGCCACTTAATGCCAATCTTTGGCACTGTCCCCGTATATTTATTTTCATTCTTCTTTAGCTCACTTTTTATGCTAGTCTAATCACGCGGTTTTTGTTTTAAGCCAGCATACACAGAGTGCACTCGCTACGCTCGTTTCTCTGTGAGCTGGAAAGGGGCGCTAACGCCCCCTTTACCCCAGTTAACCACTTCGAGAAGTGACCTCGTTCCGAGCTAACTTCCCTCAGCGGCTAGGAGAACTTTTCGTGGATAAACGAGAGAAGATAATCAAAATCAGAGCAACCGATGATGAGTACTCAGCATTAATGGAGAGATGTCCAAAACCTCGACTTGCTGAATGGATGCGTGAATATTGCTTAGGGGCAAAAGTGCCTCGAGCGAATCAAGTTCCCAATGTCGACCCGGCATTGTTGAGGCAGCTTTCTGGAATGGGCAATAACTTAAATCAAATTGCACGAGCTATTCACAGTCAAGATTGGAAGCCGGTTGATCGAGTTCAAATCATTGCAGCGTTATCGAGTCTTCAGCGTGAGCTGAATCTAATGAGGATGGAGAACGCGAAAGATGATAGTTAAATTTCATGCTAGGGGCGCAGGTAGAGGATCGGGACCAGTCGATTATTTACTAGGAAAAGACCGCGCTCGTGACGGTGCCACTTTAGATCGTGGCGATCCTGATGCGATTCAAGATTTGATTGATTCCAGTCCTTACGCGAAGAAGTACACCTCTGGCGTTTTGTCATTTGAAGAGTCCGACCTTGATCGGGCGACCAAAGATAAAATTATGTCGAGTTTCGAGAAAGCATTGTTACCTGGTCTCGATGCCGATCAATATTCTTGTCTTTGGGTTGAACATCGAGACAAGGGACGCTTGGAGCTCAATTTTGTTGTGCCTAATGTTGAACTGTTATCAGGCAAAAGGTTACAGCCCTATTTTGAAAAAGCTGATAAGCCTCGAATCAACGCATGGAAGATTGCAACGAATGCCATTTTAAAACTCCATGACCCTGATGATCCCATCAATAAACGAGAGCTCACTACGCCTCGAAATTTGCCTAAGCCAAAGCATGAAGCTGCGAGAGCTATCACTGATGGATTGTTGTCTATGGCTGGCAATGGAGAGTTGAGCAATAGACAAGATTTGGTCAACGCGCTTGAGGGCGTTGGTTTTTCGGTTGTTAGACAAACCAAAAAAAGTATTTCCATATCCGACCCAGAAGGCGGTCGAAACATTCGATTGAAAGGGCTGATTTATGAGCAAGATTTTAAGTTTGGCGCAGGACTTCGAGAAGAAATCGAAACAGCAAGCGCACGATACAGAGCAACGTCTCAAGAGCGAATTCGAGAGGCACGAGACGTTTATAGAACAGGCGTTGAGATCAAGCGAGCAGAAAATCAAAGGCGACATTCGCGCCCAGAACCAACGCATGAGCGCATTAGTTTTGAAAAGTTGGCTTTGGATAGTGCTGAGCGTAGTGCTTGTTTTGGTCGCTTGTTCGAGCGTGATTTGGTGGCAGGGAATAATCATCGCCCAGAACCAAATAGAGATCAGCAATCAGCAATCGGCACTGAAAGTACTGGAATCCAAAGGCGGGAAAATCCACCTGAGTTTGTGCGGGGAACGGATCTGCATAGCAGCAGCCGAGGACAGTGGCAGTTGGACGAGAAACAGCGACGACAGACCGATGTTCATACCAGAGGGGTACTAGAAAATGACCGAGTTAGAAACCCAATTATTGAACGCATTCGAGCAATTGCAGACTCAACACGAGAAACAACACAACGACTTTGTAACGTCTTACAACGGGTTAGTACAAATGTTCGAGACTACCTCGAAAGAGAACAACGAACTCCGTCAGCAAGTCGGCAACTTGAGCAGGCAAGTCGAGAGCTTGAGCGCGCATCTCCAGCAGTTGGAAAAGCGTTACAACAAGAACAATCGATAGGTCTTG
>NZ_JAHGUP010000006.1 GCF_001989995.2 Vibrio anguillarum
CTATTATTCCAATTTATCAATATGTAAGAGCTCGCTTGCTTAATCCCCAAGTTGGTGGTTTTGCGATTGATAACGCCGAAGAAAAGATCTACTCAAAAGATCTCTATATCAAAGCAAAGTAAGCCCCTTACGCTGATAACAATATAACGACTTAGACACTGCATGTAGCTATCTTCAGATAGTAATTTACATGCAGCGTCTTTCTAATTTTCATTGTCACAGACTGAAAGAGTGAGTTTATGCTTAAATTCATCGCAAAAAGGATATTGGAAGCGATACCAACCATGTTGGTGTTGATCACAGTATCTTTCTTTCTCATGCGTTTCGCTCCGGGTAACCCATTCTCAAGCGAACGTCCTTTACCACCGGAAGTGATGGCCAACATTGAGGCCAAATATGGCTTAGACAAACCTGTGTCTGAGCAATACTTCACCTACTTGACCAATATTTTACAAGGTGATTTTGGCCCATCATTCAAATACCAAGATTATACGGTGAATGAATTGATCGCCGTTGCTTTGCCTGTCTCGGCAAAAGTCGGCTTTATCGCTTTTATTTTTACTGTTATCGCGGGTGTTTCCATCGGTACTATTGCCGCACTAAAACACAACACTTGGATTGACTACACCATCATGTCGACGGCAATGATTGGCGTGGTGATGCCGTCGTTTGTTCTCGCCCCAGCTTTAATTTATCTCTTCTCCTTGCATTGGAAAATATTCCCCGCTGGCGGCTGGTTAGATGGAAGTTTCCAATATTTAGTGCTGCCAGTGCTGGGTATGTCGATGCTCTATATTGCCACCTTTGCCCGCATCACCCGTGGCTCAATGATAGAAACACTCAACAGCAATTTTATTCGCACGGCACGCGCGAAAGGATTGAGTTATCCCTATATCGTTGTTAACCATGCGTTGAAGCCTGCTTTACTGCCTGTTGTGTCGTACATGGGGCCTGCGTTTGTCGGTATTATTACGGGGTCTGTGGTGATTGAAACGATTTTCGGTCTACCGGGTATCGGTAAGCTGTTTGTTAACGCTGCATTTAACCGCGATTACTCATTGGTGATGGGTGTAACCATTTTAATTGGTTTCTTATTTATTCTTTTCAACGCCATTGTTGATATTTTGCTTGCGGTCATTGACCCGAAAATTCGCTACTAACAGGGACGTATGGTTATGTTAACGAAAAGAGAAAACCTAGCCGCGGTTGAGAAGTTTTCTGAAAACTTAGAAATAGCGGGCCGCAGCTTATGGCAAGATGCGCGCATTCGCTTTATGCGTAACAAAGCGGCCATGGTCAGTTTATGTATTCTGACGATGATGACCCTTGCGGTGATCGTACTACCGATGATGGCCCCGTATACCTATGACGATACGGACTGGTATTCAATGCACGTTGGGCCCAATGCGGATCACTGGTTTGGCACCGATAGCCTTGGGCGTGATTTGTATGTGCGTACCTTAGTTGGTGGGCGAATTTCGCTGATGGTTGGTGTTATGGGCGCGTTGGTTGCTGTTCTGATCGGCACACTTTATGGTGCGGCGTCGGGCTTCATCGGCGGTAAAGTAGACCGCATTATGATGCGTATTTTGGAGATTCTATACGCTGTTCCTTTCATGTTCCTTGTGATTGTTTTGGTCACGTTCTTTGGCCGCAATATCGTACTTATCTTCGTCGCTATCGGTGCAATTGCATGGCTTGATATGGCGCGAATTGTGCGTGGCCAAACCTTGAGCCTACGCAGCAAAGAGTTTATTGAAGCGGCACATGTATGTGGAGTCAGCAACTGGAAAATTATTACACGTCATATTGTGCCAAACGTGTTGGGTATTGTAGCGGTCTATTCGACGCTGTTGATCCCAAGTATGATTTTGACAGAGTCATTTTTATCTTTCCTTGGTCTTGGTGTTCAAGAGCCGATGACAAGCTGGGGAGCACTTCTACAAGAAGGTTCACAAACAATGGAAGTCGCTATTTGGCAACTTGCTTTCCCAGCCGCGTTCATGGTGGTCACCCTGTTTTGCTTTAACTATGTCGGTGATGGTCTGCGCGATGCGCTTGATCCTAAAGACCGATAATTAAAAGATTAAGGAAGCAATAATGAGCTTATTAGATGTCAAAGATCTGCGGGTCGAATTTACCACTCAAGATGGTATTGTCACTGCTGTCAACGATTTAACTTTTTCACTGGAGCAAGGCGAAACCCTCGGTATCGTAGGGGAGTCTGGCTCTGGTAAATCGCAAACCGTGTTCGCTATTATGGGCCTACTTGCCAAAAACGGTATTATCACGGGCAGCGCAAAATTTGAAGGGAAAGAGATCCTCAATTTGCCAGAAAAAGCCTTGAACAAAGTGCGTGCTGAACAAATTGCGATGATCTTCCAAGACCCAATGACGTCACTGAATCCTTATATGAAGGTCAGCGAGCAGTTGATGGAAGTACTGATGCTGCACAAAGGAATGAGCAAGTCGGCCGCATTTGAAGAGTCGGTACGTATGCTAGAGGCAGTTAAAATCCCCGAAGCGCGTAAGCGAATTACCATGTATCCGCATGAGTTTTCTGGCGGTATGCGTCAACGCGTTATGATTGCAATGGCGTTGTTATGCCGGCCTAAGTTACTGATTGCCGATGAACCCACCACCGCATTGGACGTAACGGTGCAAGCCCAAATTATGGATTTGTTGAACGAGCTCAAAAGCGAATTCAATACCGCCATTATCATGATCACCCATGATCTGGGTGTGGTTGCGGGTTCATGTGACAAAGTATTGGTAATGTATGCTGGGCGTACGATGGAATATGGCTCTGTGGATGAAATTTTCTATAACCCGAGTCACCCTTACGCTGAAGGTTTATTAAAAGCCATTCCTCGTTTGGATACGGAAGGTGAAATATTACCAACAATTCCTGGAAACCCACCTAACTTGCTACGATTGCCACCGGGTTGCCCTTATCAAGAGCGCTGCCACCGAGTGACAGAACGCTGTAAACGTGAAGCACCTATTTTATTGCCATTTGCCGATGGTCGCCAACGTGCCTGTTTTTCTGATTGGGAGGCTTGGGTTAAATGAGCGAACAAAAACCATTATTACTGGATGTAAAGAACCTCAAAGTTCACTTCAACATTGCCTCTAAATCCGCGTGGCCGTGGTCTAAACCATCCAACCTAAAAGCCGTAGATGGCGTTAATGTGCGCCTATATGAGGGTGAAACTCTCGGCGTAGTAGGCGAATCAGGTTGCGGAAAGTCTACTTTTGCGCGAGCGATCATTGGTTTAGTCGAAGCCACCGAGGGTGAAGTGGTGTGGCTAGGAAATGATTTGACGAAAATGCATGAGGTTGAGCGTCGCAAAACCCGTAAGCAAATTCAGATGATTTTCCAAGACCCACTGGCGTCATTGAACCCAAGAATGTCGGTTGGCGATATTATTGCAGAGCCACTTCAAACCTTTTATCCAGAACTTTCGAAGCAAGAAGTAAAGGACCGTGTAAAAGAGATGATGACAAAAGTCGGTTTATTGCCGAACGTCATTAACCGCTATCCCCATGAATTCTCTGGTGGTCAGTGTCAACGTATTGGTATTGCCCGTGCGCTCATTTTAAAACCGAAAATGATCATCTGTGATGAGCCAGTTTCTGCTTTGGATGTTTCAATCCAAGCGCAGGTGGTTAACCTGCTCAAAGAGCTGCAAAATGAGCTTGGTTTAAGTTTGGTTTTTATTGCCCATGATTTATCGGTAGTGAAACACATATCTGATCGTGTACTCGTGATGTATTTAGGCAATGCGGTCGAGCTTGGCACCTCTGAGGCGTTGTTTGCGAATCCATCACACCCTTACACCAAAGCTTTGATGTCGGCTGTGCCAATTCCAGATCCGAAACTGGAGCGTGCTAAGAAAATTCAGATGCTAGAAGGGGATTTACCCTCGCCAATCAACCCGCCTTCTGGATGTGTTTTCCGTACCCGCTGTCCTCAAGCGACGGAAATCTGTGCACAGCAAAAACCGCAGATTAAAGGCAGTGATGAACATGCTGTGTCTTGTTTACATGTCGAGCTCTAAATTTAGCCTGTGACAGGCTTAAGCGCGACGCATTTCTGGGTCGCGCTTTTTTTATCTGTGCGCTTAGGTATAGACAAATTGGGTATAGATAAATCGCACTGTTCAAAATTTCTGAATAACAAGGACAACTTCCTCCGGTTTTACCATTTTCTATCCTACTTATAATAAAAAAGTCATCGGAATGAGGAGTGGAGATCATGGGAAAATTAGTTGAAGGCGTCTGGCACGATGTTTGGTATGACACCAAAAGCAGCGCTGGGCATTTTGTACGCGAAGACGCAGGATTCAGACACTGGGTCGACAGCCAGCCAGATGCACGATTTCAACCAGAATCGGGCCGTTATCATTTGTATGTCTCTTTGGCATGCCCTTGGGCTCACCGTACATTGATTTTTCGCCAACTCAAATCACTCACCGAACACATTGATGTCACGGTCGTTTGTCCTGACATGCTAAGTGAAGGCTGGTCTTTTGGTATTCCTGAACCTCTGTTCGGCTATACCAAGCTCCACCAAATCTACACCAAAGCAAAGGTAGATTATTCAGGGCGAGTAACTGTACCTGTGCTGTGGGATAAGAAGACCAATACCATTGTTAGCAATGAATCTTCTGAGATTATTCGCATGTTTAACAGTGCATTTAATGAGTTAACGGGTAACCAGCACGACTACTATCCGCAAGCACTCAGCAAAGCTATCGATGAATGGAATGCGTATATTTACCCCAATATTAATAATGGCGTTTATCGATGTGGGTTTGCGACCACGCAAGAGGCCTATGACGATGCTTATGATGCACTCTTTACGGCATTAGATAAGGTCAACAATCATTTAGCGACGTATCGCTACTTGGTCGGTAACCAGATCACCGAGGCGGATTGGCGTTTATTCACTACACTTATCCGTTTTGATGCTGTTTACGTCGGGCATTTTAAATGCAATAAACAGCGTATCGCCGATTATGAGAACTTAAGCGGTTACTTAAAAGAGCTTTACCAAATCGACGGTATCAAACAAACGACCGATTTTTACCACATCAAACGCCACTATTATTTCAGCCATATCGGTATTAACCCAACGCAAGTGGTACCTAAGGGGCCGGATCTTGATCTTGATACGCCCCATGAGCGCGGTTTTATTGGGTTATAACGAGGGTGGAAGTGTGCTATAAAAAAGGCTCTTATGTGATACATAAGAGCCTTTTAATCAGCAAGTTAAGCTAAGAATTTTATTTTGTTTCTTGGCTTGCTTGAATCGCCGTCAACGCGATTGTGTAAACAATGTCGTCAACCAACGCACCGCGAGACAAATCGTTTACTGGTTTACGCATGCCTTGCAGCATTGGACCGATAGAAACAAGGTCTGCTGAGCGTTGTACTGCTTTGTAAGTTGTATTACCTGTGTTTAGGTCAGGGAAGACAAATACCGTTGCTTTACCAGCGACTGGAGAGTTTGGTGCTTTAGAAGCCGCCACGTTTTCCATGATTGCAGCATCGTATTGCAGAGGACCGTCGATAATAAGATCTGGACGTTTCTCTTGAGCAATGCGCGTCGCTTCACGCACTTTATCTACATCAGCACCTTTACCTGATTCACCTGTCGAGTAGGAGATCATCGCCACGCGCGGGTCAATGCCGAATGCTGCCGCAGAATCGGCCGATTGAATCGCAATTTCAGCAAGCTGTTCAGCATTTGGATCTGGGTTGATGGCGCAGTCGCCATATACCAACACTTGATCAGGCAATAGCATGAAGAAGATAGAGGATACAATCGAGGCATTTGGCGCGGTCTTAATGATTTGGAATGGAGGAACAATGGTGTTGGCTGTGGTATGAACCGCACCAGAAACCAAACCGTCAACTTCATCCGCTTCAAGCATCATTGTGCCAAGGAATACTGAATCTTGCAGTTTTTCACGAGCCACAACTTCTGTCATGCCTTTTGAACCACGCAGCTCAACCAAGCGAGCAACGTAGTTTTCGCGCACTGAGTCAGCATCGATAATTTCAACGCCAGCACCTAACTCAACACCTTGCTGCGCAGCAACGCGGCGGATTTCATCAGGGTTACCAAGTAGAACACAAGTCGCAATACCGCGCTCAGCACAAATAGAGGCCGCTTTCACTGTGCGTGGTTCATCCCCTTCAGGAAGCACAATACGTTTACCTGCACGACGAGCATACTCAGTTAACTGGTAACGGAATGCTGGCGGGCTAAGGCGACGAATACCTTGCGTGCCCTCAGTGAGCGAATTAATCCAAGGGCCATCGATGTGGCTAGCAACATGATCGCTGATGAACTCGATACGTTCTTTATCGTCAGCTGGAACTTCTAGGCTAAAGCTTTGTAGGTTGAGTGACGTTTGCCAAGTGTTACCTTGTGCTTTAAAAATAGGCAATCCGCTTTCAAAGGCTGGTTTACATAGGTTCACAATCTCTTGTGGCATATCGTAACCGCCAGTCAGCAGTACCGCACCAATTTCAACGCCATTCATTGCGGCCAGAGAGGCGGCAACAATCACATCAGGACGATCGGCCGATGTCACTAAGAGTGACCCTGGCTTAAAGTGCTCAATCATGTGTGGCAAAGAACGCGCACAGAAAGTGATGCTCTTAATACGGCGAGACTTAATTTCACCTTCATTAATGATTTCAGCTTTCAGGTGTTTGGCCATATCAATAGCACGAGTCGCGATAAGGTCGATACTCCAAGGCACACAACCTAACACACGAATTGGGCTGGTGTTGAAGATCTGCATCACTTCTAAATTGGCTTGTTTCGCGCTATCTGCATCATCAAAAATTTCTGATAAGTCAGGGCGAGTGCGGCCTGCTTCATCAACAGGGGCATTAAGCTTGTTGATAATAACACCTGAAATGTTTTTATTTTTTGTTCCACCAAAGTTTGAGCACGCAACTTCAATACGCTCTTTCAACTGAGTTGGGTTGTCTGTTCCCGGTGTCGCGACAAACACAATTTCTGCGCCCAGTGTTTTGGCAATTTCTGCGTTCACTTGGTTCGCAAATGGGTGTTTGCGTGTTGGCACAAGGCCTTCAATCAGCGTTACCTCAGAATCTTTATTGATGTGGTTGTAACGCTCAACGACGGTTTCAAGCAACACATCCATCTTTTCGCTACCGATCAACGTTTCTGCCGCTGACATCATCATCGGTTCTGCAATGCTGATGTCGCTGTTGCGACCGATAATCGTTGAAGTGAGATCAGGTTGATCGCCACCCGAGCGAGGTTGTGCAATAGGCTTATAAAAAGAAACGCTAACACCTTTACGCTCCATGGCGCGAAGGACACCCATGCTCACGCTGGTAAGACCAACACCAGCGCTGATAGGGATAAGCATAATAGTACGGGACATGAGTAGAGTACCTCAAACTATTGAAATCAATCTAACCGAAACTAGATTGAAAAAGGAACAAAGCCCAACATGACCTTCTTTGGAAATAAGCCTGCTGACCTAAATCGCTAAAAACTAAGGGTTGAGCCCCGGTAAAAAACTGGCTAACTCAGAGAGTTAGCCAGAAAGTCAATTAAAGACCTGCCAGACGAGCAGTATCTTCAGCAATCACTAGCTCTTCATTGGTCGAGATAACCATAGCTGGAATACGGCTGTTTGCCGTTGTGATAACACCTTCGCCGCCAAAACGTGCTTTTAGGTTTGCTGCGCTGTCGACTTCGATACCGAAGATAGCCAAACGGTTTAGTACCATTTCACGGATAGGGCCTGAGTTCTCACCGATACCACCAGTGAAGACGATAGCGTCTAGGCGACCGTCAAGGCTTGCTGTGTAGCCAGCCACGTATTTTGCTAGGCGGTGGCAGAATACGTCCATTGCACGAGTCGCTTCTTCTTTCTCACCGTAGTTATCTTCAACAAAACGGCAATCCGAAGTCACTTGTGTTAAGCCTTGTAGGCCAGACTCTTTGGTTAGCATAGTGTTGATTTGATCAACAGAGTAACCCAGTGCATCGTGCAGGTGGAAGATAATTGCAGGGTCGATGTCACCACAACGTGTGCCCATCACCAAACCTTCAAGCGGCGTTAGACCCATTGAAGTATCAACTGATTGACCGTTTTTGATCGCACAAACAGAAGCACCATTGCCTAGGTGACAGTTGATGATGTTAACTTCTTCAACTGGCTTGTTGAGTAGGCCTGCAACTTCACGAGTGATGAATAAGTGTGAAGTACCATGCATGCCATAACGACGGATACCATGCTCTTTGTATAGATTGTACGGAAGAGCGTATAGGAAAGACTCTTCAGGCATAGTTTGATGGAACGCAGTATCAAACACAGCTACGTTTTGAAGCTCAGGGAAGTTTTTCTTAGCGGCTTCGATACCGATGATGTGTGCTGGGTTATGAAGCGGTGCAAAGGTTGCAGCGTCTTGAATACCTTTCAGTACATCATCAGAGATAAGTGCAGATTGAGTGAACTGCTCACCACCGTGTACGATACGGTGACCGATAGCGCCAAGGTTAGCTTTAAGCTCTGGCTTAGAAGCAAGAATAGTTTCAACCATAAACGCGAGTGCTTCTTCGTGCGCTGCACCTTCGCCTAGTTGCGCTTCGTGTTTACCGTCAAGTTTCCACTTGATACGTGCTTCAGGAAGGTGAAGACATTCAGCAAGACCTGATAGGTGCTCAGCACCTGTTTCTGCATCAACAACAGCAAATTTAAGAGAAGAACTACCGCAGTTTAAAACTAAAACTAGCTTAGACATGTGTGACTACCTGTAATAATCGTTTAAGATAAAAATCAATCTCAAGAATAGTAGAAGCGTTGTGGAGCGCTACTAATCTTGGTCAATAAAACTTGAATTTCCGTATCATGAGACGGGGCTTTTAACGTAAAGTCGTCGATGCATTCCTTGCAGATGTCATCTCGGAGTTGCCTAAATTGTAAATAACGGCAACAATGAGATTGAGGGCTCGCAAAGAATAGCGATAATGGGCCAATATAACAAAAAAAAATTGAAATAATATTAACTTCTATCAATTTTTTACTAGATTAGTTGAATCATTAAACTATTTTTTAGTTGAATGGGCAGCATCGAGAGTGAGGGCGCGCTATGAATAACAAAGTTGGAATCGTTCACAGCCTGAAAGATGGTCAGAAATATATGGATGTTTGGCCTGTGCGCAAAGAGCTAGGCCTCATTTTTCCTGAGCAACGGATCATTAAAGCCACGCGTTTTGGCGTTAAGGCTATGCCAGCTATCGCCGCAATCAGTGTACTGACACAGATGGTTTTTGAAAATACACAGGCGATGCCCCAAGCAGTGGTAGTGGCACTTTTTGCCATAAGCTTACCGCTACAAGGTATGTGGTGGCTGGGAAACCGCGCCAATACCCAACTTCCACCTTCGCTTGCTGGGTGGTACCGAGAGCTGTACCAGAAGATTGTCGATACTGGTTTTGCTTTAGAGCCAATCAAAGCGAAGCCGAGATACAAAGAGCTGGCTGCTATCCTCAACCGAGCATTCCGTCAGTTAGATGACGCCGCGTTAGAACGCTGGTTCTAGCCACCCAGGTAGCATGTGAATAAAAGGCAAAGAGGACTTCCGCAGTGAACTCCTCTTTGTTATTCAACTTTCGCCTTATTCTTATCTCTCTTTTTGTTACTTTACTGTTAAACCTCACTTCCCTTTAGCCTGAGTTACTGGTAATAATGTTGTCAGCGACGCTCAGTGCGCGTACATAAAAATATTAAAAACACAACATCCAACATGTATACCCAAACAATGTGAAGTTGTAAGCAATCTGCAATGGGATGAATCCTAATGTGGCACAGGTTAACTGTGTTTAACGGGATGAGCGCATTTGCTAGCACTGCTACCGCTTTAAGTAGGAAGGGTATAATGCTTAAATCAAGGAGTTAAGATGAAAGCAGGCAAAGCCATTGTTACCGCCGTTTTTGCAGGAGCAGTATTACTCTCTTCCACAAGCATCATGGCCAAAACAGCGAAAGTCGCCGTATCGCAAATTGTTGAGCACCCAGCTTTAGACGCAACCAGACAAGGTTTACTTGATGGTTTAAAAGCAAAAGGTTATGAACAAGGCAAAAATCTAGATTTTGATTTTAAAACCGCGCAAGGCAACCCAGCCATTGCTGTTCAAATTGCGCGCCAATTTGTCGGGGAAAATCCTGATGTGTTAGTCGGCATCGCAACCCCCACGGCGCAAGCGCTCGTCTCTGCAACCAAAACTATTCCTGTCGTGTTCACGGCGGTGACCGATCCTGTCGGTGCTAAATTGGTAAAAAAACTTGAGCAACCGGGTAAGAACGTGACCGGGCTTTCTGATCTATCGCCAGTTGAACAGCACATTGAGCTGATCAAAGAGATCATGCCAAACGTGAAATCTATCGGGGTAGTGTATAACCCCGGAGAGGCGAATGCAGTGAGCTTGATGGAACTGCTTAAATCGAGCACTCAAAAACATGGCATTAAACTTATTGAAGCGACAGCCTTAAAAAGCGCAGACGTACAAACTGCGACACAGGCGATTGCCTCAAAATCAGACATTATCTATGCCTTGATTGATAATACTGTCGCCAGTGCGATTGAAGGGATGATTGTTTCGGCAAACCAAGCTAAGACCCCAGTATTTGGCGCAGCAACCTCTTATGTTGAACGCGGAGCGATTGCTAGCCTTGGCTTTGATTATTACCAAATTGGCGTACAAACCGCGGACTATGTTGTCGCTATCTTGGAAGGCCAAGCACCGGGTAAACTGGATGTTAAAGTGGCCAAAGGGTCTGATTTAATGATCAACAAAACCGCAGCGGAAAAACTGGGCGTAACGATTCCTCAGTCAGTACTTGATCGTGCTACGAGCGTAAAATAAAGACCATTCAGAGCTAGAGCGAAGGCTTTAGCTCTGTTTAAGCAGAGAAAGGAGTTGTTATGTCTGCTTTTGCTTTTTTTGGCGCTCTAGAGATAGGGCTGCTGTACGGATTAGTGGCATTGGGTGTTTACCTCACTTTCCGTGTCCTTGATTTCCCCGATTTAAGCGTTGACGGCAGCTTCCCGATGGGCGCTGCGGTGGCCGCAACGGCGATTGTGGCAGGTATTAACCCTTGGGTTGCTACAGGAATGGCAATACTTGCGGGTGCCTTTACCGGTTGGGTGACTGCATTTCTTGCGGTTCGCTGCGGTATTTTGCATCTATTGGCGTCGATTCTCACCATGATTGCCGCCTTCTCCATCAATATTCGTATTATGGGACGCCCCAATATTGCTCTGCTTGGGGAGGAGACCATTCTTACGCCCTTTGAAGCCATGGGTGACTCGGTTTACATTCGCCCGCTGGTCGTGGGTGTATTGGTCTTGATTTCGGCCTGGTTTGTGGTGCGATTATTAAACAGTGACTTTGGACTTGGACTGCGTGCTACGGGCGTTAATGCCCGCATGGTGAGAGCACAAGGCGGAAGCACCTCGTTTTATACCTATTTTGCTCTTGCGTTATCGAATGGTTTTGTCGGTTTTGCTGGGGCACTGTTTGCGCAAACCAACAGTTTTGCTGATGTAACTTCGGGCGTAGGGACAATTGTCGTTGGCCTTGCTGCTGTGATCTTGGGGCAGACGTTGATCCCTGGTCGCCGGATCTGGGTTGCAGTGCTGGCGGTCATCGTCGGTTCAGTGCTGTACCGTTTAGCGGTCGCCTTTGCTTTGAGCTCGGGCATGTTCGGTTTGCAGGCATCTGATCTCAACTTAGTTACTGCTGTGCTGGTGGCCATCGCACTGATTGCGCCAAAAATGAAAAGGAACTTCAAAGCAAAAAAGGGTAATTCTCCTGCTCAGAAGTCGGTTGTTGCTAAGCAGGATAAAGCGTCAGGAGAAACATTATGATTCGTTTAGAAGATATTCAAGTCACGTTTAACCCTGGCACAATTTTAGAAAATAGAGCGTTAAGAGGTGTTCACCTCGAAGTACCTGAACATCAATTTTTAACTGTGATTGGCTCAAATGGTGCAGGGAAATCGACCTTATTAGGCGCTGTAACGGGCGAAACGCCCATGATGGCAGGCAAAGTACTCATCGATGAAGTCGATGTCACGCGCCAGAGCGTGGATCAGCGTGCACGTTTATGCGCTCGCGTGTTCCAAGACCCACTTGCCGGTACATGTGGCGATTTAACCATTGAAGAGAATATGGCTTTAGCCTACATGCGCGGCAAGCGCCGAGGGTGGGGGCTGTCACTTTCTTCATCACGTCGCAAGTTGTTTCAAGAGCGAATCGCTATCCTTGGTTTGGGATTAGAAGATCGTTTAGGCGATAACATCGGCCTACTGTCTGGTGGGCAGCGTCAAGCGGTTAGCTTAGTGATGGCAACCTTATCTGACAGTAAATTGTTACTGCTTGATGAGCACACTGCGGCTCTGGACCCTAGAATGGCGGCCTTTATCATTGATTTGACCAAAACAATCGTCAAAGAATTTAACTTGACGGTGATGATGGTAACGCACTCGATGAAAGATGCCTTAGCGTGTGGTGATCGCACTGTAATGCTTCACCAAGGTGAAATTGTTCTTGATGTGTCTGGTGAGCAGCGTGCCAATATGAAAGTGCCTGATCTACTGGAAATGTTTTCGAAAGTTCGAGGCGAAGAGCTGGCAGATGATAGCCTTCTACTCAGTTAATGGTTTTATTTCGTTATCACAGAGGGTTAGTTAACACAGTAGTTGACTAAGCAGCAACAGGCTTTCTCGGCGTGATGTTGAGAAAGCCTGAAGAAAACGCATTACAAGTTGTTTTGTAACCGATCACGGTAACGCTGAATGTGCTCCACAATAGGTTCCGATTTGGTGAAGGTCCTGATTTCGCGAAATAGCTCGTTAGCTTGAGGATATTCTTGACGCAAGTAGGTAAACCATTGCTTGACTCGGTTGGGATAGTAAAAGCCTTTATCGCCTCTAATTTCAAATTGCGAATAGCGCAGGAGCAGATCAACCACTTCATGCCAAGGCATCACTTTATGGTTATGTTTCACCACATTGCCTAAATTGGGAACGTTGAATGCGCCTCGACAAACCATCAATGACTCTACGCCCGTTGCTTTAATACAGGCTTGACCATCGTCATAGTTCCAAATTTCGCCATTAGCGATCAGAGGCAGAGACGTCTTCTGGCGTATCTGATTAATGTAATCCCACTTAATTTCACTGGCGCGATAACCGCCCGCTTTTGTTCGGGCATGAACTGTGAGCTCGTTTGCTCCAGCTTGTTCAATCGCATCGACAATTTCAAAGCAGTCGTTAGGGTCTTCCCAACCTAAGCGAATTTTAGCCGAAACAGGGATCGCTTTCGGGACCGCATCTCGGCATGATTTTACCACTTGATAAATCAATTCCGGATGTTGTAACAGCGCCGCACCGCCTTTGTGTTTGTTGACCGTTTTCGCTGGGCAACCAAAATTCAAGTCAATGCCGTGCGCGCCTAATTCAGCAACTCGTGCGGCATTTTCTGCCATCCAATGTGGCTCTTGGCCGAGCAGTTGAACGTGCACGGGAACACCTGCTTGTGTTTTTGAGCCTGTTTTCAGTTCAGGACAAAGGCGATAAAAAACGTGGTCAGGCAATAATTGGTCAACGACACGCACAAATTCAGTCACGCACAGATCGTAATCATTCATCTGGGTGAGCAGTTCACGCATCAAGTGGTCTAGCACACCCTCCATTGGGCCCAAAATTACACGCATCATCATTTCGCCTTAAAAATTCGAGGCGAGATTGTAGTGGTTACCGAATCAAAAGTCACTAAATGCAAGAGTTGGTATATAATCCCTGGTCAACCATTTTAACTGTACAGATTTTCATGACCTACTCATTGCTCTCTCTTCCTCAATCAGCTCCTCAATCCGCTCATTTTTTTGAAGGGGCTATTTTGGCATCCAATTTCGCCACTAAGCCGTTAGAACCCACAACTTGGTTAGAACCTTTAGTGGGGGAGCAAGTCAAAGCACTTGAACCAGCGGTGATGGCGCAAATTAATCTGCAATATAACTTGCTCAAACGTAGCGAATATTCGGCGTTAGCCTTGCTAGATAATGCGACTCAGTGGGCTGATTTTGCTGAAGGGTTTATGAGCATCTGGCCAGTCGTTGAACCGCAATGGTTAGAGACTCAAATTGGTGATGGTAGCCTGCGCATGCTACAAGCTTTGTTGACCACCTTCATGTTAGCCATCGATGAAACACAAACACAGCAGCAGATGAGCGAAGCGGGTTTTGCAACACCACCCAGTTTGAGTGATTTTGCTGAGCAGTTGGATGTCATGATCACAGAAGTCGCGTTAATGGCTGATGAATTAATGCTCGGCATGAAAACGCAGCGGGTTAACCCATTTAAAGAGATTGGACGCAATGATCCTTGTCCGTGCGCCAGTGGCAAAAAATTCAAACAGTGCTGTGGCCAGTAAAGTACGCCGCCTGAGGTTTAATCTCAACAAAACGCTGACAAACCCAAGCAAATAAGCCCTTATAAACGAGTTATTCTGATAAATAAGTTGTTCTGATAAGCGAACGCTTCTTAAGAGAAGAGGGCCTTATCAATAAACGTTATAGAAAACGTTATAGACAAAAAATTGTTATCCATGGAGTGTGGTAATCATGAAAAGAGTGTTAGCCCTGTTGCTGTGTAGTTTTTCTGTCGCTGTTTTGGCTGCGCCAAAAGAGGAGTTGAGCCAACGCCTCGCGCTGAACGCTGGTTTTAGCGCTACCTTTGCCCAGCAAGTGATCAGCCCTGAAGGTGATATTGTGATGGAAGGTCAGGGGAAAGTTGATATTGTTCGGCCAAGCCTTTTCCGTTGGCAAACGACCGCTCCTGATGAAAACTTACTGGTGTCTGATGGTAAAACCTTGTGGTATTACAGCCCATTTATCGAACAAGTGAGTATTTATAATCAAGAACAAGCGACGGAACAAACTCCTTTTGTGTTGCTGACTCGTAATCGCGCCAGTGATTGGGATCACTACAAGGTTGCACAAAACGGTGATGATTTCACCCTAACGCCAACCGCGGTAGATTCAAACCAAGGGCAGTTTCAGATAGCGATTGATGAGAAAGGGATCGTGAAAGGTTTTAACGTGATTGAACAAGATGGGCAGAAGAGTCTGTTTACGTTTAGCGATGTACAACTAACACCGGCCGCTAAAGCGCGTTTCACGTTCCAGATCCCGCAAGGTGTCGAGGTTGATGATCAACGTAATTGAGATAGGGACTAAGGCGTGAGTAATTATAGTGTGGGTAACTACAGCAGTGTGGGTAACTACAGTTTAGATTTTTCGGGTGATGAAGATTTCCGTCCGTTGGCCGCGAGAATGCGCCCTCAGACGGTTGAGCAGTATATTGGCCAGCAGCACATTTTAGGCGTGGGTAAACCCTTGCGGCGTGCATTAGAGGCCGGTCATATTCATTCGATGATCTTGTGGGGGCCGCCCGGTACGGGTAAAACGACCTTGGCTGAAGTGGCGGCGAATTACGCCAATGCAGAGGTTGAACGTGTTTCTGCGGTGACTTCTGGCGTTAAAGAGATCCGTGCTGCCATTGAAAAAGCACGCGAAAATAAAATGGCGGGTCGACGTACTATTTTGTTTGTAGACGAAGTGCATCGTTTTAATAAATCTCAACAAGATGCCTTTTTGCCACACATTGAAGATGGCACTGTGACTTTCATTGGTGCCACGACAGAGAATCCCTCTTTTGAGCTCAACAACGCTTTGCTATCTCGTGCTCGGGTGTACAAATTAACCTCGCTGGCTAGCGATGAAATTTTGCTGGCGCTCAATCAAGCAATCAACGATGCCGATCGCGGTTTAGGTAAAGTTGCAGCGCAGTTTATGGATAACGTGCTCGAACGTTTGGCTGAATTGGTCAATGGTGATGCGCGCATGTCACTCAATTATCTTGAGCTGCTGTACGACATGGCCGAAGAGAATGCGCAAGGTGAAAAGCTCATTACGCTCAAACTGTTGGCCGAAGTGGCAGGCGAAAAAGTGTCGCGCTTTGATAATAAAGGCGATATTTGGTACGACCTTATCTCTGCGGTGCATAAATCGATTCGAGGTTCCAACCCCGATGCGGCGCTGTATTGGTCGGCCAGAATGATCGCAGCAGGCTGCGATCCACTTTATATCGCTCGCCGTTTATTGGCGATAGCTTCGGAAGATGTCGGCAACGCCGACCCAAGAGGCATGCAGGTGGCGCTCGCCGCTTGGGACTGTTTTACCCGCGTTGGTCCTGCGGAAGGTGAACGTGCTATTGCACAAGCGATTGTCTATTTAGCGTGCGCGCCCAAAAGTAATGCCGTGTATAGCGCGTGGAAGCAAGCCTTAGCTGATGCGCATAATTTGCCAGAGTATGAGGTGCCGCCTCATTTGCGTAATGCACCAACCAGTTTGATGAAAGATCTTGGTTATGGAGCACAATATCGCTATGCCCACGATGAACCGGGAGCTTACGCGGCTGGCGAAAGTTATTTGCCGCCTGAAATGAGCGATACACGCTACTACCAGCCAACAAATCGAGGGTTAGAAACCAAAATTGGTGAAAAGTTAGATTACTTGGCTAGTTTAGATGCAAAAAGCCCACAAAAGCGCTATGAAAAATAGTCTCTTTTCGTTATCTTTGTCGGGTTCAATTTTCTCTACGCGTCGCTCTTATTAGAAAGGGATGCAGACGCGTTTTTCATAACTAAAAGCATAGGATTAGCAATGCTGGATTCTAAATTACTTCGCACTGAGCTGGATGAAACAGCTGCAAAATTAGCGCGTCGCGGTTTCAAACTCGACGTTGAGACAATTCGTCAACTTGAAGAACAACGTAAGTCCATTCAAGTAGAAGTTGAAAATTTACAATCCTCGCGCAACTCCATCTCCAAAGAAATTGGCCAAAAAATGGCCGCCGGCGACAAAGCGGGCGCAGAAGCAGTCAAGCTACAAATCGGCTCTCTAGGCAGTGACTTAGACGCGAAAAAAGCGCAGTTGAATGACATCCAAGCACAATTGGATGCGATTACTATGTCTGTACCCAACGTACCAGATGAATCGGTTCCTGACGGTAAAGATGAAAATGACAACGTAGAAGTTTCTCGTTGGGGCGAACCTAAAACTTACGATTTTGAGCTCAGAGATCACGTTGATCTTGGCGAAATGGCCGGTGGTTTAGATTTTGCTAGTGCGACTAAAATTACTGGCGCTCGCTTTATCGTGATGAAAGGCCAATTTGCTCGCCTACACCGTGCGATTGCTCAGTTCATGCTGGACTTGCACACACAAGAACATGGTTATACAGAAATGTATGTCCCTTATCTTGTCAACGCTGACAGCCTGTTTGGTACTGGTCAGCTACCTAAATTTGGTCAAGACCTATTCCATACTGAGCCACTAACTGAAAAAGTGAATGATGAAGAGCCACGTAAACTGTCTCTTATCCCAACGGCTGAAGTACCGGTAACGAACTTGGTGCGTGACACCATTTCTGACGAAGCCGATCTGCCACTTAAAATGACGGCTCATACACCTTGTTTCCGTTCTGAGGCGGGATCGTATGGTCGCGATACACGTGGTCTTATCCGTATGCACCAATTTGATAAAGTCGAATTGGTTCAGATTACGCGCCCAGAAGATTCAATGGCGGTGCTGGAAGAGTTAACTGGTCATGCGGAAAAAGTGCTGAAATTGCTTGAACTGCCGTACCGTAAAGTGGTGTTGTGTGCAGGTGACATGGGCTTTGGCTCTCGCAAAACTTACGATCTAGAAGTGTGGGTTCCTGCGCAAGGCACATACCGTGAGATCTCCTCTTGCTCAAACATGTGGGATTTCCAAGCACGTCGTATGCAAGCCCGTTTCCGTCGCAAAGGCGGCAATAAACCTGAGCTTGTACACACGCTGAACGGTTCAGGCCTTGCTGTGGGTCGTACTATGGTAGCCATTTTGGAAAACAACCAACAAGCCGATGGCCGTATTGCCGTTCCTAGCGTACTGCAACCATACATGGGTGGCGCAACGCATATCGGTTAATCATGATGCGTTAAACACAGTAAAAAAACCGACTTGCGAGTCGGTTTTTTTATGCATCAATATTCTATGTCGGTTCTATTTAAGCCCCATCGATTTGAAAGCATTGCGAATTTTGCAATGCCACCGCTACAGCGTTGATCAGTTTTTCAATGTCATCTACTTGGCTAATAAACGGTGGCATCACATAGATTAAACAGCCAAAAGGACGGATCCAGACCCCTTGCTCAACAAATAGCGCTTGAATGACTTCCATATTGACAGGGCGATGCGTTTCAATCACGCCGATAGCGCCCAGCCAGCGCGTCTCTTTTACCATCTCAAAACGGTTAAGCATGGGCAGTAAATGAGCAAATTGCGCTTCAATACGCTGGGTTTGCTGTTGCCAATCGCCCTGTTCGATGAGCTCTAAGCTAGCGCAGGCGACGGCGCACGCCAATGGATTAGCCATAAAGGTTGGCCCATGCATAAAGCAGCCCGCTTCGCCAGCACAAACCGTATCGGCGACTTGCTTGGTCGCCAGTGTGGCCGAAAGCGTCATATAGCCACCCGTTAAGGCCTTGCCGACACATAAAATATCAGGTGCGATATTAGAGTGCTCACAGGCGAAGAGCTTTCCAGTACGGCCAAACCCAGTTGCAATCTCATCGGCAATCATTAGCAAACCATATTGATCGCAAAGTGCACGCACGCCTTTTAAAAACTGAGGATGATAGATACGCATACCGCCAGCACCCTGCACAATTGGTTCTAAAATTACCGCCGCAAGCTCTTGATGAGCGTGCATTATTTTCTCTCGAAAATCATCGAGATCGCGTTCATCCCACTCATCCCAAAAACCGCAAGTTGGCGAATCGGCAAAAATATGCTGCGGCAAAAAACCTTTGTAGAGCGAATGCATCGAGTTATCTGGGTCAGTGACTGACATTGCGGCAAACGTATCGCCGTGATAGCCATGACGTAAGGTGAGAAATTTCGCTCGTGGTTGACCTTTTGCATGCCAGTATTGCAGCGCCATTTTTAAGCTGACCTCCACGGCGACAGAGCCAGAATCGGCTAAAAATACGTGCTCAAGATTGCTTGGCGCTAATGCCAGTAATTTTTTACAAAGCGTAATGGCGGGTTGATGTGTGATACCGCCAAACATCACGTGTGACATTTTATCAATTTGCTGATGCGCAGCGTAATTAAGGTGTGGATGGTTATAACCATGAATAGTTGCCCACCAAGAGGACATTCCATCAATCAAGCGTCGCCCATCTTCCAAATAAAGATGGACACCTTGAGCGTGAGTGACGGGATAACAAGTCAATGGCGTCAGCGTTGAAGTGTAGGGATGCCAGATATGTTGGCGGTCGAAAAGTAAATCCATGATCAGTCCATATTGCTGGGTTTGTTTAAAGATCAATCAAACGTAAACTTATGTTTTCTTTGTTTGTTGACAGTTTATCGCTTGTCAGTAGACTAGCCAAGCAACAAAATAATAAAACTGAATAAGGAAGAGATGTGGAAGTTCGTCATAACTGGACCGTTGCTGAGGTGAACGCACTGGTCGAAAAGCCGTTTATGGATCTACTGTTTGAAGCGCAGCAAGTACATCGTCAATACCATCCCAAAAATTATGTTCAGGTCAGTACGTTACTTTCTATTAAGACGGGGGCGTGTCCTGAAGATTGTAAATATTGCCCGCAGAGTGCGCATTACCGGACTGATGTTGATAAAGAACGGTTGATGGAAGTCGAGCGGGTGTTAGACGCGGCGCAAAAAGCGAAGCGCTCTGGCTCGACCCGCTTTTGTATGGGAGCGGCGTGGAAAAACCCGAAAGCGCGTGATATGCCTCTCTTGAAAGAGATGATCAGTGGCGTGAAAGAGATGGGCTTGGAAACGTGTATGACGTTGGGCATGCTAACGCCTGATCAAGCAAGTGAGTTGGCCAGTGCAGGGCTTGATTACTATAACCACAACCTAGATACCTCACCTGAATACTATGGCAACATTATCACCACTCGAACCTATCAAGATCGCCTTGATACCTTATCGCACGTGCGCGATGCAGGAATGAAGATCTGCTCTGGGGGAATTATCGGTATGGGAGAGAGCGCTAATGACCGCGCTGGCCTGTTGGTGGAATTAGCGAACTTACCAACCCATCCTGAAAGTGTACCGATTAATATGCTGGTCAAAGTGAAAGGCACACCGTTAGAGCAAGCCGAAGATGTCGAAGCGTTTGATTTTATTCGTCTGATTGCTGTTGCTCGGATCATGATGCCACAATCGGCGGTGCGTTTATCGGCTGGACGTGAAAATATGAATGAGCAGATGCAAGCGCTGTGCTTTATGGCAGGTGCAAACTCCATTTTCTACGGTTGCAAGTTGCTAACGACTCCTAATCCTGATGAAGATAGCGATATGCAGTTATTTAAAAAACTGGGTATCAATAGCCAACAAGTGAGCCAAAAACCGGATGAAGTTGCAGAAAGTGAGCTGCTTGAACGTGTCGTAAAACGGGTGGCAGCTCGTCCTACTAAAGATGATCTTTTCTACGATGCCAGCGTTTAATTCACGTATTTCAGCGGCGCTCAGTGCTCGTCACGATCTTGGGCTTTCTCGTTCTCTTATCGAGCTTGAGGGAGGCAACCAGGTTCGATTGTGCAAAGATGGCCGCCAGTATCTTAACTTTTCCAGTAACGATTACCTTGGCCTTGCACATGACTCAGAATTGATTGCCGCTTGGCAGCAAGGGCTGAGTATGTATGGTTGCGGTAGTGGCGCATCTCCTTTGGTCACAGGCTTTAGCTCAGCCCATCGCAACCTTGAATCTAACTTGTGTGAGTGGCTAGGTTATGAGCGAGCCATTTTGTTTGGCTCGGGTTTTAGTGCTAATCAGGCACTGCTGTTTAGCCTGCTCAATAAAGACGATTTGCTACTGCAAGATAAACTTAACCACGCCTCTTTGATGGAAGCAGGAATGCTTTGCGCAGCCAGTATGAAGCGTTTTCGGCACAACGATGTCACTCATCTTAAGCAACAGCTTAACAGCGATAGTCATACGTTAGTGGTGACTGAAGGGGTCTTTAGCATGGATGGTGATTGTGCACCGCTGTGCGAAATCACGGATGCACTGCAAGGTGAAGCGTGGTTGGCAGTCGATGATGCACACGGCATCGGTGTGTTGGGCGAGGGTGGGGCAGGCAGTTGCAGTGCGGCAGGAATAAAACCACAGCTCTTAGTGGTGACCTTTGGCAAAGCCTTGGGGTTATCGGGTGCAGCTATCTTATGCAATCAAGAGGTGGGTGACTTTCTTACGCAGTTTGCTCGTCACCACGTCTATTCTACAGCCATGCCGCCAGCGCAAGCTTATGCAGTAACTCATGCTATTTCAATGGTCACTCAGCAGTCTTGGCGCAGAGAAAAACTAACTGAGCTGCAAGCTTATTACGCTGAATCCATGCAAGGTTTCGATGGTTATGTTGAAACGCTAACGCCAATCAAACCCTACCTTGTTGGTGAGGCGCAAACAGCATTGAATATCGCCGAACAATTGCGACATCACGGGTGTTGGTTGACCGCGATTCGCCCACCAACGGTGGCTCAAGGCCGCGCCCGATTGCGTATCACTCTAACCGCCAACCACACTATTGCTGACATAGATCAACTAACCACACAACTGCAACGTGCGCTAGAGGAGAGCTGAATATGTCACAAACTCATGCGATAGAGATAAATGCGCTGCATGACAAAGCCGCCATTGCCCATTCTTTTAGCCGCGCGGCAAAGCATTATGATGTACATGCCGCTTTTCAACGTGACGTAGGACACCGTTTATTGGACAAAATGCCGCACAGTCTAGTAGGGAAAAGAGTGCTCGATCTTGGTTGTGGTACGGGCTATTTTTCAGAGCAACTGCGGCGTAGAGGGGCGTATGTGGTATGTGCTGACCTCTCCAGTGAGATGCTAGTACAAGCTAAAATACGTTGTGGTGATGTTGGCGTCACCTACTATCAAGCCGATGCTGAGGCGCTTCCTTTCGCCAACGCCTCTTTTGATTACGTTTTTTCTAGCTTAGCGCTGCAGTGGTGTGATGACCTTGTTCTACCACTGCGACAAATTCACCGCGTATTGAAACCACAAGGGATGGCTTATTTTTCGACATTATTGGACGGTTCGCTGTTTGAACTGAAACAAGCGTGGACAAAAATTGATACACATCAACACGTCAATGATTTCATCACACTCAATCAGGTAAAAATTGCGTTAGCGCAATCTCACGGTTACCACCATCAACTAGACTTGCCTTCGATCACAGTTTGGTATGACAAAGCTTTTTCCTTGATGAGAGATCTTAAAGGAATTGGTGCAAATCACGTAAGTGGACGCTCACAAGGGTTAACAAGCCGCAAGGCTCTACTGCAAATTGAGCAGGCATACCAAGCATTTCAAAACCATCAAGGTCTTCTACCTGCAACTTATCAGGTTTGTTTAGGGGTTATACATCGATGATTGATGCATTTTTTATTGCGGGTACGGACACCGACGTTGGAAAAACGGTCGCTTCAAAAGCGATTCTACAAGCATTAGCCGCCAAGGATTTGGTGACTATTGGCTACAAACCCGTTGCCGCTGGTAGCGAAAAAACGGAATTTGGCTTACGCAACTCAGATGCGTTACATCTGATGAAAGCGGCAACCAAAGAGATGCCCTATGGTGATGTGAATCCATATTCTTTAGCGCTCCCTACATCACCACATATCGCCGCAAAACATGAACACGTCGAGATTGATTATGGCGTGCTCAGTAGCAAATTAGCTAAGCATAAAGCGAACGCTGACATTGTGTTGATCGAAGGTGCTGGTGGTTGGCGCGTTCCGATCTCCGATACGGACTGCTTGTCTACTTGGGTTAAACAAGAACAACTACCAGTGGTATTAGTGGTAGGGATTAAACTAGGTTGCTTAAGCCATGCAATTTTAACAGCGGAAAGTATTATCGCCGACGGGTTGAAGATTGTTGGCTGGGTAGCCAACCGAGTGAACCCCGGAACTGAGCATTACGCTGAAATTATTGCAATGTTGGAATCGCGCATTCCAGCGCCTAAGCTTGGTGAAATACCCTATGTGCCAACGGTAAAACGGCAACAAATTGGTAAGTATATTAATGTTGATCCGCTGCTTGCGTCAGAGTAAGCGATGTGAATCAGCCCAAAGGCATCTCTTAGCGAGATGCCTTTTTTGATCAAGCAGGTTATTACCGCAGCTTATTGACGGGGGTTTTCGCGAACTGAGCTAAAACAACAAAAGCGAGCACCAGCAAGTTAGCAGCATAGATGACCACTAGCCACTGTGGCATGGAAAGCGTTAAAAATTGCCATACCACTTTCGAACAGTCACCGTTAGCTTCGAACATCCAAGGTGCCCATTGATTGAGTGGTGCCCAGCTGGGGAAAGTGACAAATAAATCACAAGTGGCAAAAGGAGAAGGGTTGAATTGGTAATCCACATGTTGCATAGCTAAGGTCAAACCTTTATAAGCACTGGCTCCCCAAGTAACGAGTCCAATCCAACGAACAATCGGATTATTGGGTGCGATTAAGCCAAGCAGAGCTGCTCCGCCAATTCCTAGCATCGCCACACGTTCATAAATGCACATCACACACGGCGCGAGCATCATGATGTGCTGAAAAAAAAGCGCACAAGCCTCAAAAAAAACCACAAAAAGAAGTAATAAAAACCAAGATTTTCTCGATTGAGAGAACAGTTTCAGAGTAGAAAAAAAAGTCACATTCAATACCTGTAAAGAATAAAAAGCCCTGATAGTTCAGAGCTTTTTAACTTAGATAAGTTTCATTATCAACCGAATATTTTAATGCCCGGCAGAGATGGCTTGAACTGCTTTGGCTGAATGGTGCGTAATCCACCCTAAGTCATAAAAATGCGCAGTCATGGGTTCAACTAAGAAGACAATGCCAAACAGGCCAACTAATGCCAATACAATCGTGTAAGGCAGAGCCATGATGACCATTTTGCCATAAGAAAGGCGGATCAATGGTGCAAGTGCTGATGTTAATAAGAATAAGAAAGCGGCTTGACCGTTTGGTGTTGCTACTGACGGTAAGTTCGTACCTGTGTTAATCGCGACAGCCAATAAATCGAATTGGTCACGCGTGATAACACCTTCTAATAGCGCTGTTTTGACTTCATTAATATAGACAGTGCCAACGAAAACGTTATCCGAAACCATCGACAAAAGCCCGTTAGCCACATAGAAGAG
The DNA here is from genome assembly GCF_001989995.2 of Vibrio anguillarum. Lineage (GTDB taxonomy): Bacteria > Pseudomonadota > Gammaproteobacteria > Enterobacterales > Vibrionaceae > Vibrio > Vibrio anguillarum. The sequence continues at coordinate 24,365 of NZ_JAHGUP010000006.1, forward strand.
AGCAAGCTGAGCCCCTTTATCTTCAACATTCAACACAGCATCGATAACTGGTTTAAAGAGTTGTTGATCGATAATTACGGCTACGATGGAGAAGAATACCGCCAGCAGCGCCGTAAAGGGTAGGGCTTCTTCAAATGCTTTGCCTAGCGAATGTTCTTCTATCACACCAGTAAATGCTGTCGCCAAAATAATAACTGAAAGACCAATCAATCCCACTGCCGCTAAGTGCAGTGCCAATCCAACAATCAGCCAGACAGCAATAGCGCCTTGGATCCAAAGTTTTGCGACGTCTTGATTGGTTCGATTTTTGCGCTCAGCCGTGTCAAAATCGACCAGAATTTGACGAACGTTAGCGGGTAATTCTGCGCCGTAACCAAATAGCTTCAGCTTTTCAACTAACACACAGGTCAAAATACCACAGAGAAAAACAGGTACGGTTACCGGAGACATACGGATGATAAACTCGCCAAAAAACCAACCTGCTTGATCGGCGATGATCAGGTTTTGTGGTTCACCAACCATGGTCATCACCCCGCCTAAAGCGGTACCTACGCCAGCATGCATCAGTAGTGAGCGCAAAAACGCACGATAGTTTTCTAGGTCATCACGTGTTAGTTCTGAGATATGCTCATCTTGAGTATGGTCATGAGCGGAGCTTGTCCCTTGTCCCGATGCCACTTTGTGATAAATCGAGTAAAACCCGACGGCGACACTGATGACCACAGCGATAACTGTTAAAGCATCCAAAAATGCAGACAGGAAAGCAGCTGTAATGCAAAAGGCGACCGAAAGCATCGCTTTTGAACGAATACCAAGTAGTATTTTGGTGAAGATGAACAGCAATAGCTGTTTCATGAAATAGATACCAGCCACCATAAACACCAGTAGCAGCAGAACTTCGATGTTATTCACAAGCTCATGTTTTACTTGCTCTGCACTGGTCATCCCAATGGCGATAGCTTCGATAGCCAGTAAGCCACCAGGTTGCAGGGGATAGCATTTAAGCGCCATCGCTAGGGTGAAAATGAATTCAACCACAAGTAGCCAACCAGCAATAAATGGGTCGACCAAAAAGAAAACAATCGGGTTGATAATGAGAAAAGCAATAATGGCAACTTTGTACCAGTCAGGGGCTTTACCAAGAAAGTTCTTGAGAAAAGCGCTTCCGAGGGACATCGGCATGGGTAGTTCTCTTACTGTTGAGATGATAGACGCTGTCAGCTTATCTTTAATTCATTATGTGAAGTGGCCAAATAGAACGTGTTAAACACGAAAACAGTATCTATCGGCAATGTTCTAGCGAAACAACAAACCGTTTAGGGATTATGGTTTTACCAAGACACTCCTTGAGTGAGACAAGCAATCCTTACTTCGACCGTCACTCTACTCCGCAAGCTTTTTTAGTCAATAATAATCAGGTTATTGATAAAACACTTACCGATATTTTGGTCAAAAACGCGATCAAAGTTGGGTAAGCATAGCATAAGAGTTGCGAAAAATTCACGCCGAGCCGTATTTTGAAGTGGAGTTAAGGTAATAGGCATCTAAATGACTAAAAAGAGCGAATTTTGCAAGCTTAAATTGATTATTTTAAGTTTATTAATGTGAGTTATATCTCTTTATTTTTTCTACTCTTATGAGTTCTTCCTTTTGAAGAACTGCTAAAAATTACCATTTCATTGACTCGGTATTGTTCATAAACAAGATGATTAAATTAGAGTTTAAGCTCTATTTTGTTTGTGATAACTTCGCGGATGGTTTGTTTCCGATAACGTTCAACTAGTGGTATGATGAGTCCCATTCGACCCAAATAAATAGAAAACTGGATAAGTACTTAATGGTCATTAAGGCAAAAAGCCCAGCAGGTTTTGCTGAAAAATACATAATTGAGAGCATTTGGAATGGTCGCTTTGCACCGGGTTCTATCTTACCTGCAGAGCGCGAACTTTCAGAATTAATTGGTGTAACACGTACAACGCTTCGAGAAGTATTACAACGCTTAGCCCGTGATGGTTGGTTGACTATACAGCATGGTAAACCAACGAAAGTAAACCAATTTATGGAAACTTCCGGTTTACACATATTAGATACACTAATGACGCTCGATGCTGAAAATGCCACCAGTATTGTGGAAGATTTACTTGCGGCTCGGACAAATATTAGCCCCATATTTATGCGTTATGCATTTAAAGTGAACAAAGAGCCTGCCGAGCGCACTATTACTAATGTTATCGAAAGCTGTGAAGCACTATTAAGTGCCAAATCTTGGGATTCTTTTATGGAGTTATCTCCTTATGCACAGAAAATCCAACAGCATATTAAAGATGATGGTGAAAAAGACGAATATAAACGTCAGCAAATATTGATTGCGAAAACCTTTAATTTTTACGATTACATGTTATTTCAGCGTTTAGCGTTTCACTCAGGAAATCAAATTTATGGTTTGATTTTTAATGGGCTAAAGAAATTATATGACCGAGTTGGCAGCTATTATTTCTCTAATCCAGAAGCACGCGAGTTAGCCTTGCAGTTTTACCGTGAATTATTAGCAGTATGTGAAAGTGGCAATCGTGAGCAGTTGCCGATTGTGATCCGTCATTACGGTATTGACAGCGCTCACATATGGAATCAAATGAAAACAACGTTACCGACAAATTTTACAGAAGATGATCATTAGAAAATTCGTTTTACTGTAAAAAAAGCCCGTATGAAACGGGCTTTTTTGTAGGTTAGATATCTTCGTTACCACCCGCTTCTTTAAACCAAGCGGCTAAATGTAATTTTAAATCTTTCAGTTCATCTGGGCCGATTAAGGCCAACCCTAAATCTTCTGCACGAGTAATGTCATTATGGCGGAGCGGGCGAAAGCTCACGAGCATAGCGCGAGCTTGTAGGCCACCAAGCAAATCACGTAATGATTCTAGCTTATAAAGCGTATCATCGCCGTCATCACGCATACCTTTCGTTTTACATTCAATAATATGCAGTTTGTTATTCACCACTGTAGCGACATCGAGTTCATTTCTGACTTCTCGCTCACCTAATTGACGGTAGACTTGAACATTCAAAGAGCGATCTTGAATGGTTGGCATATCATCTTGGATCTGTCTTATTGTACTGTGCACTAATGTTTCTAACCATTCTCCATTGGAAAATCGGCGCGCATCTTCGTTGGCGAAGGTTAAAATGCCATTTTGATAGGTGGCGATTTGTGCTTCGACAAGATCGGTCAACAGAATATGAAGTTCACGATACCCTTGTTGTTTTTCTGAAAGTGCAACATCTAGCCGCTGCTCTTTGCGGCACGTCGTCGCTAAATAGTTTAATGTGGCTAAACCAGGACCAAGTTCTAATGCATTACTTGCCCAGCGCTCGCCGAGTTCGTAAAGTTTTTGGTCAAGTTGTGGCGGAATATGATGCTCACTAAATTCACCCCGTGCACCAAAAATGGTTAAGTAGTCTGAAATGGTAATGTGGTCTTGCACTTGGGTATTATTTTGACCATCGGGATAAAGCCAACACAGCTGATCACTGTTCGGTTCGACGACAAAAATAGGCCATTGATAGCTACGGAACACCTCATAAACGGATAATAAACGATGTCTCAAACCACAACTTGCGTTCAGCTTGACTTCGTCGTATCTGGTTTTCAAATCTTCCGCTAAAAACTGGATAGCTTGTTTGATTGCTGAGGTATTGGAACCCGATGGGATTTCAAAAAACTCAGAAGTGATATCGCGCTGACTCAATACCGAGTGTAAACGTAAATACATTGATTTTTGGTCTTGATCACCGATGAAGACAATGTGCGAACTTACCGTTCGATTATCAAGCAGGGGAGTAACCAAGCGAATAGGGTCTTGGTCGATAATGCCAACATGAACAGCCATAGATCATCCTCATGTTTGGCTTGCAAAGAGTAGGAGGTAGATAATAATGCGCAAGCCGATAGTTATCATATAACGATGTGGCATCAAAAAAACAAGGGCGACTTTAGATTAAAAGCCGCCCTTGAGACATAATTTACATGTAACTTACAAATGGGGTTGAGTTTGTTAACGGTCACTCATAATGTAAAACGATGGACTAATTCATTCTGCTGATTAGCAAGCTGAGTTAGGTTGGCGCTTGCCTGTGCAATTTGAGACATGGCTTGATAGCTACCATCTGCGATTAAATTAATATCCTCGATACTGCGTGCAATGTCACCAGTTGTTTCACTTTGCTCGGCGGCCGCCTGTGTAATATGAGTACTCATCTGACTGATTTCTAGAATTAACGCTTGGATCTCTTCCATTGCGCTATTCGCCGTTGATGCTTGCTCGACAGAAAGTTCCATATCAGTCATGCAGCTTTCAATAACAGTACTGGCAGAAGATGAGCTGGATTGCAAGTTGCTGATCATACTTTCAATTTCAGACGTCGAATCCGTTGTGCGTTTTGCCAAAACACGAACTTCGTCAGCTACGACTGCAAACCCGCGCCCTTGCTCTCCAGCACGAGCAGCTTCAATCGCGGCATTGAGCGCCAATAAGTTGGTTTGTTCTGCAATGTTACGAATCACATCCAAGATAGAACCAATTTGGCTGCTCATTTTTTGCAGTTCACCGACAGCATCAACCGATTGATTTAAGCGAGTCTCAAGTTGATTAATGGTGGTGATATTGTCACTCATAATTTTACGGCCAGATTCAGAAGCCGATTCAACTTTCTGCACCATCTCTAGCGAACTTTGAGCACTTTGCGCTACTTCTTGTACTGAATGAGCCATTTCTGTCATTGCGGTTGCCACGCTCGCGGTTTGCTCACGTTGGGTGCTGAGTTGTGACTGTGCTTTTGAAGAGGTGGTTTGGTTATGGTTAGCTGTGTTGGTTAAATTTTCAGAAGCATCATTCAACTGCACCAAAATATGGTGCAAATTATCTGCTAGCGAATTGATGTGGCCACTTAAGCGACTAAACTCGTTGTTGTAACGAATTTCAATGCGTTGTGTCATATCTCCTTTTGTCAGCCCTTCTAGCGTTTTGAGTATACGATTTAACGGCTCACGAACACTTTGCGCAATGTGGTAACCAATACCCGTAGCCACTAGCACAACCGCAATACCAATCACGATCGCTTTAATAACTCCTTGCTTATAGACTTCCCCGGCTTCTCGCAGAGAGGCATTTAAACCGTCGGTCGCAGTATCGTTAAAAGAGTCTAAAATCGTCATTGCTTTATCGACCTCGATAGCCAAATTCGCAATGTTTTCATAAAGGGCTGTTTTCGCTAGTAAGTAACTATTGTGTTGATCAAGCACACCACCCTTTTGTCCAATATCTTGAGAGAACTTTTGGACGAGATCGTCAAATGTTTTTTTCAGTTCAGGTAATTGGGTCGATAAGCCTCGGTAAGCGTAGTTGAGGTGCGTGACCGCTTTTTTATTCATGGTGACGGCCTTGTCAACAAAGGCGACATCCGAACTGGCCAAAGCGTCTGAAGTGATTAATTCCGCATCTTTCAATTTAATGAAATAACTTTTCGCCATGACTTTAACTGAAATACTATTTTGCCCATCGACAAAATCTTTCATTCCGGTGCTTAAATCGGCATGAAGTCTTTGAAATTCACGAGTTGATTTTTGCACTTGAGCTTGCGCCTCAAACATCGCCTGATAATTATTCATGGCTTGTTCTGCTTCTGAAAAGTAGCGGAGTTCCATCTGTTTAAGTTGGCTTATCCGCTCTTCAAGAGAGGGGTTCATTGCACTTGCTTGTTGGAGCTGGTTTAGCACGTCAGCAAAATCTTGTTTTGCTTTAGCAAATTCTGAACGCATCACATTCATGCGATCTTGGTTTTGTGTCGTCAAAAAGTCCTTAAAAGATTTATCGGCAGAAAGCAGTTGAACACTTGTTTTGTTTGACAAAGAAACGAGCGGTAAGGCGGTGGTTGATACACTTTCGAAATTAGAATGAATTTGATTCATTCCTCCCATCATAATGGCGGTCGTTACTGCAAACATGATGATGATCAGTGTGAAACCAGCGTACATTCGCCTAATCACTGAACCCTTCATAATCCTCTCCCTAGAAAAATAGTGTTTTGTTTTAAAAAATAACAAAATAATGAGTATTGTATTGAATGTGAGACGTACATTTTATGACGGGCCTGGCAAAACGCATTTTTTATATTAGTGTTCTGTCATTTATGCTACGCGTACGGTGTTTTTTATTGAGCTTTTGACAGGGTTCACGCATACTCAAATCCAACTACACACCTATTATGTTCAGTAGCATTAAGGTCAAATTAGTGTCGGTTCTATCGGTTGTCGATATGTTGTCGTGGGCCACTTAGGTATTAGCCTTGAACCACTTATCTCGATCTAATGTACTTTGATGTGACTGCGTAGGCCTATTTACTAGTGGAGTATTTCATGGCTGAAGAAACCATTTTTAGCAAAATTATCCGTAAAGAAATTCCTGCAGATATCCTCTATCAAGATGATTTAGTTACCGCCTTTCGGGACATTAACCCTAGAGCGCCTAGCCATATTCTTATCATTCCCAATGCGTTTATTCCGACGACCAACGATGTTGAACTTGAGCATGAAGCGGCTATGGGACGTATGTTTACAGTGGCAAAAAAAATCGCTCAACAAGAAGGTATTGCACAAGATGGCTATCGCTTGATAGTGAATTGTAACGCTCATGGTGGCCAAGAGGTTTACCACATTCATATGCACTTGGTTGGTGGTCGCCCGTTGGGTCCGCTTTTGATGAGCTAATGCATGGGTCGCCCAGTCACTATTGGGCGCTCGATTGATACGATTAGAGTTAAATATGGAGTATTGAGTGAAGCGTTACGTGCGACATATTACGGTTTTTTTATCGCCTTTTTTTCTCAATGCCTGTGCTAATTTTTCTGCGGGGAACTTGTTTAGTCATTACAGTGCTCAAAATGGCGCTGTCTATCAGTCAGTTAAATCTGGGCAGTATCAAGATGCGGAGAATGAACTTGCGGAATTTGTCGCGGGTGACATTCTGGACAATCTGGAAAAAGGGCGAGTCCATTTTCTTAACCAGAATTATGTAGACAGTAAGCGTAGTTTCGAATTGAGTGATTCTGCGGTTAAAATTCAACAAGATAAGGCATTGATTTCACTAAGTGATACGGCGACAAGTGTCGGTGCGTTGGCTGTGAATGATAACTTGATGGAATACGTTCCTGCGGATTATGAACTCGGTTTTTTACATCTTTATCTCGGTTTGAATTATTTACAACAGAACGATTTGGATGGAGCTCTGGTTGAAGTTCGGCGAGCGAATCAGGTACAAGAGCAAGCAAGGCAGGCTAGAGAAGCGGAACTTGAAAAGGCGCAAAAAGAGCTAAAATCACAAGGTGTGACACCAAACTTAGGCAGCGTACTAGCAAACTACCCTGATGCAGGAAAAGCTTTGCAGGCGGTGCAGAATGGTTACCTTTTTTACCTTTCTGCTTTGCTTTATGAAGCCTCTGGTGATGTTAACAGTGCCTATGTCGACTATCGACGCGCTTTGGCAGTCACTCCCGATAATATTGAGGTTATAGAGGGGACATTACGCGTTGCGAAACGATTAGGGATGAGAGAAGACCTAATCCAATTAGAGAAACGCTACGGGAAATCTCATTCACTGACTGCTTCTCAAGGTCGTGTGCTTATAATAGAAGAGCAGAGTGTGGTGAAAGCCTTAGATAGCTGGCGTCAATCTTTACCCTTGTATGACAGCAGAGGAAATGGCGCATTGTATTCTCTCGCCTTACCTTATTATCCGAATACACCCGTTGAATCATTTTCATCACTGACGATGAATGACAAAGTACTGACTTCTCATTTTCTGACGGATGTGAATTTAATGGCAAGTCGAAACTTGTCTGAGAAAATGCCCTCTATAGTAATAAGGCAAGTGTTGAGAGTGCTGGCGAAAGATCAATTGCGCAAAGAAGCGGCCAAAGATGACAATGTTGGTAATTTAGTCTTCAACGTTTGGAATCTGCTGACAGAGCAGCCCGATACGCGCAGTTGGCTAACGCTGCCAGGGTTGGTGCAAACGGCCAGTCTGCAAGTCAATGCAGGCGAGCAACGAATAAAGGTGGGAGAGCAAGAATATCAGTTTTCTGTACCGGAAAAAGGCACCACTTTGGTGTGGGTTTCTCGTCAGGGACGCCATTCAACCATCTGGCATAAACAACTAGGAAGATTGTAATGAAAAAGTGGATATTGGGACTGTTAGTCACATTCTCATTGATTGGATGTGCTGAAAATACCGCAGGATTAAGAGTTGATGGCGCTTCGCAAAAAGTGCTATTTGGCGACAATGTCTTAGGTAATCGCTTGGTTGTTGAAGATATTGCAACTAACCAAGTGGATGGTCATACGAGGGGAGTTGTGCGTTTAGTGAGTCATTACCAAGGTGACCAAATTATCGAGTACCGTTTTTCTTGGTATGACGATGATGGGCTTGAAGTCAATAACAGACAAAGTCCTTGGAAACAAAAGATCATCAGTGGGATGGAGACGGTGTCGTTGTCGGAGATTTCTGTCAATCCAAATGGAAAACAGTTTCGCGTACAGATCCGTGGGTCAAATAATTAAATTGGGAAAGTAAGGAGCCAATATGAACAAAAGTATTATCGCATTGCTAGGACTCGCTGTCATTTTGGGCGGCTGTTCAAATAAAGTCAGCTACGGAGATGCACAATCCGTTGAAACGACGACTGTTGATTTTGGTTCAACAGATTTACAAAAAATCGCGGGGGAAATGGTTGATAGCATGATGATGTCAGGTTCGGTAGCAGCGATTACCCGTGATTCTCGTCCTATCGTGTTTGTCGAGCGAATCAAAAATAAAACCAGTGAGCACATTGATACTGAATCTATCACTGACACCATCAGTACTAAGATGTTGAATTCAGGTAAGTTCCGCTTCGTCGACATGGGTCGTGTTGAAGCCGTGCGTGAACAGCTCAATTTCCAAAATAATGATGAGTTGGTCAACCAAAGTACCGCCATTCAGTTTGGCAAAATGGTTGGCGCACAATATATGCTGTATGGCAACTTGTCGAGTATTGTGAAAAACGCAAGCAGTGATAAAGATGTATATTACAAAATGACGATGCGTTTAATGGATCTTCAAAGCGGCCTTATTGAATGGGCAGATGAAACCGAAATTCGTAAACAGCAGTCAAAAAGTTTACTCGGTTTTTAATCACAAAATTGAGTAATTGAGAGAAGAGGTCCTTATGGCGAGAATGTCTTGGCGTGAAGCTTGTCAGCTTGATCGTACCTTAACGTCGCTAGAAGGATTCTTCTCTACTCCCCCTGACTACGCACAAACGCTGACAGGGGGGTTAACAAACCGATGTTGGAAAATTGTCACGGAGGAACGCAGCTTTGTTTGGCGGCCTAATACTCCGATCACTCAAGCCTTTTCCATTTCGCGTTTTCAAGAATATCAAATTCTCTCTGCTATCGAATCTTCTCACTTAGGCCCCAAGCCACTTTCCATTAATGATCAAGGATTATTGGTTGAATGGATTGATGGCCAATCCCTTACTGGTGGTTTACCTTTCGATTCTCTATTAAAAACACAGATAAAGATCCATAATCTCAGTACAGCACGCATTCCAGTTGCCCCTTTCAGTTTTATCGCTCGGGTTGATCATTATTGGCTACAGCTCAAAGCTGAGTATAAAAGTGAGGACTTGTCGGCTTTATATCAACGTTGGCGCACCGCACCTAACCTTGCTGATGTTGGTCAGACTTTGTGTCACTTTGATTTGGCTGGCTACAATATGGTTAAAACCGATGAAGGTAACCGCGTGATTGATTGGGAATACGCCTCAATTGCCGACCCCCGGCTCGACCTGGCTTTAAGCATTGATGTTGCAGAAGAAAAACCATTAGAGGCGGTCTACCGTTATTGTCAATTGCGTGAGATTGTGGGGGTCGATGATTGGGTCGAAGGTGTGGTGGCTTGGCATCCAAGAGCAACAATGATGGCCATGTTATGGTATTTGTTAGCACATCAATTATGGGGTGATGACTATTATCGTCAACAAGCCGAACATCTAAAACGCACATTATGTAGCTAGGATCACTGTTTCGTCGTTTTGTTGCAGTAAATTAAGGTTAAAGTCTTTGAAACCACAATCTTCGTGGTAGATTAAAAACCTCAAGGAGTGGGGAGTTATTATGATTATTTATCTGCACGGTTTTGATTCAACAAGCCCAGGAAACCATGAAAAAGTACTGCAATTGCAATTTATTGACAGCGATGTCCGTTTTATTAACTACAGTACACAGCACCCAAAACACGATATGCAGCATCTTCTAAAAGAAGTGCATAAAGTGATTGAGTTGTCTGATGACCCACATCCGATTATTTGTGGTGTAGGCCTCGGCGGCTTTTGGTCTGAGCGGATTGGATTCTTATGCGGAATTAAGCAAGTGGTGTTTAATCCTAACTTGCATCCGGAAACAAACATGACTGGACGCATCGATCGCCCTGAAGAGTATGAAGATATTGCGACTAAGTGTGTTGAGCAATACAGGGTAAAAAATAAAGGACGCTGTTTAGTGATTTTATCTAAAGAAGATGAAATTCATGACAACAGCAAAACAGCAGCAGAGCTCGAAAACTACTACGATATCATTTGGGATGAAACCCAGAACCATAAGTTCAAGAAAATCTCACAGCATTTGCAAGCGATGAAGGCATTTAAAGAATCAAATTAAGCATCTGTGTACACATAGTTTCGACTGAACGACTCACAATTGTGAGTCGTTTTTTTATTGCCCAACACCTCTATATCTCGTAGTGAAATAGGGGAATTCTTTGGTTGCACCATGAGTTTTGCTCTATATAATGATCAAACTATAAATATTTTGATAAATATCAAAAAAAATTGAGAGCAAGTCTTAAATTTGCCTAATTTGTGTGTAGTTACATGCATTTATCCTAATGAAACGTGCTGCGAAGATAGCTTCATTTGCTGAACAAGATTTATCTGAAGCAAGCGCATTACTGAGAATTCCTTCAGTGTGAGATTTCACGCTGAATCATGTTTATTTCTTTTTGAGGATTATTGTTGTGACACGAATTATCGTAGTCGGTGGTGGCGCGGGTGGTTTAGAGCTCGCGACTAAACTTGGTCGCACTCTTGGCCGTAAAAATCGCGCAGAAATCACATTAGTGGATCGTAAAGCAAGCCACTTATGGAAACCGTTATTGCATGAAGTGGCAACGGGTTCATTAGATGAAGGAGTGGATGCGCTAAGCTATCGCGCTCACGCAAAAAATCATCGTTTTGATTTCCAAATGGGTAGTATTGCTGATATCGATCGTGAACGCAAAGTGATTGTTCTTAGTGAATTGCAAGATGAGCATGGTGAATTGTTAATGCCAAGTCGTGAGCTTGAATATGACATTTTGGTGCTGGCAATCGGTTCAACGTCTAACGACTTCAATACTCCAGGAGTTCGTGAGCATTGTATCTTCCTTGATAGCCCTGAACAGGCAAATCGTTTTCGTACTGAAATGAACAATGAGTTTCTAAAACTTCATGCGAAAAATGGTAACGGTACAGTTGATATTGCGATTGTTGGCGCAGGTGCAACGGGTGTTGAATTATCTGCAGAGCTACATAATGCAGTAAAAGAGCTGCGGACTTATGGTTTTGGCGATCTTGATTCAAGCAAACTGAATGTCAACCTTGTGGAAGCGGGTGAGCGTATTCTACCCGCTCTTCCACCTCGCATTTCTAGTGCTGCGCACAGCGAATTAACGAAATTAGGTGTCAACGTTCGTACTGCGACTATGGTCACGCGAGCAGATAAGGATGGCCTAACAACTAAAGATGGCGAAAAGATTCCCGCTCAGATCATGGTGTGGGCTGCTGGCATCAAAGCACCGGATTTTATGAAAGAGATTGCTGGTTTGGAAACAAACCGCATTAATCAGTTAGTGGTAAAAAACACCTTACAAACCACAAGAGATGACGATATTTTTGTGATCGGTGATCTAGCACAATGTACACAAGCTGATGGTTCATTTGTGCCACCTCGTGCACAAGCAGCGCACCAAATGGCAAGCCAAGCGTTCAAGAATATTGTTGCTAAGCTTAACGGGCGTGAGCTCAAACCGTATGTTTATAAAGATCACGGTTCGTTGGTTTCATTAAGTCGTTTTTCTACCGTTGGTAGCTTAATGGGTAATTTAACCAAAGGCTCGATGATGGTTGAAGGTCGTATTGCGCGAGTAGTGTACATTTCTTTGTATCGCATGCACCAAATGGCGCTGCACGGTATGTTCAAAACAGGGTTGATGATGTTAGTTGGCCGTATTAATCGTGTGTTGCGTCCAAACTTAAAGCTTCACTAATATTCCCAGCGTACTGGCCATAAAAAAGCCTCGCCTTTGTTAAAAGGCGAGGCTTTTTTTGTCATCCCACCACCACCACCGCCTTGGGCGATAGTGGTGGTTATATCAAATTCAAGTTATTTAATGGTACTTGAGCGATAAGTGTTATGTGTTAGCCAACTAGGCTGAGCATTGGTTGGTACTGAGCCATCTTGGTTAATGTTTGAGAAATGGAACGAATGTTGGTTCCAAATTCTCGTTGCATTTTTCCATGGTTTATCAGCATCGGCTGATTCATAAACATAGACGCCGTGGTTGATTGCGCTTTCTTTTGCATAATCATTTGCGACCACAATAAGCGATGCATTGTTGTTGCCTTCGAGATCCGCCACAACAGGATATTCCCACAAGGTGTTCGACGAGTTAGCAATCGTTGCTAATACTGCTCCCGTGCGCCCATCAAGAATACGGACTCTCAGAAGATCTTGTACGATAACTTCATCAATGCCATCACCAGTGAAATCGTAAGCCGAGACACCAATTTTACCGCTGTTATAGTCATCATTTGCTACAGACCAAACTTTGCTACCTTGTGCATTATACATATCAACAGCATGATAACCCGCATAGACAATACCAGTGTTCAGGTAACTATCATTAATGCTTTCCCCAACAACAAACTGAACTGCATTAACGTGTTTTTTGAAGGTAAAGATAGGTTTTGGTTTGCTCCAAACATTTAAGCCTACCAATTGGGTATTGCTTGGGACTGTGTATCGTTCAGTGGTTGCTTTGCTCTTCATGACGGGAACAGCATAAGGAATCGTTTTAGTTTTCCAAACAGGAGCTAGGTAAGAAACTGTTTTGGTATGCCAGCCAAAGAACCAGTAAGAAACTTGTTTTGTTCTCCACTCCAATCCAAGATATGGAACTTCTTTGGTTCGCCACTCTAATGCTGGGTATTTAAAGGCTGAGTCTTTTGAACCTAACGTTATTTTCGAACCATCATTGAGAGTGAATTCCATCTCGAGTACGCCATATGTCCACCACGTTTTATATTTGCCGTAGGTTACATCGACAGAGCGGACTTTGCTTGCATCAATAGTATGCAGTGAACCGCCTTGACCACCCACCATATTACTTGCTGTTGATCCAATAGCGTCAATCAGATCTCCTGAGCGGATTTTAAGTTGGTTGTCATCTGCTATTTTAACTGGATGGCTGTGATGTAAATGGGTATATCCATAAACAGGGGACTTAGCTATTTCATTGGTAGAGCTTGTTGCTGTATTACCAAGGAAGTTAGAGATAGCTTGTACACCACCACCTGGGTTTTCAAGGTTATTAACCTCCCACTTTACTGAGCCGTCATGCTCTAAAACTGCAAATACACTGTTTTGTGCTGTTGCTTTAGTGGCTGGTACTGATACAACAATTTCTGGTTTATTGTCGCTATCTAGGTTGGCAACGGAAGAAAACCAAACCGTATCATTCGCTTGATATTGCCAAGTAAATGAGCCGTCACTTTTGTAAAGAGCGCCGTTTGAAAATATTTCTTGAACACCATCGCCATCCGCATCAAAGCTGATCGATGATGGAGCCCACTCCAAACTAAATAGCAAACCAGTATCGTAGTTATAAACACCATCGGCAGAGATGATCTCAATTGACCCATCATTGTTTAAATCAGAGATCGAGATTGTACCGACTGACCGTCCACCTGTGACATGCTTTAAAATTTGCTTTTTAATATTCCCTTCATTATCTAGGATAGTAATGTAAGGGCTTGATGCACTGGTAATAACAATATCAACAACACCATTACCATCAAGGTCTGCAACAGCAGGAGAGTAGCGAGCATCGGCTATGATGCCACCGTTATCGTATGACCAAAGCTCAGAACCATCAATACCACTTAATGCCCTAACTAGTCCACCTTGTGTATATTTGTTATTTTCAAACGTCACAACAATGATATCAGCAATATCATTCTCGTCGATTTTGCCATCGCCATTATCATCATTTAGCTGAGCAACGATAGGTGCCGCCATAACTTGGTTAGACTCAGGTTTAAATGAACTGCCTTGCCAAGACCATTTTAATTGGGTGTTTATCTCACTAGGGCTTGATGCGATTGCAATGTTACTTGCTGTGATACTGCCTATTGACAGTAGCCCGACCGCACATAACGAAAATTTAGAAGTCATTAGGTAACATCTCTCTCAGTATGTTTGTGTAAATTCCGATTTAAATTGATGTTGTTAACCTGTGCTCTACTTCAACGATAGGTATTACGGTAAATGAGTCGAACATGGCACAACACGAGATGGGGAGATTATCAAGACTTAATAAGAGAGATTCAATCTTACATGGCTCTCATAAATGAGAGGTCTTAAAAATGAAACACTCACTAATGAAATACATTGTCAGTTTAACTTTTAGAAGATCACGTACCCAAACCATTGGAACGGTCTGTAGGTGGGTTGTGTTATTGGTTTTAATAAGAATAGTTAACAACAGAATAGCTCTAACCGGTAAGGATATTAAATCAGTGAGCTAAACTGTATGAGAGATGAATAAAAGAAAAAACGCCCAGGCAGGGCGCTTTGTTAGGCTTTATTCTGCAACGCGGCGAACTTGAATGATCATTCCCATTAATGGATGGTCTAGATAGTGGGTTTCGTTGCTGCGCATACGGCGTTTTTGGTCCATCCGATAGCTCTTTAAAAACTCTTCCTTTTCCACTGTTGGGGAGATGGCTTCTAGGTTTCCAAGTTGAACCTCGGCATTTTGCTCTTCAGGTGTAATGTCTAACTCCAATGGTTTACTTTGGAGCACGATTTCTCGCACACTCGGGGCTTTAAGGTCGAGCGTGGTTTCAGCATAAAGATAGTGCTGCACATAGATTTGTAATTTACCGTCGAGTTCGTAAAGGGGACTCGCGATATTTTGTTCTAGCACACCGTTTACTGGCGATTCTTCTAGTACGGCTACTTTTTCACTGCCGTCAGTATTGAATTTAGCGGAGTAATCTTTACCCGCTTGAATATGGAAAATCGGTGCGGAAGCTCTGCCTTGATCGCCTTGACGCCAAGCCGTATGCAATAGCACTTCAAAGCCGGCGTGGTTTTTCAGTTTTTGTGCTTGATCGTTAAGTTGGTAGTCGGAAAAAGGCAGCATTTTCACGCCTTTTTCTTGGCGATAGTTTAAGTCACTAAAACTGCCCGCGCGTTGAATATTGATTTCAGGCAATGAGTTAGGCCACGACTCACTGACCTTCTCTGCATCAATTGCACGCTTAAAAATGATCACTTCTATGTCAAATTGCCGTTGTGCCAGACTTGGCATCGAAATAAGCAAAAGTAGGAGTGGGATCAGTTTTTTCATTATGGCTCCATCATTTTTTGTGCGTAATTTATGCTCTAGGCATCAGGTTTTGTTGGAATTCGCTGAGCATACTCGACACAAATTGAATTCGTTCACGTCTATCAGCTAATGGTACAGCAAACTTAAACTTAGTTGGCCCTTCCATTGCAAATTTTTTCGGTTGTGATTGCAGAAGTCTAACCAAAAAGACGGGATTAATGTCAGCATCTGGATAGAACTCAATGTAGCCGCCTTTTTCATGTGCTTCGATTTTCTTCACTTTTATACGTGCAGCATCAATTTTGACTTCAGCAACGCCGAGTAAGTTATTTGCAGCATCGGGTAACTTACCAAAGCGATCAATCAACTCGACTTTGAGCTCGGCGAGCTCATCTCGGCTAGCGACACTCGCTATCTGTTTATACATGGAGAGGCGAGTATTTACATCAGGAATGTAATCATCGGGTAATAGCGCAGGCAAACGCATTTCTACTTCGGTTTGTTCACGAAGCAAATCGTCAAGAGAAGGTTCTCTGCCATTTTTTAATGCTTCAACCGCTTGCTCTAGCATCTCCATATAGAGAGTAAAACCAATCGATTGGATCTGACCGCTCTGTTCATCGCCCAATAATTCACCTGCTCCACGGATTTCTAAATCGTGCGTTGCTAGAGTAAAACCGGCTCCAAGATCTTCAAGAGATGCAATCGCTTCTAAACGTTTCACGGCATCTTTAGTGATGGCTTTAGGATGTGGAGTGAGTAAGTAAGCATAAGCTTGATGGTGAGAACGTCCTACTCGGCCACGAAGTTGGTGTAGCTGCGCTAAGCCAAGGTTATCTGCTCGGTCCATAATGATGGTGTTCGCGGTTGGGACATCAATCCCGGTTTCAATGATGGTTGTGCAAACCAATACATTGAATCGTTGGTGATAAAAGTCGTTCATCACTTTTTCCAGCTCACGTTCACGCATTTGTCCATGGGCGACGGTAATTCGAGCTTCAGGGACCAGCTTTTCTAAATCGGCGGCCACTTTGTCGATAGTTTCTACTTGGTTATGTAGAAAATAAACCTGTCCACCGCGCATGATTTCACGTAATACGGCCTCTCGAATCGTATTGTCATCATGTTGGCGTACAAAGGTTTTGATGGCTAATCGTCGTGCGGGTGGTGTGGCGATAATCGATAGATCGCGCATTCCGCTCATCGCCATGTTTAATGTACGCGGAATCGGCGTTGCCGTCAGCGTGAGAATATCCACATCAGCACGCATCGCTTTCACTTTTTCTTTTTGGCGAACGCCAAAACGGTGTTCTTCATCAACGATCAAAAGACCAAGATCGCTAAATTTTAGCTCGCTGGAAAGCAGTTTGTGCGTGCCAACCAAAATGTCGACTTTGCCGTCGGCGACATCTTGTAGGATCTGCTTTTGCTCTTTCGCTGATTTGAAGCGTGATAAAACTTCAACACGGATCGGCAGGTTAGCAAATCGGTCTCGAAAGTTCTCAAAATGCTGCTGCGCGAGTAAGGTTGTCGGCACTAATACAGCCACTTGTTTATTGTTGTCGGTACACACAAAGGCGGCGCGCATGGCGACTTCTGTTTTGCCAAATCCAACGTCACCACACACTAATCGGTCCATCGCTTTTTTCTGACACATGTCTGAGAGTACGGCATTGATGGCTGTGTTTTGATCATCAGTTTCTTCAAATGGGAAACCTGCTTTAAAGGTCGCGTATTGACCACGATCCAGAGCGAACTTATAGCCCGGTTTGAGCTCTCGTTTAGCGTAAACATCCAGCAGTTCTGCTGCGACATCACGGACTCTTTCGGCCGCTTTTCGTCGTGCTTTAGTCCATGCTTCACCCCCGAGTTTATGCAATGGTGCGCTTTCTTCCGCGCCGCCAGAGTAACGGCTGATGAGATTTAGTGAAGCGACAGGGACATAAAGTTTGGCTTCGTTTTGATACTCAAGGGTGACGTATTCGGTCATCATGCCACCCGCTTCAAGCGTCTGTAACCCGAGATAACGGCCGATACCATGATCAATATGAACAACGGGTTGCCCTGGTTTGAGTTCGGCTAAGTTACGAATGACAGCGTCACTATTGGTGACTTTACGATCTTTCTTACGGCGAAGAATGACACGGTCACCGAGTAAATCACTTTCGCAGATGAACGCTAAGTTAGCATTGTTATCGATAAAGCCGTGCTCAGATGCCCCTAATACGAGACATTGTTTTTCTTTTGCTTGGCACGCTTGCTGGAAGGTTTCTTTTTCGATAGGGCGCAGTTTTACGCGTTGCAATAGCTCTAGTAATGCTTCGCGACGGCCTTCTGATTCGACGGAAAAAATGATTTTCCCAGTGAAACTTTCACTAAATTGCCGGATGGCGGCTAAAGGCTCTTTATTTTGATGCATGACCGCCAAGTCGGGTAATGCACTGACCGTTAAATTGATCCGCCCTTGCTTTTCTGAAATCGGTTCTACACTGAGTTGGAGCTGAGCCACGTTTTTGAAAAGACTGAAAAGCTCATCTTTTTTAAGCCACAATTCATGAGGCGGCAGTAACGGGCGAAGAGGGTCAACTTTACGCTGCTGGTAACGATATTCGACGTCGGTTAAAAACTGGTCAATCGCTGTTTCGATATTTCCTACGACAATGAGTTGGCTTTCTGGCGCGATATAATCGAACAAGGTTTCGGTGTGTTCAAAAAATAGCGGTTGCCAGTATTCAATACCGGCTGGCCAAATCCCCTTTGAGACTTGCATATAGACAGATTCTGGTTCACGACGTGCTTCAAATCGTTGACGCCAGCGGGTGCGAAAATCTTCAATTGCACTTTCTGTGGTGGGAAATTCATGAGCAGGTAGCAAGCGTATCTCACTGATCTCTTCAATTGAGCGTTGATTCTCAGGATCGAAGGTGCGTATGGTGTCGATTTCATCATCAAAAAAATCAATGCGATAAGGATCGCTGCTGCCCATTGGAAATAAATCAAGAATCGAACCTCGGCTGGCGTACTCGCCTGGGCCAAACACTTGATCAACATGACGATAGCCCGATTTTTCCAGCTGAAGACGCAGTTTATCTAAGGAAAACTGGTCGCCAGTTTTAACCATCAGGGTATGCTGTAGCAGAAATTCTCGCGGCGTCTGACGCTGCAATATGGTGCTCACTGGCACAATGGTAATGCCTGTTTTCAAGCTCGGTAATTGATATAGGCGCGCGATGCGATCAGAAATGATCTCTTGATGAGGCGAAAAACTATCATAAGGCAAAGTTTCCCAATCAGGAAACAGCGCCACTTCGGCGTCACTAAACTGCTCAATTTCGTGCTGCAGCTTTAAGGCGGTTTGAGGATCAGGTACAGCCAGTAAAGTGTGGCTATTATGCTGGTTGGCCAGCTCTGCAATTGCCAACGCAAGGCTTGCACCACGTAGGTTACCAATGTGTTTTTTGTCGCCCGCGCCAGCAGGTTTAATCAGAGTCAGTAAAGAGTGTGTAGTCATGAGAACGCTTATGGTTTATTTCGGTCTAAAGAGCGTTGACGCAGCAATTTTTGCTGCTGGTACAGTGCGGCTTTAATCAAGAGATCTTGGTCAGTATCTCGCAGTAAATCGTATTTCATCGTGATGAGATAGTGTTGCTCGTCCGCTTGGCAATCAATCACCGAACTATAGCAATAAATAGCGGCTGCAGGGTGGTCCAAAAACAGTTTACAGCGGGCTTGGGTACCAATTTCTAGTGCGTTTGGATAACGAAGTGAGAAGCGACTGGCACCAAATGTGCTGGTGATGAAGCGTGAATGTGGCTCATCTTGCTGTGATAACATAAAGGTCAGCAACAAATTCAATTTCGAATTTTGAGTATCAAGTAACTGAACGACGTGCTTGAAATCACTATTTTTCAGTTCTAGTCGTGCACTTTCGGTGAGTGCATCCAACTGGCTAAACTCACTGGCCACAATAAATGGGGCAGGAATCTCCGCTTCAAATATTGATTGGGAAGGTAGCATAAATGTGCTGTCTAAAAGTTCAATATTGGTTGTCAGTCCATAGTGAACCGTAAAAAATTCTTGCTCGGTCATAAAGGCATCCTTCTCATCGCTTTGTTGATTATCGTCATACCGGCGAACTAATCAAGGTATGTCCTTGTTATCGAGTCTATTTAACCGATTTTTGGCAAATTAAAGCTACAACCTTCCACCGTTTCTCGTTACAGTACTGAGCATCACTTTTAGGCGGTTTTTCTTATGTTTCATCCTATTTCGGCGTTCATTGGCTTGCGTTATTTACGTGGGCGATCCGGTGATAGATTCAGTCGATTTGTCTCTTATATGTCTACGGCGGGGATAACCATTGGCGTGATGTCACTGGTGACGGTGCTTTCGGTCATGAATGGTTTTGAATCCCAGCTCAAAAATAGAATCTTAGGTGTGTTGCCTCAGGCTGTAGTTTCGCAAAACGGCGATCGCACTTTGCTCACGCAAGATGTGCCTCAATTCATTAGCCAGCTCTCTAGCGCCAGAGCGGCTGAACCGATTGTACGCAGTGAAGCGGTTGTTCAAAGCTCATCGCAACTGGCCGCAGGCTTGTTGGTGGGAATTGAACCTAATCAAAATGATCCGATTGCGGCGCACTTGATTGCGGGTCAAGTGAGTGCGCTCAAGCCGGGCGAATATCAACTCTTCCTTGGCCATTCACTGGCGCGGGCGCTCAACGTGACAATTGGCGATAAAGTGCGTTTGATGGTCACTTCAGCTAGCCAATTTACCCCCTTAGGTCGTATTCCTGCGCAGCGTAATTTTACAGTCGCAGGCATCTTTAATACGGGGTCTGATGTGGATGGACAGCTGATGCTGACGCACATCAAAGATGCAGCGCGATTGCTTCGTTTACCATCAAATACTGTGTCGGGATGGCGGCTCTTTTTTGATGATCCTTTTGTGGTCGCAGACCTAGCTAGCGCACCTTTGCCTGGGGGGTGGCAATGGAGTGACTGGCGAGATCAGCGTGGCGAGTTGTTCCAAGCTGTTCGCATGGAAAAAAATATGATGGGTTTGATGCTTGGGTTGATTGTGGGCGTGGCGGCTTTCAATATCATTTCCGCGTTGATCATGGTGGTGATGGAAAAACAAGCTGAGGTCGCGATTTTGAAAACGCAAGGCATGACAGATCAACAAGTACTGGCCATTTTTATGGTTCAAGGCGCGAGTAGTGGAGTGATTGGTTCGCTTGTCGGTGGTGTGTTAGGCGTATTGCTGGCGGATAACCTCAATGGATTATTAGAAAGCATGGGTGTAGCGCTGTTCTCTGTGGGGGGAACGCTGCCTGTAGTGATTAACCCCATGCAAATTATGTTGGTGGTGATAGCAGCCATCACGCTCAGCTTATTCGCGACACTGTTTCCTTCCTACCGCGCGTCATCCGTAAAACCTGCCGAGGCTTTAAGATATGAATAACCTTTTACAATGCCATAACGTATGCAAAACCTACCACGAAGGGGAGCTACGGACTCAAGTGCTAAAAGGCGTCAGTTTTGGCATTCAAGCGGGGGAGTTAGTCTCAATTATTGGGACTTCTGGATCTGGGAAAAGTACGTTATTACACATTCTGGGTGCACTAGATGAGGCAACCGAAGGTTCAGTGTCGTTTTTAGGTCAGGATTTATCGAGCTTAAGCTCCAATAAACAAGCGAACATTCGCAATCAACATTTGGGTTTTGTGTACCAGTTCCACCATTTATTAGCCGATTTCACCGCTCTTGAGAATGTGGCCATGCCGTTGCTTATTGGTGGCCAAAAAGTATCGCGTGCTAAACAGGCCGCGCAAGCATTGTTAGAAAAAGTGGGGTTGGGACATCGTTTATCTCATCGACCCTCTGAGCTCTCTGGTGGAGAGCGGCAGCGGGTAGCGATTGCGCGAGCGCTGGTCAATCAACCCGATTTGGTGTTAGCCGATGAGCCTACGGGCAACCTTGATCACAAAACGGCGCTGGCGATTTATGATTTGATGCGTCAAATGAATCAAGAGTTTGGCACGGCATTTTTAGTGGTAACGCATGATAGCGAACTTGCTGAAAAAATGGACAGACAGATGCACATGCAAGATGGTTTGCTGATTAATGTGGAGGCACCGTAGATGTTCACCTCGCTCTCTTTAGTGATTGGTCGGCGTTTTAGCCTGGCAAAGCAGCGTAATAAAATGGTGTCGTTTATCTCGCTCTCTTCCATTATCGGTATCGCCGTGGGAGTTGCGGTGATCATCGTGGGCTTGTCGGCGATGAATGGTTTTGAGAGAGAGCTGCAGAATCGCGTGTTATCTGTCATTGCACATGGAGAGTTTGAAGGGGTTCAACAACCCATCGCGAACTGGTCGTCATTAGTCAAGCAAGCCGTGCAGCATCCAAAAGTGGAAGCGGCCGCTCCTTATGTAAAATTGACGGCATTAGCGGAGAAAGGCGCGCAACTGAAAGCGATTGAGGTACGCGGAATTGATCCGCAAATGGAGCGCACCGTGTCGCGTTTATCTCAATTTGTCTCTTCCGATGCATGGCAAGGTTTTGTCGCAGGTCAGCAACAGGTCATCTTAGGCAAAGGAGTGGCGGATAAATTGGGCGCGGCAGTCGGTGACTATGTCACTTTGATGATCCCCTCTGCGAATGAGAGCGCTAAAGTTCAAGCGCCAAAGCGCGTGCGCGTCAAGGTCTCAGGGCTTTTGGAGCTCAATGGCCAAATTGACCACAGCCTTGCGTTAGTGCCATTGGCAGATGCACAAGCTTACGCCAAATTAGGAGAGCGAGTGACGGGCGTTGCTATCAAGGTCTCAGAGGTATTAAATGCAACTCAAATTGTAAGAGAGGTCGGCAATACGCTTGATCAATACGTCTATCTACGCAGTTGGCAGCAAAAATTTGGCTTTTTGTACCGTGATATTCAGCTGGTCAGAACCATTATGTATTTGGTGATGGTGTTGGTGATTGGTGTGGCGAGCTTCAACATCGTTTCAACACTTATGATGGCGGTCAAAGATCGTGCGGCTGAAATCGCCATTTTGCGCACTATGGGCGCGACCGATGGATTAGTGAAACGAATTTTTGTCTGGCAGGGTGTTTTCTCTGGTGTATTAGGCAGTGTGATAGGTGGCGTGTTAGGTGTGCTGATTGCGTGGAATTTAACAGCGTTAATCAAAGGATTAGAACGGTTAGTCGGCCATCAGTTTTTGTCTGGTGATATCTATTTTGTCGACTTTTTGCCATCACAAGTGAACCTATCGGATGTGGTGCTTGTCTCTTCGACGGCGATTGTGTTGAGCCTACTAGCTACTTGGTATCCTGCCTCTAGAGCCAGTCAACTGAACCCGGCGTCTGTGCTTAGCGCTAAATAATCTCAACTCGGATTCTTTTCGTTCATCAGCATTGAGCTATTTTTAGCAAACAAAAAGGACCACTTGGTCCTTTTTCAACATCATACGACATCGTTTTACATGCTCAGTTGTATAGCCAGTCTCAATCTCTTGAAGCTTTTATCTCGCTTGGCGCTTTTGCCAGCTTCTTACGACAGAATAGCGCCATAAACCGTGAATGCCGAAGTAGCCGATTATGGCGGAGATCACTCCACACATCATGCAACCCAAAAGGAATGGCGGACCAATGGTACTCATTTGTTGCATGATAAAATGCCAAGAGAGTTCAAAGTGAAATGGTTGTGGTGGTGTTTGCATTACCCATGCGCCAAGCTTGTAGGCGAAGTAGAACAGCACTGGCATGGTGATGGGGTTGCTAATCCAAACCAAGGCTACAGAGAGCGGTAAATTGACGCCGCACATAATGGCAAGGCCAGCGGACATGATCATTTGACTCGGAAGTGGAACAAAAGCCATGAACAAACCTACGGCGAAGGCGCCCGCTGCTGAGCGGCGGTTCAAACACCATAAATTGGGGTTGTACAGCACATTGCCAAAAATTTTCAATGCCTTCTGACGCTTAATCACTTCATGGTTAGGCATAAAACGTTTGATGAACTTTCTTGGCATCGTGACATGACTCTCTTATCTAATTACTGGACCCTAGCTTCGTTTTCGCTAACCGCCATTTCTGCTTCTTATTGGCCTTGGATGCCAGATTGGAAATGGATTATGCCTCTATTCGCCATTCTTATACTCTCTGTCGGTTATAGAAAACTGCGCTTTCTCTCAGGAGTAACAATGGCTTTAATGGTCATTGTGATCAGCGGGAACTTATTACGTGAGCAGTCCAACACTATTTTTCAGACAGGTTCGGATATTACCATAAACGGACAGGTTAACAGCTTTTTTAGACAAATTACTCATGGTTATGAAGGAACAATTTCGATTCGATCAATCAATGGTCAAACCTTAGGCATTTTTTTGCGGCCCAAGGTGCGATTAATTGCTCCTTTACCGTTGAAGTATGGTGACGTGGCTGAATTCTCCATCACAGTAAAACCTATCTTTGGTCGGTTAAATGAGACCGGGTTTGATGCAGAGGCGTACTCTTTGAGCCAAGGTATTGTGGCTCGTGCAACGGTTAATAATGGACAGTCTTATCGCATTGAATCATTACCAGAATGGCGAGCACAATGGTATCAGAAGATCAAAACCTGGCTCGCTGATGATCCCAATCTTGGTATTTTAATGGCGCTTACGTTTGGTGAGCGCAGTGATATTTCAACGGCACAGTGGCAAGCATTACGAGACAGTGGGCTGATTCATTTGGTTGCCATTTCTGGTCTGCACATTGGCATCGCGTTTGGTTTTGGTTATGGCCTTGGGCTTGTATTGATGCGTTTGCATCATCGCATGGGGTGGTCGCCATTCGTCGTAGGAAGCTTGTGCGCACTAGGCTATGCTTGGTTGGCTGGCTTTACCTTGCCCACTCAACGCGCACTGATCATGTGTTTGCTTAATGTGGCGATGATTGTCCTCAATGTCCGTATCAATACGTTGCAGCGACTGCTTATGACGTTATCGGCGGTGCTGCTCATCGATCCTTTTGCTGCGTTATCCAGTAGCTTTTGGATGTCCTTTATTGCTGTCTCAGTGGTGTTCTACCAACTTTCTCTACCTCAAACTAATCGATTTTTTTTATGGCGTTTATTGACGATGCAGATTGGGTTAGTGCTGTGTATGCTTCCGGTAACCGCTTATTTTTTCGGTGGGGTCAGTACCAGTGCGGCGCTCTATAACTTAGTGTTTATTCCTTGGTTCAGTTTTGTGGTGGTTCCGGCGATCTTTGTGGCTTTAGTGTGTACGGTTTTGACTTTTGATGGCGCACCTATGGTGTGGCATTGGGTGGCCAAATTACTCATTCCAGTTGATTGGTCAATACATTATTCAAGCCTCAGTTGGTTTCCTATTTCTGGGTCTGTTTTGGCTCTGTTGAGCAGTGCTCTGTTGCTGTTTGTGTTTTCACCGTTGATCTCGCGTTTTGCACTTGCGGTTTACAGCCTCATTGTGATGGTTTCTTGGCTCACCATTCCGATAAAAACAGGTTGGCGGATTGATGTGTTAGATGTTGGGCATGGGTTGGCAGTGTTGATCGAAAAAGAAGGACGCTACGTGCTTTATGATACTGGTGCAAGTTGGCAGGGTGGTGATCACATCCAAGCAACAGTTGCCCCCGTGTTAAACAAACGGGGAGCTACGCAATTAGACGGGTTGATTTTGAGTCACTTGGATAACGACCATGCAGGTGGAAGAGCGGAAGTTGAGCGTGTTTGGCAGCCCAAATGGAAACGTGCTAGTCAAACGATAGCGGGTTACCAACCTTGTATTGCTGGCGAACAATGGCAGTGGCAACAACTCTCTTTTGATGTTATCTGGCCACCAAAAACTGTAGCGCGGGCTTACAATCCTCACTCTTGTGTGATTCGAATCTTTGACCCAAATACCGGTTTTTCAGTGCTTTTACCCGGGGATGTGGATGCCATGAGTGAGTGGTTACTTGCGCGAACAGAGCAATCCTTACAAAGTCATATCCTGCTTGTACCGCACCACGGTAGTAGGACATCTTCTACTGTTGCTTTGATTCGTAAGGTGAATCCTGAGGTCGCTATTGCCTCGCTCGCCAAAGGCGGACGCTGGCAATTACCTTCCGCACAGGTTGTTCAACGCTACCAGCAACATGGAGCAAACTGGTTGGATACGGGTGAAGCAGGGCAAATTAGCGTTATTTTTGGCATGCAGAATTATCAAGTTAGCAGCTTGCGTATCTCTCGCTCTCAGGCTTGGTATAGGCAGATGCTCCGTAACGAGGTAGAATGAGCGCAATATTTTCTTAAAAACAAAGCATTTCTATGTCACTCAATACTGACGAAACCACTTGGCAAACCTTCAAACGCCTGTGGACCTATATCCGCCTATATAAATCTGGCCTAGCAGTTGCCGTTGTCGCATTGATTATCAATGCGGTCTCTGACACATATATGGTGTCATTACTTAAGCCTCTTCTAGATGAAGGATTTGGTAATGCGGAATCCGATTTCTTGCGAGTGCTGCCTTTTATTATTTTGGGGATGATGGCGCTACGTGGTTTAAGTGGCTTTGTCTCCTCGTACTGCTTGAGCTGGGTTTCTGGCAATGTTGTGATGTTGATGCGTCGAAAAATCTTCAATCAATTCATGCACATGCCTGTCAGTTTTTTTGATAGAGAATCAACAGGTGGTCTGTTATCACGTATCACCTATGATTCAGAGCAAGTGGCTGGGGCGACCAGTCGTGCATTGGTCAGCATTGTTCGCGAAGGTGCGAGTATCATCGGCCTATTGACCTTGATGTTTTGGAATAGCTGGCAGTTATCTTTGGTATTAATCGTGGTTGCGCCAGTGGTTGCAATGGGGATTGGCATTGTCTCTAAACGTTTTCGCAAGATCTCAAAAGGGATGCAGACCACCATGGGTGATGTGACCTCTTCAGCAGAGCAGATGCTAAAAGGGCACAAAGTCGTACTGAGCTATGGTGGACAAGACGTAGAGCGTAAACGTTTTGACCATGTCAGCAATCAAATGCGTCAACAAACAATGAAGCTGGTTGCGGCGCAGTCCACTGCTGACCCTATTATTCAAATGATTGCTTCTTTAGCACTTGTCACTGTGCTGTTTTTAGCCAGCGTTGATTCTATTCGTGCCGAATTAACACCAGGTACTTTTACGGTGGTGTTCTCGGCAATGTTTGGCTTGATGCGACCACTGAAAGCGTTAACGAGTGTTACCTCCGATTTCCAACGTGGTATGGCGGCCAGCCAAACATTATTTGAGCTGATTGATTTAGAAACCGAGCGCGACACTGGCCAGTTTGAAGCCGAAAAAGTACGTGGTGACGTTAGAGTTCAGGATGTGACCTTTACTTATCAAGGTAAAGAAAAACCAGCGCTGTCTCATGTGAGCTTTGAGATTCCTCAAGGTAAAACGGTCGCGCTTGTTGGGCGTTCCGGCTCAGGGAAAAGTACTATCGCGAGCCTCTTGACTCGTTTTTATGATGCCGATTCAGGTGCTATCTATCTAGATGATCATGATATTCGCGATTATAAACTGAAGAACTTGCGCACCCACTTTGCGCTGGTTTCGCAAAATGTTCACCTCTTCAACGATACCATTGCCAATAATATTGCTTACGCGGCAGAAAATGAGTATACGCGTGAGCAAATTGAGCACGCGGCTAGGCTTGCTCATGCCATGGAGTTTATCAATAGCATGCCTGATGGCTTGGATACCATGATTGGTGAGAATGGAGCCAGTTTATCGGGTGGTCAACGTCAACGAGTAGCGATTGCACGAGCGTTATTACGTGATGCACCCGTACTTATCCTAGATGAGGCGACTTCTGCGTTGGATACAGAATCTGAGAGAGCGATTCAATCAGCACTTGAAGAGCTACAAAAGAATAAAACGGTATTGGTCATTGCGCACCGCTTGTCGACGATTGAAGAAGCCGATGAAATTCTAGTGGTCGATGAGGGTGAAATTATCGAACGTGGTCATCATGCTCAGTTAATTGCACAGGATGGGGCGTATGCCCAACTACATCGAATTCAATTTGGTGACTAATCAGTGATTGAAAAAATCTGGTTCGGACATCACCCAGCGTGTTTTTTGTTGTGGCCACTGTTGTGGCCACTGAGTGTCTTGTTTCGGTTGGTCAGTCAAGCACGTAAGCGAGCATTCCAAGCGAACAAAAAAGAGCGCTATAAGGCTCCCGTTCCTGTGGTGGTGGTGGGTAATATTACCGCGGGTGGTAATGGTAAAACACCGTTGGTTGTATGGTTAGTGGAAGCTTTACAAGAACAAGGCTTCAAACCAGGAGTTGTTTCGCGTGGGTATGGTGGTAAGGCTCCGGTTTATCCATTAGTGCTGCAAAGTGATACGCCAACCGCTCACTGCGGTGACGAACCTAAATTGATTCACCAGCGCACGGGTGCTCCGGTTGCTGTTGCACCAAAGCGCTCACAAGCAGTGCAAGCCCTGCTTCCGTTGGGTGTTGATGTGATCATCACTGACGATGGCCTTCAGCACTATGCATTGGAGCGTGATCTCGAATTTGCAGTCGTGGACGGCGTTCGTCGCTTCGGTAATGAGCAGTTCATGCCTTTAGGTCCGTTAAGAGAGCCACTCTCTCGGTTATCGGAAGTTGATTTTATTGTGACTAATGGCGGTCAAGCTCAATATGGCGAATTGGCTATGCACCTTTCACCTAGCTTAGCCGTTAACTTAGTGACAGGTCAGCAAGCGCCAGTGAGCCAGTTAGCTGCATTAGTGGCTTTTGCTGGCATTGGTTATCCCACGCGCTTTTTCAATACATTAGAAGCTTTAGGTGCAAAGACGGTATTGACCCAAGGTTTTGCGGATCACCGAGAGTATCAATATTCAGAATTAGAGGCGCTTGCGCAACATGGAGCAAACGTCATCATGACAGAAAAAGACGCAGTGAAATGTGCGGCCTTTGCACAAGAAAACTGGTGGTATCTTCCCGTTTCTGCGCAATTTAGTTCGCCAGATGAAAGGCGTATTTTGGACAAAATAAAAGAGGTAATGGAGTCATATGGATCACCGTCTGCTTGAAATTGTAGCTTGCCCTGTATGTAAAAGTAAGTTGACTTATGATAAAGAAAATCAAGAGCTTATTTGTAAGTTAGATCGTTTGGCCTACCCAATAAAAGAAGGGATTCCTGTGTTGCTTGAGCCAGAAGCGCGCAGCATGACGATGGATGAGGGGCGATAATGGCTTTCACCGTTGTTATCCCTGCTCGTTATCAGTCAACTCGCTTACCTGGCAAACCTTTGGCTGATATCGGCGGTAAACCCATGATTCAGTGGGTTTATGAGCAAGCGTTACAATCGGGAGCTGAGCAGGTCGTTATTGCTACTGATGATGCTCGTGTTGAAGCGGCTGTCCATGCGTTTGGTGGCAATGTTTGTATGACATCATCACATCACGAGTCCGGTACTGAGCGTTTAGCCGAAGTGGTGAAATTAATGGGCATTGCCGATCACCACATTATTGTTAACGTACAAGGTGATGAGCCACTCATTCCACCGAGCATCATCAAGCAGGTCGCTAACAATTTAGCCAACAGTAGCGCGCCGATGGCGACTTTAGCGGTTGAAATTACTGATCAAGCTGAAGTGTTTAACCCTAACGCGGTTAAAGTGGTAACAGATCAAGAGGGTTACGCGCTGTATTTCAGCCGTGCGACAATTCCTTGGGATAGAGACAATTTTGCAGCGGGTGGTCAAACGGTGATTCAGCCATTGCTACGTCATATTGGTATTTACGCTTATCGGGCTGGTTTCATCAATACTTATATCAACTGGCAACCCAGTGTACTTGAGAAAATTGAGTGTTTAGAGCAGCTTCGAGTACTGTGGTATGGTGAAAAAATTCACGTTGCTGTTGCTAAAGAAGCACCGCCTGCAGGGGTTGATACGCCAGAGGATCTTGAATTGGTTCGTGCTCTCGTTAGTTCACATAACGCTTAAACTGTTTGAATTTACGCTAAGATCGAAGGAAAAACTAAGAAAAAGGAGCTAAATAGCTCCTTTTTCTCTTTGGTCTCGGATTGCTAAATCCGAGTTTCACGGAGTTGTGGGCAGGCGGCTAGAATTTCACGTCGGCCGCTCTCTTTGAGCTCTTCCAAAATGACATCAAATCCCCATAAACGGTAAAGGTGTTTTAGTACCTCATGATAGCTTTGATCTAAAGGAATTCTATCGTGTGGAACGTGTTGAAGCGTCAGGGAACGATCACCACGAACATCCACGTTATAAACTTGAATATTCGGTTCTAAGTTACTGAGATTATACTGCGCTGCAAGCTTTTCACGGATGGCGTGATAGCCAATATCATCGTGAATGGCACTAACTTCAATGAAATTCTTACGATCATCATCCACAATGGCAAACAGCTTGAAATCGCGCATTACTTTAGGTGAAAGATACTGGCTAATGAAGCTCTCGTCCTTAAAGTTGTGCATAGCAAAATGAAGCGCATCTAACCATTCTGTGCCAGCAAGCTCAGGAAACCATTCCCTATCTTCATCGGTTGGCTCTTCACAAATACGTTTAATATCTTTAAACATAGCAAAGCCAAGTGCATATGGATTGATGCCACTAAAATAGGGGCTGTTGTAAGAAGGTTGTGCGACGACACTGGTGTGGCTGTGTAGAAACTCAAGAATGAATTTCTCAGAAACAAAACCTTCATCATAAAGGTGATTCAAGATAGTGTAGTGCCAGAATGTGGCCCAGCCTTCATTCATCACTTGCGTCTGTTTTTGTGGGTAAAAATATTGGCTTATTTTCCTCACAATACGAACGATCTCCCGTTGCCATGGCTCAAGCAGTGGCGCATGTTTCTCAATGAAATAAAGAATGTTTTCTTGTGGCTCACTTGGAAAACGAACTTTAAGATCTTCTTCTTTGGTTTTTGCTTTAGGCACGGTGCGCCACAGTTCATTAACTTGCGATTGTAGATAAGCTTCGCGCTCTTCTTGACGTGCTTTTTCTTCTGCTATCGATATTTTTTCAGGTCTTTTATAGCGGTCAACACCATAATTCATTAACGCGTGGCATGAGTCGAGCAGCGATTCGACTTCGGGTACGCCATATTTTTCTTCGCATTCTGAAATGTAGTTTTTGGCAAACAAGAGATAGTCAATGATAGAGCTCGCATCCGTCCAAGTTTGGAAAAGGTAGTTGCCTTTGAAAAACGAGTTGTGTCCATAGCAAGCGTGCGCCATCACTAAGGCTTGCATAGTGACGGTGTTTTCTTCCATCAAATAGGCAATGCATGGGTCTGAGTTAATAACGATCTCATACGCGAGCCCCATTTGGCCGTGTTTGTAACCTTGTTCCGTTTGAATAAATTTTTTGCCAAATGACCAGTGGCTGTAATTAATCGGCATGCCAATGCTGGAGTAGGCATCCATCATCTGCTCGGAGGTAATAACTTCAATTTGATTAGGGTAAGTATCGAGACGATAAAACTCAGCTACCCGGCGTATTTCAGTATGGTATTTCTCCAAAAGCTCAAACGTCCAGTCAGGCCCGTCTGGTAACAATTTGCTCTTGCGTTTTGAAGTACCTTTCGCTTTTGTTGTCATTAGTATGCCTCCCTAAGCTGTTTCCTTTTGGAATAGCTCCCTAAATACAGGGAATATGTCATCCACGGTGCGAATGTTTTTAATCGCAAAATTGCCAAATGAGGGTTGTAATTTTTCGTACTCGTGCCACAAGGTTTGGTGTGAGCGACGAGTGATTTCAATATAAGCGTAATACTGGCAATATGGCAGAAGCTTATTGGTGAGGAGTTCTTTACAACGAGGCGAATCATCAGCCCAGTTATCACCATCGGATGCTTGAGCTGCGTAGATGTTCCATTCGCCGAGTGGGTAGCGTTGTTCAATGATTTCATGCATTAATTTCAGTGCGCTAGAAACAATCGTGCCGCCGGTCTCTTGAGAGTAGAAGAACTCGTGCTCATCCACCTCTTTGGCTTGCGTATGGTGACGAATAAACACCACTTCGACATTTTCATAAGTGCGAGTTAAAAATAGATACAGCAACACGTAAAAACGTTTGGCAATATCTTTAGTCGCTTGATCCATTGAACCCGACACATCCATTAAGCAGAACATAACAGCTTGGCTCGATGGAATGGGGCGTTTTTCAAAGTTTTTGAAACGTAGGTCAAACGTATCAATAAACGGCACACTTTCAATTTTTTTACGCAACGCTTCGATTTCTTGCTTAAGTCGCTTCTCTTCTAATACTTGAGCGGGCTCTCTATTTTGAATGCGCAGTAACTCTTCTTCTAATTCCCCCATTAAACGACGTTTTCCCGCTGTCATTGCGGTGCGGCGAGCCAGTGATTGTTGCAAAGAGCGAACTACAGCAATGTTCGACGGTACACCTGCCGTTTTGAAACCCGCGCGATGAGTTTTCCATTCTGTAATCTTATTGATTTGATTTTTTTCTAGATTAGGCAATTCCAGATCTTCAAACAGTAGATCAAGATATTCATCTTTAGAGATTTGGAAAATAAATTCATCTTGACCTTCGCCATCAGCACTCGCATCACCTTGTCCTGAACCATTGCCTTGTCCGCCACCTTTAGGTCTCTCAATTTTATCACCAGTAATAAACTGGTCATTACCCGGGTGAACCCGTTCTTTCAAGCCGCCTTTTCCTTGATGAAACACGGGTTCTTTGATGTCGTGATTTGGGATCGACACATCTTCGCCAGACTCGGTGTTGGTGATGGAGCGACGATTCACTGCGTCTGCAACAGATTCTTTGATCTGCTCTTTATGACGGCGTAAAAAGCGTTGTCTATTGACCGCGCTTTTGTTTTTACCGTTCAATCTTCTATCGATAAATTGCGCCATGAGTATCCCCTTGAAAACGTCACCTTTACGTTAGCCATTGTTGGTATGGCTAACGCATGTACAGGTTTTGGTTTGCTTGAAGTTAAGAAGATTTACGGACGCGTAAATACCACTCAGACAACAGCCTTACTTGTTTTTCTGTATAACCTTTCTCCATCATACGAGCGACAAAATCGTCGTGTTTTTTCTGATCATCCGATGAGGTTTTGGCATTAAAAGAGATAACAGGAAGTAGCTCTTCGGTATTTGAGAACATTTTTTTCTCAATGACGGTACGCAGTTTTTCGTAACTGGTCCAAACCGGATTTTGTCCATTGTTGTGCGCTTTCGCACGCAGTACAAAATTGACGATTTCATTTCGGAAATCTTTCGGGTTACTAATGCCTGCTGTTTTCTCGATTTTTTCTAACTCGTTATTGAGCGATGAACGATCGAAAAGTTGGCCAGTTTCAGGATCACGATACTCTTGGTCTTGGATCCAGAAATCAGCATAAGTAACGTAGCGGTCAAAAATATTTTGACCATATTCAGAATAAGATTCCAAATAAGCCGTTTGAATCTCTTTACCAATGAACTCGACATAACGAGGCACTAAGTAGCCTTTTAAAAACTCCATATATCGTTCAGCGATTTCTTGAGGGAACTGCTCGCGTTCAACTTGCTGTTCGATGACATAGAACAGATGAACGGGGTTAGCCGCAACTTCCGTTTGGTCAAAGTTGAATACGCGCGACAGTATTTTAAAGGCAAAGCGAGTCGATAAACCGGACATACCTTCGTCAACACCTGCGTAGTCACGATACTCTTGATAGCTTTTTGCTTTTGGATCGGTATCTTTTAGCGTTTCACCATCGTAGACGCGCATTTTGGAGAATAGTGACGAGTTTTCCGGCACTTTTAGGCGCGAGAGGATACTAAATTGACCAAGTAATTCTAGTGTGCTTGGTGAGCATGGCGCTTTGGATAGTTCACTGTGTTCAAGCAGTTTTTGGTAAATTTTCACTTCTTCCGAGACGCGTAAACAGTAAGGGACTTTAACGATATAAACCCGGTCCAAAAACGCTTCGTTGTTTTTGTTGTTACGGAATGTCTGCCACTCTGATTCGTTTGAGTGCGCTAAAATCATGCCATCAAAGGGTAGGGCGGATAACCCTTCTGTTCCGTTGAAGTTTCCTTCTTGCGTGGCGGTTAAGAGTGGGTGAAGCACCTTAATTGGCGCTTTGAACATCTCAACAAACTCCATTAACCCTTGGTTGGCTTTACAGAGTGCACCGGAATAGCTATATGCATCGGGGTCATCTTGCGAGAAATGCTCGAGTTTTCGAATATCCACTTTCCCAACCAGTGACGAAATGTCTTGGTTGTTTTCATCACCGGGCTCTGTTTTTGCGACGGCAATTTGATCGAGAATTGAAGGTCGTACTTTGACGACTTTGAATTTGGAAATATCACCACCAAACTCGTGTAAGCGTTTGGCCGCCCAAGGTGATGTAATTGAGCGTAAATAGCGTTTTTCTATCCCATATTCCTGCTTGAGGATTTCGCCATCTTCAACCACATCAAACAGGCAAAATGGGTGGTCATTGACTGGGCTACGAACGCCATTTGCAGACAAAACATAAATAGGCATTTGTTGCATTAAAGCTTTGAGTTTCTCCGCCAGTGAAGATTTACCGCCACCAACTGGACCGAGTAGATAGAGAATTTGTTTTCTTTCTTCTAAACCTTGGGCAGCGTGTTTGAGGTAGGAAACAATCTGTTCTATGGCTTCTTCCATGCCATAGAAATCCTCAAAAGTTTTATAACGAGAAATCACCCGGTTAGAGAAAATGCGACTCAATCGGGGGTGTTTTGCTGTGTCTATCAGCTCAGGCTCACCAATCGCCATTAACAGCCGCTCTGCTGCATTGGCATAAGCACTTTTATCTTCTTTACACAGAGCTAAAAACTCTTGCAGTGATAGTTCTTCATCCTTGGCGGCTTCATAGCGTGCCTGAAAGTGGTCAAAAATACTCATAGTGAATTCCCCTCTGAAAACTGTCTAACTGACAACACCGCTTAAAAACACAAATTAATAACAATTTAAGACTAGTCCGAGTTTGACAATTTTGCTTAACAATTATGTGTTTATTTAAATTTCGTGACAGTAATAACGTCGATCAGGTTGAACTATTTAGTGTATGAATATCAAGAGTTCGAGGGATAAGTTGGTGTTGGAGTTAACAACTGCGAGGGGAAATGTAAAAAAGACGCAGTGTCTGCGTCTTTTCATCTTTCGTCAGCCTACCTTGCTAGGTATTAAAATTTAGGCATTAAAAATTTGTGTAAATTCTGCGGTTGACAAATGGTATTGGCGAGGACAATTACGCCAAGCCGTTAACATGCGACGATATTTATCTGACATTGGCATTTGGCTGTTGAAGTGGTGATCGGCTTTATCAAATTGTGGGTAAAGCCCTTCAGACTCAACCAAGAAACGCACGTAATGAACGCGTTGTGACTCTTTAGCGATATCAAACCCTAAAAAGTGCAGGCGGCGCTGATCCACATTTTTGCTTTCTGCATCGGAGAGCATTTTGTGTGATTCTTGCATGGCGTGATACATCTCCATGATGTCGATCACTTCGCGGCACTCCGCTTCGGTCAAGCAGCCAAATTCTTTGTTGAGTTCTCGCATTTGCAGTTCATAACCACGTTCTACAATGGTTTGTAACCGCTTGTATTTTTTGGCGTTGTTGGGATCCATCTGTGACATCAAAAAATACTGATTAGATAGAATCAGTCGTTGAGCGTTGGTCATTTCCATGGAGGTAGCCTCACTAAATTTTATGTTCTATTTGATGGCATAAGGTTAACAGCAATTATCGACAATGAAACATGATCTCAACACGGATTTAATATGGAAAGCATAAAATGTGTGCAATTCTTGTTACTTTTTGTGTAAGTGGTTATAGATATAATCTTTGTCGGAAAAGACACGCAACCATTCTGGCTTAAATACGGATAGTATCGCTAACGCCATACCATTGAGCAGCCCTTCTGGGAAAGCGAGTAAAGGAACAAAAATTAGGTAATTATCGCGGATGACTTGCCAGTCATGTTGCCCAAGAAGCAATTGATAAGCGGTGTTAATGGCCAAATGCAGGCTACCCGTCAGGCCGCCATTTAAAAAACCAGCCACAAAAATAAACACAAAAATATTGCGCGGTAGATAATGATAACTCAAAGCAAACAAAGCATAACTAACTAGGATTGGCAGTAGCGATGATAGCAGTAAGTATTCGGGGATGTTAAAGAAGGCCAGTTTACCGACCGCCGCCAGTGCGAATGTAACAGGAATAGTTATAACAAATGCGCAGCGCCAGCCAAACATCATCGTGAGGGTTGTTAAACCGAGAAAATGGATAGGCAATCCTTCGGTCACTCCGGCTTGAGCTAACCACAAAAGAAAAAGCGCAAAAGAGGCAAAATAGGTGAGATGCTGAAAGGATTTCTCGGCCTTAAACTTTGTCCAAAATGAGTATTTAAAATCGCGAAGGGTCGTTAACCCAACAAGTAGCAGGAGCAATAGCACCGCAAGTTGTTCCAGCTGCATGGCTAGCCTCTCTATAAAAATACCAGCATTATGCTGGCATTTTTATGGTTATTAAATCAAGCAATCAATATTTTATGTTTGAGTGATACTGAGCTAAGATCCCAACGATTTTGTCCATGGTCTCTTTTGACGGCGGATTCACACCTTCTAATGGGTATTCTAGCCCCATTGCTTCCCATTTATGAGCGCCCAATTTGTGATAAGGCAGCAGCTCTACTTTCTCGATGTTATCCATATCTTTAATAAAATCACCAAGCATATGAGCCGCTTCTTCGTCATCAGTGTAGCCAGGAACAATCACATAACGGATCCACGTTTTTTTACCTATGGTGTGTAAGTAGCGCGCGAAATCTAAGGTTCGTTTATTCGACACACCAATAAAATCATGGTGGATCTCATCTTTCATGTGTTTGATGTCTAACATCACTAAATCAGTGGCATCGAGTACTTCATCAATCACGTCTGTGTGTTTGCGAATATAACCGTTGGTATCTAAGCAGGTGTGAATGCCCTCAGCTTGCGCTGCGCGGAATAAATCACGAACAAATTCAGGTTGAAGCATAGCTTCACCGCCTGAGCAGGTAATTCCGCCGCCAGAGGCTTTCATAAAATGGCGATAAGATTTTGCTTCGGTAATGATTTCTTCAACAGTCACTTCCTTGCCTTCATGGGTGTCCCATGTGTCACGATTATGACAATACATACAACGCATTAGGCAGCCTTGCATAAAAACAATGAAGCGAATTCCAGGGCCATCTACCGTGCCACAAGACTCAAAAGAATGAATACGACCAGTTGTTGACATCAGTTCATCTCGAATAGGTTATTTGCCTGTTATTTTATTACAAATAGTAGGGATTAAGTAGGGTTAATGTGCAATTGCCGCCGCATATCCTAAACCATATGTTGTGGCTTAAAATGAATGTCATGAAATTCTGCACATTGACTACACTGTATAGAAATAAGAACTCGTTGAATGCGATAGGGTTTAAATAAGGAATAGTTCATGGATGTACAGTTTTCTCAAAAGCAAAAAATCAGTCTATTTTTAGTTATCCTTTGTGTTGGTTTTTTAGGTTTAGGGATTTATACCGCAAAGAGCTTGATGGGAATGGATGAACAGTATCGCTCCAGTGGCGAAGTGGCATCCGGTTCTGTGGCGATATTTACTACTCAAGCAAATTTGTTGTCGCTTGCATCAGAGCTAAACAACATGCAAGGCAATCAGGTCAACTCGATTTTGAATAAATTGGATCAGTTGATGGAAGAGGTGAATGCTAATGTTGCTTTCCTGCAAAAGACCAATTTTGCTCAAGAAGGGGAAGTGTTGCTCAAGGCGGCCAAACAATTTGACCAATTTTTGCGTCCTTGGTTGCAAGTGAAATCAGAAGTGGGTTTCAATGTGAACGAAGGTAAACTGGGCGAGCTGAAAACGTTGGCCACCACGATAGAGAAAAAGATAGATGAGACGGGGATGGTTACAATCAACTCGGATTTTCAAGCCATGGTTAAGGCGCAGCAAAATTATTTATTAGAACCCACGGAGCAAAACTTAAAACTGTTTAATCGTGCTATGGCCAGTTTCGTCAATATGTCTGATTCTTATTCGATGTTGGATCTGTATGAAAAAGAGATACAACAATTTAAACAGGCTTTTTTACGTGTGAGTGAACTGTCTCAGCAATTGCAAGTGATGGAGAAACAAAGAGGCGATACAGAGGCGCAAGTTAAGTCGGTGATTCAAGATATTTCAACC
The DNA here is from genome assembly GCF_001989995.2 of Vibrio anguillarum. Lineage (GTDB taxonomy): Bacteria > Pseudomonadota > Gammaproteobacteria > Enterobacterales > Vibrionaceae > Vibrio > Vibrio anguillarum. Next base: position 62,363 of record NZ_JAHGUP010000006.1, read on the forward strand.
AAGCTTTCCGCGTTGAGTGAGCAATATCAGTTGGCCGCAAAAACGACCGCATCGCAAACACAGTGGTCTGTATTGGCGGCCTGTGCGTTACTTGCCATATTGACCATTGCTATTTTCCTTACCTTTAGTTTTTCTCTTTCTCGTTCTTTGTCGCAAACAATTCACGTGTTGAACAATATCTCGCGTGGCGATTTGTCACGCCGTATGCCGATGACGAATAACGAAAAGGACGAATTCAATCAACTGGCATTGGCCATTAACCAAAGCTGTGAAAATTTAGGGAAATTGGTGAGTGGTGTGCAGAAAAGCAGTGAAGCCTTGTCTGGTGATGCCGCGTCACTGAATGTTGGATTAGACACTTTGGTGACAAATCAATCTGACGTTTTGGGACAAACGCAATTATTGGCATCGGCCACAGAAGAGGTCAGCGTGACGACCCAAGAAGTCTCCAATTCATTGGAGTTCGTTGCGGAACTCAGCAAATCTTCTATGCAAAGCGCAGAAGAGGGAGGAAAAGTGATTTCCGTTGCTATTACGTCACTGGTTGAGGTTGGTAAAATCCTAAGCTCGGCCGCAGGCCACATTCATCAACTTGAACAAGCTTCTGCAAAAGTAGACTCGGTGATGGACATCATTAATGGTATTGCCGAGCAGACTAACTTATTGGCACTCAATGCCGCAATTGAAGCGGCGAGAGCGGGAGAGCAAGGTCGTGGCTTTGCTGTTGTCGCTGATGAAGTTCGAAGTTTAGCGGTAAGAACGGTCAATGCCGTGGCCGAAATTTCCGGCACTATTGATACTATGCAAAAGGAAAGTGCGGAAGTAATCACTTATATTGCGCAATCTGAGCAGTCTATGCAGAGTGGGCAAGAGAAAGGTAATGAGGCGATACAGGCCATCGCGCAAATTATCAAAAAAGCAGATGAAGCGGCGAATAAAACAGAAGCCATTTTTGCATCTATTCGAGATTTGGCGACGACTAGCCATTCAATGGCAGATAATATGATACAAATATCTCGAGCCATGAAAGCCTTGGAAGAGAACAATGAACAGTTAAGAGCAACCAGCCAGATTGTGGATAAACGCTCTAGCAGCCTAAGTGTAGACTGCCAAAGTTTCACCATATAATTTCAGTTTGCTAAACGTTAGAAAAAAGCAAAAAGAGAAATATTACCGACACCGTGAATGGAGTTTTTGTCTTCCTTATACTCAGGTGTGTTTGCGGTGAACGTTAAACTCGCACCGACTTGTTGAATATACCAAGCCGCACCAACTACGGCGGTCGCCTGAAGATTTTCCAAGTTAACTTGGTAATATTCAGATGGGTGATCCAATCCGTTTAAAGGCCTATCTCCTTCGATGGTAATGTCATTGAAGCGATAGCGTCCTTCTACACCTCCGAATAGAAACCATCCAGTATCCGAGGCACCAATCATCCCTGCCGAGAAAGGGTTTTCTGCACTGATTTGAGCACTGCCAAAGTTACCCGCAAGATCGGTCCCCCAACGCATCATAAAACCTGTGGAGAGATCACTGCGAAAGTTACCTACATTGACCTCTGAAACGTTGGAAAGCTCAACGTCAGTTCCTGCATAGCTGCGGTATCGTGTCAGATTAAAGTGAGACAGATAACCCACGCTGCCGACGATTTTTTCCTCTACTTGGTAGGCCCAACCATTGGGTTCGTCAGATTTAGTTATGCTGTGCACTAACTTTTGCGCTTTCTCAGAAAGCGCAGCATCTCCGGTGGTTCCAATGGTTAAATTTGCCCGCGTGGCTTGTTGGGGATGCAAACTAATATAGTTAAGCTCGGTGTGTAAATACCCAGCGTAAGGTCGTTCATTCGGCTCTGGTTTGGTGAGAGAAATCTCCGAAGGAGTCCACATTTTGTGGCCAATGCTGATTTCCCATTTGTCCAATGGGGCCGCTCCCCAAACAGAAAGGCTGAGTGGTTTAGCCCACCAATATGGAGCAATCGCCCCTGAGGTGTAGCTTAAAAATAAACCATTGGTGTAGTCGCGATCTACGCCAAATACGCCATCGTTATCGAGGTTAAAAGCAACCGTTGCGTGTTGAGAGGCCAGCGCAGAAGCACTGAGTAACGTCAATGGAAGAATGTGAAATAGCTTCATACGAACACTGCAGAGTATAGACAAGCCCTAATCATATAGGAAAGATGCGCTATTTAGTTGATAAATAGGCAATTGAATCAAAATAAATGTGGTAAGCGTAACATTTGTGGTCGATGCATTGCGCATTTTTGATTTCTGAGTATAAAAAAAGCCCCACTCATCGAGCAGGGCTTAACTATTTTGCTAGTAATTTAACTGAAATTATAGCGATTCAGTGAAAGTACGTGCAATAACGTCAGCTTGTTGTTCAGCTGTCAGTGAGTTAAAACGCACAGCATAGCCAGATACACGAATGGTTAGCTGAGGGTATTTCTCAGGGTGTTTAACCGCATCTTCTAAAGTTTCGCGATTAAGCACGTTCACGTTTAGGTGTTGGCCACCCTCAATGCCTGCTTCATGGTGGAAGTAACCATCCATCAGGCCAGCAAGGTTTGCACGTTGACTTGCTTCTTCTTTGCCTAACGCATTTGGAACGATAGAGAAAGTATAAGAAATACCATCTTGTGCATCAGCAAACGGTAGTTTCGCTACTGAAGTCAATGATGCTACTGCACCTTTTTCATCACGGCCATGCATTGGGTTTGCACCCGGTGCGAAAGGCATACCAGCACGACGACCATCAGGTGTGTTACCTGTTTTCTTACCATATACCACGTTTGAAGTGATAGTCAGGATAGACTGAGTTGGAATTGCATCACGGTACATCTTAAGTTTACGGATTTTGCCCATAAACGTAGAAACAAGTTGGCATGCGATGTCATCAACGCGAGCGTCATTGTTACCAAATTTAGGATAATCACCTTCGATTTCGAAATCGATCGCTAGGCCATCTTCGTCACGAATTGGCTTAACTTTTGCGTATTTGATTGCAGATAGAGAGTCAGCAGCAACAGACAGGCCAGCAATACCACATGCCATCGTACGTTTAACGTCACGATCATGCAGTGCCATTAGCGCGGCTTCATAGCTGTATTTGTCGTGCATGTAGTGAATGCTGTTTAGTGCGGTCACATATTGCTTCGCCAACCAATCCATGAAGTGGTCCATTTTTGCCCATAGTTCGTCATAGTCAAGATACTCACCTGCGATCTTGTCCATTTTAGGACCAACTTGGATTTTCAACTTCTCATCAATACCACCATTGATGGTGTAAAGCATGGTTTTAGCAAGGTTTGCACGCGCTCCGAAGAACTGCATTTGTTTACCTACAACCATTGGCGATACACAACATGCGATAGCATAGTCGTCAGAGTTCATGTCTGGACGCATTAAATCGTCGTTTTCGTACTGGATAGATGAAGTATCGATAGATACTTTTGCACAGAAACGTTTAAAGCCGTCAGGTAGCTGCTCAGACCAAAGTACAGTTATGTTTGGCTCTGGAGAAGGACCCATAGTGTATAGGCTGTTTAGGAAACGGAAGTTAGAACGCGTAACGAGTGTACGACCGTCAAGACCCATACCACCCATTGATTCTGTTGCCCAAATTGGGTCGCCAGAGAATAGTTCATCGTATTCAGGAGTACGTAGGAAACGAACCATACGCAGCTTCATTACGAAGTGGTCGATCATTTCTTGAGCTTGTACTTCAGTGATTTTACCCGCTTCTAGATCACGTTGGATGAAGATATCTAGGAAAGTCGAAGTACGACCTAGCGACATTGCCGCACCGTTTTGTGATTTAACAGCAGCTAGATAGCCGAAGTAAGTCCACTGGATAGCTTCTTGTGCAGTTTCTGCTGGGCGAGAGATGTCAAAACCGTATTTTTCAGCCATTTTTTTCATTTGGCCAAGTGCGCGGTGTTGTTCTGCAATTTCTTCACGAAGTTGCATCGTTGCCGTTAGATCTTCGCCGTTCTCAAAACGCTCTTGTAGAGAAGTGAATTGAGCCAGCTTATCCTTCATTAGGAAATCAATACCGTAAAGTGCTACGCGACGGTAGTCACCAATGATACGGCCACGACCATAAGCATCAGGAAGGCCCGTCAGAACACCAGACTTACGACACGCTAGGATATCAGGAGTGTAGATATCGAAAACGCCAGCGTTGTGAGTTTTACGGTATTCTGAGTAGATTTTTGAAATCATAGGGTCAAGAGTTCTACCGTATGCTTTGCAAGAACCTTCAACCATACGCACACCACCGTTAGGGATGATAGCGCGCTTAAGTGGTTTCTCAGTTTGTAGACCAACGATAGTTTCAAGATCTTTTTCGATGTAGCCTGCATCGTGAGCAGTGATGGTAGAAATAACGTCAGTATCGAAATCGACAGGGGCCTTAGTCGCGTTTTCCTGTTTGATACCTTCCATTACTTTAGCCCAAAGCTTGTTTGTCGCTTCAGTACCTTCAGAAACTAGGAAAGATTCGTCACCTTCATACGGCGTATAGTTCTTTTGAATAAAATCACGAACGTTAACTTCGTTTTGCCACTCACCTGCAACAAAACTTTCCCAAGCTTTAGCAAATTGCTCTGCCATGACATACCTACCTTTTTAGTAGAAAAAACACGTACCGTCTTCACCGTTGAGCCAGTTATCCTCGAAAGGAGCAGTACACTCTATTAATACAATATCTATATTCACACTATTCAATTATCTGAATATAGATATTGTGCTTTTAAGCCTTGAATGCAAGATTAGACTAAAATTTTTTTGCAAACCTTAAACTAAATCAATAAAAGTTAAATTTTTCAAATAAAGTTTGGGTAGTGCGAGCACTACCCAAATTCGTATTAGTCCAAGCTCATTATAGCCAAGCTTTTAAACCGTATTGGTTTTCAAGCATACCAACCGCAAGCATAGCAATTAAACAGATGATCAGCACACCACCTGGAATGATGATTTTATCGATAAAAGACAGCTTTGATGCACGTTCTTTGTCGCCAATTAGGCCATTGTTATCGAGTAGCATGGTCAATGCCCACGCTAGAACAGGGTTCACCACAGCGCTACCAAAGATACAGATGCCCGCTGCTTGTGAATCTTTTGTGTTTCTTACCATTTGCATACCCGCTTCTAGTAAAGGAAGAAATACCCCTACTAATAGAGCAATACGCATCACTGGAGGCCAAACCGCTACGTCCATAGGGAAGCCAAGGATAGCAATAGTCATGACCAATAAACCTAAGATGATGGCACCACCAGGAATTGGGCGTTTAGCAATCGCCGCTGGGATCATATACGTTCCCCATGACGATGTGATATTACCACCACCAAGTGCTGTACCTACCATTTGACGAATTGAACACATGGTCATTGTGTCATCAACATCCATCAGTACTTTTTCAGTTCTCTTTGGATAGTTCAATTCTTGGAAAATTCGGTGACCAAGGAAATCTGGTGACCACATCGCAACGGCCAAAATAGCAAAGGGCAATGAGGCGATAAAGTGTTCTACTGTTGGCAAACCAAGCATCCAACCTTCAGTGGTTGAGCCCCACCAGTAAACAGGATTAAGGTTAGGTAAGCCCATTTGAGTTTCAAATTGAAGATCAAAGCCAGTACCGAATAAAAGCGCAATCGCAAGCCCTGTCATTGC
>NZ_JAHGUP010000007.1 GCF_001989995.2 Vibrio anguillarum
CAATGGCTGAATAACAAGCTGACTACAGGCTCTCGCCATCGGTGACACTAAAGCCTAAGTCGAACACTTTCTGCTCAATCACTTCACCAGCCAGTGCGGACAATAATAGCTCAGCGCTTTTCTTGCCAATCTCAAACCGAGGCGTTTCTACGCTGGTTAGCTTTGGCGAAATCGCTTGACCTATATCGAGCGCGTTATACCCCACGATTGCAATATCTTGAGGAATCTTCAGCCCTCGATGTGCACACTTCATCATGGCACCAATTGCAATGTCATCATTAGTACAGAAGATGCCGTTAATCTCTGGCCTCTCTTCTAGGGCTTGTTCGAGTAAATCACCGCCGAGAGTAAAACTTGAATGCTCTTGAGTTAGGATATGAACTGCGGTTAAGCCTGCATCTTGCATTGCACGATCATAGCCATTCATCCGCAACTGCGTTCGAGTATCAAGACGCGCACCGAGATAGGCAATATGCTGTTTGCCACTATCAATCATCTGCGTCACCACATGATACGAGGCCTGTTCGTGATCCAACCCCACCGCCATATTGATCGGCTTGTCTGGCAGCTCCATCGTTTCAACCACTGGCACACCCGCCGCTTTCAGCATTTGAATGGTACGTTCGGAGTGGTGCGTTTCGGTCAAAATAAGACCATCGACTTGATACGACAGCAACGAGGCAATTTTCTCCTCCTCTTCTTGCACGTTATAACCAAAGTGAGCAATAAGTGTATCGTAACCTCTTGCTTTGGTTACCGACTCAATCCCTTGAACTAAATTGGCAAACACTTGGTTTGACAAGGAAGGCAGAAGAATACCAATCGCCTTACTTGACGATTTCGACAACATCGCCGGGGCGCGATTTTGTATATAACCTAATTCTTCAATCACTGCGGCAATTTTTTCTTGGGTTGCCAATGCGACCGAGTTGGGGTCGCGTAGAAAACGGGAAACGGTCATTTTCGTCACCCCCACGCGGTCTGCGATATCTTGCAGGGTAGGCCTAGTTTTACGTTGCATACTGCTCATTTTTATTCTGTTTTCCAACTGAATGTTACCGTAACATTAAACCTCATGACGACTGTGCATTTCAATCTTTATATCACCTCGCTAAGCCCATACACACAGAGGCAATGGCGTAATTTGTGTGACCAACTCGCACAATTATCAACAAACTCATTAATAATCCCTAAAATGGACTTGCTTTCTTGCCTCCTCACCCCAAAAAGAGAGTAATGTGAGGCAGAAGCTCTCCTTTTCATGGATCTTTGATTCATCGCAAGGCGCTTTTCCCCCTGCCAGATTAATTAATAGCTTCTGATTTTGAAGCTGCATTCTAAGGAAATAATAATGTCTGATACACCCACTACCGTTGAATATACCGTTGAAACCCTAAAGCCTGTTGTTGAATCTTCCGGTTCTATTTGGGGTTATGTGGCGGGCGGTGTCGTGCTTGCAGTCGTTCTTGGTTACTTTGCTTTTAAAAAGCTCAACAAACCGGCCTTTGTCATTAAGCAAATGCGTAAACGTAACCGCAAAGAGATGAAAAAACATGGTGTGGAAAGTGCCGAAGCGATGGTCGATCTCGATCTTCTACTCGATGCAGTACAAGAGTACGCCACCCAACAAGCAATGAGTGGCACAACCATGGTGCAGTTGTTAGCACCATTAAATGACGCCAATAAAATGAAATCCGCAGGAGATTTCTATCATTCAATGGCCTACATTGCCAAAAGCATCGATAACCCGACGCTAGCTAAAACATTACAGAACAAATCAAAACAGGTTCGTTCAAGCTCGCCACTGATGGCTGGCCTGCTCAAGCGTGCTGGCGTTTAACTGGCACAACAGAAAGGTCTGCGATGTGGGTGTATTACCATCACCCACATCTAAAAGCTTTCCCCTCAATTAAGGTTGAAAAGGCAGTGATGAATGGTGCAGAACAATTCGCAGTTGGCCCTGTTCATCTTTCTTAAATGCCCAGCTTTTATCCACCACGGTTTGCTTTCCTTTATTGTCGATGAGCTTAACGTGCCCCATGGTTAAGGCCACATCGCCGTTGATGTAGACTGCTGCGTTATCAAAGCTATACTCCTTCCAACCTTTTAGTGCAAAGCCAGAATCTTGTGGGTATTGCTTATCACTGCCGACAAAATACGATAGTGCTCCGTCCGCTTCTGTACGAAAGGTTTGCTCCCCACTGGCAAGCGTAGGTTTGAAAAGCACCGCACCTTGTTGATAGCCATACGCTTGGTCTAATACTTGCTTTGCCAACTTCTTCGCTTCAGCATGACCTTTTTGCTCATAAGTCTGGCTTATCTTGATTAACGCTTCTCCCCAAGCTTGCTGGGCATCAAGCACCTCTTGATGGCTAATATTGTTATTAACCAATAAGTCAGAAGCCTGAGCGGACAGCGGTAACAACCCGCAGAGTAATAATGCTGAAATAGAAATTCTTTTATGTGTACGTTGCATGATGAAGACCTTATCTAATTATCTAGTTGATGGGAGTAATGTGGTTGATGGGAGTAATTTACGGCCTCTCGATGAACCTAAAGCATGCGCTTAGATTAACTTCAGATGAATATTCTTTACCCAATACCAACGGATCGCTTACTCTGCTCATCTATTGAATTTATGCGGCGATCATTATGTTTCGTTATCAATTATCTCTCGTACTGGCTCTGTTACTCACCCTAATCTTAGCCCAAGCTGGCACCGCTTTATGGTCAAATAACGTCGCTAATGAGCACATTCAGCGCGGACAGATCTCCAATCAAATCTTGCAAAGCTTTATGCAGTTGAGCACGGAAAAACAGCAGTTAAAAATTTGGCTTGCCGAATATTTATTGACCAAAGATGGCAGCACGCTCAAACGAGACATGCGCTTTTCAAAAATTGAAGATTTGCTCAGCGAGCTCTATTTGCTAACCGAGCAAGCACAACAACACGGTATCACCAACCAAGACTTCGCCGAGATCACTCAGCAAATCAAAGTCATTTCTCTCTTTGAAACTAACTTTGGACGATTAAAAACAGCGCTTCGCTCCTGGGAAATAGCAAAAATCACAGACAATAATGATCGCTGGCTTTTACTCAGTGACACCTTTGATAAAGTGGATAATACCGACCTACGCCAGCTGCTAAATCAAGCTATTTCTCTACAGAAGCAACGTACTGCACGCTATGAAGCGGCAGCGATGAAATCATTATCTGATGTAGAAAATGTCATTGTAACCTTATCATTACTGGGGGTAGTCTTTGGCTTGCTACTCGGAGGCTGGTTACTGCGCACCTTATCCAAACCGTTAGCGGAACTGCTAAAAAGCACTTCAGCTTTAGAACAAGGCCATCTTAACCATCGAGTATCGGTCAGCGGGCCAAGTGAGCTCAGAACCCTAGCGCAGCATTTTAATTACATGGCACAAAGCCTTGAAAATGCGCAGCAAAAAGAGATCGCTTCGCGTCAACTCATTGAGCGAGAAGTCACCGCACGCACCCAAGAACTCGCCAATGCACTCGAAACATTGGAGCAAGCTAAACGTCAGCAGAAAGAGTTTTTTGCGAACGTCAGCCATGAATTGCGTACTCCCGCAACGGCCATTTTAGGGGAAGCGCAAATTACCCTTCGCAGTCGTCAAAATAGTGATGAAGAGTATCGACAAACGCTACAGCGTATCAATGAATCGGCAACCCACCTTTCCTACCGGATCGACGATTTATTGCTGCTTATCCGTCAAGATGAAAAGCTGTTCCAACCGACTCTTATCCCTATCACCTTAGAGAGTCTATGGCAGTCGGTGACGAGACAAGCCACCCTTTTAACTCACGCGCATCAAGTGCAACTTGAATGTCTTCACCCACAACAGGCAAACTGGCAAGCTCGGATCTTTCATACTGATTTAGATAAGCTACTGATGACCGTGCGAATTATCGTCGATAATGCATTGCGCTATGATCCACATCACCAGCCTATTACGCTCACTCTGCTAGTTGAGCCCCAGCAATTTCATCTTCAATTGCAAGATCACGGTATTGGCATTGACCAAGAGGACCTCGCACAGATTTTCCAACGCTATTTTCGGTCCGAAAACGGCAAACGCTATCGCCCTGATGGCTTGGGGATTGGTTTAACGCTGGCTTATAACATTGTGCAACAGCAACACGGAACCATCGCATTCCAAAGCCAACTGGCTCAAGGCACAACCGTTACACTTACCTTTGAACTGGAAGAGGAAGAATTATGAGAATTCTTTTAATTGAAGATGATGCCAGAATTGCCAACTTTATTGAGCGAGGGCTCAAAGCAGAAGGTCACCACATTCAGCGACTAAATGATGGGCAATACGCACTTGAAACACTCATAAGCGGCGAGCCCGATATTTTAATTTTAGATCGAATGCTTCCGCACACCGATGGATTAACTCTTTGTCAGCAAATACGTGAAGCCGGTATTGATGTGCGCATTTTGATGCTTTCTGCACTGGGCGAAGTTGAAGAACGGGTTCGGGGCCTACGCATTGGTGCGGATGATTATCTGGCAAAACCTTTTCATTTTGAAGAGTTACTGGCTCGCCTAGATGCGCTGCAACGTCGACATTCTGACTCTGCGCCAATGCCCACTCTGCACATTGCAGACTTAACGCTCTGCTTATCAACCATGACCGTAACACGGGCAGGACAAACCATTGAGTTAACCGCCAAAGAACTCGCCATATTAGAGCTATTGATGCATAAACCCGGTCATATTTTTAGCCGAGAACGGATTCTTGCTAATGTTTGGGGCCTCCATCAAGATCCCCTAACCAACGTAGTCGATGTGTATATGCGTCGTCTACGCAAAAAAATTGATGACCCTTTCTCATCAGCACTGATTAAAACTAAACGCGGTATGGGCTATTTTCTCGATAAAAATAGTGGTGAGCAACGCACAGGAAATGGATAAATTTAACTCTTATCTAACAATTACTTATCTGAGAAATTTAATATTCGTTCCGGTGCACAAATTTGCATACCTATAGTTAACATTTATAGCTCGTTGCAGTATTACTGGTCATAAGTTCAGGGCAACCACAAAACGACATCGAGAGTTCATTTCACTAGGTGACTTCTCAATGCCGTATTTGAACCCTCCAGCTGTAGACATAACCACTAACCGAGTTCTTACGCCTACCCCTGCCGTTCATTAAGCTTGCCCACCAGCCGTTTTTAAATTGTTCAGGAGACTCATCATGAGTGACATTGCACTTTCTATCAGCATTCTCTCGCTGGTAGCTGTGCTGGGTTTGTGGATAGGGAATTGGCGCGTCTACGGTGTTGGTTTAGGGATCGGCGGGGTGCTGTTTGGCGGCATTCTCGTCGGTCACTTTACAGGCATGTGGGGGGTGGTTCTTGACTACAATACGTTGCATTTTATTCAAGAGTTCGGCCTTATCCTATTTGTGTACACCATTGGTATACAAGTCGGACCCGGTTTTTTCTCTTCACTTCGAAGCTCAGGACTAAAACTCAACGCCTTTGCCGCACTGATTGTGTTGCTGGGCTGTGTGGTGACGGTCGCGCTTTACTATTTGTTTGATGTGCCTTTACCCGTTATTCTTGGTGTATTCTCCGGTGCAGTCACCAATACGCCATCATTAGGCGCGGGGCAACAAATCCTGACTGAGTTAGGTGGCCAAGAGAACATGCTTGACCTGACGGGTATGGGTTATGCGATTGCTTACCCCTTTGGCATATGCGGTATTTTGCTTACCATGTGGCTGCTCAGAATTGCCTTTCGTGTCAATGTTGACGCCGAAGCCGAAGAGTTTGAGATCCACAACGGCCACAAAAAAGAGAGCTTGCACACCATTAACGTTGCGATTAAAAACCCCAACTTAAATGGCCTGCTCTTAAAAGACATTCCCGCGCTCAGTGATGGCGATATTGTGTGCTCGCGCCTCAAACGTGGTGAACACCTTTCCGTACCCAAACCCGATTCACGAGTTGAAGTGAATGATTTGCTTCATCTGGTCGGCGATAAAAAAGCGTTAGAAAAAGCACGCTTGGTGATTGGCGAAGAGGTCGATGCATCACTTTCGACACGCGGCACGGAGCTGCGAGTACAGCGCTTAGTCGTCACCAACGAGATTGTGCTTGGTAAAAAGCTGCGCGATCTGGATTTAAAAGAGAAATACGACGTCGTCGTTTCGCGTTTAAACCGTGCCGGGGTTGAGCTTATCCCAACCAGCCAATCTACCTTGCAGTTTGGCGACATTCTCAATTTAGTCGGGCGTCAAGAAGCGATTGAAGCGGTCAGTGGCATGGTCGGTAACGCGCACCAAAAATTACAGCATGTGCAGATGCTACCAGTCTTCGTTGGGATTGGACTTGGGGTATTACTCGGATCTATTCCGTTTTATCTACCGGGATTCCCCGCCGCCATTAAGCTCGGCTTAGCTGGAGGACCGCTGATTGTCGCACTGGTTTTGGCGCGTATCGGCAGCATTGGCAAAATGTATTGGTTTATGCCGCCCAGCGCGAACCTTGCTCTGCGAGAAATTGGTATTGTGCTGTTTTTAGCCGTGGTCGGGTTAAAATCTGGGGGCAATTTTGTTGAAACCTTAGTGCAAGGCGATGGCGTCAGTTGGATGGGCTACGGCATGTTGATCACGGGTATTCCATTGATCACCGTCGGAATACTGGCTCGTGTTTTAGGCCATATTAACTATCTCACTATCTGTGGCATGCTAGCAGGCTCGATGACCGATCCACCTGCCCTTGCTTTTGCAAATGCGCTGCACGAAAGCAGTGGCGCCTCTGCGTTGGCATACGCCACTGTCTATCCGTTAGTGATGTGCCTGCGCATACTCTCACCGCAAATATTGGCGTTAATTTTATGGGCAATATAGCGAACGGTTAATATCAGGCAAACTAGAGAAACAAAGTGGGTCGCTCAGTACCCACTTTCTTTTGCTGCGTTGATAATGCTCCCATACAGCAACGTCTCACCAAATCTCTACAACATAGGAACAACGGACAGTAGCAGCAACGCGCCCATCGCGCCGTTAAACCAGCGGACATAACTTGGGTGATTCATCCAGTGGCTCAACTGTTTACCCGCCGCAGTCCAAACACTGACCGACGGAATGTTCACCAAAGCAAACACCAATGAAATCAGCATTAACTGCGCCCAGCTCGCACTTTGGTTAAATACACTCACCGCAGTCAGCGCCATCGACCAACCTTTGGGATTGACCCATTGAAACAGTACAGCCGAAAAAAATGACATCGGTTGATACTGCTTCTCTCCCTGCGAAGGGTTACTCAGCGCAATTTTTATCGCCAAATAGACCAAATAAATGGTGCAGGCAATTTGCAAACCTTGTTGCAACATAGGATAACGATGGAATAAACCCGTTAACCCAACGCCAACCAATAGCACCATAATGCTAAAACCAAACGTTACACCAAGCATGTGCGGAATAGTGCGCATAAAGCCCACATTCGCACCGGATGTCATCAGCATGATGTTGTTTGGACCCGGTGAAAAGGTCGAAACAAAAGCAAAAGCCACCAGTGGCCACCATTGTGTGTAATCCATCGTCTTTCTCTATTTAATAATGATGAACAAATAATAATGGTATCGGCTGGCAATATTGTGCTTATATTGGTCAATACCACAAATATTGAGCAATAAAAATAAGCCATGGACAGATTTGACGAGAGAATATTGCAAGAGCTACAACTTAATGGCCGAGTCTCGAATGTCGAGCTAGCCGAACGCATCGGCTTATCGCCCTCCGCCACGTTGCGCCGCGTGCAGGATCTCGAGCGTAAGCAGATCATTAAAGGCTATCGAGCGGTCTTAAATAAAACCCAACTTGATGTCGGGTTTGTCGCTTATGTGGCAATTGGCTTAAACAGCCACACGAAAAAAGCGCAGCTCAGTTTCGAAGAACATGTGCGCTACGCCAAGGAGGTGGTCGAATGCCACAACATTACCGGGATGAACGAATATTTGCTGCGTGTCGAAACCAAAGATCTCAGCGCCTATAAACGTTTTCACGCCGATGTGCTTGGTGAGTGTTTAACGGTGAAATCGATCACCACCATGGTGGTCATGGACTCTCCTAAAGACGAACGGCAATAGTATTTACGCCATCACTTTTAGCATTCGACAAGGTGCGCAAGGTACTAAGATAAGTAACTACCAAAAACTCATCTCATTCTAACGATTGAATTTCTTAAGCCTTTATTAAGAAAAGATCTTTATAAGTTCCATAACATCTTCTCATCACACGGTATGTTATGGAACCCACAATGAAAAATCCTCGCTTCTCATACGCAAGTATTACCTTGTTGCTTGCTCTCTATTTCAGCTTGGTACTCAACATTCCTATTTATGCCAAGTTGGCACAGATTTTTTCGGCTGCTGAGCAGTTCAATTGGGGGTTTGCCTTCTCAATACCGATTTTTTTCTTTTTGGCGCTGAACGTTATTTTCCAACTGTTTGCGTGGCCTTATTTTCTAAAACCTTTTTTTGCGGTCTTACTCATCCTTTCTGCTGTGGTGAGTTATGCGAGTTACAATTACGGCACGATTGTCGACCGAGACATGTTGATCAATGTCGTTGAAACCAATAGCAGTGAGGCAGGCTCTTATGTCAGTCTCTATTCCATTGTCTGGATCTCAGCGTTGGGCATCCTCCCTGCCGCTCTATTACTGCTTTCGCCACTTAAAGTAGAAAAATCCATTTCCCGCTTTTTAGGCTATAAAGCGCTATCAATATTGCTCTCTTTACTCGGCATCATCATTATTGCGGCGCTGTATTATCAGAACTATTCGTCGGTTGGGCGCAACAATAGTTACCTCAAGAAAATGATCATCCCCACTCACTTTGTCTATAGCGCTTACGGTCTTGTGAAAGATCGTTATTTTACCGAGCCCGTGGTGTATCAAATTATCGGCGCTGATGCGCAGCAGCAACCGAAAACTACCCATAGCCGTGATGCAGAAAAACCAACCTTAGTCTTATTTGTGCTAGGAGAAACGGCTCGCGCACAAAATTACCAATACTACGGCTACACACGTGATACCAATGCTTATACCGCGCCTTATCAGCCTATATTTTTCAGTGATGTCGCCTCTTGTGGTACTGCGACAGCGGTCTCTGTACCTTGTTTATTTTCCAATATGGATCGTCATAATTTTGATCGTACCAAAGCGGATAACCAAGACAACGTCCTCGATATCTTGCAGCGCGCAGGCGTCGACCTCTTATGGAAAGAAAATGATGGAGGAGATAAAGGTGTCGCGAAAAATATTCCGCAGAAAGAGCTGGATAAAACTGCGCGAGAAGGCCGATGTGACGG
Organism: Vibrio anguillarum; assembly: GCF_001989995.2. Lineage (GTDB taxonomy): Bacteria > Pseudomonadota > Gammaproteobacteria > Enterobacterales > Vibrionaceae > Vibrio > Vibrio anguillarum. Next base: position 9,355 of record NZ_JAHGUP010000007.1, read on the forward strand.
CAGCACTTGTTATGACGTCACAATGCTAGACAACTTAGATGAAGAAATTGCCAACCAAACTGGTAACCGAATGATTTTCATGCACATTATTGGAAGTCACGGGCCAACCTACTTTAAGCGCTATCCTAAAGACATGGCGAAATATCAACCTGATTGCCCAAGAGCGGATATTGAAAATTGCAGCGTTGAACAGATAGTGAATACTTACGACAACACTATTCGTTATACAGATTTTGTTTTGGCGCAGCTGATTGAAAAGCTAAAATCACTGCAAGCGCAATACAACACCGCATTGATTTATGTCTCCGACCATGGGGAATCGCTGGGAGAAAATGGACTGTTCTTACATGGCATGCCGTACAGCCTAGCACCCGATGATCAAACTCAAGTACCGCTTTTAGTCTGGTTATCTGACGGATTCGCCCGTACGAAAGGCGTGAATAAAACCTGTTTACGTCAAACAGCCACTCAGCCCTATGCTCACAGTAATCTCTTTCACTCTTTACTTGGCATTATGGATGTATCAACCAATGCATACGAGAAAGCGCAAGATATTTTTGCGCCATGCCGCTAAAGAGTATGGATAAAAACAGAAGAGACCCGTTAACTTAGATGAAAACAAACCCTGAAGATGTTGCTGTCGTTGTGTCTCGGCAGCAACTCGACGGTGGCATTATGCAGCGCGGCGATATCACGGCAAATCGACATTCCAAGCCCTGCCCCATCGCCTTTTTCACTGTTAGCTCGATAAAAGTTATCAAATATTTTTTCTCGGGCTTCGTTCGTGATGTTGGGGCCGCTATCAGTCACATTCACTTGAATAAACTGATCATCGCCATGCAACGTAATATCAATGTGGCTGTGTACGCCAGAATAGCGCATCGCATTATCGATTAAGTTTTTAAACAACACGCCGAGTAATAGCTCGTCGCCTTGAACCGACAAACTCTGCCCTTCAAAGCTCAATTGTTGGTCGTGCTTTAACGCTAACGGCGCAAGGTCTGCGATAACTTGCTTAATAGAGACTGAGAGATCGACCGCTTGTGATGACAACTCCATAGTGCTTTCGACTTTGGCTAACATCAACAACTGATGAATAAGGCGGTCAGTACGCTCAATACCCTTAAGAATCATGTCCAGATCATATTTCAGTTGCTGCTCATTCTGGCTGAGCATCGCGTTTTCGGCATTTAATCTCAATACCGTCAGTGGCGTTTTAAGTTCATGAGCAGCCATACGCGTAAAACGCTTCTCTCGCTGCCAAGCCAATTCTAATTGAGCCAACAGTTGGTTGAGTGTCTCTACTAATGGTGAAAGTTCGGTGGTTTGTTCTGTAACGTAAATTCGATCCAACTTGTGGACACTGCGAATGGCAATCGCCGATTTTAGCTCTTGCAGTGGTTTAAAACTTCGTCCAATAAGCATCACCAGCACCAAAATAACGCATGGGATCAGGATCAATTGCGGCAACGCGGTCGACAGTGCAATTTCATTGACCATTTCATCACGAATACTCTGTTTTTCCGCAACGAGAATGTATTCCGAACCGTGATCAGGATGAGGTTGCGACAACTGAAAATAGCGCCATGTTTGGCCATCAATGGTGACGCTGCCAAATCCATTATTGCTGGCATTGCTGCTAAAAGCGGGTTGCTGGCTATCGGAGCTGTACATCAACTGACCATCTCGATAAAACTGAAACAGAATGTACCGCTCATAAGGGTGACCATACTGCGTTGCCATCTCCTTGTTGGCTTGCGAAAGACGTTCAATGCTTTGCATCCACTGATCAAACTGTTGATGAAGATCGGCATTGTCTCCTTCTTTTATAGAGACAGAAGTCGCCATCAACAGTAATTTTGCCGATTGACCTAAGCGCGCATCGTACACCTCCTCAACTTCATGTTGAGCAGTAGAAAAACTGAAATAAAGAGAAATGAGCAGTAAGCCACCGCTTAACCATACCGCCGACTGTGTTAAACGACGTTTAATCGAAAAGATTTTTTTATTTTTCAATCATATACCCCACACCACGGATATTTTTGATGACATTTTCTGGCATTTTTTTACGCAAGTTATGAATGTGAACTTCGATAGCGTTGTCACTGCTGCCTTCGTCCCAGCCATGAAGCGCTTGTTGCAATAGCTCTTTGCTCATCACTCGCCCTGCTTGAGTGATCAAACTGGCGAGAATTTTATATTCATTGCGCGTCAGTTTGAGGGGTTGCTGACGATATTCAATCTCCTGTTTGGAAAGAGAGAGGCTCAGATCACCAATCGAAATCAGAGCCTCGGCGCTGCCCGAGCTGCGACGAATGATAAGCCGTAAACGTGCCAATAGCTCTTCTAGCGCAAAGGGTTTGCCAATGTATTCATCGGCTCCACCATCTAACCCTTTGACGCGATCGCTAATATCATCACGCGCCGTTAAGATCATCACAGGCAGTGAATAACCGGCGTTTCTAATGCCGCGCAACACCTCAAGACCATCCATATCCGGTAAGGTTAAATCCAAGATCACCGCCGAAAACTGTTCAGTTTTGAGCGCACACGCCACGCCGCCACCTTTTTCTAGCCAATCCACCGTATAACCTTGGCGAGTCAACGTCACCTGCATTGACTCGCCCAGTTGTTTGTCATCTTCGACTAATAATAAACGCATACGTTATTTTAAATTCTCCAACAAGAGAGCAATTTCTTGCTGACGCCCAGCATCGGCAAGCGCTCTTTGTGGCCTTGCTGGTGCTTGTTGTGCTTGTAACAGGTACTTTCTTGCTTCATCGGTTCTGCCTTGCTCGGCAAGAAAATCACCGTAAAAATAGTTGGCATCAATTCCTGTCGGGTTAATCAGCAGTGCTCTTTGCAGCAACTCTTCCGCTTTAACGTCGTCGCCAAAAGCCACTGGCCAGCCGGGCACTTTGTAATATAAGGTGCCTAAACTTGTAAAAGCCGAGCCATCTAAAGTATTAGGCGCTTGATCGATAACCTCTTCGTACAATAATTTCGCCTCTTTCACTAAAGATAGCGCACCCAACCCACCTTTTACGCCCGCTAATGAGGATTTATTGATGGCAAGCCACACTTTGAGTTCTGGACTGTTGCTTGATTGCATCTCTAAGGTGTTACGCATAATGACACGCTCAAAACAACGTTCTTGATCATCGCTCGACTTCATTTTGTATTGGCATTTGGCCCAATCAGATTGAACCTGAGCTAAAGGAGTGATCGCAAAAGCGGGTGTCGTGCTTACCGCAAAGATGACCAATGCACTGGCCCATTTAAACACAGTTTTCAAATGTTGTTCTCCTTGAATTATCACGCTTTAACGGTTCAAAAAGGCAAGAATGGTCGCTTGCTGCTTTTTAATTGCCGACGAAATCACTGCTGGCCATAGTTGATTTAATCGCACCAACACTTTTTCAGGCCAGCCAATCCAGCGAGTTGTTGATTCGCTTTCGAGCATACTAAGCACATGTTGGGCAACAACCTCTGGCTCATCACAGTGGTTGCCTACGGCTTGGTTGAACTGGTTCACCGTGTCATTATTCAGCTCGGTATTGGTCGCTCGCGGCGCTAGGTAAAGTACCTTGATACCCGTCCCCTCAAGCTCACGCTGCATCGCTTCACTAAAACGGTGCAACCCTGCTTTGGTCGCGCAGTACGTGGCATAACCCGGGTAACCAATAGCCCCTAAACTTGAGCCAATATTTAAAATAATCCCCGGTTTATTCAACCAATGTATCGCCGATTGAGTCAGTTGCATTGGAGCAAGTAAATTCAAATGCAGCTCCTGTTGCACTGAAACTGCGGTTCGTCTGGCTAATAAGCGAAACTGGTTGATGCCCGCATTATTGATCACCACACTGATTCGTTTCTGGCCCATAAAAAAGCGCTGAATGAAGGTGTTGATCTGCTCTATTCCTGACTCTGTGCTTAAATCTGCACTCAAAATCAGATGCTTCTCAGGCATGGGTAGCGTTTGCCGAAGTTGCTCGAGTTTTTGACCATCTCGAGCCACCAGAACTAGACTGGCTCCTTGCTTAGCAAGCAGCAATGCGATGCGTTGCCCGATACCACCGGAAGCGCCGGTGAGTAAAACATGTTGATGATTAAGATCCATATTGCGACCTTACACCTTGCGAAGCTAAATCTTGCGAACCTGCATGCACCATTGACTCGCAAGGAAGCGGTAGTTCTCGCAGCATCTGCCCATACAGATCAAACACCATGTTTGCAGAGCGGATGATGGCCTCTTGATCGGATACACACTGAATGTTGTTCATTAACGATTCAAAAAAACGGATGTGCCCTTGGTCAAGTTCGCTGTGCGAAGTGAGATAAGTCATCGCCGCATCAGGAAGCTCCAAACGCTGTTTGACTAACCGTGCGATATTCCCACCGACACCCACACTGGTTCCTTCAAGTACCCACACCATGCCAAATAAACTCAACGGGTTGGCGCGATCAATCTGGTGATAGAGATACGCCACCATGAGTTCGATGGAAGCGCTGACCCGCCCTGCACCCTCATTATGACGCACTGCGTCCACATCACCACCGCACGCTTTAATATCGTTCAAGATCCACTCTTGGTGGCCTTTTTCTTCATCGATGTACTCAGCAATCGCCGTTCGTACCCACTCATATTCATCGCCTAAGCGGCTGCCGCATGCCATCAGCAGTGGCACCGTATGTTTAACATGGTGATAAGCTTGAGTGAGAAAACGAATATACATCTCTAGGCTGATCTCTCCTCTTGCGCAGGCATCAAATACCGGAGCTTGCAACATCTGCTGCTGTGCTGGCTCAGTTTGTGTTTTTAAAATATGGAAAAATTTGCTCATTTTAAAGCTCCTCAGCCATTGAATAGAAGGAAGGAATAGAGATAAAAACCGTCTGTGGATTAGTGGTGTGGCGCGCCAAGCGAGCCTCTTGCAGTGCGTTTTCAATAGCTAAGCGTTTTGGGCGACCATTAGCGGTCAGCCACTTTTGCCAGCAGTGAATATCGCTCACCAACCAAAGCTGCGTGATGTGTGCGTAATCGGGCAACACGCTATTGAGCTGTTGCACGCGCGTAACGAGATCAGGTAAAGGACTGTCACTGACGGCCGTGAGGCCTGCCTGCCCGTCGCCCACCACCACAAATCGATGGTGCGCAATCAAAGCTAATGCTTGAGATTCAATCCATTCAGGGGCCACGTTACGCCCAAAACTGGTGATGATGAGGTTCTTTTTACGCCCGATGATGGTTAAAAAACACTCACCATCGATTGTGGCCATATCGCCAGTTGACAACCACTCGTGGCTAAACGGCTCACCTAAATACCCCAAAGCCGTGTTGCCTTTAACTAACAATTCGCCATCTTGTGCCAGCGAAACCTGAAGATGAGACAGCACCTGTCCACACGACCCCGGCTTATTTTGTTGGGGTGTATTCATACTCACGACCGAAGCACTTTCAGACAAACCATACCCTTCAAAAGCGGGAATGCCGAGCTGGCGAGCTGCGTTAATTAATTGGGGAGCCACTCGCGCCCCGCCCACGGCAACCCAGCGTAAAGGCAGCGCAAGAGCTGGGCTCTGCTTGACGACTTCAATTAATGCCAGCAATAGCGCAGGCGTTAGCACCAAGCTTGACGGCTGAAACTGTTGTAGTGCGAGTGCGAACGTTGCACCACAGAACTGGCTAGAACCGGTCAAACCTACTTCGCTGCCACAGACGACTGTTGATGTCACACCCAGAACCAAAGGAACATACACACCCGTGATGTTTTCTAACAAGGTTGAGAGAGGCAGCATCACGAGGTGACGCTCAACTTGCGCGGACATTTTCTCTGCGATCGCCAGCGTGACCGCTTGCATGTTTTCGTCACTCAAACACACCCCTTTCGGCGTTCCGGTGGACCCAGACGTAAAGGTAATTTTTTGCGTCAAAGGCAACACCTGTGCTGATGGATTCGCCAAATAGACAAAAGCAGGTAGATGACTGAGCGTTGAGAAAGGTTCACCTAGCGTTGACCAATCACCTAAGCAAACATCAACACCCGATTCATACAGTAAGTGTTCAACCTGTGCCTTACTAAAGAAAGTAGGTACAGGAACGAGCACTATTTTTGCGTGCATGGCCGCAAGGTCGATGATCACCCAATCCAAACTATTTTCAGCTTTTAATGCAATACGCTGAACCTGCCACTGGCGTAATGTGCGTGCTGTGGCTTCCACCTTTTCTAAGAGCTGTTGATAGCTCAGCGCTATCTTTTCTTGTTTGGCATTGTGCCCAATGAAGGCAATGCTATCTGGCTTTTGCTGCGCATGTTGATGAAGCGCCGATAAAATTCGGTTCATAGCAAAGGCCTCACGCTTGTTTCTGGTTTAAATGAAATCGGTTGAGCAACGCCAGCCCCTGCGCCAAATTTCCCGCTAAAATTCGAGGGCTGTGTTGGTAATAACTGCCCCAAATTTGGCTGGCGTTAGGAATGCAAGATGCTGACGCTTTCGCGATCAATGTCGGTTGTAAACCAAATCGACGCATCAAAGCATGCAGTGGATCCGTTGCTGTAAAAACGCACCATTCATACCCTAAATCAACCAGCTGTTGAGCGATCAAAGTAAAGTGCAGTGCCGATAAACCACGACCGAAAGAGGCCAGTTGGCCAAATTCAATCAAAGCACTTCGGGATACTCGGCAATCAAAACGCTGCGATAAAATTTCATCGGCAGGTTGGTCAAGGTATTGTTCGAGAAATAGAGGCTCTTGCTGCGCTACGCGAAAACCACATACGGATTTCATTTCGTCATGATCAAGCAAAGCTAAATAAGCAGGCATAAAAGTAATAAGGCGTGCATCAAACGCTTGCTGATAACGCTCGCGCACAAGGTGTATGGCTTCCAACCAGCGAGGATGAGAAGGATCAATTACGGCCAATTGCAGATCAGATGCTGAGCGTATAGTTTTCATCGGCATTTCCTTTTTGCCTACTCTGTAAACAAAAATAACGGACGTAACTTAAGAATCCCTTAATAAGAGATTTTTTCTTCAACTCAATGAATGAGGAGCCGTTGAATATCCGATACCACTTAGCTCACTAACAAATGTGTGGCCAAATCTGAACTGAACGATTTTTCTAAATGAGCCTGTCACGGATTAGCTTAGATACGGAAAATTATCATTTTCTACTATCGCCATTTGTATTGGTTCTAACACGGTGACATCTTGCGTTTCGCTTATAATTAAAATTTATCATTTTTATAATTACTGATAATTTTATTTAATCCATCAATCTCCATATACTCCCATCTATCGAAACGAAGCCAAAAAATCAAAGGTATTAGGAGCGAATTATGAAAATGAATCACGTCGGTATTATGGTTGGCGATATGGATAAAGCTGTTGAGTTCTACACTCAAGCTTTAGGTTTAAAAATCGTTATGAATAATACACAAGTTATTGAAGAGCGAGAGTCAGCGATTGGCCGCATGTGTATTGCTGTTTTTGGTGAGGGTTTCAAAGGTTTCAATATTGCACATCTAGTAACAACTGATAGTATTGGCGTTGAATTGTTTGAAATGAAAGAGCGCGAAGAGCGTCACGAAGTAGACTTCTCTCGCCTTGGTATCTTCCACTTCTGTCTACAAACCGACGACTTTGAAGGCGCTATTAAGCGCATTGAACAATATGGCGGTAAAGCCCGTATGGATATCATGCGTTACCACCCAGAAGATGATAACAAGCTCGCTAAAATGGTTTATCTAGAAGACCCATTTGGCAACCTTTTTGAGCTTTACTCGCACTCATACGAAGAAACTTATGCCTCTGATTACGAATAGTCGATCTGTGATGCATTAATAAAATTTCAAGGGCAGGTAGCACAACCAGCCCTTTTTGATTTCTATTGCAAGGTCAGCTATGAAGCTTTAATGCCAATATCATCTGCTTATGTGGAGTTCAATCAAGTCAAACAGCCTTAAAAGAGTGATCAATAACATCAATGACTTGCTCATAACGCCTAGCAAGAGGTGAGTTAAGTTTGCTAACCAAGTAAACAGGTTCTTGTATATCTTCGGTAATGTTGAATATTTTTAGCTGCTCTTTATCCGCGAACAAGTTAACGCACCATCGAGGAACTACTGTAAAACCGATCCCTTTAGCTATAGGGACTAATATTTGGTGCACTTGGTTAATATAGCTTTGCGTCGAAACATCTTCCAAATTGACTAGACGAAGCAAATCATTATTCGCTTGATTGACATATGTTTGGAAGTAGTGAGCGAAATCTGGATGACGAACGACTCCCAATTCTATTAACAAGTCATTTATAGGCAAGCTTTCGTCTGCGGACAGTGGTAATACAAGAGCAAGACACTCCGCACCAACAATACGGCTCGCGAAATATTTAGGGTTAGGTTCTTTTGTCACTAGACCTATATCCAGTTTCCCCTGCAATATCTGCTCAAATATACGATGGTTTGGCGTTGCTTCTAACTCAATGGATAAGCCTGGATAACTCACTTGCAAAGAAAGTAATTGTGAATAAATCAGCCACGCGAAAGTCCCCGAACAGCCTATAGTACAGCGACCACGGAAAGGTTCGTCGTGTGCCAGATTCTGTAATAACTCAAACTCTTCTTCAAAGTGTTTGACAGCATAATCGTAAACTTTCCGCCCATAGATTGTTAACTCAAATTTCTTGTTAAATCTCTTTATCAAAGGATAACCGCAAGCAGCTTCTAGTTTATTTATGTGCTGGCTTACCCCAGGTTGCGTCATATGGAGTAACTCAGCCGTTTTAGTAAAGTGCCCAATATCGACTAATGTTTTAAAAGTGTTTAACCAAATAGGATTGAGCATAGTCATAAACCAATAGTTATTAATAAATCAAATTTCAATAATAATTGATTATAAATGAATCAGCATGTCTTTGGACAAAATGTATGTTTCAGATTGCAATATGATAAAACATTATTGCATTAGCTTTTGAAACGAAGAAATCGGGAGTGTACGGATAAAGTTTGTCAGCGACAAAAAGGTGATGCTTGCAGCATAAGTCTGCATAGCCAGAACGAGCTTTCAAATAGTTACAAAGATATTTGCAGAATAAGTTCGCATAAAATTGCATCAAAAATCTGCATATTTGAGTAGGTATCTAAATCCTACGTTGTAAAGTTACTACATCATAGCCAATGCCCGTAGATAATCGTGTCAATGAGCATACGTTTAACAAAGTTTTGGACACATGTAAGTTATCGATTTTGCTAAATTAGCATTTAATGCATTACTTGAAGTATAGCAAAGTGCTCATTCGTGACACTTATTAGCGACTGATGATTAATTTCAATCCTAATCCTCCCATCACTGACCCAGACAAATAATCAATAAATTGTTTAAATTTTAAGTACGCTTGACGAGGGCGTGAAGCAGATAAAACTAAAGCTACAATAAGATACCATCCTGCATTACTCAAAAATGTGCAGATTGGAACCACAATATAGAAATACGTAGGTATGTTTTGCGGTAGCAGTGTTGTAAATACGCTGGCAAATACGATGGCTGTTTTGGGGTTGCTGAGTTGGGTTCCTAAACCTAATAAGTACGAACGAAATAAGGAAATGTCTTGGCATCGAGTAGCATCTATGGACTGTAACGGAATTCGAGCTGATCTCACAATTCCAAATGCCAAAAACAAGAGATAGCATCCGCCTGCAATTTTAAATATTGAATAGCTTACCGGCATCAGGCTAAAAATCGTTTGTAATCCGAGTAAGGCGGCAACCGATAGAACTAAAGCTCCCGTCCCCATACCTAACGCGGTAAAAATCCCATGCCGTCTTGAAAGTGAAATTGCTCGTCTGGCAACAAAGATAAAGCTGGGACCCGGACTCATAGCGCCGAGAGTAAGCGCTCCAGTGATTGCCAATATTGGCATGTATGTTTGCAAATCAAGGTCCATGTGTTTCCTCACTAACTATCTATAAAAAAACCAGCTCAATGAGCCGGTGATAAAATAAAAAGCTACCAGAAACTTAACTTTATGCTTGATAGGCTTTCGCTAGTTTATCCAAAAATTCGTGTAGCTTTTGGTTCATCTCATCATAGTCATGATTCATTAGTACTTCAGGCTCATCAACGAAACGATAGTTTGCTGCCTCGCTGAGATCATCATTTTCTATCAGCAACGCTACAACATCTTTAGTCAATTCCATATGACACTGAAAACCAAACACAAAATCGCTATAAGCAACGATTTGTCGAGGACAGCCTTCACTGTACGCAATGATTTTGGCGTCTGGAGTCAGTCCCGGCATGTCGTTGTGCCAATGCCCCACTTCCAGAACGGTGCCGAAATGGTCAAACAGTGGATGGGTACTGCCGTCTTTGGTTAGCGTGATAGGGAACTTACCAATTTCGCGTTCAGGACTATGCTCATAGTGAGCACCTAATGCTTCACCAATGAGTTGAGATCCCAAACAAATACCAAGTACGACTTTTCCTGCATCAATCGCTTTTGTAATTACCGCCTTTTCACCTTTGGCATCGAAATGAGCACATTGTTCGATAGTGGTCACAGGATCTTGTGGGCCGCCCATGACAATCAGAAAATCGATATCATCTACTTTTTCCGGAAGAGAGTCACCGTCATAAACCCGAGAGTAACCCGTTGAATGGCCACGAGTTTTAGCCCAAGACTCATAAGCTCCCGGAGCTTCAAAATGTTCATGGATGATAAAGTGAATGTGCATCATTTAGTCCTTTTGTTTTTTGATAACAATTGACTGATGATGTTATATCAAAACAAACTGGCGTAATTTATAATGACTGACAATTAATGTAGACAAGCCGCCATTTATGCAAGCTAATGATTTAATCAGAGATTTTCCAGATAAACAATTTATAACTAAAACGACTATCATGGCTTCTGGTTATATTGATGATTTCCATTCACACCCATGGCACCAAATCGTCTTCCCACGTCAAGGTTTGTTACAATCAGACATTAGTGATAAAAGTGGAATAGTCCCTCACAATGGTATGCTCTTTATCCCCGCCAATACCATTCATAAATCTGTTGCAATTACAGACACAGAATTTTTAGCGATTTACCTCAACCCTAACAAACATGTGCAGTATGGAAGTGAGCCGAAATCCTGTCAGGTAAGCTCCTTCCTCAAAGAGTTGATATTGCTTTTATTTAAAAGTGATACGCTCTCACAGCCGGAATCCAACTTGGCACATTTGTTAACAGTCTTACGAGATCAAATCGAGGCAGCAAAAAGTTATGAAATACCACTTCTCATCCCTACGGACAAACGCCTTTTATCTATTTTTCTACAGCTTAAACAGCAACCTGACTTACCGTTTACGTTAAAAGAATGGGCAAAAAAAGTCGGAGCATCTGAGCGCACATTATCCAGATTATGTGCGAAAGAGTTCTCTCAATCATTTGCTCTGTGGCGACAAAATATAAGGCTGGTTTTATCTCTGCCATTATTAAGCTCGAAAATGAGCATACAGGAAATTGCTATGGAGTTGGGATACGCATCTGATTCATCCTATGTACAGGCTTTTAAAAAGCTGTTCAATCAGACACCAAGAAAATACCGCACTGCAAACCTATAAACGAGTACAGACTCTCTAATACACGGATTACACTACTTTTGGGATTATTTTTAGTATAGCAAAATCAAGAACCATCTCTGATGCACTATCTGAGACGAAACTCACTTTGGGGCAGAAGTAAGTTGAGTTTTAGTGAGCAGTGGCATTGCTCTTTGGCTTTTCTGTATATGGAGGCCCCTCGCTGGCTTGATCTTAGAAGTATCAAACCACCAAGGTATGATTCCGTATTACTCGTTCTGAGCAACTTTGACCATAGTTTCACCATTTATGAGGTCAATGTTATCTCCAAAGTAAGAAGCAATGTCATCAGGTTTGATTTTATCAAGCTTGCTTCCTGAATATTTAAAGGTACCTTCATCACATACGTTATCTGGAGTGCCACACAGTATCTTCACCTTATAATTAGGATGATTTGACTCAAGTATTCTGAAGCCAACACCTCCATCAGGTGCTGAGAGCCACAACATTTCACCAAGCATTTGGTGTTGCGTTGATGCTGTTTCTTCGAACCTGAAGAAGGTGAAGAAAAGAACTAGAAGTGCTAATACCGTTGCTGCTCCTAAGATTAACAACCACTTTATTATTTTTCTCATATTACTCCGATACGACTAACGTATTTGTTGAGAAGTCGTAGTCTAAATCGACTTCAAAAAGTTGAAATTGTTCAATGTAAGCGTTTGGAATTACAACAGGTGGACGCCAGCTTGGGTCCAACTCTAGATGCTCGGCGAGATCTATTACAAATGTCATACAGTTGTGACTATCCAGATCATAAGGGAGTTTGTCAGGACTGTTATTACTGCTCATTTTATTTTTAAGCCAGCTATCTCCCCTTGCAAAAAAGCTTCCCCTTAAGACCACACCAGAGATTCTGCCGCTTTGTCCTGAGCTTTTTGAGATTGATTTCAATGTTTTTTTCAGAGAGCTTTCGGTAATCAATCCGTTGATTAGTTTCACATTTGGAATTGAGACCTTTCTGACATTTCCTGGAATATCGGAAGCTCTGTTCGGGTAACGACCATATTCGTAATACCTCGTCACTCCGGTCTCTCCGTTAATCAATATGACCCCAGCATGCCCGAGGTACGGTGCTTTCACTTTAGGGGTCGTAATATCTAACCCAAATAGATCGAATGTCTGTTCGCTTGCAACAAGAATTTCGTAATCAGGGAATACTATGGGTATCAGGAAATCTTCTATACCGGAGACATATATTTCATATGGAGTTACATCGGTAACTGGGGTTGAGGATACAGTGTCAGTCATTAATGGCCTCCTAAGAACCATTTCTTAGTTGGTTTAGGCTTGAGAGATACCGTTTTTATCGAAGCACCTTTTGCTAGGCCTTTTATTTCCCCTTTAGCGTTGGTCTTTACGACTTCTTCTGTGCCATCACTGAACACACAAATTAACTCCATTTCGGAACATACCGAGCCCGAGGAATCCTTAACCAAAAGATTGATATCATATAGTTCTTCAGCAGCCGCAATAATTATTTTTGCTAAAGCAGTTGAAGGGGCGTCCCCAATATTGACGGTTCCGCTTCCAATAGTAACACCGCCACAGCTTATCGCTCCTCCGGTAATAGCTGCCGCTTTTCCATCGATCTTTACCGTAGATGAGCCTGATGCAATAGCACGATCATGTGGAGGGTGTTTAGGTTTATCATGTGGCTCTAAAGGATCTCCAACTCTAGCTGCGGGAGAACCATCAAAATTGACTGTAGGAGATCCAGCGATTACAGGTGTTGGAGGAAAGCCATCATGCTCGGTTCCTTGATCCCCCACTTTAACTGCTTTAGCCATTTCGCAAGTCCTTCACGATACTTATAGTGGGTAAGACTTTAATCTCATATTTATTGTTATGCAATGAGGTGCTTTAATAATATGAATGAAGATCAATAGATGTTATTTGAGCCGTTTGGCGTAGTTCTAGGGGTACCTATCCTAAATTATCGTTTACAGCGCTATTTCTGCGATGATTAAGCCTAAATTGAGAAATCTCGTCTAGAGGGGAAAAGTTAGTTCATAGAAAACTATTGAGCTTAGATCGGCTTTCTAAATTGAACATTTGAGGTCAAAAGCAAAAAAATCTGCTACACATTTGCTAAAAAGTAAAGGGCCTGAGAAGAGCTATCACTCTCAGGCATTTCTGTATATCGTGGCCCTCGCAAACTTGAACTGCGGACTAATCGTTTATGAGTAAAGGTCTACTTTCATTCCTGCACTATGCCTAACCGATACTACTGTGCTGAAACTTTACGACACTAGTTATTATCACCGTCGCCTGACTGGACCTGAGTTTTGTCGTCAAAAGCAGATTAGAATATTTAATGCGGCTCTGGCAAGCAACATACAGAGGTTCTCTCGCTCGTAAATCGCAATGGGGAATTGAATTCATATGACATTGGGAAAATAGACTTCTATACCCCTGCCCAAATTCTTCGACTGCTCAAATAGTCATCATCCGCATGGCTCAAAGGTCGCCGAGTAAGAAATTGTTCAAAGTTCTAACAAAAAATACTCCACTGGTAATAGAATATTCGACTAAAATCACACGCTTAACGCGAAAATTTCAAGGACCGGGTATGAATAATCAGGGCTGGATTCACTATTGGCGTAATTCTCTTGCCGATGCCGATAGCGCGAAAGGTGCATTAAAAAAGCAAGATCTGAAGAATTATGTACGAGCGACAACCGACGAGTTCAAAGAAGGTAAGCTTAAACCTGATTCTACATTGCTAGAAGATCTGTTTCGCAATGAACCCGATACCCTAACCGCCGTACAAATTCATCATCGACCGGTCACCTATTATCTTCGGAAAGTTCATGGCAAAGATTACAGCGGTAATATGCCTGGTGTACTGACACCGATTGTCTGCTCTTTATGGGTCAATCGTGAAGGACTACTATTTCCCCACACCACGCCATTCATACCTCGTGATTTGCTTGCTCCTCAAGGAAATGACACCTTTACTATCGCTGACGTCGATAAGCTCGATGAATTCCTGACAACAAATGAAATTCCAGCGCAGTCTACTGAAAGTATTCCAGCCAAATTCGAACAAGAAGAACAGTATCAGAACCATCAAAAAGATTGGCACAACTACTACGGACTCACCCAAAAACTATTTGCCGATTACTGTGATAGAAACCGAATCGAGCAATTCTACGAAGAAATTGAAAGTCGTGGCTTAGTCAACAAAATCAGCGAGTGCTTGGGAGCTTCAAGGCATATTTTAAAACTGTACGATAACCTGAGCAATTCAAACACAACCTTGCCTTTGCTTGATAGTTACGCGGCAAAAACAGTAACCAACCACGATGAATGTATTGATGTATCTCAGACAGTGAATTCGCGTTTTGGCCACTCAAATAGTCAATTCCCGCTAGCTAAAGCGCAATGCGATGCCTTGGCCCATACCTTAGCCATGCAAGAAGGCGATATTCTTGCGGTAAATGGTCCTCCTGGCACAGGTAAAACAACGTTTGTTCTATCTGTAGTCGCGTCACTGTGGATTGAATCTGCGCTAAAAGAGAGTCAACCGCCGCTAATCATTGCGGCATCAACTAATAATCAAGCAGTAACCAACATCATTGATGCTTTTGGTAAAGACTTCGATGAAGGCGACGACGAACTATCAGGCCGATGGTTACCCGACATTTTTAGCTATGGTGGCTACCTGCCATCGGCGTATGGAGAATTGGAAGCTGCCAAAAGTTACCAAACTAAGCATTTCTATGAAAAAGTCGAGCAGTTGGATTTTCTCGATCAAGCCCAAGCGCATTATTTGGATAGAGCAAAACAGGCGTTTCCACAACAGAATTTTGCTGATGTAACGCAAGTTAAAGCGTATCTCCTTGCCGAATTGCGCCAACATCAAAACCAGTTAGATCACATCCAAAACAATTGGCATCACTACAACCGCCAACTGAATGACATCCATTCTCGGCTTGGGGACAATCCCCAACAAACATTGGCAGATCAACAACAAGCCGTTTCTAATGCGCAAGAATTGAAAGATAACGCCAAAGAACAGTTAACTGCGTGGCGAAGCTACCTTGGCAATGAATCTACATGGTTAACTCTGTTTAAGTGGTTACCGCCAATCAAGAATAAACTTGAACTCCAGCGCAGGAGTTTCATGTTTAACCTTATTGAGCACGATGAAGAGCAAATTGAAAATCTGTCATCAGACCGATTTGAGAGCCTACTCAAGCAAGTATTTTCTAGTAAAAAAGACGATTTTGATGATCAAAAAAATCGGTATCAATCTTGCTTAGAGCAGTATCAAGAGTTTGAGCAATCACAACTGAATTGGCTTGATTCTATCAATAACTTTACTGAAGACTCTCCAGAGCAAACTATTCCACAACTGACCGACATCGATTCGGTTTTAGATATCACGACCCGTTTTCGAATGTTCCGCTTAGCTGTCCATTACTGGGAAGCACGCTGGCTGCTCAGTTGCCGAGATTTGGGCCAAGAGTTGAACAAGCAGGCCCGGAAAACAGGTTTGAAAACGGTTCGTCCTCGCTGGCAACGCCGAATGATGCTCACTCCTTGCATTGTATCAACGTTCCATTCTCTGCCTTCTCATATGACTTACCAGTCTCACGTTGGGAATAATGAATTTGAAACTGACTATCTGCTTAATGAAATCGACCTTTTGATCGTTGATGAAGCAGGCCAAGTAGCTCCAGAAGTTGCCGCGGCCTCGTTCTCACTAGCCAGAAAAGCGTTGGTGATTGGTGATATTTACCAAATCCCGCCGATTAGAAATGTGTGCTCATCAATTGACCGAGGTAATTTAAAGCAGCATAAAGTTATCGGCTCTGATGATGAATACACAGTCATTCAAGAGGAAGGCCGAAGTGTAGTGACTGGCAGTGTGATGCATGTAGCGCAACAAGCAAGCCGCTTTCATTATATGCCGGAAGCTGAGCCTGGAATGTTTTTGCAAGAACATAGACGCTGCTACGATGAATTAATCTCATACTGCAATGACCTTTGCTATCAAGGTATCCTGATCCCCAAGCGAGGACAAGTGACCGAAGATAGCCTCTACTCTCCTTTCAGTCATTTGCACGTCGACGGTATCGCGGAATCATTTAGCGGCAGCCGACGCAATAAGTTAGAAGCAGAAACTATCGCTGCATGGCTACATGCCAATAAGGTTGAAATAGAGAATTACTACGGCGAGCCACTGGCCAAGTGTGTGGGTATCATTACTCCATTTTCAGCTCAAGTGAACCAGATCAAGACCGCGTGTGGTGAGTTCGATATCAAGGCAGGCAAGGGGGATGACCAACTAACCGTTGGCACCGTTCACTCTCTTCAAGGTGCTGAACGCAAAATCATTATTTTTTCCCATGTGTACACCAGACACAACGATGGCGGGTTTATCGATATGGATCCATCAATGCTCAACGTCGCTGTCTCTCGAGCCAAAGATGCATTCTTGGTGTTTGGTGATTTGGATATCATTGAAGCTGCGCCATCATCTTCTCCACGAGGATTACTCGCCAAGTATCTCTTCACTGACGAGCGAAATGAACTTGAGTTTAGTGTTGGTCAACGCCCCGATTTATTACAAATATGCGGCCATCCGAAACTGCTAACCAATGCCGAAGAGCACGATGCGTTCTTATCAAAACTGCTGAGGGAAGTACAACGAAAAATAGATATCGTCTCGCCTTGGTTACTGCTAGACAAACTGCAATCAACTGGGCAGTTAGAACTACTAAAAACAGCACTGCACAAAGGTGTCCAGATAACCATACACACCGACAGACATTTCAATACCACGGTCGCAAACCACCCGGATACCAATAAAGTAAAAGCGTTTCAACATTGCTGCACGACCTTGGAACAGCTTGGTGTCGTTATCAATGTGATAAATGGTGTCCATAGTAAAAGCGTTTTTGCTGATGATCGGTATATGGCGGTGGGGTCATTCAATTGGTTTAGTGCAAGCAGAAGCGGAAAATACGCCAACATCGAGACATCATTAATCTATGTCGGAGAGTTAGAGAAGGAGATCAAAACTCAACTCGACTTCTTAAATAGCCGAAGCTGCAACACAAACAAGCAGCCCGTGACGTAGACACAAAACGTCACTCTTTTGTCCCGAAGTGACTCAAAATCATTTTCAGCATACCCTCAGACAGTTAATTGCTAATTATTCACTTTTAATTAGCAATTACGAAGTGAGTTGCATGCCTTTCACATGAATTTTATTGGGGAAAACTTGGAGCTAGAAGAGTAAGCGATTTTATGAGCGAAAATGACAATGGGGCAAAGACGTGCTGGCGAAGATCGTGCTGCCACGTCTATGGACAAAAGCTACTTAGACTAAATACTTAAATTAGAAAAATACGGATAACTTCGGGTATGGGAAAGTCGCTTAGTAAAGTGTCCAGTTTCGCGGGTGCAGATCACATGTTCAAGCCCCAAGTACACCTAACATATCGTTCAAGTCCTACGTAAGCGCGTCATAAACC
>NZ_JAHGUP010000008.1 GCF_001989995.2 Vibrio anguillarum
GTTTATGACGCGCTTACGCTCCTTTGCAATAGAGCGTTTTTTGCTAAAATCCCACGAACCACTGTCACCTGTGATGTAATAATTGTCTATGGATAGTTCAAACTGCCCCGACGGTTGTATTCGTTCACTTGCTAGGAGTAAGGATATTAATACTTCTTCTACTTTCGTAGGTTGGGATAATGATTCATAAGAAAGGTTAGAAAGCTTCGCGGCGCTTACAATGTTCCTCTTTTTCGCTACTTTGTAAAAATAGTCACTACTATTAGACCTCAGTGAACCATCACTATTTAAATGTTGCTCTAGAAATTCTTTCTGCTCTTCCTGAGTTATGGGGTCTTCACGGTTTTGTATGTATGAGCGAGTGTAACTACAATTTAATAGCATACGTTCTATCAGTAAACCGTCATTTGATGATGATATTGCATCCCATATTGGCTTAATATACTTTTGTGTTAAGTCAAATGATACTTTATATGAGCTATTAACTCCTCGTTCAATTAATTCTCGTACGTCTTTACTTAATTTAGGCAGTGATGATTTAGCTTCAATTATTTCTGGGAATGATAGTAAATAATCCCTCTGTTCGCTCATTACTTTTAGCATGACAACAGAAAAATCTCTGAGTGATTTAATTAATATTACATCATCATATTCTATTGACTCAATGAGGTCAGACAGTGCAGGTCTTGGCTTACTAGGGTTGCGTGAAATTTTGGGTATTCTAGTTTGTGTAGCTTTAACTCTTGCTATATGCTCTGGATCATTATTTTTTTGTTCTATGTACCACTTAAGTGCTACGTTAATTGTAGAAATACAAGAACTTATATTTTGTCCCTTTTTTTTTCTGTAGCTGATATAGTCTGGATGAATGCCTGTCACATCAGACATACGCTGCTCACCATAGTGCTTATCAAGAAAAAGAAATAAATTACTGAAATGATCATATTTATTTTTACGTGTATTTGGTGATTGGCTTAAAAAGTCTTCAGATTTACAATAGGAAATTAACGCTAAACATAAAGGATCGTTAATAAGCTTCGGAGGAATTGTCAGATTTTCAACTCTTGTTACTTTATCTTCTATGCGGCTATGCGAACTAAGAATAGAGATCCGTGCCGTCGTTGGATCGCTATTTAATGGGGCTATTTCAGCAGGAGCATAGTCAGACAACCAATTTTTGTTTTTATCTTTCATTACTTATCCTGTGTTGATATATCGAGCTCTGATTTGTTAGTCTCTCTACCTACCAGAATGGCTTCGACGGTTATATAGACCGATAAAGTTGATTTGTTAACATGCCCAAGGCGAATCAAAAGAAGTTCATTCGGGTCGGTTCCTGCCTCATAGGCTTCACTTACAAGATCAGTTGCATAGCTATGTCTTCCAGAATGGAAGCTCAACTCCCTGAGCGATTTCTTAGCAATTATGAACTTTCGGTCAGAATTTGAGCAGAAATCGTAATATTTGGATAGTAATGTTGGCATTGCTTTTTTTAGTGTGTCTTTGAACCATTTTGTCGCAGGAGTGCTGTCGCTAGAAAAAGGGAGTCCATCCGAACGGCATAAGAGCTCTCCCTCAGGCAGCTTTCGACGAGGACCATTTAGAAAGCGCTCAATTAATGCTACGTCGTTTTTCTTGATAACGATTGGTCGCTCTTTATTTCCTTTTTCAGAGATAATATCGATCTCTATTGAAGATTCACCACGAGCACGCATCTCAGCAATATTAGTACGCAACTCACCAGTGCTAAAATTTCCTGCTAGCGTGACTTCATGCGCTCTTAAACCACTGTTTCTCCCTAGGCGTATTCCAATGAGATTCCGAATTCGAGTGAATTTACTTTTTCCAGTTATATTTGCCTCAATGACCTCGAAAAGTAGCCGATCTATATATTGTGACTTGATCCTTCTTGGGGTGAGAGTGTTTGAAATTATACTTTTACGGGATCGGTATTTAAGATATGGGAAAGAGTATGCTGTGTGTGAATCTAGGATCGGTAACGTGTCACGAGCGAATAGATAAAATGGACGTATTGACGAAATTGCCCTTAGAATAGTTGGTTCGCTATTCTCTCGTTCAGTTCTTAGGTAACCTAAATAGCCTGCTTGGTCATTACCAGTTAACAGCTTCCAATCTAAAGGAAATTGCCGTGGATCATTGGGGAATTCAAGGGTATTAAAAAAGAGAACTAAGTCACTCGCGCGATCTTTTTGTGTGCTTAACTTCACACCATTTGCTGATCCTAGAAGAAGATATAGGGAGGCAGGAACGTGGAAGTGTTCTTCAGTTCCAAATGGTATGTCATCACGAACTACAAAATAGGTATCGATAATACCAATTGCACTTCGAATCCCCGTGACTTTGATCTTTTTCCACATAATCTCTGCATTCATTTATACGATGTAGTGTTATGTTGACTTAAGCAGGTGGTTAAGAATTGGTCAATAAAAGATCGTTAAATATGCAGGTTCAGATAAACGCTCCAGCCAATTACTACATCAGGGTCGAACTCAGTGAACCAATCGATGAGAGCGTTGAGCAATGCGTATTCATCTTTCACCCATTGAATTGGGGTATCGCAAGGTTCGGGCTCACCAATCATGATGACGCGGCTGTCCATTGGGCTATCAAAACCAATCGAGTAGAGAATGCCTTTTTCAGAACACTCTAAATCCAGCGAAACCACTTTCAGATGAGGAAGATAGTTGCCCGGTCGACATTTCGCCTGTTCTATTTTTGAGTGGGAAAACGTCTGGGTAAGCCGTCCAGTGAATTCAATGCTGCCTTTAAGAAAACGCTCCATAAGAAAGCGGTCGGCAAGCTTAATATCATCTTCTAACGTCAGAATATGATGTTGCTTTAGTAGTGCCGAAAACTCAGCATGCGTTTGAATCGTTTGACAATAACAACCCGCTAGGAGGTTATGTTCAAAATCTTCCAAATCCAATGTTTTTAATTCGATAGAGAGCTGCCGCTCTAACGCTAATTTTTGCGCTTGTGGTACATCTTTCTGTGGTATGAAGAAAACGGGTTTTTCACCACGGATAACCAGTTGGGTTGGACCTTGAGGCGTACTCAACCACAACTCAATATGAGTCGAGCCATGAAGGTCTCTTGCATGGCGAGTAAGTAAAAAACCGTGTTGAATAACCAAGCGTAATAAATCCAAATAGTCGTAACCTTGGGGGAGGGCATCATATCAGAGCTACGAGGTAAATAACGAATTTCAGTGAGGTGAGTAAGCGGGCGATGGAGATGAAATAACCGTTAATTGGTATGGTGTATGCATTTTAACTTTATGATTTGTTTTGCTTTTGTATTTTTATGAGGCTGGTTGCATTTTTATGTTTAGGTTCAAATTTGTCAAAAAATCATGTAAAAGTCGTGCGACATCTCTGCTAATATAATTAAGCTTTTGATTTGTTGATGGATTCTCATTGGATGATTAGCCGAACAAATAAGTACTTGCCAAATTTGGGGTTTGAGCACATATTCAGTGTGAGTAAAAACCAATGTTAAGTTAATTACCCGATTGTGAGTTAATTTCCAATTGTGAGCTAATTAATGTGGGCCGCGATGCTGCTATCCACGATTCAGTGGGTGCAGAGCCAATAGATGAGTGTGGAGATACAAGTTTGATAAGTGTTTTCCTTGTAGATGATCACGAGCTGGTTCGCACAGGGATACGACGTATTATTGAAGACGTCCGTGGAATGAACGTAGTAGGGGAAGCTGACAGCGGTGAAGAAGCAGTAAAATGGTGTCGCAGTAATCATGTCGACGTTGTTTTAATGGATATGAACATGCCTGGTATCGGCGGTTTGGAAGCGACAAAAAAAATTCTGCGCTTTAATCCAGATGTGAAAATCATCGTGTTAACGGTTCATACGGAAAATCCATTTCCGACCAAAGTGATGCAAGCTGGAGCCGCGGGTTATTTAACCAAAGGTGCAGGCCCAGATGAAATGGTCAACGCGATTCGCATTGTGAATAGCGGGCAGCGTTATATCTCGCCTGAAATCGCACAGCAAATGGCATTAAGCCAATTCTCGCCAGCTTCTGACAATCCATTTGCTGATCTCTCGGAAAGAGAGCTGCAGATTATGATGATGATTACCAAAGGGCAAAAAGTGACGGATATTTCCGAGCAACTTAGTCTTAGCCCCAAAACAGTAAATAGCTATCGATATCGACTGTTTAGTAAGTTAGCGATCAGCGGTGATGTTGAACTGACCCATTTAGCTATTCGACACGGAATGTTAGACACCGAGACGCTTTAGTGACTTCTTTGTTCGACTCGGTCGCTTTTCTTAAAACCGTTACCCATCAGCCCGGCGTTTATCGAATGTATAACGCCGAGGCTGATATCATCTATGTTGGCAAAGCCAAAGACCTCAAAAAACGCCTTTCTAGTTACTTTCGAAAAACAATCGACAGTGAGAAAACGCGCGCGTTAGTCAGCCATATCGATAAAATTGATGTCACCGTTACTCACACTGAAACGGAAGCGTTGATCCTTGAGCACAATTACATCAAGCAATATTTGCCTAAATACAATGTGCTGCTGCGAGACGATAAATCTTACCCGTATATTTTTATTAGTGGGCATAAGCACCCTCGTTTGTCGTTGCACCGTGGCGCGAAAAAGCGCAAAGGTGAGTATTTTGGTCCATACCCTGATTCTGGTGCGGTTCGAGAGTCGTTACACCTCATCCAAAAAATATTTCCGGTAAGACAATGTGAAGATACCGTCTATAGCAACCGGACTCGTCCTTGCCTGATGTATCAAATTGGCCGCTGCGCTGCACCTTGTGTGAGTCATATCATTGCGGATGAAGAGTATGCTGAATTGGTTAATTATGTTCGATTGTTTTTGCAAGGCAAAGATAACCAAGTACTTGAAACATTAGTGCAAAAAATGGAACAAGCCAGCCAAGCACTGCAGTTTGAAAATGCCGCTAAATTTAGAGACCAGATCCAAGCCATTCGAAGAGTCCAAGAACAACAGTTTGTTTCTGAAGAGACGATGGATGACATGGATGTATTGGGATTTGCCCAAGAAAATGGCATCGCTTGCATCCATATTTTGATGATCCGCCAAGGTAAAATATTGGGTAGTCGTAGCCATTTTCCTAAAATTCCGGCTAACACGACTCAAGAAGAGGTGTTTGATGGCTTTTTAGGACAGTATTATTTAAGTCACAATGAGGCGCGTACGATCCCAAGTCGAGTGATCTTAAATGCGGGTCTGCTAGAGGATGAAAAGCCGCTGCAAGAAGCCTTACAGACCCTGGTCGGGCGTAAAGTTTCTTTCCACATCAGCCCAACAGGTGTGCGTGCTCAATATTTAAAATTGGCTAATACCAATGCATTGAGCGCAATAACGGCTAAAATTAACCATAGAATGACGATCAACCAGCGTTTTAAAGCACTTCAAGCTGTTTTAGGGTTGGATAGCATAGAGCGTATGGAGTGTTTTGATATTTCGCACACCATGGGAGAGAGTACGATCGCCTCATGCGTGGTATTTAACCAAGAAGGGCCTGTTAAACCAGAATACCGCCGTTATAACATCACGGGAATTACTGGTGGGGATGATTACGCTGCAATGGGACAAGTGTTAGATAAGCGGTATTCCAAGCAGCTTGACGTGGAAAAAATCCCCGATGTCATTTTCATTGATGGTGGTAAAGGGCAATTGAATCGAGCTTTGCAGATCATCTCCAGCCATTGGCAAGATTGGCCGAAAAGACCAGTGATGATTGGTATCGCCAAAGGTGTTACCCGCAAACCGGGGCTAGAAACGTTGATTACAACCGATGGCGATGAATTTAACCTGCCAAGTGATGCGCCAGCTTTGCATTTGATTCAGCATATTCGCGATGAAAGTCATAATCACGCCATTGCTGGGCATAGAGCCAAACGAGGTAAAACACGGCGTACCAGTACATTGGAAGGCATAGAAGGGGTTGGGCCTAAACGCCGGCAAGCACTGCTGAAATATATGGGAGGGCTGCAAGAGCTAAAAAGAGCCACTGTTGAAGAAATCGCCAAAGTGCCCGGTATTAGCCATTCTTTAGCTGAAAACATTTATCAAGCATTGAAACAATAAGAAAAATAACGCAACATAACCGCGCAATCGATAAGAGCCTATAAATATGCGTTTGAATATTCCTAATATTTTGTCTTTATTACGACTTTTCCTTATCCCAGTATTTGTCGTTGTTTTCTATCTGCCTTACGGCTGGGGCCCTTTTGCTGCGGCAATGGTGTTTTGGGTAGCGGGTTTTACCGATTGGTTAGATGGCATGCTTGCGCGAAAACTTGGGCAAACCTCTCGCTTTGGTGCTTTTATCGACCCAGTAGCGGATAAAGTGCTCGTTGCGACGGCTCTTATCTTGATCACCGACCATTACCACAGTCTCTGGATAACGATTCCAGCCGTGACAATGATTGCCCGTGAAATCATCATTTCTGCGTTGCGAGAATGGATGGCGGAAATTGGTAAACGAGCCAGTGTGGCCGTTTCATGGGTTGGGAAGGTTAAGACGCTCACCCAAATGTTTGCATTGTGGGTACTGATTTGGCGTCATGATGATTGGATGGTGTGGGTCGGCTATGCAGCGTTATACATCGCAACCATTTTGACCTATTGGTCAATGGTTCAATACTTGGCGGCAGCTAAAGACGACCTCCTCAATGCAGAACATCATTAAGAAACGGGCTTAGGCCCGTTTTTTGTTCCTCCAATTTCTACAATCCCTTTCACAACATGCATTATTGCTTCAGTTAAAGCACAGTTATCTCGTGTAAAAGGTGGTGAATTTTGCTATCAAATTAACCAAATCTGTCCTTTTTGAATGCAAAATAGCCAAACGGTTTAAAAACTAAAAAAATAATATTGACTCATCGAATCGAATGCGTAGAATGCATCCCGTACTTGAGAGGAACGGAAGAAACAACCCAACCCCTTGATGTTACAGGGGCGCGTTGGCAGAGGGGCTATGCAGCGGATTGCAAATCCGTGGACCTCGGTTCGACTCCGGGACGCGCCTCCATTGCGACACTAGCTCAGTTGGTAGAGCGCAACCTTGCCAAGGTTGAGGTCACGAGTTCGAACCTCGTGTGTCGCTCCAAATTTTGAGGTGTTGAACTTAACGTTCAGTATCTAAAGATGGTGTTACTAAATTTTGTAAACAGCATCGCAATGCAGAATTGCGTGCCCTGGTGGTGAAATTGGTAGACACAAGGGATTTAAAATCCCTCGACTTTCGAGTCGTGCCGGTTCAAGTCCGGCCCGGGGCACCATCTTTTCACTGCTTATGCAGTATGCGACACTAGCTCAGTTGGTAGAGCGCAACCTTGCCAAGGTTGAGGTCACGAGTTCGAACCTCGTGTGTCGCTCCAAATTAAAGCCCTAGCAGAAATGCTGGGGCTTTTTCATCTCTGTCTCACAGCCAGTTTACAACCAACGATATCGTTTTAGAGCCACCTTGCCAAGGTTGAGGTCACGCTTTTAGTTCAAAAGAAAGCGAACCTCGTGTGTCGCTCCAAATTAAAGCCCTGGCAGAAATGCTGGGGCTTTTTCATCTCTGTCTCACAGCCAGTTCACAACCAACGATGTCGTTTTAGAGCCACCTTGCCAAGGTTGAGGTCACGCTTTTAGTCCAAAAGAAAGCGAACCTCGCGTGTCGCTCCAAATTAAAGCCCTAGCAGAAATTGGGTAAATCCCCCCTACGTTCACTATATTCGTTGACGGTTTCGGACGTGAAATTGAAATATTTTAAGCAAAGCCATCACCATCAAAACAGCAATGCTTCAATTTATGGTCAAATCTCGCATCGTTTTCACTCTCTATTCTCAATTCTAGAATGTTAATAATTTGATAAAGCAACCATTATCTTGAGTTGTTATTATTTTGTGAAGCGAAATTTCGGTCTACTTCACATAATTTTCGTGCCAACATTTAATTTATGGTGTGAATTATTTGCAAAAGCGTGATTTATATAAACTTATCAATAATGCATTCATGGGAACGGTTCCTAATGTGACATTGATCTATTTTTACATTGATTTGGTGAATGTAAACTCCATCCCCGTCAGCAACGTTAAGGGAATACATAAGCAGTGGTTGCTGAGTAATAAAGAGATTGAGTTATTCATGATTACCAAAGTAGCGTGCTACTTCCCCCGGTGAATCTGAACTTAACTAATTAATTTTATTACCTATATCTCAGGATGAGATTCAAGGTGTCAAGCACCAACATAATGATAATGATGACCATAAGGTCGATGGAGTATAAAAAATGAATTTTGCTACCTCTGGTAAACTTTCTCTTGCCGCAATTCTAATTTCAGCCGCACTACAAGCAAACGCAGGTATCAGTGTTGAAGGTGAACAAGGTGTTTTCTCAATCGGCGGTGATGTCGAGTTCGATATTAACCTTCGTGATAAAAATGCCACTGATAAGCAAGAGCTAAATCAAGACGGTCGTCTTTTGGTTCAAATCGCTGGTGAGCGCAGTGTGAGTGGTGACCGTTATATCAAAGCACAAGCACAACCTTTACTTAAAACAACGGGTGATGTTGAGCTTGATGATGCGTGGATTGCATTTGGTCAAGCAAATAACTGGGAATTGAGAGTAGGTCGTTATGAAGCATTTGATCTATTCCCTGTTGGTCAAGATACTATGCTTGAATACGCAACAGCAGAACCGTATCGAGCGAATGCGGCTCGTGGTCGTGGCGATAACGGCCAAGTCGGTTTTAGTAAGACAGCGGATAATCTTTACTTTGAACTCTCTACCAAATTTGAGAAGAATGCGACTACAGCGGATAAAAATGCTGTGTTCGTACGCCCAGTTGTTGCGTACCAAATCGTTGACTCAGTTCGTGTTGCTGCTGGTTTAGAAGCCAATCTGACTGCAGATGATAAAGATGCTGCGAATGATTTCCTTGGTTATGGCGCGACAGTTAACTATTCTGCTAACGATCTTTCTATCAACGTGAACTATGCGTTCCGTGATTTCGACAAAACTAAACAAGAAGATACGACCATCGGTGCTAACTTACTGTTTAAAGGCTTTGGTCTAGGTCATGTCTATGGTGATGTTGATAAAGGTACTAGCGAGAAGGTAAATACCACTTATGCTTCTTACCAATTTGCTAATGTGATGGATGTGGAAGATTTCTCTGTTTATCTAGGTACTTACTACTCGAAAGTAGACGACACAGAAAACAAAGATCTAGGCATGCGTATCCGTCTAAAATACTTCTTCTAAGTTTTAAAACTTAAGCATTAAATCTCAACTGCTTTTGATGCCTACCGTTCGGTAGGCATTTTTTGTATAAGCAGATGCGATGATTTACAGCTGTTTAAGCATCCACATATCGCAGCCGTTGTGCTCAGTGCCGTCCATTGGTCGATCCAAATGTATAAATCCGAGCTTTTCATATAACTGAATGGCGGATGTCATACTAGATAACGTATCCAAATAGCAAGATTGATAACCTGCATTTTGAGCAAACGATAGGCATGCTTCACTGAGCATTTTTCCTAGCCCGAAACCGCGACTTTCTGGTAATAAGAAGAGTTTTTTTAGCTCACAGATCCGTTGGCTATGATGAAAGGCTGCAATACCTGCTCCACCGACAATGATGCCGTCACGTTTGGCTACCAGATAAAGGCTGCTTCTCTCTTGCGTATAATGTTGACTCATGTTTTCTACTTCAGCATCAGATGGGCCAAAACCCTCACCGATGGCCCCAAATTCAGCGCCTACAGATTGGATAATTTTACAAATGTCCGGATCATCTTGTGGTTCGATTGGTGTTATCGTGATGTTCATCGTTTCTTCTCAAAAATAGTCATGTTTTTATTATTGTTTGGGGAGAGGGAGGTAATATCAAGAGAGCGGCAAAAATAATGCCGTTTTTTTGTTCAAGAGCAAGCGTCAGTATCATTTCAATTTGGCTTTAGAGGTGGCTTTCGATACTATGTGCAGCTATCTGAAAAATACAAAAACATCCTATACGGACACTACCTACAGGTAGATGAGGAAACGATGCAACATCTAGAAGAGATTATTGCTAATGCGACCGCAGCGATTAATGCTGCCGATTCGCTAGTCGCACTTGATGAAGTGCGTGTTCAGTACTTGGGTAAAAAAGGTGAGTTAACCACTCAGCTACAGAGCCTAGGTAAATTGCCACCCGAAGAACGTCGCGCTGCAGGTCAAGAGATCAACGTTGCGAAAGAGACAGTGCAACACGCCATTGCTACGCGTAAAGATGCTTTGCAGCGAGCAGAGTTAGAAGCCAAACTAGCGGCTGAAACGATTGACGTTACTTTGCCTGGACGCCGCATTGAAAATGGTGGCTTACACCCAGTGACTCGCACAGTTGAACGCATTGAGCAGTTCTTTGGTGAGCTTGGTTTTCATGTTGAATCTGGACCTGAAATTGAAGACGCCTTCCACAACTTTGATGCGTTGAATATCGCTGCCGATCACCCAGCACGTACTGATCACGATACCTTCTTCTTTAATCCAGATTTAATGTTGCGTACACACACGTCAGGTGTGCAAATTCGCACTATGGAAAATGGTCAACCGCCGTTTCGTTTTATTGCGCCGGGCCGCGTATATCGTAATGACTACGACCAAACACACACACCAATGTTCCACCAGGTTGAAGGCATGTTGGTTGATGAGCACGTCAATTTTGCTCAGCTTAAAGGTATTTTGAACGATTTCTTATGTAACTTCTTTGAAGAAGAAGTTGAAGTGCGTTTCCGTCCTTCTTATTTCCCATTTACAGAACCTTCTGCGGAAGTGGATGTGAAGGGTAAAAATGGTAAATGGCTTGAAGTTCTAGGCTGTGGCATGGTTCACCCGAACGTTTTGCGCAGTGTTGGTATTGACCCTGAAAAATATTCTGGCTTTGCATTTGGTATGGGTGTTGAGCGTTTAACGATGCTTCGTTATGGCGTCAACGACCTACGCGCGTTCTTTGAGAACGATCTGCGCTTCCTCAAACAATTCAAGTAATTCAAGGGTAAACACAATGAAATTCAGCGAATCATGGCTTCGTGAGTGGGTTAACCCTGCGGTTACGACTGACGAACTTACACATCAAATTACAATGGCAGGCTTGGAAGTCGATGACGTTCTTGCTGTCGCCGGTGAATTTACTGGCGTCAAAGTGGGTCACGTTGTGGAATGTGGTCAACATCCGGATGCCGACAAACTGCGTGTAACGAAAGTTGACGTGGGTGAGGAAGAACTGCTTGATATCGTTTGTGGTGCAGCAAACTGCCGACAAGGCTTAAAAGTGGCGGTAGCGACTGTTGGTGCGGTACTGCCCGGCGATTTCAAGATTAAAAAAGCAAAATTACGTGGTCAACCTTCTCACGGCATGCTTTGTTCATTCAGTGAGCTAGGGATTGATGTTGAATCCGCTGGCATTATGGAGCTTGCAGAAGATGCCATCGTTGGTACTGATTTCCGCGAATTCCTAAGCTTAGATGATGTGACTATTGATGTCGATTTGACCGCGAACCGCGCAGATTGCTTTAGTATTCGTGGCCTTGCTCGTGAAGTAGGTGTATTGAACCGCATTGATCTCACTGAGCCATCGGTCATCGCTATTCCTACTTCAATTGAAGATAAAGTCTCTATTGAAGTGAAAGCACCGGCCGCTTGTCCGCGTTATCTTGGTCGCGTGGTTAAAAACATTAATGTTCAAGCCCAAACACCGCTTTGGATGCAAGAGAAGTTACGCCGTTGCGGTCTACGTTCAATTGATCCAGTGGTTGATATCACTAACTATATCTTGCTTGAACAAGGCCAACCGATGCATGCCTTTGATCTTGCCAAGATCGAAGGCGGTATTGTTGTTCGTATGGCCGAGCAGGATGAAAAACTTACGCTACTCGATGGTACAGAAGCTAAGTTGAATGTCGATACGCTAGTTGTTGCCGATCACAATAAAGCATTAGCCATTGCGGGCATTTTTGGTGGTGAAGGTTCAGGCGTTAGCTCAGAAACACAAGATGTACTGCTTGAGTGTGCTTTCTTTGCACCAGACCATATCCGCGGTCGTGCTCGTAGCTATGGCCTACATACTGATTCATCCATGCGTTTTGAGCGCGGTGTTGACTACGCGTTGCAAGCCAGTGCGATGGAACGAGCGACGCAGTTGCTGGTTGATATTTGTGGCGGTGAAGTTGCACCTGTGGTTAGTGTTGAGTCTGAAACGGATTTACCTAAACCAAATCAAGTCACACTTCGTCGTACTAAACTGGACAGTTTGCTTGGTCATCACATTGCGGATGCTGATGTGGTTGAAATCCTAAAACGTTTAGGTATGAGTGTTGAGAGTTGCGCAGAAAGTTGGGTTGCTACCGCGCCAACGTGGCGTTTTGATATCGCGATTGAGCAAGATTTGATTGAGGAAATTGGCCGTATTTACGGTTACAACAATATCCCTAATCAAGCTCCCGTTGCAGCATTGAGCATGAATGACCACCAAGAAGCAAACTTGCCACTTAAGCGTGTTCGTCATTTGTTAGTTGACCGTGGTTACCATGAAGCGATCACCTACAGCTTCGTTGAGCCAGAGCAGCAGAAACTGATTGTTCCAGATGTTGAACCACTCATTCTACCTAATCCTATTTCTGCTGATATGTCGGCGATGCGTTTGGGCTTGATCCAAGGTCTATTAAATACCGTGGTTCATAACCAGAAACGCCAGCAGCCACGCGTTCGTTTGTTTGAATATGGTTTGCGTTTTATTCCTGATGCTTCGGCAGAGAACGGTATGCGCCAAGAGCCTATGCTCGCGGGGGTAATATCCGGTACTCGTGGTGAAGAGCACTGGAACATGGACACCGCAACGGTTGATTTCTTCGATCTAAAAGGTGACTTGGAAGCCATTCTTGATTTAACCGCCAACGGCAAAGCTTACAGCTTTACTTCTATTGCACACCCAGCGCTGCACCCTGGGCAATCGGCCGCTATCGTTGTCGATGGTGAGATTATTGGGGTGATAGGCACTGTTCATCCAGAGCTTGAGCGTAAGTTTGGCTTGAATGGCCGCACCATCGTATTTGAACTTGAATGGTCAGCTGTGAACACCCGTGTAATTCCAGAAGCTGCATCACTGTCTAAGTTCCCAGCGAACCGCCGTGATATAGCACTGGTTGTTGATGGCGCCATTGCTTCAGGTGATATTGTCGATGCATGTCGTAACGCTGGTGGTGAGCTTCTAAAAGAGGCGAAGCTGTTTGACGTTTATGTAGGCAAAGGGGTTGAAGAGGGCAAGAAGAGTTTAGCGATTGCGTTGATGCTTCAATCGACTGAACGTACTTTAGAAGAAGCCGATATTGCAAGCGCTGTTGAATCGATTGTGACTTCAGTAGCGGCACAGTTTGGTGCAGCCCTGCGCGACTAATTCAGAAAGTAGCCTAAGTATATTTGAGCAGGTTCAAGTTGGGCCTGCTTTTTTATATGCAATTTAGTGACAAGTTAGTGTTAAACAAGTCTATGATTTAACAGGTTATAAATTTTTTTATCAGAAATCGATATCCATTCAAAATAGTATGAAATTCTGAAAATATTGGCTGTTATGATATAACTAACTAAATTGTCAGTGTTTTTTCTCAATCTTCGACGTCTAATTGTATAAATGCAGCCAGTATATGCGCTTATTTTGATGAAACTATTAATATTGTTGCGAATAAAAAAGTTGGCGAAAATCAGAAGCTTGGCATACACTTTTCAGGTAAAGCCGATATCTTATTGATTGGCTAAGCGAAAATGCTTTGGCGCTGCTTAGAAGCAGCAAGGTTTAACATAGCTTTGAGGGAAGTTTTATGGCGCTCACAAAGGCCGAATTGGCTGAAAACCTGTTTGAAAAGCTTGGATACAGTAAACGGGATGCCAAGGAAACGGTTGAAGTGTTTTTCGAAGAGATTCGCAAGGCGCTTGAAAGTGGCGAACAGGTAAAACTATCTGGTTTTGGTAATTTTGATCTACGAGACAAAAACGAGCGTCCGGGTCGAAACCCAAAAACAGGTGAGGATATTCCTATCTCCGCTCGACGTGTCGTAACGTTCCGCCCAGGGCAGAAATTAAAAGCCCGAGTCGAGAACATTAATGTCGAAAAATAGACCGAGCAATAGACCACGCTATGCGTGGTCTTTTTTTTCTGTTTATGGTGAGTTAAGGGTTCTGAACGTATTAGGCTGCTTGAATATGAGTAGTGATATACGGCTGCCAGGCGTTTTGGTAGAGCTCGATAGATTGGCGACGAAACTGGTTAATTTGTGCCTTTTCAATATCATGTAACGCTCGCTTCTCTAATGCGGCGACACGTTCAAACTTCTGGATCTGTTCATAGAAACGATGCTCGGGGCCATTTTTCACATCAGCAATGGCTTTAAGGTGCAATTGTACTTCTGCAATGATGTTGGTTTTAGGAAGTTGAACCAGTAAGTTTAAATCACGATAGCCTGATGCGGCAGGCGATTTAAAGCGGTTCTTTACTTTTACGATGCTGGCTTCTCGGCTTAATACTTCATAAGCCTCGACTAAGCTTGGCACATCATTTGCCACAAGAGTTGTTCTGGCTAAATCTGTGATCCTATCAGCTCGCCCACCTAATTCATGTTCTATTTTACTTAATGCTCGGTCACGTGATTTCACGCCAGAAAAGTGAGCCTCTGTTGATGTCAGTAAAGCAGTACTTCTGCACAATGTTTCAAGTTCACGTTGAGCTTGGTGAGCTTTACTGTAGAGAATTTCAAAATCGTTGTAGGGTTGCAAAGGCTGGTTGTTGGTGGACTGGATGCCATATAAACCGCTTAAACTATGCTTGAACAGTTTAGATGAGAGTTGATTTTTCGATTCACCAACTTTGACATCACTTTCTGAATTGAACGGAACGGCTGCAAAGGCAGGGGCTCTGCTTAGTACTAAAAGCATCAGTGCCGTAGTACGTAAAAATAGGCTCATTCATTCTCCTTAACTTAGTCTAGGTAAAAGGTGAAACCAAAATAGACCTAAACACGTGATAACCAGAGTCGCTTGCTATGAGATCTTGGGATGAAGAAAGTGAACTCAATAGCTCGTGGAACAATTAATCCATAATTTTGCGCTTTATCACAGGTCTTATCTTCAGACGCCTCGCCAGGCTATCTGTTCAATTTGATGTGTTACCAAGTGTATCTAATGAGGATGAACCAAATATGAACATCTTTATCTGTCTTTGTGCTGTTTGTTTAACCCGTTGGGGATTCACTTATTAGTCAGTAGCATGTACTTTGTCTGGCTGTAGATTTTAATCGTAGAGCACGAAGATAATGAAAGATTCCGAGTTTTGGCACAAGAAATGGGCCTCCAACCAAATAGGATTTCACTTAGAAGATGTGAACCCATTGTTGATCGAATATTGGCCTCAACTCTCACCTCAACGAAATGAAAGTGTATTTGTACCATTGTGCGGAAAAAGTGAAGATTTGATATGGCTCGCTTCCCAGCATGAACAGGTTCAGGGTGTAGAGCTGAGTGAAATTGCCGTTCGTTCCTTTTTTGCCGAGCATTTTTATACGCCAACGGTCACTCGCTTAAATGGAGCGCATGAACTGTATCAGTTTGATGAACTGATGATTTATACCGGAGATGTCTTTAGTGCGCCGCTAAAAGCGGTTGAGCTTATCTACGACCGAGCGGCGTTAGTTGCACTGCCCCCTGAAATGCGAGAGGAGTACGTTACTCGCTTGCTTTCACTGTTAAAAGAGGGCGGAAGGATATTGCTTGTGACGCTGGATTACGTTCAAAGTGAAATGACGGGCCCTCCATTCTGTGTCGCCAAAAATGAAGTTGAGTCGTTATTCACTGACTGCAAAGTGACGTGTCTGTTTCGTGACGATGCTGATGAAAATCACCCTAAGATCAGTCAACGAGGATTAAGCCGTTTTGCTGAAGTCGTGTGGTTAATTGAGAAGTAACAGACTATGCTTAGATCGTTTATTTATACATCTTATATAACAATAAATAGGTAGGTTTTAGGCGTTTGATGAGAGCAAGCCATTACGTCTATATCAGCCGCTCTAATACTAAGGAAAAACTATGGGTTTGTTTAGTCGGAAGCCAAACAGCAATCAACAGTCTAAAAAGAGCAGTGATGAACTGGTGGTTGATTCAATAAAACGCACGATGGCTTATATTGAGTTTGATCCACAAGGACATATTCTGACTGCCAGCTCCTCATTCTTACAAGTGTTGGGTTATTCATTATCGGAAGTGGTGGGCCAGCATCATCGAATGTTCTGTGAAAGTGAATTTGTTAATGCGCCTCAATATAGTCAACTTTGGCAAAATTTAGCGCAAGGTAAACCTCATGCGGGTACGTTTTGCCGTTTAACTAAAAGCCATAATAAAGTCTGGATTGAAGCTACGTACATCCCAGTAAAAGATGAGCAAGGAAAAGTGGTTAAGGTGGTGAAGATTGCCAGTGATGTCACTGCTGCAAAAGAGAAATTGGATAGACAAGTGGCCGTATTTGAAGCTGTCGATAAGTCAATGGCTGTGATTTCTTTCACTCCCGATGGGACGGTTGTGGAGGCGAATCCAAACTTTTTGTCCTGTGTTGGATACAAATTGGCAGAAATCGTTGGTAAGCATCATCGACTTTTTTGTGATGATGAATTTTATAAAAAGGATCCTAATTTTTGGGCGTCGCTCGCTAGCGGCCATTTTAAAACGGGATTATTTAAACGTTTTACAAAACATGGTGATGAAATTTGGTTAGAAGCGACTTATAACCCCATCTTTAACGAAAAGCATAAAGTGATTGGTGTGACTAAGTTTGCAACTGATGTCACGCAACGAGTACTGCAAGCTCGGGCGATTAAAGATGCAGCAGAAGTGGCGCATCACACCTCACAAGAAACGGTACATATTGCTCAACTTGGGACGGGAACGCTAGCCGAAGCCGCCTCCATTGCTAAAGAGATTGATAACGCGATCACTAAGGCGAATACATCGATGACGCAACTGGCCAACCAGTCGCAGCAAATCACCAAAATTGTAACCACCATTACAGGCATAGCAGAACAGACTAATTTGCTGGCGCTCAATGCCGCTATCGAGGCTGCGCGTGCCGGGGAGTATGGCCGGGGTTTTGCGGTGGTTGCTGATGAGGTGCGCTCATTGGCCTCCAATACCACCAAAGCGACCGATGAAATTGGTAATATTGTTAAGCTCAATAGCGAACTGACCAACAGCTCGACATCGATGATGGGGGCAATTCAAGGCCAAGTCACGGCATGTAACAGCAAACTGGAAGAGACGCAAAAGCTGATTGATGAAATGAGAAAAGCCGCGGACAGTGTGGTTGGCACGGTCAGTGAACTGATTAAAGAGTAAGGCTCTGCAGCGAGTATTGTTGGTGAAGAAAATGAAAGCGAGCCTAGTGGCTCGCTTTGCGTTTTTACAGAATCACTTGCACGCTTTTGGCACATTGAATTGCGTTGTGCAAAGCCTGTTTGAGTTCTTTATCTTTCGCCAGAGCAACCCCAAGTCGACGGCGTCCATCAATGTCTGGTTTACCAAACAGACGAAGTTGAGTGTGTGGGATAGACAGTGCTTCATTTATTCCATCAAATCTAAGGTTAGTGGAGGTGCCTTGACCTAAAATAACCGCAGATGCCGATGGCCCATATTGGGTAATACTGTTGATTGGCATACCCGTGAACGCGCGCACGTGTAACGCAAATTCAGACAGCTCTTGCGAAATGAGGGTGACCATTCCCGTATCATGTGGGCGAGGGGACACTTCATTGAAGATAACATTATCGCCTTTTACAAACAGTTCAACACCAAATAAGCCGTAACCACCGAGTGCATTAACCACTTGTTCTGCTACATATTCAGCGGCTTTAATTGCGTTAGCCGACATCACTTGTGGTTGCCATGATTCGCGATAATCCCCTTCCTCTTGTCGATGGCCAATGGGAGCGCAGAAATGGACACCATCCACTGCTCGAATCGTCAAGAGAGTAATTTCGTAGTCGAAATCGATAAAGCCTTCGACGATCACTCTCCCAGCTCCACTGCGGCCACCTTCTTGAGCGTATGCCCAAGCGCGGCTAATATCCTCTTGCGTCTTAATCACACTTTGGCCTTTACCTGATGAACTCATCACAGGCTTAACTACGCAAGGCATACCGACATGCTCAATCGCCAGTACAAAATCATTATAGTCATCAGCAAACTGATAAGGAGAGGTAGGTAAGGCAAGAGTTTCTGCGGCTAAACGGCGAATGCCTTCACGATTCATCGTCAATTGAGTGGCCGTTGCAGTGGGGACCACGTTTAAGCCTTGCGCTTCCAGTTCAACCAGCTTGTGAGTGGCAATTGCTTCAATTTCTGGCACCACGTAGTCTGGTTTTTCGAGTTCGATAATGGCTTGTAGCGCATCTCCATCGAGCATATCCAATACGTGGCTACGATGCGCCACCTGCATTGCTGGAGCGTTGGCGTAGCGATCACAGGCAATCACTTCTAAACCAAGGCGTTGGCATTCAATTGCCACCTCTTTGCCCAATTCTCCGGAACCAAGCAGTAAAACGCGGGTGGCATTTTCACGTGTAGCAGTACCAAACATAGTGAATCCTTACATTCAAGCAATAGGTAATAGCGAAAACAGCCAAAATCATACTAAAATTAAGAATAAAAGCAAACGTTTGCCTTTGTGATGAGAGATGAGTAATTTCCTGTTCGTACTGTCGATAAAGTGGTTTGTGTAATACGCAGTAAACGAACTCATATCTGTACAAAATTAAGGCTGAAATAGCAATTAATGTGCAGTAAACAGCATTCGAGAAACTGCGTTAAGAATATGAAGTAATTTCAGTCTAAAGTTTATGTGGGATTGACTAAGAAAAAGACACCTATGGCTATGAAAACTTTCTTACGTTTGCGTTTTATTACTCTACACACGAAAACTGCTCTGTTGTTTTCTGTCGGGTTGGTTGGGATCATTCTTAGCAGCTTATTTATTACTCGCCACTTTTTTTTATATAGTTTGAATGAGCTTGAATCAATTGAGATTCATCGAGATAGCAATCAAGCTCAGTCGGTCATTCAAGATCTTTTAGTACAGCAAGAAAAGCGTTCTTATGATTGGGCTTATTGGGATGAAACTTATCTGTTGCTGTTGAATGGCGACACTCAATTTGCTGAGCGCAACTTGTATCCTGATTCCCTCGATACTTTAGGTTTAGACGTTTTGGCTTTCATCACCGAATCCTCGCAATTGGTTGAATACTTATGTCGGGATATTGAACCTGGCACAAACTGTTCGTTAGTGGAACAGTTGATACGCTCACAAGGTGTGAGCGACCATTTAATTCAGATGCATCACACACTTGATGAGGATAAAACTAGCCGCTCTGGCCTCATCCGTGTGGAAAATAGTGTGTGGGTGGTGAGCCTAACTCCGGTGCGTAACAGTGAAGGTACGGCTGATGTTGTGGGGTGGATGCTATGGGGACAGCACTTAACCCGCCGTTTCCCTTCTCAGTATCAGAACCTACTAACCGCTAAAAATGACATTGTAGTTACCGATGCTCCTGTGATTTTACCTGTTAGTCATAATCAAGAAGGTATTGAAAGAGATCAAAATAATATCACGCATTACACCTTACTCAGTGATATGACAGGGCAACCTATTGGCTATCTAAAAACCTGTGCTCAGCGGCTTTACTATCAAAAAGGGAACGAAACTTTTTATTATTTGATTTTGACGATCATCATTGCGGCCGGCTTTGTCGCCGTGGCTACTTTTGCTCTGTTTCGCAGTAAGGTAGCCAAACGGTTTGAGAATTTTGAGCGTGGGATCAATCAGCTGATTGAAGAGAGTGCATTCTCTTCACAATCGAGTGATAAACAAGATGAGTTTGAACGAATTACCGAACTTGTCCGTTCGCTTGCTGCCTCATCCTCCTTGGCGGAAGATAGGCTTAAAGAGACGTTACAGAAATTTGATGCACTCTATCAAAGCCAAAATCTCGGAATGTTGCTGGTGGTTGATCGCTTCATTGTCGATGTGAACCAAGCCTTGTTGGATATGCTTTCTTATTCTAGAGATGAGTTGGTTGGAAAGGTTTTAGATGAGTTTTGTATTATACAAAATGATGTGGTGTGCAGCAGTGAATTACTCTACCAAAATATAGAACAAGGGATGCGTGAATTTGAGGGACATGTTGTTACAAAGGGTCAGCAGCGTTTAGAGTGTCTTATCGAAGCTACATTGATAGAACAACGTGGGCATCGCTCTATCATGCTATCGATTACTGATATCAGCGAGCAAAAGCAGCAAGAGCAGCTTATTTACGACCTTACCCATTGTGACCCAGTGTCAGGTTTACTTAATCGTCCAACGATGATGAGCCAAGTCCAGCCTTTGATTGACAATCCGATCGAATGTGGTGGGTTTTCCATGCTCTACCTACGGGTTAAAAGACTAAAAGAAATTTCAGAAGTATATGGACACAGTGCTTACGATATGGCCGTTAAACATTTTTCGGCTACGCTCAGAAACCGTTTCAACACGTCCATAATGGGACGAATTAGTGAATATGAATTTATGGTGTGTGAGTTGGGTAACGGGGCAACCTCTTTTTTGATTCATAGAGGCACTAAGCTTATCGATAGTTACAAGAGGAAGACTGACATTGGCGGCTTGGAACTCGATTTGAGTGTGGAAGGTGCTGTGATTGATTCACAATTGGCTATCGATTCTTTTGAAACTTTGGTTCAAAGTGGTTTTTATGCCATTCAACAAACAGAGAAAGCTGGAGCCAGTCTGGTTGTCTCTGTGACACAAGAATTGTTTGTTCATGCCCAGAAGTCGTTAGCGATCAATCGAGATCTTATCTCAGCCGTGAAAGATGGTCATATTATTGCTTACTATCAGCCGATTGTTCGTGCAGACAGTGCCGAAATCATTGGCTTTGAAGCTCTGGCTCGCTGGAAGCACCCTCAACTTGGTATGGTTTCGCCAACCGTATTTATCCCTTTGGCTGAGCAACGTAAAGTGATCATTGAATTGGGAGAGCAGATACTAGGCCAAGCCTGCCAATTTATTAGCGAACTGCAAACGCAGTCGCAATTTTCGTTGGGTAAACGGCTAAGTATTCACGTCAATCTTTCTAGCCCGCATTTCTACAGTAAAAAATTGGTCGGGTACTTATCAGTATTGATTGAAAAATATCAAATTGAACCGGGACAATTAGTGCTCGAATTGACGGAAAGTATGTTGTTGGGGGCTGAAGAAGAGACGATCAAACGCATGGATGCGATAAAAAAACTCGGTATACAGTTGGCGCTTGATGATTTTGGTACGGGCTATTCCTCGTTTAGTACATTGTGTGATTTTCCATTAGATATAGTGAAGTTAGACCAGTCTTATATTTCCACATTGGAATCCAATGACAAAGCCAAAACCTTGGTGCGCAGTATTATCAATATGTCGCAAGAGCTAGGCTTAACTACCGTGGCTGAAGGGGTTGAAACTGCTTCGCAACTGCGCAAACTCAAAGTCTGGAATATTGATGAGATCCAAGGCTTCTATTTTTACAAGCCGATGAGTAAACAAGAGGTGTTCGATAATTTGTTGGGCGGAAAGGATATGCGGTAAAACCTGCACCATCAAAAGGAAAAAATCCCCATGCGTTGGGGATTTTTCACTAGAGCGCCTAAACCACAAGATAGGAAAGAGGAATGTCTGGGTTAATTACTTCCAAGGTGGCTTGAGTATCGGCTAAATGGCTAATACTGCCATCAGACATCTCAACTAATGCGGCTGCGACAATATTATCAAAGCGTTGGCCATCCATCATTAACTGAACAAGAGCAACTTGCAATGGTGGTAAGCTTGGGTTGAATGCGGCATTTTCAGCATACGCACCGACGTAGGTTTTACCATTCTCAACTTGCAGGGCAACACCACTGAGATTGTTGGTATAGGGTGCGTAACTGCGATTTAGGCCATTAAGAGCTAAGCCAATGAGTGGGTCATCTTCGCTAGTTGTTTTGCCGTGGTTAGCGTCTGCCATTAGACCAGAATCAACACCTAAATCGGCAGGACCAAATGATTCAGGTAGGTACTCTTGCAGTGACTTCTCATCACGCTGTGGTAGCTGAATGGCAAGCGAGTCTGCGGTCGTAAGCTCATTCATAAACTGACGGCAGTGCCCACAAGGGCTGAAGTTGATGGTAATGTCAGCAACGCCTTGTTCACCTTTCATCCACGCATGGCTGATGGCACATTGCTCGGCGTGTACGGTTTGGCCCAATTGCGCACCGGAAAACTCCATATTCGCGCCAAAGTACAAACGGCCCGATAAACCTCTGACGATGGCTCCCACGTAAAAGTTTGAAATCGGTACGTAAGCATAGGCGGCCGCAAAAGGCAGCAGTGCAACGCGCAATTCCGCATCATCTGAGCCAGAAAGAGAAAGCAGTTGGTTGAACTGTTCTGGTGATAGGGTTGCGTCAAAATCGTCTGATAGCAGAATAGACGACAAAAATTCTGCAACGGGTTTTGGCGTATCCGCTAGCGCCTGTTCAATACGGCTTTTCATAATGAGTCCTTATCTATGTATTGAGGAATATTCTAGGCGAAGAATGAAATTTTACTGAGATTTAAATCACGTAATTTAATGTAACATAATTTTGGTTTTCACATTTAGAGTGAGGTCACACATGAAATCGATTACAGTCAGCCTTAAAGTGAGACACGTCTACAATCAAAACCCATGAGTAGACGTATCTTTGATTTCTGTTGGCACTCTATAGCGTGGACAACCACATTGAAAAAGCAAAAAAACTTGGAGCAAGTATCGATGTGATTACGCCGCACACGACTAATGCAAGTGAACTAAATGCTGCGTCACGTGGATCTTTTTCAGCGCAGGTTGCTGTGCCCAGCGCATGAGATACGGTGCCCATGGTTAAGCCTTTAGCAATGGGATGCGTGATGTTGAGAAGGTTATAGATAGGGTAGGCGAGAATCGCGCCAAACAGCCCTACAATGACCACTAAAACGGCGGCAATGGCTGGCTCCCCACCGAGGTTACTGGAAACTTCCATCGCAATCGGTGTGGTAACTGATTTACCCAGTAGGCTGGCGATTAAATGTATATCCGTTTGAAGATAAACAGCAATTAAGCTGGCTGTGAGCATTGACATAGCACTGCCCACCCCGCAGGCGAGGGCAATGATGCGCCAATTTGAGCGGATCTGAGGCAGTTGTTCATAGAGAGGATAAGCCAGCGCCACCACGGCCGGTTGCAACAGAAAGCTAAGCCACTGGTTATCAGCATAGTAACTGGCATAAGGGATGTTAAAAAATAGCAAGATAGGAATGATGATCACAAGGCTGAGCAGTAACGGATTCATTATGGCCGTTTTGCATTTTTTGCTGATCCAACGTGTCAGGAAAAAGACCGCAATCGTGAGCAATAACCACATCACTTATTCCCCTTTTTCAAAAAACGATCCAGCCCTAAACCCAGACAAACTAATACGATCAGCGTACCGCCCACCGCGCTGGCAAGAATCGGGATGGCGTTACTCATCAATAAATCAAAATGCTCGATTAATCCGACACTGATAGGGACAAATAAAATGACCATATAACGGATAAAAAGACTGGCACTGGGTTTT
The DNA here is from genome assembly GCF_001989995.2 of Vibrio anguillarum. Classification (GTDB taxonomy): domain Bacteria; phylum Pseudomonadota; class Gammaproteobacteria; order Enterobacterales; family Vibrionaceae; genus Vibrio; species Vibrio anguillarum. The sequence goes on from NZ_JAHGUP010000008.1 coordinate 23,736, forward strand.
ACCCATTCGACAGGCACGAGCCCACTTGCCAATAAACTAAACAGAATTAGCATTCCGATAATACTGCCCGGAATGGTGATGCCAAGCCAATGTTGAAGATTGATACCTGCCATCAGGCAAAGGAAAATCAGCCCCATAGAGACCAAATATTTTGCAATGGTATTCACAATAAAAGTCGGTGCCTTGTTGTGCCTAAACTATTTTCGGAAATGGAATCGCAGCGTGTTGGTTTGAAACCTGACAGCGCGAAAACCTCGTACATTAACTCGCGATGTCTTCGACATAACGGTAAACGGATTTTAAAATAGCCATTTTCTTTTCGTCACTGCTGTGGGTGTGAACTAAGTTCTCTAAATTGAGCATGTACTCTTCAAGGTGGCTTTCGAAATAATCACGACAGTGAGTTGCCCAACGCCTTTGCTCTTCGTCACTTAATGTCAATGGGTAATGGCGAGCGCGGTAGCGAAACAGCAAGGGTTCGATGCGCTTATCGCTAAAACTAATGTCTAATGCGGCGAGGTTGACAGGGTCAGCTTGGCGAATGATCTCCATCGCCGCTTTGTCGGCGGGAGAGAAGAAACCGTCGTAGAGTTGAGTATCGACATCGTCACTGTGCTTATATTCTCGCTCAATTGTGTAGAGGCCAATCAGCCTTTCTCTGATCTCAGGGTACTGCTTGATGAGCGCTAAGTGTTCAAGGCACAGGTTTCTATCGACCCCGATATGGTCTGCATTTTCGGCCGTTAATGTTTTGGCCGGCGCAAGGATAGGGCATTTATTGAGATGCACTAATTTGATGGGCACTGGCAATTCATCTTCTGCCAACTCTTCGCGTTTGGTATATAGACGTTGATGCAGTTCTTCGCTGCTTAAATCGATCAGGGGTTGAGGGTTTTTGGCAAGGTCCACCACAATAACCGCATTTTGATTGGTGGGATGCCAAGCAATCGGCACGATCCAACTGGTGTATTGGCATTCTCGGCCTAACATACCCGATACGTGCATTAAAGGTGTCATGTTGACGATATCAATCAGATCATTGAGTTTGCGTTTATGGCGCATGTTAAAAAAGTAATCAAACAACTTGGGTTGGGCGGCTTTTACTTTTTTGGCCAGCTCAATGGTGGCGATAACATCGGCCATAGCATCGTGGGCATTTGCGTGTTCGATGCCATTGGCAACCGAGAGATGCTCCAACTTAAAACTGGTAAAGCCTTCGTCATTTTCGGGCCAGTTGATGCCTTCTGGACGTAGCGCATGGCAGGCGCGCATCACATCAAGTAAATCCCAGCGTGAATTGCCGTTTTGCCAGCTCCAAGCATACGGATCAATGAAATTACGATAGCAAGTGTAACGCGTTACTTCATCATCAAAACGAATACTGTTGTAACCAAGACTGGTGGTGTTGGGTGTGGCGAGTTGTTGATGAATTTTGGCGATAAATTCAGGCTCTGGCAAGCCTTGGGCCACCGCTTTTTGTGGTGTGATACCCGTAATAAGCGCCGCTTCTGGAGAAGGCAAATAGTCCGCTGGTGGTTGGCAATAGATAACCAGTGGTTCGCCAATAATATTAAAATCCATATCGGTGCGAACGCCCGCAAATTGGCTCGGACGATCTTTCGCAGGGTTGACTCCCCACGTCTCATAGTCGAGGAAAAAGAAAGTAGGCGGGTGCTCTTGTCGCATTCGATAGTATCCAGTCGCTGAAATTTAAGGTTTATTAGACCATTGCCTGTGTGACATAGCAATGTGCGAAGCATGCTCTGATGAGGATTTGAAATGAAAAAGCCGGCGCATTGGCACCGGCTTGGAGAAAAACGAGAACGTTCGATACTTTCTAGGCTTGCTGTTCTTGAACTTGTACCTGTTTACCGTTCAGTAAGCGGCTGGTAATGGTACCTGCCGTCATTGAGCCTGAAACGTTCAACGCGGTGCGGGCCATATCAATCAACGGTTCAATGGAGATAAGCAGTGCTGCAATCGTCACTGGTAGGCCCATCGCTGGTAGCACGATTAAGGCTGCAAAAGTAGCACCGCCACCGACGCCGGCAATACCAAATGAGCTGATTGCGATAATCGCCACTAGCGACAAAATAAAGTGCACGTCCATTGGATTAATACCGACGGTAGGAGCAACCATCACTGCGAGCATGGCTGGGTAAATACCAGCGCAGCCGTTTTGACCAATAGTGGCACCGAATGAAGCCGATAGGTTGGCAATTGCTGGTGGTACGTTCAGCTTAGTGATTTGCGCTTCTACATTCAGAGGAATGGTTGCCGCTGAGCTACGTGAGGTGAACGCGAAGGTCAACACTGGCCAAATTTTCTGAAAATACTCTTTAGGGCTAACGCCTACAAAAGAAACCAAGATACCGTGCACCACAAACATCAATGCAATGGCGACATAAGAGGCGACAATAAAACCGAGCAAACTCAGAATATCGCCCGCACTTGATGTAGCGACAACTTTCGCCATCAACGCCGCAATACCGTAAGGGGTTAGTGCCATCACCATTTTCACGAGGCGCATCACAATCGACTGTATCGCTTCGACAAAGGTGCGGATTGGCGTTTCTAGCTCGGCTTTCTCTGACATTACTTTACGCGCCGCAATACCCGTTAGTACGCCAAAAATAACCACAGCGATGATCGAGGTTGAGCGAGCACCGGTTAAGTCGGCAAAAGGATTGGTCGGAATAAAGCTTAATAGCATTTGAGGAATAGTTAAATCACTCACAGTAGCGGCGCGGCTTTCTAGTACAGCAATACGCGCAGTTTCACGGCTGCCTTCAACGAGGCCGTCTGCTGTTAAACCAAAAGCTTGGGTGACAAAAATACCGATCAATGCCGAGACAGCGGTCGTCAGCAGTAAGATAGAAATGGTCAGGCCAGAGATTTTACCGAGCGAGCCACCTTTATCGAGCTTCACAACCGCAGCGATCATCGACACCAGCACCAAAGGCATAATCACCATTTTTAGCAAACCAACATAGCCGTTACCGACGACGTTGACCCAGCCTAATGTTTCCTTGATGGCCACATGTCCTTCACCAAGAACCACTTGTAGAGCAAGGCCAAATGCGCTGCCTAGGATCAACCCAAGTAGCACTAAGCGTGAAAGAGTGTGAGACTTTTTCTGCTGTCCGAAGAGAAAAAACAGAATGCCAATAAATACTGCGAGTGCGGCAATGGCTGCAACTGACATGATGCGACACCTTAAAAGTTGTGTACCCATGATTACGTTGATCGCCGATGAGCGATGTAGTCGATAATGCTAGGTAAAAGGGGAATAAAAGCGATGAAACGCAACCATATCTTTTAACGTAGGTTAATCCAAAGACAAAATCAGCATGATTTAGAACAAATGGTTATCAATCTTTCTATTGTGCTGGTAAATGAACCGATCGGTGAGTTATTTAAGCAAGTCATTGATACTTCTTGAGCAAGGCAAGCATATCGCGAGAGTGCAAAATATCTATGGCGTGTGGTTGTATCGAGCCGAGCTCTACTGAACTCACAAAATCTCGCGAGTTCAGCTGATGATCTGAATAATTTAGTGAGTAAGTTTAAGACCCAGTAATTTCTGGGGAGATTTTTTATACCTAACCCATTTGAAGGAGAGAAAGTTAACCACTGACTTGTTGTTTCCATAAGCGTGCGTAAAGTCCTGCATGTGCGAGCAACGCTTCGTGAGTACCTTGCTCGGCCACTTGCCCATCTTCGATGACGATAATGTTATCGGCATGACGAATCGTCGATAACCGATGTGCAATACTGATCACCGTTCGATCATGGCAAATGGTTTCCATATTGCTCATGATGGCCGCCTCTGACTGATAATCGAGCGCTGAAGTCGCTTCATCAAGCAGTAAGATTTTTGGGTTAACTAACAATGCGCGAGCCAGTGCAATGCGTTGGCGTTGCCCGCCAGATAAGTTGGCACCTCTTTCTCCTACTTGTTGTTCAAACCCTTGTGGCAGCGCTTCAATAAAGCTTAACGCACCAGCAAGCTTTGCAACGTTTATCAGATCTGCATCGCTTGCATCGGGTTTACAAAGACGAATATTGTCGGCAACGCTGCCTGCAAATAGCATGCTTTCTTGCAGCACCACACTCATGCTGCGCCTTAACGAGACCGGATCTGCAATGGCGAGATCCATACCATCGACCAAGACTTGCCCATGCAAAGGTACATAAAGACGCTGTAGCAGTTTCGTTAATGTACTTTTGCCTGATCCGGAAGGCCCGGTAATACCAATAAATTGCCCCGGAGCGATGGTCAACGAGAGATTCGCTAAGACTTCCGGTGCATCGATATGATAACGGAAGCGAACATTTTTAAACTTAATGCCTCCTTGAACAGAAGGGATGGAAGCAAGGCCATCTTTACTATTTTCAGCCGGTTCGTTAAGAATGTCGCCAACGCGACGCAAGGCTACTAAGGTGTGCTGGAAATCTTGCCACACTTGCGCAAGTCGCAAAACGGGTTGAGTAACATGCCCTGCTAGCATATTGAAGGCAACCAATTCACCGGGAGTGAGCTGCCCATTGAGTACTAAGTTGACTCCCCACCAAAGTAAAATGGCAGCGGCTATTTTCTGCACTAAGGCAATCAATTGCCCAGCAATTAAACTGGCTTTTTGGGCTGAAAACGCGCATTCAATTTGTCGACTGAGTATTTGCTGCCACCGTTCTAAAAATCGAGCTTCCGTTGCGGTTGTCTTGATTGTTTCGATACCCGTTATAGATTCAGTCAGGAAGGTGGTTGTCTCTGCTTCTGCGTCATACTCTGTCGTTACCTTGTGACGAACCCAAGGTCCAATACCTAACCACAGCAGAAAGTAAATCACTAATGAACCGATAATCAGCCCGGTGAGCGCTGGCGCATAATGAAACATCACACCAATAAAGAGGGTGATAAAAATGAGATCCAAGAGCAGCATTAAGGTTGAGCCCGTCAAAAACTGACGTATTTGCCCCATTTCCCGTACGCGGGCGATGATCTGCCCGGTTTGACGCTGCTTGAAATAACTTAATGGAAGATTAATCAAATGCCGATACAATCGCCCCGATAGCTCTGCATTGACTTGACTAGAAAGATGACCAAAAACCGTATTGCGCAAATAACTGTAAAGAGGTTCAGCAATGGCCAGCGCAAGCATAGCCAGCGCTAAAACGTGCAAACTCGACAAACTTCGCCCCACAAGAACCTTATCAATAACGGTTTCAAAAAGTTTGGGACCAAACAGGGCAAACAGTTGCAGCACAATCGAATACAGAAACACATCACGTAGCTGTTTTGACTGACGAAGTACCGAAGGCATAAACCAGCGGAGGCCAAAAGCGACATCGCTTGGCTCTATACTCTGCTCAATCAGTAATAAGACCTCATAACAGGAACTTGACGATCCTTGCGCCAACGGAAACTCGAAATAGCGCTGTTTAATGGGATCGTACAAGGTCCAACCATACTCGTTTAGCGCATGAATGACATGCCACTGCTGACGGATTTTGACCAATGCAGGTAGCGGGATTGGCTCGCTTCCTCTGACGGTGATCATTCGGCTTTTCAGACCAATAGATTGAGCGGCTCGCTGAATGTCGAGAGCACTGAGCTCATTTTCGGCAACGCCTAGTGTATGAATCAGTTGTGATGGCGTGACTTTCTTATCAAACGAAAGGCTGGCAAACGAGAGGGCCGCTAATGCGCCATGGCTTTCTTGATCATGAACCGTTGAGACGGTGTTGGTTAAGGTATCCACTCTATTTTTCTCGCAATGCTTCAGCTTGATATTCTCGGATTGGGCTGAGTAGATAATCGATGATCCGACGTTGGTCGGTTTTAATCTCAGCCACGACAGACATACCGGGCAATAAGGCAACAGAGGTACCATCGACCTCAATTGTATGGTTTAACAATTGCACTTGAGCGGGAAAAACCAACCCAAGTTGCTCATCCATTGTCGAGTCTCTAGAAACGTGAACCAATGTTGCCGATAAGGTGCCGTAACGCGTATAGGGAAAGGCATCAATTTTCAACGTCACGGGTTGGCCAGCATAAATAAAGCCAATGTCTTTATTGAGAATTTTAACTTCGGCGACTTGTACCGAATCGTCAGGCACAATAATCATCAAATTTTGTGCTGGTTGTAAGACTGCCCCAAGGGTGTGAACACTCAATTGCTGTACAGTGCCAGTGACAGGAGAGCGAACCACTTGTAATCCTTCATGTTCGCGTACTTTGTCCAGTTCATGTTGCAGCGCTGAGAGTTGTAGGTGTGCTTGCTGACTTTTGTCTTGCCACTCTCTGGCTTTTTGCGCACGCAGCGCTTTTAAACGCTCTTCTAGGTTGAGATATTGCTTTTGCAGCACATGTTGTTGTGATGTTTGCTGGGCTAACGCTCGTTCGGATTCTAATAACTCTTTTTCCTGCTCCAGATACTGCACTTGACCGATCAAACGCTGTTGTTTGAGCTTTTTTTGAGCATCAAGGCGCTGAGTAATATTACTCACTAACTGCTTTAAGCCTCTGATATCGACCTCAAGTGAGGACTGGGAAGCAAGATTGACCTGCATTTCAGCACGCAAGTTTTCCAACACCGATGTGAATTCGTTCTTTTCAGTATCAAAGCTGTCGATGACCTCTTGCTGTGCCGAAGGTGCCAATGCCAAATACAGGGGATGTTGAGCTAGATCAGCCTTGCCACGCAAAGCTTGATACTTTAGAAATTCATGGGTTTGATAGCGTATTTGATGACGCAAACGTTCAATATCTTGGCTAACGCCTAACGTGTCCAGAGTCAGTAAGGGCATCCCTTTTTCGACACGTTCGCCGTCTGCTATATGGATTTGTGCTACTCGGCTTTGTTCGTAAGATTGGATCACTTGCGAGCGCCCAGGGACTAACAGCCGCCCGTTTGCGGTCGCTTGGATATCCAATTTCCCCCAATAGGTCCAAAGTAAGGTGAGCAGTAACCCTACACTTAGCGTGATGGCGGTGATGCGAGCAAACGGAGAGGGTGGGCTCTGCTGTAGAGCAAGATGGCCGGGTAAAAACTCAAAGTAGCCGTTCGTTTTCGGGCGCTTAGAGCGAAGCTTCTTTAACTGAGAGATCATACTCGCTCATCCTCTTGTTTTAATGCTTGTTGCAGTTGCCACAACTGGAAATATTTGCCTTGCTCTGCGAGAAGTTGTAGATGCGTGCCTTGCTCTGCAATCTCACCTTTTTCCAGCACGATAATTCGGTCACACTCTCTTACCGTAGAGAGGCGGTGTGCGATGGTAATAACGGTACGCCCGGCGGCAATTTGCTCCATATTGGTTTGAATGATGGCTTGTGATTCATCATCTAAAGCGCTGGTGGCTTCATCAAGAATTAAAATCTTAGGGTCTGCAAGCAGCGTGCGGGCAATGGCTAAACGTTGTCGTTGTCCGCCTGAAAGTGACTGCCCCCCTTCGGCTAAAATCGTGTCGTAACCCAGTGGCAGCTTTAAAATAAACTCATGAGCGCCCGCTAATTTTGCCGCTTGCACAATCTCATCCAAGTTGGCTTGTGGCTTTGAATGGGCAATGTTGTCACTAACACTTTTACTAAAGAGAAAGTTCTCTTGTGATACCACCCCCAACTGGCAACGCAATTCATGAACACCGATCTGTTTGAGTGAGGTGTTATCGAACATGATTTGGCCTGATTCAGGGCTGTACAGCTTGAGTAAAAGCCGAGCCAAGGTGCTTTTTCCCGACCCCGAGCCACCGACCACACCAATTTTCTCACCCGCTTGGATATTGAGTGAAAGCTGATTGATGGTCAGCGGTAAATCGGGTTGATAACGGAAACTCACCTGATTGAGAGTGATCGCACCTTGCAGCTGTAGAGGATGGCTGGCTTGCTGCTGCTCGGTGGGCAAATTGAGTAGGTCGGAAAGTTTATCGACTGCAATTTGCGCTTGTATAAATTGCCCCCACAGCTCGACGAGCCGGGCAAGAGTTTGTGCAACATGACTGGCGAGCATGTTAAAAGCGATCAGTTGACCTATGGTCATTTGTAACGCGAGCACTTCTGATGCGCCAATCCATAGTAGAAAGACGCTCGCTATTTTTTGGATGAACTGCACTGCGTGGCTAGAGCGGTTATTCCACTGCTGAACCACATAGTTGCTCGATATCATCTGTTCGGTTTGAGTATCCCAACGTCGAATAAAGCGAGGTTCAGTCGCTAAGCTTTTAATGGTATCACTCCCCGCGACGGTTTCAGTTAGAAACGAAGTGTTGTGCGCCATATGGGTAAATTGTTGTTCAATCGCTTGTTGCAGCCTTGGGGTTAGCCACCAAGCCAAAAAGAGATAACACGGCAGTGTGGCCAATACCAATAAGGTTAGCCCGCCAGAAAGTAAGCTCATCACATAGAAAAAGATCACGAGAAAAACGAGATCAATCGTGAGGGTAAACATCGAACCTGTGATGAACTCGCGTATGGTATCGAGCTCTCTTACTCGAGTCACAATCGCCCCAACTTGCCTTGATTTGAAAAACAGCAGCGGTAAACCAAACAGATGGTGAACCAATTTAATGCCAAGCTTAATATCAATGCGGTTAGCGGTATGAGCATATTGATATTCGCGTAAACCGCGTAGCAATACCTCAGCTATTCCAGAAATAACTAAGACGAACACTAAAACATCGAGTGTCGAGTGGGCTTGATGCACTAATACTTTGTCCATCACGACTTGGAAAAATAGCGGTGTAATAAGTGCAATAACTTGCAGTACGAAAGAGAATAAAACAATCTCAGCGATTAAATGTTTATGTTGCGATAATTCAGGTAAGAACCAACGAATATCAAAAGAGGATTGCTTTTTTTTGATATCTAGCGTTTTTCCATTCCAATTCTGTTTTAAATAGCTTGCATCTACTACTTTTGGGGTATCTGAGTCACATGGATGAATTAAACATTTATCCTGTTCAACTTTAGCCAAAATAAATGGGTGATTATTTTTGTTAAATAAAATAATCGGTTTCTTTATTTTAGCAATTCCAGTAAAAGACTTCACTTTATTAGTAGTGACTAAATAATTTCTTCCTTTTAAATCTTTTATTATTGAATCAATTGCATTAGATGGCGTTTCATTAGAAATATCTAATTTTATCTCACGAATTCCGATCAGCGGTAAGTAGACTGATAAGCAATGTAGCATGGATTTTTTTTCATTTAAATCAGTCATATATTTGATTCTTTAAGGGCCAAAAGATAAAAGGGTGGCTGATTATATCATTAATATCAATGAATGCTCAAATATTACCTGGTCTGACTTGCTGGTATTATTTTTTAAGATTTTTATTATCAATGGGTTATGGTCTATTGCGTTTGTGTTTCTTTAATTAACTCATAAGTTTTCGTTATTATGTGGTTGCGTGCTGTTGAAATGCTATATAATATAAAAAATGATTTTTTGGTTATCGTTACTCCTTTTAAAAGCAACTGCTTTTATGAGCCACTGCTTTTATAAGAGGATTTGTTTTATTTTTAAATTATGAGGTGATTTATTTATGTCTGAGAAATTTGTCCAAACAGTATCGAGTGTTAATTATAACAAAGGTGTTTTCTCTCTCTATTTTGTTGGACAGAATCAATCCAACATGGCAAACGGTATTATGGCGGAAAGTGATACGGACTTAGAGCTAAAAGAAGTGATTCATATGCCTGCTTCTGGTTTTATGTATATGGTTTCGATGGTTAAGAATATGCTTGAAGATCCTCGTATGAACGAAGAGTTAGAAAAATTAATTGCCGCAGGTTTTCTACCATCACCGAGTGAAGCACCTCAAGAGAACGAGAGTGGTATTGAGCCTGCTAAAAAACGCGTGACACGCACGAAAAAATAAAAGGTGGCTTAGCGTATGTTGATTCAAAATCACGCGGCGAAACTGGATCGTGCAATGATGCAGAAAATGATGGGTGGGATTCTTCTGCTCAGCCAATATTCTCCTCTGCATCAGCGGTATCTTATCAGTGAATGGCAGCAACGGATTATGCCATCATTTGAGTTAAATCAGTTTTGCTATTACGAAGATGAACAAGGAGGTCCAATTGCATTTTGTAATTGGGCGTTTTTGTCTGAGCAAGTGAGAGAGTTGCTATTGTCCGGTGAACGAGAAATCGAAGCCGCTGACTGGCGCTCTGGTGATCATATCTACATTCCTGAAATGCTTGCTCCTTTTGGTCACGGACGTCAAATCGTCAATGACTTACGACAGCGTGTTTTTTTGCCGTGGAAAGGGCAAAAAGTGTGTACTGTCCGCGGAAAAATCGATACGCAAAACGACCGCTGTATCCGTAAGGTACAGTGGTTTTCTATTTAAATAACAATAAGAGCCACAGTCTATGGGAAAACCATTTTGGAGAAGTGTCGAATACTTCTTCACCGGAAATTATTCCGCCGACGATGGAAATAACGACATTGTTGCCATCGGTATGGGCGGCAAAATTCATGCTTATGGCGGAGATGATCATATTCATCTGGGGTCGCTCGGAGCCACGGTATATACCGGTTCAGGTAACGATACGGTATCGGCGGGGGCCGGCTATCTAAAAGTTGAGGATACAACGGGGAACCTGATCGTTCGAGGCGCTGCGGGTTATGCTAATATCAAGAAAAACGGAGACGGTAATCTCTCATTTTCAGGTGCTGCTGCTGGTGTAGACATTGGTCATGACGGCCAGCATGGCAACATCAGCTACGCAGGTGCTGCGGCTTACAACCACATTAAGCGGCAAGGGTCATCAGGCCATGTTTCTTTCCAAGGTGCTGGTGGCTACAACGCTATCTGGCATGAAACCAATCATGGAAACTTGAGTTTCGAAGGTGCAGGTGCGGGCAATAAAATCGATCGTACTTGGTTTAACCAGTATCAAGGATCTCAAGGTGATGTGCGTTTTGTCGGCGCGGGAGTTGCTAACAGTATTAGCTCACGTGTTGAAAGCGGTAACCTGCACTTTAGTGGAGCTGGTGCGGATAACCATTTGGTTCGCAAAGGCAAGGTTGGGGATATTACCCTAGCGGGTGCCGGGGCATCCAACCGAATTGAGCGTACGCACAATGCGAACGATGTGTATACCGAAACACGCGGTAATATTCGCTTCGAAGGTGTGGGTGGTTACAACAGCCTTTACTCTGATGTGGCACATGGTGATATTCACTTCTCGGGCGGCGGTGCTTATAACACCATTACTCGTAAAGGTAGTGGCGGCGACTTTGATGCTCAAGGTATGGAATATGCCAAAGCGGATGAGATCGTTCTCACTGCCGCACAGATGCACGGTTTATCGATTGATAACGGCAACAAGTTCCATGCGGTTAACGCCGTAAAATCAGAGCGAGAGCCCAATACCTATTTGTTTGCTATTGCAGATGGTCATTACACCAAAATCAACAAAATCCGTCTCTATAACGATGCCGAATCCGGCAAACTCAAGTACTACTCAGAGGCGTGGTTCAAGCAGGGTAATCACTTAACCGATCTTGCTCATTCCGATGTTTCTTCTTCAGGTGGCTTTGAGTCCAATCCAGTCAACGGTGGTTGCACCCTTTCTAATATTGCCATTGAACATCAACAATCAGTGACTGTTCATGCGGTTGAGAAAAGCTTGACTGAATATGAGTGGGTGACTTACGCCAATGGTGTGGTGATTGATGCGAAAGATGTATCATTGTCGGATGCAAAAATGGGTGGTTACGCCATTTTTGCTGATGGTACTAAGGTTGATGTCAAAGCGGTAAAATCAAACCGCAAACCCAACACTTATGTTTACGCTAAAATGCTGGGACAACACACGAAAATCGTTGTGGTTGAACTGGCGAACGATGCCGAAACCGGCGCGCTGAAATATCAAGCTCGCTCTTGGTATAAAGAAGGTGATCACACTGCCAATTTAGCTAACCAAGATATTTCGTCTGCGTATGGATATCACGCAATGGACAAAGAGGGTTACTCGCTCAGCGACTTGCATTACAGCGTTAACACGGTAAGAAGTACCAGCGAAACCGTGGCTGATATCGATGAATCCACAGATCAAACCTTATTCAAACCCGTAAGCGATAGCGGTGAAAGCTCTGGCGATATTCATTTCAATGGTGTCGGTGGCGGTAACGTTATTAAATCCAACGTAACACGCGGTCATGTTTACTTTAACGGTGGCGGTCTTGCCAACGTGATCCTGCATAGCTCTCAGTTCGGTAACACTGAATTTAACGGTGCTGGCGCGGCTAACGTGATTGTCAAAAGTGGCGAGGAAGGGGATCTTACCTTCCGCGGTGCGGGTTTGGCGAACGTGTTGGTTCACCAAAGTAAGCAAGGCAAGATGGATGTTTACGCGGGCGGCGCGGTAAACGTATTGGTTCGTATTGGCGATGGTCAATACCTTGCGCATTTGCTGGCTTACGGCAATATTTCCGTGCACAAAGGTAATGGTAACAGCCGTGTCGTCATGCTCGGCGGTTACAACACCCATACCCAAATTGGCTCTGGCAACGGCTTGTGGTTAGCGGCGGGCGGCTTCAACGTGATGACGCAAGTGGGTAAAGGTGATGTAGCATCGGTACTGGCTGGCGGCGCGAACGTGCTCACCAAAGTGGGTGACGGCGATCTAACCGCAGGTATGCTGGGCGGCGCAAACGTGATTACCCACATCAGCGGCGACAACGAAACCTCGAACACCACAGCGGTAGCCCTAGGCGGAGCCAACATTCTCACCAAAAAAGGCAAAGGCAACACCCTTGCTGTGATGGGCGGAGGCGCTAACGTACTTACCCATGTCGGTGATGGCACCACAACTGGCGTAATGGTAGGCGGCGCGAACATCCTAACGAAAGTCGGGAATGGCGACACGACAGGCATTATGCTTGGTGTTGGCAACGTGCTAACGCATGTTGGTGATGGCCAAACCCTTGGTGTAATGGGCGCCGCAGGCAACATCTTCACTAAAGTGGGCGATGGAACATCCATTGCAGTCATGATTGGGGCAGGCAATATCTTTACCCATGTGGGCGAAGGGAATGCTTGGGCACTGATGGGCGGCCTTGGTAACGTCTTTACCAAAGTGGGCAACGGTGATGCTCTCGCGTTAATGGTGGCCGAAGCTAACGTCTTCACCCATATCGGTGATGGCATGTCGGTGGCGCTTATGTTAGCCAAAGGCAACATAGCAACTAAAGTCGGTAATGGAACCACACTTGCAGCTATGGTGGGTAACGCTAATATCTTTACCCATGTAGGTAGCGGCAGCACGTTTGCGGCGATGATTGGCCAAGCCAATATCATGACCAAAGTGGGCGATGATCTCACCGCTGCGCTGATGGTCGGTAAAGCAAACATCTACACGCATGTCGGCGATGGAACTAGCTTAGGAATATTTGCGGGCGAAGTGAACGTGATGACCAAAGTCGGTAACGGCACAACGCTGGCGGCGATGTTCGGTAAAGCCAACATTATGACCCATGTCGGCGATGGTCTAACGGGCGTGTTAGCACTGGGCGAAGCCAATATCGTCACCAAAGTGGGTGATGATTTCATGGGTGTTGTGGCCGCGGCGAAAGCCAACGTCGTGACTCATGTCGGTGATGCAACCACCGCCGCTGTATTGGCGGGTAAAGGCAATATCCTCACCAAAGTGGGCGAAGGCACCACGGTAGGTTTGTTGATTTCCGATATCGGCAACGTGATGACTCATGTCGGAGATGGCACGACCATTGGTATTGCCAAGGGCAAGGCAAACATTATTACCAAAGTCGGTGATGGCTTGGGTGTTAACGTGGCTTGGGGTCAAGCTAACGTGTTTACTCATGTAGGTGATGGAGATCGCTATAATTTTGCCAAAGGTGAAGCCAACGTCATCAGCAAAGTGGGCGATGGTCAAGAAGTCTCTGTCGTGCAAGGTCAAGCCAATATCATTACCCATGTGGGTGATGGTGATGATTATACCGGTGCTTGGGGTAAAGCCAACGTTATCACCAAAGTGGGTAATGGCCGAAATGTTGTGCTAGCCAAAGGTGAAGCCAACATCGTGACTCAAGTGGGTGATGGCGATAGCTTTAACGCACTTTGGAGTAAGGGCAACATCGTCACCAAAGTCGGTGATGGTATGCAGGTGACCGCCGCGAAAGGTAAAGCGAACGTAACGACTCGAGTGGGAGATGGCCTAAACGTCACCGCCGCTTATGGGGATGCCAATATTAACACCGTGGTTGGTGACGGTATTTCGGTCAATGTTGCTTGGGGCCAATACAACGTCAATACCAAAATCGGCGATGGTTTGAACGTCGCGGTCATGAAAGGTAAAGCCAACGCTAATATTCATGTTGGTGATGGTTTAGGGGTTAATGCTTCTTACGCTCAAAACAACGTGGCGATCAAAATCGGTAATGGTGATTTCTACAGTTTGGCGGTCGCGTCGAGCAACACCAGTAGCAACAAGCTCTCAGCCCTGTTTGATAACATCAAGCAAACCGTACTTGGTGTAGGTGGTAGCCAAGCAATCAACTACTTAGTGCAAGGCGATGAAGCATCATCATCCGGCACGCATAAAGGCCGTGGTGCGATTGCGACACCTGAAATCACCAAGCTGGATGGCTTCCAAATGGAGGCGATTGAAGAAGTGGGCTCTGATTTGGGTGATAGCCTTACAGGCAGTGTCACTAAGGTAGATACCCCAGATCTCAACAAGATGCAAAATGCGCTCGACGTTGACGGCTCTTCTGATCAAACTCAAGCTCCGAATCTCATTGTGAATGGTGATTTTGAGCAAGGTGATCAAGGGTGGAAATCGACACACGGTGTTGAAGCTTCTCATTCGGGCAACGTCTATGGCGTGAATGGTGAAGGGCACGGCGCACGTGTGACGGAACTGGATACCTACACCAACACCAGTCTCTATCAAGATCTGACCGATCTTACGGAAGGCGAAGTCATTGCTGTGAGCTTTGATTTTGCAAAACGTGCAGGTCTATCGAATAACGAAGGCATTGAAGTTCTTTGGAACGGCGAAGTCGTCTTCCCATCGTCTGGTGACGCCTCTGCTTGGCAGCAAAAAACCTTAAAACTGACCGCACATGCCGGCAGCAACCGTATCGAATTCAAAGGAACAGGCCATAATGATGGGTTGGGCTATATCTTAGATAACGTAGTTGCGAAATCAGAAACGCCACAGCAAACTAATGCGGTGAGTGAGCATGCAACGCAAAATCAAGCGTCGCAGAATGCCCTATCAGACAAAGAGCGCGCAGAAGCGGATCGCCAGCGTCTAGAACAAGAAAAGCAGAAACAGCTCGATGCCGTCGCAGGTTCGCAAAGCCAACTGGAATCTACCGACCAACAAGCGTTAGGAAATAACGGTCAAGCTCAACGTGATGCGGTGCAAGAAGAATCAGAAGCTATCACGGCTGAGTTGACAAAACTGGCGCAAGGTCTTGATGTGCTTGATAGCCAAGCAACGCATACTGGCGAGTCGGGCGACCAATGGCGTAACAATTTTGCCGGTGGCTTGCTTGATGGTGTTCAAACCCAATTGGACAACGCAAAACAGGTTTCTGGTGAGCAGATTGCTGCCGCGAAACAGACGCACGCGGACAATCAAAACAAAGTCAAAGATTCGGTTGAACAATCGGAAGCGGGCGTCGCAAAAGGTGAGCAAAACCTGGCGGGTGCAGAGCAAGACATTGATGATGCTAGAACTGATGCTGAAAAACGTAAAGATGATGCTTTAGCAAAAGGCAACGATGCGAAACAAGCCGAATCTGACGCACACAGTGCCGCAAACGATGCGCAATCGCGTGGTGATCGCGATGCGATGAACGCGGAAAATAAAGCCAACCAAGTGCAGAATGATGCGAAAGGGGCTAAGCAAAACGAAAGCGATCGCCCTGATCGTCAAGGTGTTGCGGGCAGCGGCCTTGCGGGTCAAGCACATAGCGTCGAAGCCGCTGGTGCTGCGGGCCATATCAACGCTGACAGTCAGGCAAACGCTGATGGCCGCTTTAGCGAAGGCTTGAGCGAGCAAGAGCTAGAAGCCTTAGAAGGTGCGACCAATGCAGTCAACCGTCTGCAAATTAACGCAGGAATTCGAGCGAAAAATACGGGTAGTTCTGTCACTTCGATGTTCACAGAGACAAACGGCGACAGCATTGTTGTGCCAACCACTGCGTCTCAGGATGTGGTTCGAAAAGAGATTCGCATTTCTGGGGTGAATCTTGAAGGTCTTGGTGAGGCATCCAGTGATATAGCATTGGGTGGTAACGCCATCGACAACATGTTACGTGATTCTCTGCCATTCTACTCACTTCGTGCCGAACGAAATCTATTAGTGCAAGAAGGCGAAGAAGGTTTTGAAGTTCGCTCCTGGCCGGGAACCGATGGAAAGAGCAAGACCATTCTGCTTGATAACCCAGAAGATGCAGCTCAACAAAAATCCATTGAGCGCTTTATCTTGGCAAACTTTGACAACTTCGAGCAGATGCCAGATGAGCTGTTCTTAGTGGATAACAAGGTGCTCTCGCATCACGATGGCCGCACGCGAATTTTAGCACAAAAAGAAGAGGGTGCTTGGAAGTACAACACCAAAGCAGAATTGATGTCTGTCACCGAATTACTCGATGCTGCCAGTGTTACAGGGAAGATCCGTGGTGAAAGTTACCAACAAGTGATCGACGCTCTGACTGAGTACCATGCGAGTACGATTGAACACGCAGACTATGAACTGGAATCTGTGGAAAAACTGCTCAACCTACGTAAACAGATTGAAGGTTATGTACTCGGTCACCCCGATTCTGGCCGCGTTGAGGCTATGAGTTCACTGTTAAACCAAGTGAATGTGCGTTTAGAGGAAGTTTCGGTTCTTTCTGTCGCAGAGCAAAGCATCAAAACTCACGATAGCTTTAGCCGTCTGTATGACCAGCTTGATAACGCCAACTTGAAAGAGAGCAAACATCTGTATCTCGACGGAAACGGCGATTTCGTCACTAAGGGCAAAGGCAATCTTGCCAATATCGATCAGCTAGGCGGTAGCGATGCTGTACTTGAAAAAGTAAAAGCAGCCGTAAGTCATGAATATGGTCAAGTTGTTGCCGATACTATCTTCGCAGGGCTTTCTGCAAACGATCTTGCAAAAGATGGTAAAGGTATTGATATCGCTGGGTTAAACAAAGTACACCAAGCGATTGAACAGCACATGTCGCCAGTGAGCGCGACCATGTACATCTGGAAGCCGAGTGATCACAGCACACTAGGTCACGCCGCATTGCAAATTGGCCAAGGTCGCACGCAGCTTGAAGGTCAAGCCGCGGCTGATTTCAACAAGCAGAATTATGTGAGTTGGTGGCCACTAGGTAGCAAGTCATCCAATATCCGTAATATCTTCAACGTTGCAACAGAAGATCAGCCTGATCTTAAATTGCGTTGGAGCGACTTTAGCCAACCAGCTCATCAAAATGACACACTTGAGCATGATATGGCATCGGAAGAAAACGACCGTTTTGGTTTGAATGATGGCGAAACTAAGCTGAAACGTTTTATCGAAAAACTCAATGCCGCTAAAGGTATTGATGCCTCGTACAAAGACGTTTCTGAAGGTTACGCGAGTGTGCTACTGGGCAAGCCGGATATACTTGAAACGACAGGCATTCCAGCACATGTATTCCAACCATTCGTTGAACAGTGGAATGACACCAGTTACGACATGATGGATGTAGCAAACCGTTTTGCCGAAGAGCTACAGAAACAAGCTAAAGCGAGTGGCGATCCTGCCCTGGTGGAAAAACGCATCGATAATGTGGTTCGTCAGTTTGCTGAAAGAGCGCTGGAAGAAATCGAAGCCTTTAAGGCCAGCCAAGCGGATGAAGGCCGTGTATTCCGCATTAACTTAGAAGGGCTTAATACTGCGGCAATGCAGGCAGAATGGCATCGTCTAAGTAACGACCCGGATGCGCGTTATCAACTGCTCACCAAAAACTGCTCTAGCACGGTCGCTAAAGTGTTGAAAGCGGGTGGGGCAGATAAACTCATTGGTCACACATGGCTGCCTAAGTTTGGTGTTTGGACGCCGACAGAGCTATTTAACTTTGGTCAAGCGTTACAAGAGGCCCAGTTAGAAATCGTGGCTAAGAAGCAAAGTCATCAAGTAAGCGATGTCCTTGATGCTCTATCAGGCAACGAGAAGCAGAAAGAAACCGTCGCCATCGAAAATGATGGTACGCCACCGCGCGATAAAGAATCTCTGAGCCCATTGACTCGCTTCCTCAATAACGAGTTGTATGGCGATAAAGAAGCTCGCCGTAAGATTGGCGAAATCACGCAAACCCTACTTGACCATGCGGTAGAACAAGGTGAATCGCAGAAAGTCACCTTGAAAGGGGAATCGGGCCGTCTAACGGGGTACTATCATCAGGGAGCTGTATCAAGCGACACTGAAACGAGCGCGACCAGCGGTAAAGTCGTGTTGTTCCTGCACGGTTCTGGTTCTTCTTCTGAAGAACAAGCGAGTGCGATTCGCAGCCACTACCAGAAACAAGGTATCGACATGCTCGCAGTCAACCTGCGTGGCTATGGTGAAAGCGACGGCGGACCAAGCGAAAAAGGCTTGTACCAAGATGCTCGCACCATGTTCAACTACCTAGTGAATGACAAGGGTATTGACCCAAGCAACATCATCATTCACGGCTACTCAATGGGTGGTCCAATTGCCGCAGATTTAGCACGTTATGCCGCGCAAAATGGCCAAGCGGTGTCTGGCTTATTGCTTGACCGTCCTATGCCAAGCATGACCAAAGCCATCACCGCTCATGAAGTGGCGAATCCAGCGGGCATTGTAGGGGCTATCGCGAAAGCGGTTAACGGTCAGTTCTCAGTGGAGAAGAACCTAAAAGGCTTGCCAAAAGAGACGCCGATTCTGCTGCTAACGGACAACGAAGGTTTAGGCGAAGAAGGCGAGAAGCTACGAGCTAAACTCGCGATTGCTGGCTACAACGTCACGGGTGAACAAACCTTCTATGGCCTCGAAGCGAGCAACCGCTTGATGGGGCAGTACGCGGATCAAATTGTCTCCGGTCTGTTTAATGCAGAGCAAGCAGCGGTAGAAGCGGGCGAAGTGCTGAAAGGGCTAGAGAAAGACTTTAAACGCTATGGCGACGCGCTGAAACCTGATACGAGCGTACCGGGTAAATCGAAAGACATTCGTACCACTAAAGATTTCCTAAATGGTTACAAAAACGACCATGCGAAGGAGATCGTTGACGGCTTCCGCTCAGATATGAGCATCAAGCAACTGGTGGATCTGTTTGTTAAAGGCAACTGGAGCGCAGAGCAAAAAGGTGCGCTTGCTTGGGAAATCGAAAGTCGTGCACTGAAAGTGACGTTCCAGAACAAGTCTGAGAAGTACAACCGATTGTTCCGTGAGATTGCTTCTGCTGGCGTGGTGGATGCGAAAGCGACTGAACAGCTCGCGCCACAGTTAATGCTGTTGAACCTATCGAATGACGGTTTTGGTGGACGTTGTGATCCACTTTCTAAACTCGTTTTGGTTGCGAAACAGCTGGAAAACGATGGTCAAGTTGGCGTGGCAAGACAACTGCTGGAGAAGATGTACTCTGCGGCAGCGGTGCTGAGCAATCCAACCCTTTACTCAGACAGTGAAAAAGCCAATGCAAGCAAGTTGCTCAGCAGCTTAGCGGCCATTCATGCGAAGAACCCAATGCATGATACGTCGATGAAAGTGTGGCAGGAAAAGCTGGAAGGGAAGCAAGCGCTGACCGTAAACGGTGTGGTTGAGAAAATCACTGATGCATCGGCTAACGGCAAACCTGTGTTGTTGGAACTTGATGCTCCGGGGCATGCGATGGCAGCTTGGGCAAAAGGCTCAGGCGACGATCGTGTTTACGGCTTCTACGATCCAAATGCTGGTATTGTTGAGTTCTCATCAGCAGAGAAGTTTGGCGACTACCTAACGCGTTTCTTCGGCAAGTCCGATCTGAACATGGCTCAAAGCTATAAGCTGGGTAAAAACGACGCAGGTGAAGCAATCTTCAACCGCGTGGTGGTAATGGATGGCAACACGTTAGCAAGCTACAAGCCAACCTTTGGTGATAAGACCACCATGCAGGGGATCCTCGATTTACCTGTGTTTGACGCTACACCGATTAAAAAGCCCGGTGCTTTAGATGTCGATGGCAATGCAAAAGCTGTAGATGATACGAAAGAAGCATTGGCTGGTGGAAAGATACTTCACAACCAAAATGTGAATGACTGGGAACATGTTGTTGTGACTCCGACAGCGGACGGCGGTGAAAGCCGTTTTGATGGTCAAATCATCGTGCAAATGGAGAACGATGATGTCGTTGCAAAAGCCGCTGCGAACCTTGCGGGTAAGCACCCAGAAAGCAGTGTGGTGGTGCAGATCGATTCAGACGGCAACTATCGCGTGGTGTATGGCGATCCGTCAAAGCTGGATGGAAAGCTACGTTGGCAGTTAGTAGGTCATGGCCGAGATGACTCAGAAAGTAACAACACGCGTTTAAGTGGCTACAGTGCTGATGAGCTGGCAGTGAAATTGGCCAAGTTCCAACAGTCGTTTAATCAAGCGGAAAACATCAACAATAAGCCTGATCATATCAGTATTGTTGGTTGTTCTTTGGTGAGTGACGATAAGCAAAAAGGCTTTGGTCATCAGTTTATTAACGCGATGGATGCGAATGGTCTTCGTGTCGATGTCTCTGTACGCAGTTCTGAACTGGCCGTAGACGAGGCAGGGCGTAAACATACCAAGGACGCGAATGGCGATTGGGTCCAAAAAGCAGAAAACAACAAAGTGTCGCTAAGCTGGGACGAGCAAGGTGAAGTTGTTGCCAAGGATGAACGTATTCGCAACGGTATTGCGGAAGGCGACATCGATCTCTCTCGTATTGGTGTCAGCGACGTTGACGAGCCAGCGCGTGGTGCAATCGGTGACAACAATGATGTGTTTGATGCGCCAGAAAAACGCAAAGCGGAGACAGAAACCTCATCTTCTTCTGCAAACAATAAACTCAGCTACTCAGGTAACATTCAAGTCAATGTGGGTGATGGTGAGTTTACGGCAGTGAACTGGGGCACATCGAACGTGGGCATTAAAGTCGGCACGGGTGGCTTTAAGTCGCTGGCCTTTGGTGACAATAACGTCATGGTTCACATTGGCAATGGTGAGAGCAAGCACAGCTTCGATATTGGTGGTTATCAGGCACTAGAAGGTGCACAAATGTTCATCGGTAATCGAAACGTGAGCTTCAACAAAGGTCGAAGTAATGATCTGATTGTGATGATGGATAAGTCGATCCCGACACCGCCACTGGTCAATCCATTTGATGGTGCATCACGTATTTCAGGAGTATTACAAAGCATCGCACAATCAGGAAAGGGTGCCGATTGGTTAGCGGCTCAAGAACAGCAGTGGACACTCTCTGGTGCGAAAAAATTTGTCAAAGAGATGTCTGGTCTCGATCAAACCAGCAGTGTTGACTACACCAGTTTGGTTGATTTGGACTCTCAGAATGAGCGCAGCAGCCGCGGCTTGAAGTCTGACGCTGAAGCAACGTTGAATAAAAAGTACAACCAGTGGCTAAGTGGCAATAGTAATAATGATACTGGCAAGATGAGCCGTGCGGATAAGTTCCGTCAAATGAACGAGAAGTTGGCCTTTAACTTCGCGGTCGGTGGTCAAGGAGCCGATATTCAGGTCACCACGGGCAACTGGAACTTTATGTTCGGAGACAACATCCAAGCGATTTTGGATACCAATCTCGGTTCATTGTTTGGCCTGTTAACCCAGCAATTCTCAGCAACGGGAATGGCTCAAACGACCTTTACCTATAATCCGCAAGACTTGCCTCGTCAGCTTAAGAATAAGCTGCTGGGTAAATTTGCTGAGGTCGGTGCAGAGACGACTTTAGGTGATATCTTCGGTGTCAATTACACCGCTGATGGCAAAATAGTCTCTCGTACTGATGAAGCGGTAGATGGCGTTGCCATTTTAAAAGAGATGCTAGAAGTGATTGGCGAGTTTGGTGGTGAGCAGCTCAGCGCATTTACTGACCCAGAAAAATTGCTAGATAGCCTCAAAGCGGGAATCGATATGGGTGCTGATGGTCTTCAATCCTTTGCTGAAAGTCATGGACTGAAAGAGAAAGCACCAGAGGAAAACGATACAGCGCAAGTGACTCTCAATGGCGCGCCTGCGGCAACGGAAAACGTATCAGCCACTGTTGAAGAAACCAAACCAGAGCGCGCATTTGGTTTTAATGCGCTCAATTTGCCCAATTTATTTGCCACCATGTTTAGCAAAGATAAGCAGGCAGAGATGGCATCATTGGTCAGTAATCTGAAGCAGAATCTCACCGCCGATTTGCTCAATATGAAGGATAAAACGTTTGATTTCCTTCGTAACAGTGGGCATTTGCAAGGGGATGGCGATATGAACGTTTCTCTGGGTAATTACAACTTCAACTGGGGTGGTGACGGTAAAGATCTCGGCGCTTATCTAGGCGACAATAATAACTTCTGGGGAGGACGTGGAGACGATGTGTTCTACGCAACGGGAGTCTCCAATATTTTCACCGGCGGTGAAGGCCACGATATGGGCGTTTTAATGGGTCGCGAGAACATGATGTTCGGCGGTGATGGTAATGATACGGCAGTTGTGGCCGGACGCATTAACCACGTCTTTATGGGCGCGGGTGATGATCAATCCTTTGTCTTTGGCGAAGGTGGTGAGATCACCATGGGGTCAGGTAATGACTATGCGGTCACTTCAGGTAACTTCAACCGTGTGGACATGGGAGACGATCAAGACTTTGCTGTAACCATCGGTAATAACAACCAACTTGATCTTGGTGCAGGCAATGACTTTGCGAGAGTCTTTGGCAATCACAACCGAATTGATGCTGGCCAAGGAAACGATGAAGTCAAACTGATGGGTTACCATGCTTCGATTAATGCTGGCGAGGGCGAGGATTACTTAATTGCCGCCGCCATCTCAAAATTCAGCACATTAAACGGTGGTGAAGGTAGCGATGTCATGGTGCTTGGGGGTTACCAAAATACGTTCAAAGGCGGTGCTGGCGTAGACAGTTTTGTGGTCAGTGGTGAGGTGATCGATAACGTGGTTGAAGATATTCGCCAAGGTGAAAACATCATCTTCAACGGTATTGATTGGAACCGTTTATGGTTTGAGCGTAGTGGTTACGATCTGAAAATCTCTATGGCACGCCATACTGATACCTCTTCCGATCAAACGCTATTTGATGCGTTAGGTTGTGTTACTTTCAATGATTATTTTGCAAATAATCGAGCCAAACTTATTATCGGTTTAGGTGAAAAAGACGCTCAAGGCGATCAGGAATATACCTGCTTGACTGATAATGCGTTAGACAACCTCATTCAAGCGATGAGTTCCTTCGCGCCTAAGGTGGGAGAAAGCAACTTTATGGATGGATTAGCTTCTCAGCCTCAGCAAGCGATTATGGCCGCATGGTCGGATGTGAATACCGGGAAGTTTAGCTTGTCGTAATCATGTCTTTCATGGGTTAAAACCAGCCTTTGTGGGCGTGTCTGTTTGACAATTGCGCCCATATAAACCTGAAAACGCCTCCTGATTTTGTAGAAAACAGGGGGTGTTTTTTTAGGCTCAAATAGGCAAAACCTAGCCGATACTAGCGAATACGAGTAAACTCTTCTCTTTTCATGGAAGAGCCCAGAAGCAATGTTAAAACAAGATCATAGCCAAGCGATACAACAAAGAATCGATCAAAAAACCAAACCGTTGGGAGCGCTGGGCCAACTTGAGTCATTAGCACACCAGCTCGCCTTAATCCAAAGTCAAAATCAGCCTCAGCCCACTCAGCAGATCACCATTCATAAGCCTACCGTACTGGTCTTTGCTGGCGATCACGGCATTGCAGATGAAGGGATTAGCATTGCGCCAAGCGCGGTGACTCAGCAAATGGTGCTTAACTTTCTGGCGGGTGGTGCGGCCATCAACTGTTTTTGTCGCAGCAATCAAGTCGAGATGAAAGTAATAGATTGCGGGATTTTACTCCCTGTAGAAAGCGACAATCCGCACTTTTTTGTGCAGCGCTTAGGTAGCCGAACGGAGAACTTTGCTCGTCAAGCGGCGATGTCTGTAGATCAAGTGAAACAAGGGCTATTGCTAGGCAATCAGGCCGTGCAGCAGGTCATCCGTGCGGGGTCCAATATAGTGATGTTTGGTGAAATGGGCATTGGTAATACCAGCAGCGCTTCTGCGATATTAGCGGCACTTTCTGAACATTCTGTTGAACAGTGCGTTGGTTACGGCACTGGCATTTCAACACAGCAATATCAGAAAAAAGTACAGCTGGTGAAGCAAGGCGTAACACGCTGCCGTGGTTTGGATCCAGAAACGGTCCTTGCGGAAGTAGGCGGCTTTGAAATTGTGCAAATGGTCGGAGCATTTTTAGGCGCTTACCAGCAGCAAACGCCGATTCTGGTGGATGGATTTATCGTCACGGTAGCCGCGTATGTGGCCACACTTATTGAACCGGATTGCCGCGAGTTGATGGTTTTTGCTCATCAGTCCCATGAATCGGGCCATCAACGCGTACTTGAACAGTTAAACGCGACACCACTGCTTAATTTAGGGTTGAGGTTGGGTGAGGGAACGGGTGCTGTATTAGCCGTACCTTTGGTCAAAGCGGCCGCCGAGTTCTACAACACCATGGCCAGTTTTGCCGACGCAGGAGTGATAGTGTAATGCTGCGCGTTTTCGCTTATCAATTAGAGCTGTTCTGGTTGGCGTTGAGTTTTTTCTCGCGCCTTCCTATTCCTAACAATACGCCCTATTGCAGTGAACGAATGAACCGATCTGGGCGCTATTTTTCCTTGGTTGGTCTATTACTCGGCGCGATCTGCGGTGCCATCTACAGTGTGCTGATCCTGATTCTACCGAACGAGGTAAGCATCGCACTGACGATGGTGGCCAGTTTGCTATTAACAGGGGCGTTTCATGAAGATGGCTTAACCGATATGGCGGACGGTATTGGCGGAGGAATGACGGCTGAGCGCCGTTTGAGCATCATGAAAGATAGCCGCATTGGCACTTATGGTGCGGCCAGTTTAGTGATGGCGCTACTGTGTAAGTTTCTCTTTTTAGAGGCGCTACTTGGTTATGGCAACGTATTGATGGTGTGGGTGCTAGGCTACAGTTTTAGCCGTGCGATAGCGGCATCGTTGATTTTCGACATGCCGTATGTGAGCGATCTCGATAGCAGCAAAAGTAAGCCGCTAGCCAATAAACAAACCCTTCCAGAGCTCATTTTTCTACTGCTGTGCGGCTTAGCGCCTGCGTTATGGTTTGGTTGGCAGGTAAGCTTAAGTTTGGTATTGGTTGCTGTAGTTTTTCGTATTTTCTTCAAAGCTTGGTTGATGGCGCGTATTGGTGGCTTCACTGGAGATTGCCTTGGCGCTGCACAACAGATTATGGAACTGCTGATCTATCTGCTGCTTATTGTATTCGCTGGGTTGGGTTATTTGAGCATGGGACTGATTGAATAATGGTGCATTTGATTTTGGGTGGTGCGCGTAGCGGTAAGTCTTGTTTCGCTGAACAGGCCGCAAAGCAAGAACACCAAGCGCTGTTAATGCGGCTGCCGCAGGCTCAGCTTAACTATGTTGCCACCGCGATTGCGTTTGATGATGAAATGCAGGCAAGGATTGCTCACCATCAGCAGCAAAGAACGTCGGAATGGCAAGAGCACGAATGCCCTGAACAACTGCCTGAGTTAATTGCCACTTTTTCAGCACATGATGTGGTATTGGTGGACTGCTTAACGCTGTGGCTGAATAACGTTATCTATAACCATGGCCAGCAAGCTCACGAAGCGGAGATAAAAAAGCGAGTCGAGCAACTCTGTTTTGCCGTTGAGCAAACGCCCGCCACTTTGGTTATCGTCGCTAACGAAGTGGGCCTTGGCGTGATCCCACTGGGGGAGGTTTCGCGCTTATTTGTCGATAACGCGGGCTGGCTTAACCAAGCGCTAGCCAAGTTAGCAACCCGAGTGAGCTTTATTGCGGCGGGCTTACCGATTGTTTTAAAAGACATCGTTTTAAAAGACACTGCTCTAAACGACATCGCTTTAAAAGGCTCACAATGATCAATCTCTATTTGATGCGCCACGGTAAAACCGTCGGTCGGCCTGCGCTCAATGGTAAAACAGATGTGCTCGTTGAAGCGCATCGGCAAGAGCAGATCGCTCACACTTTACTGAGATCCCCTTACTCCTTCTCAAACATCATTACTTCGCCGCTACGCCGTTGCCATGATTTAGCGCAGCAACTGGTTTTACAGCAGCCGAAATTGGATTACCAAATTGAGCCTGATTTCCAAGAAATGGATTTTGGTGATGTCGATGGCGTGGCCTTTGATGAACTGCAATCGATGTGGCCAGTAGTGGAAACTTTGTGGACCAATCCGGCCCAACATCAACTACCGAATGCAGAAAACTTGGCCGATTTTCATCAGCGTGTAACTCGTGCTTGGGAGGCTCAGATTAAAGGGATTAAGCAAGACAC
Organism: Vibrio anguillarum; assembly: GCF_001989995.2. Lineage (GTDB taxonomy): Bacteria > Pseudomonadota > Gammaproteobacteria > Enterobacterales > Vibrionaceae > Vibrio > Vibrio anguillarum. The sequence continues at coordinate 50,355 of NZ_JAHGUP010000008.1, forward strand.
TTTAATCATCGCTCATGGTGGAACAATCAGAATGATACTTGCCAATGTTCTAGGCACTGATTGGCAAAACCGCCATTGGTATAGTGTGTTGAATATCGACTATCAATCATTAATTCATATCCAAATAGGAAAAGATAACGCTAAGAATGTGAGTGTGAAGAGCATCGGAATTCAAATTTAGCACCGGGTGAGCATGCAGTAGAGTATGGAGTAACTATCAGATTTAATGGTAGAATTCCCGGCAATTAACGCCGAACCTCTGGTTAAGCGTATTTTTGTATAAGGCATTGAGACGATCGTTGATGAGTTAAGTTTACCCTTATCCATCTTGATAAGTGGGATCGCCTCAACATAAATTGCTTCTACAATTCATTAACATACCGCTGTGCAATAAAGGAGTAACGCATGACGAAGTCCCTTTTCCGCCAATCTTTCCTATTTGATAGTTTGGATTTAGACCAAGAAATGGTCACTGGCGAAATCAAAACGGCAGCTGGTATTACGCTTAAAGTGCTCTCGCGTGGAGTGCTCGAAGTGATCCCCGCTCATCTCAACGATGAGAGTAAGCACATCATTATTTCTTGCGGTATTCATGGTGACGAAACTGCGCCAATGGAATTAGTCAATAAGCTGGTGGATGATATTCAGTCAGGTTTTCAAGCGGTCCAACACCGCTGCTTATTTATTGTGGCTCATCCTCAGGCGACGAATCAACATACCCGTTTCGTGCAAGAAAATTTGAACCGTTTATTTGATGATAAAAAGGGCAATGCCTCCCTAGAAAGAGAGATTGCGCAGCATCTCAAACAGACAGTGAAAGACTTTTTCGAACACACCGCTGAGCAAAATCGGTGGCATCTTGATTTGCACTGTGCGATTCGTCACTCCAAACATTATTCGTTTGCCGTCAGTCCTAAATCTCGGCATCCTGTCCGCAGCCGTGCACTGATGGCATTAATTGAAAGTGCGCATATCGAAGCGGTGCTGCTTTCAAATTCACCCTCGAGTACCTTCAGTTGGTACAGTGCAGAGAATTTTGCCGCGCAAGCTTTAACGCTTGAGCTGGGGCAAGTCGCACCTCTTGGTCAAAACAACCTAGAGCGATTAGTCGCGTTTGACTTAGCCATGCGCGATTTGGTAGCCAATGCGACACCTGAACACTTGCCAAGAAAGCCAACTATTTATCGTGTCAGCCGTACCATCGTCCGTTTGCATGACGATTTTGATTTCATGTTTGATGATAACGTCGAAAACTTTACTGCGTTTAAACATGGTGAGGTATTTGGTCATGATGGTGAAAAGCCACTCATGGCGAAAAATGAAGATGAAGCGATCGTATTTCCTAACCGAAAAGTGGCATTAGGCCAGCGCGCCGCGTTAATGGTGTGCAAAGTGGCGACACGCTATGAAGACGATCAATTGGTATACGATTAACCGATGGTACTTTTGGCTTGTTAACCTTTTGGCCTGTTGACAAGGTTAACAGGCGATTGCTTTGGTATATCACTTTCTATTTAAATGGCTTAACGGTAAGGTTAGGCCATTATTGTTTCTCTTACTTACATATAAGCGCATGACGTTCAATCAGTTACTCTTAAAAAAACAGCGTCGCTGGCATTACGCCCTCTACGCTATGCTGGCATTGTTGATTACGATGAGTGCGTTTTATTTGATGGTGGGTGAGCTCTTTATCAGCCCATTTCACGCTTGGTCACCACTGGAATGGCAGTTAGTGACTGAACTTCGTGCTCCTCGTCTGCTCTCTGCCGTCATCATCGGTGCTTCACTAGCCGTATCAGGCGCTGCGCTGCAAGTGTTATTAGGGAATGTTTTGGCAGAGCCGGGCGTGCTTGGTATTTCCGGTGGCGCCAGTGTGGCGATGGTAGTGGTGCTGTTTTTCTTCCCTGCCTTGGCCTCCCCTGAAATTTTCATGCTTTGTGCCGTAGTCGGTGCGATGGTGTTTACTCTTTTACTGGTCAGCATGGCTAAAGCGATGCGTTTAAGTACAACTCGCTTACTGTTGGTCGGTGTGGCGCTGGGTATTTTATCTGGTGCTGTGGTGACATGGGCGTTTTATTTCAGTAATGATCTCAGTTTAAGGCAACTGGTTTACTGGTTGATGGGCAGTATTGGTGGTGCAAGCTGGTATCAACATACGCTTTCATTAGCTGCGCTTCCGGTGATCATCTGGCTTGCTCTGCAAGGAAAAACGTTAGACAAACTGATGTTGGGCGAAACTCATGCAAAGCAGTTAGGTGTGGATGTGCATCGACTACGTTGGAAATTGATTTTTTCCGTGTCGCTGCTGGTAGGAGCTGCGGTGGCATTGGGCGGTGTGATCAGTTTTGTTGGGTTGGTTGTTCCGCATTTATTGCGCTTGGCGTTTGGTTCTGAAAACCGCTACCTTTTACCTATGTCGGCTCTGTTCGGCGCACTCTTACTGGTTTGCGCGGATACCGTTGCCAGAACGGCGCTTAATGCTGCTGAGCTTCCACTTGGTGTCGTCACTACCACCATTGGTGCGCCGATTTTTATTTGGATGTTGTTGAAAAACCATGATTCACGTTAATAGCCTGCAGGTTTCATCACGCTTATTACCACTCTCTTTTACCTGCCAAGCGGGAGAGGTGCTGCATGTTATTGGGCCTAATGGCAGCGGAAAAAGCACTTTACTGTCGGCGTTAGCTGGCGTGACAGAGAGCCAAGGTGAGGTCTACATTGGTGATCTTCAGCTTTCAAGCGCATCGTTAGAGGCGCTGTCACTGCACCGAGCTTATCTGTCGCAAAACGACAAGCCTGTTTTTAATGTCGATGTTTATCAATATCTTGCCTTAGCGATCCCCAGTTGCGCCGATTTACATTCTCAGGTTGTTAATCAAGCCGTGGTTCATCTCACTCAACGATTGAATATTCAAGACAAATTGCATCGATCCATTCACCAACTGTCAGGCGGCGAATGGCAACGTGTCCGCTTGGCCGGTATTTGCTTGCAAATTTGGCCAACCTTAAACCCTTACGCGCAGTTATTGATATTAGATGAACCTGCGGCGCCTCTTGATATTGCTCAAGAAGGGTTGCTTTATCGTTTGATTGAAGAGGTTGCACAGCAAGGGATAGCGGTAGTGATGGCCAATCACGATCTCAATCGAACATTGCGCCATGCCGATCGCGCTCTGTTACTGCAAGATGGCGTATTGCAAAGTTCCGGCTCGGTTGAACAAGTATTAGAGAGCCAAGCGTTAAGTGCAGCGTTTCAGACTCAGGTGAAGCAGGTTGTTGTTGAAGGAAAGCCTTACCTTATCTTTGATTAAAAGCACAACTGTCGTGCAGTCAGCACACTTTTAGCGCATTAATGTGCTGAAGATAGAATGATAAAAATAGTAAGTCTATTAAAAACAAATAGTTAGGTTTTATGTGAAAGTTGGCACGCCAATCGCATTAATAGAATCGATACATTCTCGTTCTTGTTAGGCTTTTTATAAGTCTCTTAACCACCTTGCTCCCACAAGGTGGTTTTTTTTATATGAGTCTTTGCAAGGTTATTGCGTCAATGAAGCAAGGTCAGCAGGACGGTAATAGACTGATTTAAGCACTTTACCTTGGCGAATCGTTTTGCCTTCAGAGACAAAATCTTGTGCACATTTAGCAATAATGTAGTCGCCTTTTTGTACGGCCATCAGCTCAATACCTTGTTCAGCATAGTAGGCTTGGGTATCGGCATACTCTTTTTCATTGCGACACACTTTACTCATGTTCGAGCTGTGTACTTCATCCCAGCATGGAATAAATTCGATGCCACGATTCACGGCAACATTGAGCAGAAGATCAATCAAATAGCTGATCGCTAAGTTGTCACTCACTTGGCTATGTCCTAGGTGGACTAAACGACCCATCAAAACGTACACAGTATCGATGATCGCATCCGCTTGTTCCGTTTTATTGTCAGCTTCAGCAAGTTCAGTCAACTCTTCAATCGCGAGCGAAGTATGCAACGTGTCAGCTTTATCGTTTAAGCTGCTGGCATCAGCAACGGGGAGATCAAAGGTGCTACGAAACTCGGTAATATCGCGGTAAAGATGATCGTAAATCTCTTGAGTAAGCTTGGATAAATGCATTATCTCGGTCCATTGGTTTGGTTAACAGGGATTGTGACGCGTAGTAACAAATTGATAGTAATAAACTGACAGTAAGAAAATGGATAGTAACAAACTGATGGCAAAGCTGCGACCCATGCCATCAGTTTGGTCAAAGAACAGGGTTACTTATTGAGAAACAAATAAGGAAACAGTTGGCGGCGTTCTTGGTCACTTAGAGCACTAACACGAGCGATATTGGTATCGGGAATCGCTTCTGGGTTAGGGTAGTGCTTGAGTACTTTTTCCATGCTCTCTTCGCGAATAAGATGGAAAATCGGGTACGGCGAACGGTTAGTTAGGTTTTCGTCATCTTCGGGGCGTGTGCCGCCAAAACAGTAGTGAGGGTGAAAGGTAGCGACTTGGAAGATGCCTTGCCAATCTTGTTGCGTAATTAATGCTTCGACCCAATCGATAAAAAAGTTGTACTCAAAAAAATCTTCGAGCATGTTTGGCACCACCACTAAGGTGGTCTCAAGAGACTGTGCCGAGCTGCCTTCTAACTCTAGCAATTGTTGCAAAATATCTTGCAGCAATTGTTCTTCAGTATCGGCTTCACTGACGAAAATTTTGATCTGCTGGTTACGTTGTGGTTTTGCGGCGAAAGGGCAGAGATTTAAGCCAATCACCACATCGTTAAGCCACTGTTCGACTTCAGTTGTGATGGCGGTTTTATTTATAGTTACGCTCATAGTGCTTATTAAAACAGTCAATTTGGCGCAAGCATAACATGAGTCTTTTGATAAAGTGAGTGGATAACACTACTTGATCAATTCATGCAGCGGTTTGCGGTGCGCAAGGGCGCGGTCATCATGGCGCAATTTCCAACAGAGAAAAAACATCGCCACATACAACACCATTCCACCCGAAACCACCACCGGCCAACCGCCATTTTGCCAGCAATAGAGTAGGAAAAACCCGCCGAGGCTGCCACCTACATAGTAATGAACCAAATACAGAGCAGTCGCGGTTGCTTTTGCGCTGCTGGCCTTTTGGCTCACCCATGAGTAGGCGAGCGTATGGGTAAAAAAGGCGCCGAAACTGATCAACATTAAACCGATCAGCATAAACGGGATCGATTCAATCAAGGCTAGCCACATCCCCGACAAACTGAGTAAGGCTCCCAACATCATGCCCGAAATGGCATTGTAGCGTTTTGTCCAGTTGGCGGTCAGTTTCGAGCTGAGTGTTCCCGCCAAATAACATAGGAAGATCAGCGACGCTAAGCCAATCGGTAGCGAGTAGGGTTCAGCGACAAGCCGAAAGCCCATCACTGAGTAGAGATTAACAAACAGCGCGAAGTTAGTACCACCAATCAGCATCGCTAGCCACAGTGTGCGGTTAGAAAGATGTTTTACTAGCGCACGGTTGTGGTGAAAGAACAAGCCTCGTTGCGGCGTGAAATTGCGTTGAATGGGCAGTAACCACAGCACAGTGATGGCGCATACGAAAGTAAGTATGGCAATCACAATCACGGCTTGTTGCCAGCCAAAGGCATCGGTCAATATACCGCCTAAAATTCGGCCGCTAATGCCACCTAATGAATTCGCAGCAATATAACCGCCAATCGCTTGGCTAAATGCTTGAGGTGAAAGCTCCTCAGCCATGTAAGCCACGGCAACCGAAGCAAAGGCGGCCAATGCGACGCCCATTAGTGCACGAGTTAAAACCAGCACCCACAGTTGTTGGCTGATCAGCATCAAGCTGCCGATCAAGGGCATCATGAATAGCCCCAATAACATCACTTTGCGGCGGCCAAAGGATTCAGAGCTGATTGCCCAAGGGACTAAACTGACGGAGAGTGCGAGAGTTGATGCGGCAAATAACCAGTTAATTTGAGTTTCCGAAACCGCAAAATGCGTAGCAAGGTAGGGCAACATTGGCTGAAAAAGATAGAGATTACAAAAGACTAAGAACGAGCCGAGCGCAAGCCCCCAAGTGACTTTTCGGTATTCTTTACTGCCAATTTCGATCATGATTACGCTTCACTTACGTTATGTATCTGTGATCACAGTAGCAGTGGCTTGGTGATTAATAAAATATATTAAAAATATCGTCGTGATATATAAAATATATCCCAACCTCGTTGGACGAATCTCGCTTCGTTTGATTTTGTGGAACCATAACGCTATGGATACTCGCCATCTAAAACATTTTTCGGCTGTGGTTCAGTGCGGCAGCTTTACTTTAGCAGCCCAGCAACTGCACATTGCGCAGCCAGCACTCAGTATTTCGATTAAAAAATTTGAGCAGCAATTAGGGGTTGTTTTGCTAAAAAGAGATGAGCGAAAAGTGACGCTGACCCATGAAGGGCAAGTGTTATATGAACACACCACTCGTATTTTGCAGCAACTTGAAGATGCACAATTGGCGATGGATGAGCTTAAAGGGCTCGTCAAAGGCGAAGTGAGGCTCGGCGCGCCGAGCATGATGGGATCCTATTTCTTTCCAGAAATTGTAATGGCTTTTAAAAGTCACTTTCCCTTGCTAAAAATGACGGTGATAGAAGCGGGAACTCAGTCGATTCGAAAAATGTTGCTCAGTGGTGAGCTAGATATTGGCGTGATCCTCAATCATGATCTTCCTCCGGATTTAGAGGTTGATCCCCTCTTATCATCGCAAATGGTGGCGGTAGTGGGGAAAGAACATGAGTTAGCACAACGAGAATCGATAGATTTTAAGACCTTTTTTGAGCATGAATTGGTAATGTTTAAGCCCGGTTATTTCCACCGCGACTTCATTGATAAAGTGTGTAAAGAGCATAAGCTCAGCGCACATTTCTCTTTTGAAACCAATCTGTTGCCAATGATTTTAAGTATTGTCAAACATGAGTACGCAGTGACTGCGTTGTTAGAGCTTGTGACGGAGCATGAACCGGATGTACGAGCGCTCCCTTTTGAACCGCCAGTCTGGTTAGATTTAGCCCTCGCATGGCGCAAAGAGGGCTATTTGTCTAATGCCGACCGTACTTTTATTGAATTTGTGAAACAGTACGTGTGAAAGGGGCGATGTGTATCGTTCGATTAACTTTGATAGATTTTTTCAAAGTTGTTTGGGTTCCAGCCAATCATAATCCGATCACCAATTTTTAAAGCCGGTACACTGCGCGCGCCGATCGCATCCAGTTCCTTCCGGCCGCGTTGCATTTTTGCGTTACATAAGCGGTAGGGGATCTGTTTGGCGTCAAGATAGCGCTGAGCATCTTTACAGTGCGGGCATTTATCTTTGACGTAGAGCACAATACGTTTCATCCAATTCACTCATTAACCGAACATAAAGGGCGGCAAGTTTACCCACCGAGGCGCTGAGTTTCAACTCTCTCGGATGCGAAGCCTTGCTCCTTGTGATTGGAAAGATGAAACGCAGGCTTGATTCAGTTACACTTAGCGCCTTTTTTATGAGTCAGTTGCTGGGCTATGCATCCATCTTTTCGTTACATACAAAACTATCCACCTCATCTCGTTTCACAAGTTGAACAGTTGATCACGGCCGGTAAATTCGTTAGTTGGTTTGAGCAACGCTACCCACAGCGCCATTCGATTCAAAGTGAAAAAGCGTTGTTTAACTACGCGATTGATCTCAAAAATCAATACATGAAAAAAACGGCGCCGATCAGTAAAGTGGTGTACGACAATAAAATCCACATTATCAATAACGCACTAGGGTTGCACAGCTATGTTGCCAAAGTGCATGGTGGGAAAATCAAATCTAAAAATGAGATCCGCATAGCGAGCATGTTTAAAGAAGCACCGGAGCCGCTGTTGCGCATGCTAGTGGTACATGAGCTGGCTCACATCAAAGAGAAAGAGCACAACAAGGCTTTCTATCAACTGTGTTGCCATATGGAACCGAATTATCATCAGCTCGAGTTTGATGCACGATTATTTATGATGTATCTCGATTTAAAAGAGGATCAGTAATGTCAGCCAAAGCGAAGCCGCAGAAAAGCCAACCTGAAGCGAGCCATAAAAAACCTGCGTTAAAAGCAAAGCAGGGGTTACATCCTCGTAATCAGCATCAAGGACAATACGATTTCCCCGCGCTGATTAATACACTGCCTTCTTTGAAGCCTTTTGTTATTCGCAACCCGAGTGGTGAGCCGAGCATCAATTTCTCCGATGCGATGGCGGTGAAAATGCTCAACAAAGCGTTATTGGCACATCATTATCATGTGGCCCATTGGGATATTCCCGCTGGGTATTTGTGCCCGCCGATCCCCGGTCGAGCTGATTATATCCATCGCGTGGCCGATCTGCTGCTAGATGAGTGCTCAGCAATCAAGCATGAAAAGGTTCAAGCACTTGATATTGGGGTCGGAGCGAACTGTATTTATCCGATAGTGGGCGTGGCAGAGTACGGCTGGCGCTATGTTGGTAGCGATATTGATCCTATCTCTATCCAATCCGCCAATCTGGTGGTTAATGGCAATGCTTCACTTAATGGGCGTATTGAATGCCGTTTGCAGAGTGATGCAAAACACATTTTTAAGCAGATTATTCAAGAAAATGAGCGTTACGATCTCACCACGTGCAACCCGCCTTTTCATGCATCACAACTACAGGCGCAGCAAGGCAGCGAACGTAAGTTGAAAAATTTACAGCGTAATCGAGTCAAAAAAGGTCAAGAAATTGCGGGGCAAGACGCTAACAGAAGTAAGGCGGTTACGCTCAACTTTGGTGGACAAAAAGCTGAGTTATGGTGCCCCGGTGGTGAAGCTGCCTTTATTAAAAACATGGCCTTTGAAAGTCAACACTACGCTCAGCAAGTGCTGTGGTTCACCACATTGATCTCTAAAAAAGAGAATGTACGTTGGATGCAAAAACAGTTAGATAAAGTGGGTGCTGCAGTGGTGAAGGTTGTTGAAATGCAACAAGGGCAAAAAGTGAGTCGATTCATCGCATGGAGTTTCCAAAATGACAGCCAACGCAAACAATGGTTAGCGGCAAAGTGCTAGGCTGACTTCGTTGATTGACTATATTGGTCAGTGAGTTGAGATAGCAATAGAAGGAGTAAGGTATGGACTTTGACCTTTATTTACCTTGCCAACCTGACTGGATCTGCCAGCCCTTCGCTTATCTGTTTGCCTTGCTTGCGATGATTGGGCTTGGGTTTTTTATTCGTATTATCTATCGAGAATATCAAAAAATTCAGCGCGCTCAGAAAGTCAGACGTCTTCGCCGTATCCACTATCGTGACCGTAATGGTGGCAAAGACGGTAGACCCACCAATATCAAATAACCCTTACCCTAGTAATACGATGTTAGGAAAAGGTATCGAGCGCCGCTTGATATTTTTTCTCTAACGCTTTATTTCCTGCCTTTTTCTCTAACTCTACCAATAATTGAAGCGATGTTTTTTGGTTACCGTAGCGCTGATTAAATTGCATCAAGCGGATGCGAGCTTGCGTGTATTGTTGAGCGTCAATTTCCAATTTAGCTAATTGCAGCAATGAACGAACTCGATTAGGGTCATGGTCTAATGTTTTTGCAAAATAGTAGCGCGCTTGTTCTTTATCGCCAGATTTTAACGCGCAAAAGGCTGCGTTCTCATAGCTTGCAGGGACAAGGTAATAATAGGGTTGAGCAATGGCGCGGTTAAAATATTGATCGGCTTTTTGATATTCGCCCTGCTTACACAAAAATGTACCGTAGTTATTGAGAATATTGCCGTTTTTGGGATGGGCGCGAAGCGCGGTTTGATAGGTTTTACGTGCGGCCTCTGTTTCACCGACAGTTTGGTAGTAGTGAGCCATCGCAAGTTGCGAGCGATAGTAAGTCGGCGCATGTTGTGTGGCTTTTTCTAGGTTCTCACGCGCTTTGCTCATGTTGCCATTTTCTAAATAGCCTAGGCCGAGCGCAATGCGAGATTCGGCCATTTCAACCGGATCCGCTTTTACTTCAGGCTCACCCTTTTCGTTCACGGTGACACAGGCCGATAACGTGAACATTATCAATATCATCAGTACTTTTTTCATTATCTGCAGCTCCTAAATGGCTTAGACGCATGATAAGGAAATCAGAAGATCGAGGGAGAAAGAGGAGAGAAGAATGCGAGTCAGTATGCACTATGTTTGATGAAAACCTGAACACCTCATTACTGAGATGATCAGGCATGAAACACTAATCGTCTTTGGTAAATTTATCTTCGCTAAAGTGTTCAAGATCGTAAGGTGTTTGTTGGTAAACACAGTAGTTTAACCAGTTTGCAAACAGCAAGTGACCGTGGCTTCGCCAACTGGCGACTGGTTTATTATCTGGATTATCATTGGGGTAGTAGTTGACTGGGATTGCGGGTTCCATCCCTTCACCTAAATCTCGAATATATTCACCATGCAGTGTATGTGCGTCGTACTCAGGGTGACCTGTGACAAACACGTTACGTTTGTCTTTGGTTGAGGCTAAGTACACACCCGCCACATCAGAGGTGGCGAGAATATCTAAATTCGTATGTTCGGCTAAGTATTCTGGTGAGAAATCAGCATAACGAGAATGGGGCGCTAAAAAGGTGTCGTCAAAGCCGCGTAATATCGGATGAAAGGGATGGTGGATTTCATGATGATAAACGCCCGATAATTTTTCTTTGCGAGTTCGTTTGGGCAGATTGTAGAGCAGTTTTAGCCCCGCTTGCGCTGCCCAGCAAACGTAGAGTGTGGAAGTGACGTGATTTTTAGCCCATTCCATCACGCTTTTTAAGTGTTCCCAATAAATCACATCTTCAAATTGAACCAACCCCAAAGGCGCTCCAGTGATGATGAGTCCGTCGAAGTTGCGATTTTTTACCATCTCAAATTGACGGTAAAAGTTCTCCAAATGCTCAGTGGGGGTATTTTTACTTGGGCGCTCATCAATTCTCAGTAATTCAATATCCACTTGCAGCGGAGTATTGGATAACAGGCGCAAAAACTGAGTCTCGGTTTCGATTTTCTTCGGCATTAAATTCAAAATCAAAACTTTCAGTGGACGGATGCCCTGTGTGGCGGCACGTGTTTCTGACATCACGAAAATGTTCTCATGACGCAGTACATCACCGGCAGGCAGTTGGTCGGGGATCTTAATCGGCACAGCTTTCTCCCTAAGCTATTTTTGGACGTCTATACTGCCGAACTTAACTCAATCAAAACCAGATGTCGATAGCAAAATGAATCTTGCTGTGAAATTGGTTACTATTGGATATCCGTTTACTTACCTGTTGGATACACATGGCGCTAACCTTAACTTTGATCAGGGGATTACCCGGCTCAGGCAAAAGCACCTTAGCAAGGACGCTACATGCAAAACATTTTGAAGCGGATATGTATTTTATCAATGAGAAAGGCAACTATTGTTATCAGCCAGATAAAATCGAGCAAGCTCATCGGTGGTGTCAACAGCAAGTGGAGCGCTGCTTAGCGCAAGGTGAGGACGTTGTTGTGGCGAATACTTTTGTTCGACATTGGGAGATGCGAGCTTACCAGCAGTTGGCTAAACGTTACCATGCAACCTTAGTGATTAATGTTTGCCGTGCGCAATACCAGAATGTTCATGGTATCGATGATGCCACTGTTGAGCGTATGCGTCAGCAGTGGCAGGAATGATTAATTAACGCTTCCGCTGGAGTTGGTAAAAAGCAAGGGCTCCCCAACCAAACACTTGCACCCACAAGATCCCCCACTGAGTGCTGATTTGATCCCATGATGCGCCCATTTGGTTCAAACTGAGAAAACTCTGAATGGCAGGCGTACTTGGAAAGAGGTTGGATATCCAAATGATAGGGCGTGGAATTGCTTCTAACGGCCAAATAAAACCAGCTGAAAAAATCAGTGGCATTGAGCTGATTAATACCACTAACGTCACCAATTCTCGCCGCGGTGTAACTGAACCAAGCCAAATGCCGCATAGGCAAGAGGCCAGTAAGAAAGGCAGTAGAAGTAGCAATAAATGCCCCGCACTGGCGAGGGTGTTGACACCATGTGAGGTAAAACTGGCACCAAAGTAGTACATGCTGAGTAGATAATAAACAGCAACAAGGACAATGCTGCGTACCAATATTAATCGTAGCGGTGTGGTATGACTCCAATAGCCATTTCCGTGCTTTTGTGTTCCGCCCATTAATCCTGCCGCCATGATCATGGTTTGTTGTAAGATCAAAACAAACACCGCTGGGACAACGTAATCAACATAACCCATGCGTGGGTTAAAGGTCGGTTTTAGGTTGATGCTTGTGGCGGAATAGTGCTGAGCGGCCAGAGAAAGCGGTTCTCCTTCCATCACTAAACGTGACACTTTACTTTTCGCAGCTAAGGTTCCACCAGCTTGCGATAAGCCCTCAACGATGGTGCCGTACACTAGAAAGTAAGAGGCATCGCCAGCGTAGGCCAGTGTTGGACTTTTTCCAAGTAGTAGGTCTTTATAAAAATGTTCAGGAATCACTAAAATACCGCTAACTTTGCGGTTAAGAAAAGCCTGCTTGGCATCTTCAATGGTACTGTCTCGTTGAATCACTTTGACTTGTGGCGTTGCGTCAACCATGCGTTCTAGTTGGTAACTGGCTTGGCTTTTATCGAGATTGACAATCGAGAGTGTCTGCTCGCGTGGAGTTTGCTGCGTATAAGGCAAAGGGTATAAAAAGGAGTAAAAAACCACGCCACCAAAGACAGTCAACAGCACCACAGGGTTAGTGAATAGCGCTTTTAGCTCTGCTTTAAGTAGAGCAATGAATCGCGTAGTTTCAGTCATGGTTGATTCGCTCGGCTTGCTTGTGTTTACGGATAAGAATCAAAGTGAGCAGCAGCGGCAATGCATAGCCCAGCATTGGCACTAAATACTTCAGTGATGACAGCAATTCAGCGTTATAACTCACTTGGCTTACTTGCACTTCAATGTAGTGACTCACTGGTAGCAGGCTTCGCCACCACTGCGCTAGAGTATTCATATCCGTCACTGGGAACGTAATGCCCATAAACGCAAAACTTGGTGCGGTAAAAGCGCCAGCAAAACTCATCGCTCTTGCCGGATCGAGTGTTAGAAAGAAAAAGAGTGCGCCCATGATCATACAGGCGAGCGTCATTGCAAGTTGTGCGATAATCAATAGAGCAAAACTGCCGTGCATTGGCCACATTAATATTTGATAAAACCAGATTAAAAAACCAATCCCTTGCAGCATAAAAATCGGCAGATAACGCATCAATGTTAGCGTTAAAATTCGTAATGGCTTTTCTCCAAGCCACATTTGCAAACCAAAGTGACGATGGTTTGCTGCCAAAATCATAATGGTACTGACCACGACAACGATTTGCCAAAGAGCGGGTACAACCGCCGAGACTAAAAATTGCGCATAGTTTGTATTGAGATTAAACAGGGGCGTAATCTGTGTCCTGATTGGTACGGCTCGCCCCATCGCACTCAATGTGGTTTGTTGGCTAGTCGCTAGGTTTTTTACGACATCCACTTGGGCATTGAACGTACTTTGTGCTTGAACAATAGCAGAGTTGATCAATCGTCCAACCAAAATGTATTGGCTATTGAAGAAGGTCGATACTTGTGGCTGCTCACCACGAAATATTGATTTATCAAATTGATATGGAATGACAACGTACGCGTAAATGTCACTTTCAATTAACGCAGTTTTGGCTTGATTGACATCTTGGAACTGGTGCGTGACTGCCATGGTCGAGGTTGCATCGAAATCTCTTATCAATTGACGTGACAATTGGCTGTGAGACAAATCGACCACGCCAATCGGCAGATCGCGCACTATCCCTTGTGAGAAAATCCACCAAATACTGAATGCCAATACTATTGGTATCCAGCTTAGGCTAGACAATAGCCAAGGATCATGGCGCAGCAGAGGCCATTGAGGGCGAACCTGAATCGACATAAGGCTTATAGCTCAACCACTAAACTCATTCCCATACGCAAACCTTCGACAGGTGTGGTAGGGCGAGCTTCGATTTCAAAGGTGCGTAAATCAAACCCTTGTGAGGCGTCTGTTGATCGCCATGTGGCGAAATCACCCATCACTGCAATGTGGGAAACGATAAATTCTACTTTGGCTTCTAAAGCAGGTAAGTAAGCCGTAAATGTTGTGCCTTTCGTAAAATGCTTGAGTTGATCTTCGCGTACGTTGAGCACCGCCCATGAGTCTTGGGTATCCACGACAGTGACGACAGGGAAGCCCTGTGGAGCCAGTTCGCCGCTTTGCAGCAGTACTTGGGACACTTCACCGTCAAACCAACTCTCAATTTTAGTATCCGCGGCATAAGCTTCAACTTCCGCTACGGCACCAGCAGCCATACGTTCTTTTTCCGCGGCAGCGAGTTTAGTTTCAGAGCGTGCGCCTTCTTTGGTCATTTGATACATCTGAAAAGCGGCGCTTTCAGTATATTTAGCGGCCTGCCATTGGGTATTCGCTTCATCACGCTTTTGTTCAGCGACGACACCATCACGGTAAAGATTATTGACACGCAAATAGGTTTTTTCCATTAAATCCGCTGCGGCTTTGGCTTTAAGCCATTGATCTTTTGCCGCTTGGATCTGCTGATCGCGTGCGCCTGTTTCTGCTTCTTTAGCCAGTGCGCCCGCCGCTTTTTGACCCGCAATCGCTTGATCTAATTTAGCTTCAATTTCAGGGCTGTGCAGCGTGAAAATGAGCTGGCCACGTTCAACGCTATCGCCTTTGCGCACCAGTACCTGATCAATACGGCCGGGAACTTTTGAAGAAATACTGTATTGTTGAGATTCAATCTGTCCTTGTAAGCGAACAGGTTTAGGTTGAGATGCTTGGTAAAAGCGATAGCCTACCCAAGAGATCGCCACCACAGCAGCAAGAGCAATCAGTGTTGGTTTTACGGCTTTCATAAGGCATCCTTTTGAGCAGGTGATTCGTGAGTCATTGATGAGTGCAACAAAATCGCTGATTGTGTGTAGATAGGGAAAGTATTCATTTCACTGGTCAATGCCAGTAACTTATTTAAAGAAAGTAAGTAGTTGAAGCTGGCTAATGACTGTTGCGTTTTTATACTCGCAAGGTAGAGCTCTGCATCCACTACATCTAAAGACGTTGCTAAACCCTGACTGAATGCCTTTTGGCGCAGGTTCAGGTTTTCATTAGCCAGTGTGAGACTTGAGTTTAGTCCCATCACTTCTTCCAATGCTTGTTCGGCTTCCAAATAGGTTTTTTCCACCAACACGCTCAAATCTTGCTTAGCTTGCGCCTTTAAGTAACGTACTTGTGAGACTGCGCTGTGCGCGGCTTTGACTTGATCGCTGCGACCCGATGTTTCAATTAACGGAATGTTGACCCCAACACCCACTAACCAATCCGGTTTCATTTGGTTGGCCAGCGAATCGTCTTCATGTAGGCTGTAATCACCGTAAAGGTAGACTTCTGGATAGTATTTGCCTTGTTCAGCTTTGATCAAGCTGCTTGCTTGCTTTTCTTTTGCTTCAAGTAGTGCCAAGCCCGGATAGGTATTGAGCGTTTGCTCCACAAAAACAGAGAGCGGCGGTAAACGGTCATTGACAAACAGTGAACCACTTGGCTCGACTTTTTCTGTTTGACCTAGAATTTGGGTTAGTGCGCTTTGGGCAATATCTAAGGTTTTTTGTGCTTTTTTGCGTTCAACCGTTGCTTTATCTAATGAGGCTTCAGCTTGTAGCCGTTCCACATGGGCAATTTGTCCTTGTTGCTCTAACTTTAGTGCATTATCACGGTGCTTGGTTAACCCTTGCTCAACGGCTTGGCGAGTCACTAAAACCTCTTTTGCCAAAAGAACACTAAAGTAATATTTGCTCAAGTCTTCATAGCGCGCTTGTGTTTCCATTGCGAGCTGGCTTTGTGCTTCTTCTTTTTTACCTTCCGCAGCGGCTTGTGCGGCGCTGATCCGTCCGCCTGTAAAAATGGGCCAAATAGCGCGAATCGAAGAGCTGAAAATATCACGTTCGGTGATGGTTGATGTGATGGAGCCAGCACTGGCGAGTATCGGTCCTAAAACTGGCCCCAAAGATGATGGGATAGATTGCCCAGTGCTATCGAATATCTGCTTTCCTGACAAAGTGACATCTTGGTCTAAACGCGTGTAGTTTGCACCAATAGAAACAGCAGGCAAATTGAGACTGTCTGTGGAATTTTCAATATGCTGATAGCGTTCGACATTTGCCCGCCCAGCGGCAAGTGAATTATTGCTCTGTTGCAAAAGATCCCATGCTTGTTGAAAGGAAATCGGCGCGGCGAAAGAAGGGGCTGCACCAAGCAGAGTAAAGACGAATAGGCTGAGTGTTTTCGCTTTCATGCTAAGCTCGAGTAATAATAATTAGAGTTAATGCTCTAGTTTTTTGCTGCGGAAGTCAACAGTGTGATGGGTTGAAATGTCGAAACAACAGCAAGTGATATGCGCTAGCATGAAGCGCATATCATCAAAATTCAATATTTAAATTTAATACTTATGGTAAGAAGGGCAGAGATAATCGGCCCGCCAAACCAATTTTTTACTACCTCTCACGTTTGTACTGCCTTGCATCGTGGTCAGTACGTCCTTACCCGACATCTGCGGGAAAGCGAGCAGCACTCTCAGGTCATCATTTGACTCAGTCGCTATTTCTTCATAAGCCCGAACGTGAGTAAAGGTTGACTGTAAATGGTTAAACAGCATATCTCGGGAAAGGCAAATTCCAAAGGCATCGCGTTTCATTGTAAGTGTCCTTCTGACAATGTTATGAATGGAATCGATAGCAATTGGTATGGTTATTATAGGGCTATCTTTTTGTGAGGTTTCCTCATCATCTTCTTCACTGCACAATTAGTATACAAATGCTTTGGCATTATAAGATAAAATTTTTCTAAAATAGGCGTGATATAGATCACGAAATAACCATGATAATTTTTTATAAAACCTTGTGCATATTCTGCTTGGCAAGTCTTCGAAATAGATTGCAATAAAACGAACCAAAATGGTGCGTGGAATGCGTAGTATTGTTCACAGTTATTCGTTTCTCTCTTCGCTCAAATGTTAAATAAGTGTTAGCTTGTATGCAGAGTTAAAGAGGGATTTATGGTGTGGAGTAGTATCAGTTTTCGTAAGCGTATGCTGATCATAATGACCCTTTCAGGGTTGATTGAATTACTGCTGTTAGTTGCCGCTGGTTTTGTGTACATCAAACATTCTCAAGAAGAAGAGATGGGCTTAAAGGCTTTGGGGGTTGCTTCATTTCTTGCACAAACTCCATCAGTGGTCGATATGCTTGAATCTGGTAGTGGGGTGGATCACCAACAGCGTTATCGAGAGTTAACAAAATTAATCGGTGCAACCTTCATTGTTATCGGCGATCAACATGGGATCCGCTTAGTCCATCCTGTTGATGAACGAATTGGTCTTCCCATGAAAGGGGGAGATAATGATCAAGCTTTGCTACATGGTGAGTCATACGTTTCTTTTGCTCAGGGTTCATTGGGCAAATCCGTGCGTGGAAAATCGGCGGTAAAAAATGCCCAAGGACAAATCGTTGGTGTGGTGTCAGTTGGTTACTTAATAGAACGACTACAAGATAAAATTGAACCTTTTCTCATCTACCTAATTGGGATGGCACTGCTGGTAGTGCTGGCGAATGCTGTACTTTCCAGCTACGCCTCACGCCGTTTTCAGAAAGCGATACTCGGTTTTGAACCAGAAGAGATTGGCCGATTGTATGTCGAACTCGATGTCACCATGAGTACCTTAAAGGAAGGCATTTTAAGTATTGATGAGGCGGGTATTCTTCGTTCCATTAATAAAAGTGCGTGTGAGATTTTGGCGATTAACCGAGAGAAAGCGCTTAATCAACCACTTTCTCTGTTTCTGCCTGAAAGTGATCTCATGAGTGTTATTGAAAGTGGCACGCCTGATCACGACATCGAGCTGTACCTCAATCAACAGCGTCTGATCGCCAATCGAAGTCCGATTATTGTTGACGGTAAAGTGGTTGGGGCGGTGTCCAGCTTCCGCCTCCGAGATGAAATCAACGAGTTAACCGAGCAACTCTCCCAAACCAAAGAGTATGCTGAAATGCTTCGCTCTCAAACTCACGAACATCGCAACAAACTCAACACCATCAGTGGGCTTGTACAGATGGGAGAGCTGGAAGCGGTTCAGCATTTAATCGGCCAAGAAACGGCTCATTACCAATTGCTCATTGAATTTCTACGCGAGACAGTTAGAGATCCACTCATTGCTGGAATGCTGCTGGGTAAAACTGAGCGGGCTCGTGAACTTGGTTTGGAGTTAGTCGTTGAAGAGGGATCGCGTCTAGAACCTTTGCCGCAGCGTATCAATGCCGAAGATATCGTCACTATCTTGGGTAACCTGATTGACAATGCATTTGATGCGACACTCACGATGATCCGCAATGAAAAACGGGTGACACAAGAACGACGCATCATTGAAGTGTCACTCAGCGATTATGGTGCCGAAATTATTCTTGAAGTGGATGATAAAGGGTGTGGTTTACCCGAACAAATGTCGCCACAGCAATTATGGCAAAAGGGAGTCTCTAGCAAAGCAAAACATAACCGAGGTGTGGGTTTACACCTGGTAAAACAGTTAGCTGATCGCTATCAAGGGCAGTTAGAAATGAAAAGTAATCAAGATGTTGGAACAAGAGTTACGGTTTATCTGCCTAAGGAAGAACAAGTATGAATACCCGTGTCATGATCATTGAAGATGATATCGCGATTGCGCAATTACATCATCGTTACCTGACACAAATTGAGGGATTTGAAGTCATTGGCATTGCAACGACTCACGCCGATGCCCAATTGCAGTTAGATATCCTCAAACCCGATTTAGTATTGCTGGATGTTTATCTACCGGATGGTACGGGGCTCGATCTCTTACAGAAAGTTCGAGGCAACAACCAAGGCTGTGATGTAATTTTGATTACTGCAGCGCGCGATGTTGAGACGCTACAACAGGCAATGCGTGGTGGCGTAGTTGATTACTTGCTCAAGCCAGTCATGTTTCCTCGTCTTGAATCGGCATTGAAGAAATACCAAACCCAACAATTAGAGCTGGGTTCCGTGGCTGATGTTGACCAAAACGTAGTTGATAAAATGTTGACAGCCAATACCAGTGAGCTTCCCACTCATCTGCGTCTTCCTAAAGGAATTGATGGGGTTACGCTAGACAAAATACGCCATCTTTTTAACACACCATGCAGTTTGACCGCGGACGAAGCGGGAGAAAAAATTGGCGCAAGTCGAACCACGGCAAGGCGTTATCTGGAATATTTAATCAGCAGTGGTGAGCTAACCGCCGACTTAAATTACGGCACGGTTGGTCGCTCGGAGCGTTGCTATAAAAAAGTTGTACGTTAGGCCGAGAGATTTAATGGGTTAACCGCATGAAATTTAATGCTATTTAATCACGTCGTTCGTATTGTTGATGATGAATGCTTGCGATCAACTAGACGGCGTTTCAAACCCCATCTAAAGTTTAAGGACAAAAGGCAGATAACATCATGTAGGAGAGAGGATGAACGTAATCAAATATCTGCGTACTATTCTACCTATGTGGTTAATCAGTGTGTTGGCATCATCACCTGCTTATCCCGCTAGTCTTGAAACACTAACGTATTATACAGAGGCCTACCCCCCTTTTAATTTTATGAATCAGGGCAAAATCACTGGAATTTCGGTTGATTTACTTCAAGAAGCCGCTACATTCTCAGGGCATGAGGTGTTATTGAGCCAAATCGTATTGCAACCGTGGGCTCGTTCTTACCGCTCTGCCATCTTGAAAAAAGACGGGGTACTTTTCTCAACAACAAGGACGTCACATAGAGAAGAGTTATTTCATTGGGTAGGTCCAATTGATGAGATTAAAGTGGCGGTAATTGCTCGTAAAGGTAGTAATATCAAACTTGGAGAGCCTTTAGAAATTACCTCTTATAAAATTGGGGTAATAAAAGACGATGTCGGTGAACAGATGCTATTGCAGTATGGTGTCCCAAGAGATTCCATGCAAGAAGCGACCGATGTCACTATGCTTGCAGAGCAGTTAGTGAAAAAACGTATTGATTTGATCGCTTACGATGATCGCTCAGCTCATTGGTGGATAAAGCAAGCAGGGTATGTACCCGATCAATTTGAAACGATTTATGTGTTAAAGCAGGGATTACTTTACTATGCTTTTAACAAAAATGTAGACCAAGCCCTACTAGACGATTTACAAATGGGTATTGATAAAGTAAAGAACACAGTTAATGAAGACGGTGTTAATCGATATCAAGCCATATTAAACAAATACCAATAACCATTCTGAAGATTAGTGACCAGTATGAGCAACCCAAGTAGTACAATTTTGACAGAGAGTGGTACCAACGAACTTGAGATTATCGAGTTTCATTTAGAAAAGGTACTGCCAGATGGACGCACGAAAACCTGCTATTACGGCATTAACGTTGCGAAAGTTAGGGAAGTGATACAAGTTCCTGATACCACTGATTATCCTAATGCTCAGCCGCATATGATCGGTGTGTTTTCATCACGTGATGTACTGACGCCGTTAGTTGATCTTGCCGGTTGGCTTGGTGTGCCTACTAATCCAAGCCTTGATCGAAAGTTTGTTATCGTGACGGATTTTAACCGTATGACCAATGGCTTTTTGATTGACAGCATTAGTCGTATTCACCGCATTTCTTGGAACGATGTTGAATCGCCGAGTCAGTTTTTAGAAGCGGGTGAGCAAGATTGCGTCGTGGCGGTTGTTCGCAAAGACGGCAACCTGATCATGATTTTGGATTTTGAGAAAATCATCGCTGACATCAACCCTGAATTGAGTATGGAAAAATACGATGTCACGGTGGACAGATCGGTCGACCTCAACCAAAAAATGATCAGCAAACGTAATGCGAAAACCATCATGGTGGTGGATGATTCGGCGTTTATCCGAAGCTTAATACAAGATACATTAAGCTCTGCAGGCTACAACATTATTGCGTGTAAAGACGGTGGTGAAGCCTATGAGAAATTGATGGAAATTGAAAAAGTAGCCAAGTCCGAAAACGTACCCGTGACAGAGTTAGTGAATGCGATCGTAACGGATGTAGAAATGCCGCGCATGGATGGTATGCACTTGTTGAAGCGCTTGCGTGACAGCGAAACTTATAAAACAACGCCGATAGTGATGTTCTCCTCGATCATGAGTGATGATAACCGAGCAAAAGCATTAGCACTGGGTGCTGATGATACCTTGACCAAACCCGAAATTGGCAAAATGGTCACCCTGATGGATAAGTATGTGTTTGCTTGATGTTAGAGTTGCCTATCTTTAGTCAGTAAAGGAGAGCCTCATATGAGGCTCTTTTTACTTATCACCAGCCACATCTTTTATTTGCAATCGAATACCACCGCACATAAACCAATCAAAGGGGCTATAGTTTAGATAGGAAAATATTTTGGAGGTAGGCAGTATGAAGCGAACAAGTAATATGCGAATTACTATGCTGATTTTCTTGGGTTCTATTGCTTTACACACCCAAGTATTTGCATCAGAAATGTCGTTAACCTTACATTTGCCAACACTACAAAATAATACTCATGTTTATTATCATGAGTTATTGCAAAAATCGCTTGAGGAGCAGGGGGTTAAGGTTAATATAATTATTACGCCGGATCATGTACCTCAAAAACGAATTAGTAAAATGGTTGAAAATAATCAATTATCACTGATGTGGTTTTTACAAACTCAAGAACGAGATGAGCGTTATGCGGGCATAAATGTTCCATTGACCAAAGGACTGATTGGTAAACGTATTTTGTTGATTCCACCTCAATTACAACGAACGTTTGATACTATTCATTCGCTTAATGATTTACAAAAAGCGGGATTAACCGCTGGGTTAGGCGTTAATTGGTATGATGTTGAGGTCTGGCGCAATAATAGCTTAAAAGTGTATCAACAAGACGGTGAATGGCGAAATCTCTATCAAAAACTATCTGCAGAAGGGCCGATTCACTATTTTCCAAGAGGTATGAATGAAATTTCCGATGAAGCTAAATCACTTCCGTATCTGGCCATTGAACAGCGCTTGATATTGCAATATCAAAGCGATTTCATTTTTTATCTTAGCCAAGAAACAGAACGCTACCAGCCGATCATTGATCGCGCTCTACGCAAAGCTCAAAACAGTGGCTTAATGGATAAATTGATTGAAAAACATTGGGGTAACAGTTTAGAAGCACTGCACCCTGAAAGTCGTACCATCATTCATTTAGATATCCCTCAATAGGCTATTTTTAGGTTCAATACTTGGCTATTTTTTTATGTTCAGGACTTAGCTATGGGACTAAGATCAAACTCTATTAGATTGGTCAAAATGTAATATTCTTTCACACTTTATCATTCCTCATTCTACGCTTTGTCTTTCCGATCACGTTTTTATCTTGCTCTCTCTGCTTTCCTTTCATCTCATTTACCCTGAGCGTGAGTGAACTCTGTGTTTTTCTTCTCCTCCCTTGGCTCTACGCCCTGAGAGCAAAATGGCAAGGGGGAGGTAATTGGCAGTGTCAAAATTATAACGTTAGCTTAGGTAGATATAGGCATATGTCTACTGATTTATAGGTTTTCTGCCAGCAGTGAGAGCAGGACGAGCACTAACGTTATAAAACGGATTACAACAATGAAAACAAACCTAACGAGAATGACTTTAGCGTTTGCTTCAATTGGTATGCTAGCGGGTTGTAATGACTCGTTAGACGTTCAAGTCATGGATGGGTATTTAACCAATGCCCAAGTTTGGCTGGATGTGAACGGCAATCGTCAATTTGAACAAAACGAACCTCAAGCGTATACCGACCAAAAAGGTATCGCAAAAATTAACGTGGCGGGGCTGCGTGGTGACGTCAAAAATTATTATCTGATGGCTTCTGTCATCAAGGGAAAAACCGTTGACCAAGATATTCCCACCGTCAAAGCGGCGCGCAATTATTTAATGATGGCGCCAGCAAATTATCCAGTGATCAGCCCTTTTACGACTTACCTCAGCGTGCAGATGCAAAATGGTAAGCGAGAGAGTAAAGCATTGGCTGAGCTGAAAAAGGCGCTGCGTATTCCAACTCTGGATGTCAAAGCGGATTATGTCGATAACCACATCTTGGTTGCTCAATCTGCTAAAGCGCTAGCGCAACTGCTACCTGCTACTATCGATGACTCCAGCTTGCCTGAATTGGCCAATACCTTGAAAAAAGCCAGTAAACGGTTTGGCGATGAGATCAAAAAAGCACAGCGAGAAAAGAGCGATATTCGCGATAAAACACTGATGCTTGAAAATGGTGAGCCTGTTATTGGCTTTGATAGCGATAGAGATGGCGTAGCCGATTTGATTGACCACTTTCCTTACGACATCCAAGAGAGTATTGACTCCGATAATGATGGCATTGGCGATCACGCAGACCTAGACGATGACAACGATGGCTGGCCTGATGAAACTGAATTGCGATTAGGGACAGATCCTTATGACGCCTTAAGCTTTGTTGCCGATCTCGATGGCGATGGCATTGCGGATGTCGAAGATGATGATATTGATGGTGATGGGTGGAGCAACGCCGATGAAGCGCGTTTAGGAACGGACGCCAATGATGTTTCAAGCGTTCCTGCTGATCTTGATAGTGACGGTATTGCCGATAGCGAAGATGACGATATTGATGGTGACGGTGTGATCAACGCGCAGGATGTATTCCCACGAGATCGCTTAGAAAGCCTTGATACCAATAACGATGGGCTAGGGGATTTTGCCTCAAGCGACGATGACGGTGATGGCATCCCCGACAGCATTGATCCACAACCGAAACAGGCGGATAACTCGACAACCGAGCCGACCCCAACTTATCAAGAAGCGATTATTTACTACCTGCGTGATGACAATAATTATGACGGCTGGGGACTACACCTTTGGAACAACGGTAGCTGTGATTCTGTTTCTGAATCTGCGCTTAATGGCGTGGATTGGGGAAATCCTTACTTAGCCTCAGAAATCGACCCGATTTATGGAGCGATATATCGCATTCCACTTAAAGCAGAACATGGCAACTGCATGAATTTTATTGTGCACAGTGGCAATGATAAAGCGCTGGGCGGCGATGATTTAGTGCTGGATTTTGTCAAAGGCAATACGCTTTATACGCGCCACGGTAGTGCGGTGTTGAACTACTCTCCGAATGATCAAATTCAAGTTGCCATTGAGGGCGCAGCTGCACATTGGCTTGCGGTAAATCAACTGGCGTGGTTCGATCACAGCGAAGCGGCAAGCTATGAGCTTTGGAGCCGCGCGCAAGGCAATGGTGATATCGCCCATCCTGAACAATTCATTCATTACCCATTAGCCTTGTCAGGCGTGACAAATAATGCGCATTTCCCACATTTAGCCGGTCGTACCGCCTTCACATTGGATGTGAGCAATGAACAAGCTAAAGCGCTGTTGAAAACTCAGCTACTGACAGTGGCGAGAGATGCTGAAGGTAAAGTACTGGTTGCAACAAAAGTACAGATCCCAGGAATAGTCGATAATCTTTACACGGCGGGCAGCGATGATGCTGATGAAGTGAAACTTGGCGCTTGGATAGACGGTGATAGCGCGCATTTTGCGCTATGGGCTCCGACCGCGCAGCAAGTGGAGTTGTATCTGTATGATCAAGATAAAACCCTTCGCAGTACCTCCCCTCAGCTGATGGTTGAAGATCCCAACACCGGAGTTTGGCACTATCAAGGTGAGCGCTCGCTGAAAAACAGTTTCTATCGTTACCGCGTGCAGGCCTACCATCCTAAAACGGCGCAACTTGAATGGATGATGACGACCGACCCGTATTCGCAATCGCTCAGCACATCCAGCCTTTATTCTCAATTGGTGGATTTAACCGCAGCAGAGTCAAAACCGGACGATTGGGATACTCAAATTATTCCTGAACTGAGTCATCCTGAAGATAACATTCTTTATGAAGTACACATTCGTGACTTCAGCAACAGTGATAGCAAAGGAACAGCGGAATACAACGGTAAGTACCTTGCCTTCTTGGAAGAAGAACGTGACAGTGTTGCGCACCTGAAAAGTTTAAAACAAGCGGGGTTAACCACCATTCACTTACTGCCAAGCTATGATTTAGCGTCGGTTCCGGAAGATGAGCAAAAGCGGGTCGATCTTAATGATACGGTCGCAAAACTGTGTGGTATTAACCCGCAAGCGTCGCTCTGTTCTGATGGCACGTCGATGAGCGCGACCATACTTTCTCTGTTGGAAAAAACCGACCCGAATACACCGCAAGCACAGGCATTACTTGCGAATGTGCGGCCGCTTGACAGCTTCAACTGGGGTTATGATCCATTCCATTACAGCGCGCCAGAAGGCAGTTATGCAGTGCAAAGTGATGGTGTGTCACGGATGAAAGAGTACCGCCAAATGGTGCAAAAACTGCATCAGCTTGGTTTTCGAGTCGTGCAAGATGTGGTCTACAACCATACCTACTCGTCAGGTTTGTATGACAAATCAGTACTGGATAAAACCGTGCCCGGTTATTACCACCGCTTGAACCCCATCACAGGTGCGGTTGAAAATTCTAGCTGCTGTGACAATACCGCTTCAGAAAACCGTATGTTCGAGAAACTGGTGGCCGATAGCGTCACGATGTGGGCGCAAGATTACAAAATCGACGGTTTCCGTTTCGATCTTATGGGACACTTGATGAAATCAAGCATGCTCAAGATTTATGAGGCGGCGAAAACGGTTGATCCTGACACTTGGTTCTATGGTGAAGGCTGGAACTTTGGTGAAGTCGCCAACGGTGCCAGAGGTGAAAATGCCACGCAATGGCCAATGGCTGGAACGGGAATAGGGACTTATAACGATCGCTTACGTGACGGTGTGCGTGGCGGTGGTCCATTTGATAGCGGTGAGGCGTTATTAACCACCCCAGGTTTTGCCAATGCCGGTGATCGTTTTAGTGATGATCTGAAATCGAAAATGGACCTAATTCGCTATGGCATGGCTGGCAATTTACAAGCCTATCCATTGCAAACCGCCAGCGGCATGACAGTACTTGGCCGTGATTTCCAATACGGTGGTCAAGGCGCGGCCTATACACTTGACCCACAAGAGTCGATTAACTACGTCTCTAAACACGACAATCAAACCCTGTGGGACTTCAACCAATATAAAGCAAAAGCAGAAACCAGCTCAGCGGATCGAGCGCGCATGCAGATCATTGGTCTTGCGCCAGTAATGCTTGGGCAAGGTGTTCCTTTCTTCCATATGGGGTCAGAACTACTTCGCTCAAAATCGATGGCGCGCGACAGTTACGACAGTGGTGATTGGTACAACCGTGTTGACTTTAGCAAGCAGACCAACAACTGGAATGTCGGCTTGCCAAGAGCAGATAAAGATCAGGCCAACTGGAGTGCGATTCAAAGTGTGATAGCCAACCCCAATACGGTGGCTTCCGCGCAAGATATCGCATGGACAGACAATGCCTTCAAAGCCTTGCTGGCGATTCGTGCGCAAACACCGTTGCTTAAGCTAATCTCTGAGCAAGAAGTGTTAAATCGTGTTCGTTTCCATAATCCGGGGCCAAATGCGCAGCCTGGCATGATTGTTATGTCGGTTAATGATGGTGTTTCAGCCGGAACGGATCTCGACCCTAACGTTGAGGCCATTGTTGTCGCCATCAACGCCAATAGCGTTGAGCAAAGTGTGGTTATTCCGAACGCGCAGCGCTTTGAATTACATCCTGTTTTACGCACAGCACAAGATGTGCGCGTCAAAGAGAGCCAGTTTAACAATGGCCGCTTTACCGTTCCAGCCTTAACGGCGGCAGTGTTTGTGATGCCGCAGCAGGGCGAGCAGGGTGCCGGCTTAAGCATTGATGCGCCACCAATTGATGTTGCACCTTATGGTTCAACCACGGTGTACGTGCGTGGTTCGATGAACGGTTGGGGAGTTTCAAATCCATTATCCTATCAGCAAAATGGTCTCTACACGTTTGAAGGTTATCTGACTCCCGGAGTGTATGAATTCAAAATTGCTTCTGAAGATTGGAGCACACTAAACCTGGGTTTTGGTGGCTTTAGTATCGCTAGCGGTTCCGCTACATTGGAAAATGCAGGAAATGGCAATATCAAGCTTACCGTAACAGAGCAAGGTGTTTGGAAGTTCACACTGGATGCATCCAACACATCGCAACTGGTGGTTGGCGTTGTGGATACGGGTGTTGACTACGCGTGTTATCAAGACAATAACCCCGCTTGTGATTTGCGAATTTATCAAGTGATGGTGGAATCCTTTGTTGATGGAGATTCAAACGCTGATTACGGCGTTGGTTACGGCAACTCGCACCACCGTGGTGATTTGCAAGGCATCATCAATAGCTTGGATTATATTGCTAGCTTGAACGTTAATGCGTTGTGGTTAACGCCAGTATTTGATTCCTGTGCGGGTCAAAATGGCGATGATAAGCTTGACGCTACTGGCTATTTTGCGTGTGATTATTTCAACGTAGATCCTAACTTTGGCAGCAACGCTAAGCTAAAAGAGCTGATCGATCGTGCGCATGACAAAGGGCTGTACGTGTTATTGGATGGCGTATTTGGTCACACAAGCTCTGTTGGCGTGAAAGCGTCACCGAGCGGCAAGTTGCCTCAGCTTCATGACGGGGAAAGTGGTTATCCGGGCAAGTTGGTCACTTATCCTAGCCAAGCGAGTGAGGCATTTTTCACTGAAGTTGCCAGCTACTGGATCCGTGAGTTTGGCATTGATGGCTGGCGTTTAGACCAAGCGTATCAAGTCCCGCTTAAGAGTTGGCGTTCGCTGCGCGCGGCGGTTGAACAAGCATCGCAAGATAACCTCAATGCAGGGAAATCATGGGGTACATTAGGCTATATGGTCGGTGAAGTGTGGCAAGGGGCTGATGACATTACCCTAACTGCGTATGGCAGTGATGCAAACCCAGCGCTCTCCTCAGCCTTCAACTTTCCTTTACGCTATGGTGTGATGCAAGCATTAGCAGTGGAAGAATCTGGCGCAAGCGGCAATGCTCTGAGTCTAGAAGCCAGTTGGAATAACCGAGCGAAATCGCCTTATCACGCCATGCCAAATCTAATGTTAGGTAATCATGATTTGGTTCGTTTTGGTGACCTGATCCAACGAGGTAATTTAGGCGATTATTATGCGCGACATCTTGCCGCGTTCAGTTTTCTTGCTGCTTATTCTGGGCCAATCACGCTTTACTATGGTGAAGAGATTGGGGATGAAGTCGAAAACTTTGCAGCGCAAGTGACACAAAATTGTGCTGCCGTTGGTTTGTGTGATGATCACGTTGCTCGTTCTAGTGGCAAAGTAGATGGTTCAAGCTTATCACCACAACAGCAAGCGCTGAAAAACAGCGTCAGTCAATTAATGCGACTGCGCAGCCAATACCCGTCCCTGGCTAAAGGGGAGCGGCGTAATGTGTGGATTGACGAGAGTTTGTACGCGGATCTCAAAGTGTACGGTGATGAGCAGATCCTCTATGTGCTGAACACCAGCACTGCGGAGCGGAGATTATCTCTTGATATGGGAAGCGTAAAAGCTGCGACTCAATTGAAGGATTTAATGACTGAAGAGACGATCGCCACGCAAATCGGTACAACGACAATCATCGTTCCGGCTTTAACTGGTCGCTTACTTCGACTGGATTAATCGTTAAAGCAATAAAAGCTCGCTACGGCGAGCTTTTTCCTTCTCTACTTTTTCCTACTAAGACTCTCATTAATGAGCCTCTCGTTTGGTCATTGTCCATTGACAGAAAACACAAGTTGCGACATTTCACTCATTGGCGTAGCTTATCAACCTGAATGGCACTCTGGTACACATTCTAGATTCAGCTTACAAGAGAGCCTGCTGCCATGTGGATTAGGTCACCCTCTTCAACAAATCCATAGTAATAAACTGGCCTTTGGGCGGTACTTCGTTTATTAATTAGCGAGTTAGCTAATTACTTCAACATGGTTTTTATCGTATGACCAACATTTTTATCATTGTTGCACTGCTGGTGCTGTTTTTTGTCTTTATCCAAAAGTACGTGATCAAACACGACGATACCAAAGACTACGCTTATAAGAAGAAAGGGGCGTTACTCAATATGTCGGAAGGCGCCTTTCATAACGCGCTGAAATCTGCAGTAGGGGAACACGGTGTGGTGTTGGCTAAAGTTTCAATGGCCAACGTGGTTACCCCAGCGGCGAACTTGAATAAAAAGCAGTGGTTTATCGCCAATAACCGAATCGCCAAAAACTATTTTGATTTTGTGGTGTGTGATGCAAGAACCTTAGAGCCGCGAGTCATCATCGAATTGGATAACGGAAAAGAACTGCATAAAGGCAAGGTAGAGCGTGAAAAACTGCTGATGCATGTATGTAAGTCTGCCAACATTCCATTGATTGGTGCAAACATCAAACACAGCTATCAAGTGAGCAAACTTAGAAGGTTACTGGCTGCACATATCGATTTGATTGAAACCGATAAAGAAGTGCGTTTTTGCAAAAAATGCGGTAGCCCAATGGTGATAAAAATTGCCAGTCAAGGCGACTTCAAAGGCCGACGATTCTTCACTTGTAGCCGTCAACCGCAGTGTACCTATACCGAAAATTATAATGTGGTGTATGAATTAGGAGAGGATCAAGAACTCTAAGAAGCCCAAAGTGTCGCATCATTTTTGCTGTCATTGATTTGGCAAATGCGAACTTGATTACGTCCATTCTTCTTTGCATTATAAAGCTCTACATCAGCTAATTTCAGTAGCATATCCAACTTGTCACCTTCACGGTATTCACAAATACCGACACTTAAGGTCAGTTGGATTCGCTTCGAGCCATAAGCGTACAAATGTTGATTAATCGCTTCGCGTAATTTTTCTCCCACATGTTCGGCTTGCGCGATACTGTTATTAAACAAAGTCACACAAAACTCCTCCCCGCCGATACGGTAGAGGTTATCGTCGCCCACAATTTGAGACATTACCTGCGCCGTATCGATCAGCACCTTATCACCGGCATCATGCCCATGGGTGTCATTGACTTGCTTAAAATAATCAAGGTCAATCACCAGAAGACATAAAGTGGTATCTACCTTATTTTGCACAAAGTGAGCGAAGGCATGAGTGAGTGCTAAACGATTGTGAGAGCCCGTCAACGCATCACGAGAAGCAAGATAGCGTAGTGAGTTTTCGGTTTTTTTACGGCTAGATTCAAAAATATGAGCCACTGTCCAAATTCCGCAGTAGCAAAGAAGCAGATTGATCATCAACGGGATTGGATCATAAGCTTCATTCCATAAGGCTTGATAATAAATGTTGAACAGTTGCGGAATGAGTGCGATGCCCGTAGCGAGGCGGCCATGCTTAACCCCTAGCAATAGGTAAAAAAGTACTGGAAAAAAGGTGGTCCATAAAAATAGACCATTACTTAAAGGCTGGATAAAAGTCCCTGCGCTGATAATAAAGATTAGAAAATAAACGTAGACACGAATATGAGTAGCTGAATGTGTTTGTTGCTTTGCAATCAAGTAAACGTAATAGGAGTAACACATGAAGACAAATTCTAATGCTGCTAGCCCGTAGCTGTAAGTGTAAAAAACGTTAAATAGGACGAAGAAAAATGCAATAGCGGTCAGCAGTAAGCTTAACCCACAAAGTACAGAGGCTCTCAAATGATGGGAATGATTGAATAATCGCACATCCATGTTACGTCACCGTATTGCATATCGAAGATATTGATAAAGCTTATAGTACGAGATAATTGGTCCGAATCAATGGATAATCTCACATAACTTATATAATGAAATAAATTGGACAGCTTACACCTATTGTTAATCCGGTTATTGTACTTAAACCCAGAGTTGTGAATAAAAAACAGACAAGCTGGTGATAGATAAGCCAACTGGCTCAAAAACAAAGAAAATAGACTTGCACACAGCAAAAACAGCCGTTAATATCCACTCCGTTCTGAAGATATGCGTCCGTAGCTCAGTTGGTTAGAGCACCACCTTGACATGGTGGGGGTCGGTGATTCGAGTTCACTCGGACGCACCATCAAAATTGAATATATATGTAAATTTGGGTCCGTAGCTCAGTTGGTTAGAGTATCGCCTTGACATGGCGGGGGTCGGCGATTCGAGTTCGCCCGGACCCACCAAATTTCTCAATAAAACCCGCATATTAGCGGGTTTTATTGTTTCTGAAGCCTGTAAAGTATACTTGTACACTCTCTGTTATTTCTCTTCTTTTACTCAAATATTTATTCTGTTTTATTCACGTAAATTTTATTGACTATTGTCGCCATGGGCACCTGTGGGCACCATTGTGCCTATTCGGTGCCCTCGCCGTTTTTTCCTCGCTGGAAATGTGGTTTGATTTAGTAAGATCTGGATTTTGTTTGACCGAACAATTTTTAGCTTAAGTACCTAAACTGACATAGTATATAGGATGGCGTTTTGAGGAGATATGTGCACAGGTTGAATTTACGGCGTGATTTCACTTTGCTTGTATTTTTACCAAAAATTATT
Source organism: Vibrio anguillarum (assembly GCF_001989995.2). Lineage (GTDB taxonomy): Bacteria > Pseudomonadota > Gammaproteobacteria > Enterobacterales > Vibrionaceae > Vibrio > Vibrio anguillarum. The sequence goes on from NZ_JAHGUP010000008.1 coordinate 82,021, forward strand.
TTTGAGCTATAGTCCCCAGGCCACCCCTAAAGAAGATGCCACGAATATCAATCAGCATTTAATCTTCGTAAGTCACTAATTCTTCGATACGGCAACCAAAATACCGACATAGAGAATCAAGAGTTTTGGTTGTCGTTATATACCCTTCATCACGAATCATTTTGGCCATCGTAGATCTTTGAATGCCGATCTCATTGGCTATCTCAGCTCCAGAAACTTTTCGCCCTTCTTGCAGAGATTTTTTTTCTATTAATTGTTTTAGGTTATAACGAATCAATGTGATATTCCAAAATGATTTATTTTAGTGTCTTGATGGGACACCTTGATTCATCTATATTGACTATGTGTCCTGATAAAACACAAAAATGGAGGTCAATATGGACCAAACACTACTCACAGTAAAAGAACTCGCAGCTCGGATTAAATTTAGCGGCAACTACATCAATTCAAGGCTGCGAGACTCAGTATTCATCGAAGGTAAACATTACATTCGACCTTTCAATGGTAGAAAAATTCTTTACATATGGGAAGAGGTTGAAGCGGAATTATATCAAAGTGCGACACGAAATGCCGTTTATATTCCAATGGCAGCGGGGAGGGTATGTTATGGCTAGTATTAGGGCTCGTGGTGATAAGCTATTTATGGATTTCCGTCATCATAATATTCGCTGTCGTGAGCAGACACTTTTGGCTGATAACCCTAACAATCGCCGAAAATTAACTAAACTTCTAAACCAGATCGATGCAGATATCCGTTTAGGCTGTTTTGTTTACAGTGAATACTTTCCAGAGTCAAAAAATGCATCAAAGTTTGTTAAACAAGATATCCAAGCTCGGCGGAAGAAGGAAGAGTTGCTCGGTGCTTATAAAACGGCTTCGCAGGGGCTGCAGGGAATTACCAGCATTCCATTCGAAGATTTTGCCCATGAATGGTTCGGAGAAAATGAGGTCCGTTGGAAAACGAGTTATGTAAATAGCATGAAAGTGTATCTGTTTGGTTATCTAGTGCCAGAGTTTGGTGATGTGGATGTCGATCAAATTCAGCGGCCAGACATCCTCAAGTACCGCGCAAAGTTAATGCAGACTAAACCGGATGGAACCAAGCTGTCTACTGACTTTGTCAATCATGTAATGACACCTCTTAGGATGATTCTACGTGAAGCTGCAGATCGTTATGGGTTTCGTTCCCAGTTTGAAAACATCAAACCATTGCGAGTAGAAAAGCGCGACGTGAATCCGTTTACTTTGGAAGAAGTGATGGATTTCTTAAATGCGGTGAAAGTTGACTATCGCAATTACTTTCTGGTGCGCTTTTTTACCGGCATGCGCACTTCTGAAATCGATGGTCTGAAATGGCGATATGTGGATTTTCGTCTTGGGGTTATTAGTGTTCGTGAAACCTATGTCCAGGGGAAGATGGATACCACCAAAACTCTGGGCTCCGCTCGTGATATTCATATGTCGAGTATAGTGTTAGAAGCGCTCAAAAGTCAGAAAGAAGTCACTGGGGCAGGAGAGTTCGTTTTTTGTAACGCCGAAGGTAATCCATTAGATAAAGGTAACATTCGAGATCGGGTCTGGAAGCCAACTTTAAAGAAAATGGGTTTACCTTATCGTCGTCCCTACGAAACTCGACATACTGCCGCGACACTCTGGTTAGCAGCAGGGGAAGCGTCAGAATGGATAGCTCGTCAGATGGGGCATTCCAACACAAAAATGTTGTTCGAAATCTACAGTCGTTACGTTCCTAACCTGACTCGTCAGGATGGTTCAGCATTTGAACGCTTACTGACGCAGTTGAAGGAGAGAAATCAATGAAATACAACACCATGACCGTTCATTGCACCAGTTTATGTCTGGATGTATTAAATCAGGGTCATTTCTTTCGCTACACCACGCCCGATATTCTGGCGTTTAAGTCAGAAGTGAAAATACAAATCCGTGTACGACTAGAGCCGGTATCCAGTGCCATACAGGATGAAGAGGGAATGATTGAAGCGTTGGCGTCTGGGGTGATGAATGTGTTACTACATTATCATTTTACAGCCGGGCGTGTGTCACCGGATTTAATCATGGATTTGATACAACATCGGCTCGATAATTTTTTCAAAGAGTGGAAAGGCCGACGTGATACTCAGGGTATGTTTGGGTAGGTGAGCATATGTTGGACTACTTAGACCGTCCCATAGCTTTTCATCGTACGTTTGTTCAGTTGGGCATCGGTATTACCGGTGCTTTACTGTTCAGTCAGGCGTTGTACTGGTCAAAACGCACCAAAGATGCTGATCGGTGGTTTGATTAAATCGATTAAAGAGTGGGGCGAAAAAATGGGAATGACCCGCCGAGAGATAGATACGGCTTGTTCCAAGTTGAGAAGACTGGGTATTCTGATGGAGAAAAAAACAGGGGTGTCGTACCGGATTTACTACTGGATTGATGAGCCAAACTTGATTGGTTGTTTGGGCCAAACCCGTATGGCGGATTGCGCCAATTCAGAGGTTACTTGTCCGCCTAGCTGGAATGGCGAAATCCGTCAACCTATTACAGAGAAGACACAGGGATCACTAAAGACGACCACAGAGACTACTTCACGACGGAGTTTTTCAAGCTAGTTGTCGCCTCAAGTTAAATTTTATGCCGCCCGCATTTCTTCTTTTTTCTCTGGGATGATCTGGTGTGTTACTGCTCGTATATGAAAGCAAGACAAATATTGTCTACATAGATACCTTCCTACGTTGGAATGTGAAGAAAGTATTCACGTTTCAGGGGTATGACTTTAGGGTGCGAACGTTGAAAAATTTCAAGGGTGAACTGGTTCGAAAATGTGCACCAGGAGCTTCAAAGAAAGCGATGAAGAAAATCACTAAGACGGCTCAATCGTGGAGGGTCCATCGTTCGACAAGGGTCTCAATCAAGGAGTTGGCAGAACGGTATAATGCGACCCTCAGTGGCGGGTGAAGTCGGATTAATTTCATTCGTAAACGTGTAGTCCCTATATTACGTTCTCCACGTCTCTCAAGTATCAATTCTCTTAGCTCGGCACCTAGAGAAGAATGAGGACGCTTGCTCCGATTTTCCAGACCAGTGATTCTGCACTGCACATATCCTGATGCCACGGTAGTAATGTCTGTCTGGAAATACCAAAGCGGTAGCAGACAAGGTTTACATCACAACATTCCTCATACAAATTTACCCATGGTAATCTTTGTTGGATTTCTCTTTTCATCGAAATCCATTGTAGTTGAAAGAATGTCTATGAATCACACACTTCATTAAACTTTACATTTTTCAACCTTGTTTTAATTGATGTTGAGTGTAAATGGTGCGGTTCATCCACCTATTTAACTAGAGTGAAATGTAATTACCCTCCAATCAAGACAGTTGGCATCCCCATCACGATAGTCCCACCGTGGGCAGTTAGGTCGCCCATGCGCGCTGAGGGTTTATTGTTAATCAGCACGGTTGCACTTCCTTTAACTATGCTATCTGGAGGGCCGACACAAACACATATCTGTCCTAGAGTGGCAGCTGGTAGGTTGCCGATTAATACTGTTGTTGGCAGAGGGAGTAATGGCCCGCCTACGTGAGGGATTGGCACCACTGCTGGTGTTTGCATCGGGCACATGTGCATGTCTGTTGCTCTGGCTGCTGGAAGCATGTTCTTTCCCTATTGTTGACCGTTTCCACCGGAGGCGATGTTTAGACCCATTTCTACAAACTGTTGATAGCGCTCTTTTGCTTCTTCACCGTCAGGTAAGACTGCTGAAAGGTTAATGCATCCTGCGACTGCTTGTGCGTACAAGTATGGGGGAGGGGGAACGGTAGGATCTTCTGGTTTAATCATACTGCCGCCACTCCAAAAGGCCGCTTGAGCTGCCCAGCCAGCACCGGTTTCTAATCCCGCTTTTTCTGCCATTTGTTCAGCAAAACGGCGGCTTGTTTCATCAGGTGTATAAACCCAAGCTTTTGCTGCGCGAATGGCATTGGCTTCGTCTTCTTTCCAGTGATGCAGAGAAGCGGCGCAGGTTACGCTCCACCAAATGGATTCACGAACTGGGAGAGCATGCGCAAGAAAAGTCACAGCATCGGCAAACAGCTCTTGCTCCATCGCCACAGAAATCAAATCGATAGGTGTAGTATTTTCGCCTGCTAACTCTGCGAATGCGGCATTCGGCTCGTAGACACTTAAGATGTCTTGCGCGGATTGGTGGGGAACCTTTATCAACATCATCAATTTACCTTTGTAATTGCGCCTTGAATTTGCACCATGGCCCCGGCTTTTATTTGTGTCATGGCGCTGCCGTTAACCGACACTAACGCTGCTTTTACATCGACCTTCCCTTGGCCTTCAATATTGATCATTGCGGCTTTCACCTCTGCTTTTGCTTTACCTGAAACAGAGACTTGAGGAGCGTCGATCTTAATACCACTAGCGCTGATCTCGATTTTGCTCGTGCCCACTTTGAGTTCGATCTTCGATTTACCGCAGATCGACACTTGGTTGCCATCAACGCTGACCGTCGATTTAGCCGCAATATTGATGTTGGAAGCGGCATTGAGGCTTAGATCTTTCTCACTGTCACCCGTCCAGTTATCTTTACTTTTGGCGGTAAGTGTTTTATCACTTTCGACTTGTATGTGTTCTTTAACGCTTAAGGTGGCACTCTTCTCAACTTGGGTCTTTTTAATGCCTTTAATCGTTGACTGGCTGTCGTTATTTACGTCAAGTAGCAAATCTTTTTCAGCATGTAAATACACTTGTTCTTTGTCTTTTTGATCTTCAAACCGCAGTTCGTTTCCTTGCTTGCTACTGCCCTTAGGCGTTGAACGAGTTTTGATGCCATTTTGAGTATTCGAGCTGTAAGGGGCTGCGCTGTTTTTGTTGTATAAAGAGCCGGTCACGATAGGGCGATTGGGGTCGCCATCAATGTATTGCACAATCACTTCATCACCAATGCGCGGTGTGAATTGAGAACCGAACCCCTTACTGGCGAACCCTTGCGATACTGGCAACCAACATGAACTGTTTTCGTCATTTTTTCCGCCTCTATCCCAGTGAAATTGCACTTTTACTCGACCCCATTTATCTCGGTAAATCTCTTCTCCCTTAGGCCCGGTGACGGTTGCGGTATGTAAGCTATGGACACGCGGTTTGTCAAATATTTCTGGACGGAAAATCAGTGACGAAGGGATACAAGAAAACTGGTTCTGATAAGCGACTTCGTTGTTCGATTCTTCTCTGGATAGGCGATGTGATAGATGAGTGATGATGTACTCTTGGTTCATTGAACTGAGAGGATGGTACGTTAGTTCAAATTTATAGCCGCAAGCAAGCGTCGCTAAATTCGATGATGAGTGAGAGGCTGACTTCCTAAGATCTAACGCTTCCATATGCATTTTTGCTGCGTCACGGACTTCATTTTTATTCTCGTGACCAAATGCAAAGAGTTCTTGTGTCAATGAAGTCGGCGCGTAACTTTCGGTGCTTTTTCGGGGGCCGCTATCAAAAAATTCAGCCAGGTTTTGAGTATGATCGGCGACAGATACCTTTCCACTGCCAACATGGTGGGCTTGACTCCACGTGGTTAGTACGTGCTGCTGATTGTTGCCACCTATTTGATAACTTAACTTTGGATCCGGTATTTTCTCAAATCGTTGATTTGAATCGCCAATGCAGACTGTCGACTTATTGCATTGATGGCGTACATGGTAGTGCCATCCTTCGTTTGCTAACAAGCGTTGTATAAAAGCTTGGTCGGTTTCATCAAGTTGAACACAATACTCATGATTTTTCCCACTTCCGGAAAGGGAAAAGTGAAAATAGCTTTTGAGATCAGCCTGTTCTAGCAGCTTTTCAATGATCTTTTTCGTCGTTACGTTTTGAAAAATCTGACGACTGCGTTTGTATTGCAACAAGCTAAGTGGATCCAATATCTCTATTTGATAATAAAACTGCTGCTTGTCTTTGCTATATCCTGTGAATTGCAGAGTGCTACATATACCTGAAAAAAAACGCTTTCCAGAATCTAATTCGTAAGACACACAAACAGCTTTACCTAGGTTTTTGGTATCGATCTCCATGTTTGCCGCGATGGAAACGGAAAACTGACACCCGCCGGATACGCTTTCCTCTCCGATTAATTGCGTGACAATATAACTTTTGCTATCTGAAAGCTTAATGGTGAGGGAGCGGGTTTGGTGCTTTAATTCGTTACTGCTCATATTCAATTAATTCACTATTAAATAAACAGTTCTAAAAGGCTGTTTATTGGATGAATATTCGAAATTATCACATAATAATTGATGCTATTATTACTTGCTGTATTGGTATCAACTTTCATGCTCTATACATGTAATATATTTCGAGTTAGACCTTAATTCAAGGTAATTTGTCTATTTAATTATTATCTGAATAATATGTAATCGATTGCTTTGTGGTTATTTTTATGTTTGTTTCATTTTTAATGACGGTGAGCTTGTGCATTCATATTTTTTATGATGACAACATCTTTGATGAAGTATTTAAGATATTGTTAATGCATGAGGGGTTTGCGTGTATTTTTTATATTAAATCATAATAAAATCAACAATATATGTTATTTTGTGTCTTTTTATAGTGTTCTTTTAAAGAGGTAGGATGACCTAAAGGTCGCCTAAATATGGCGTAAATTGCCATTGCTATAATTCACCTCAAAGATACACTATTGGCAAATTGACAAATATGTCACTTCGTATGAAACAATATTAGTAGATGTTGTTTTTGCTGCAAAAATAAAAATTTTTCTGGTTGAAATAACTCAAGGCCTCTAGCGTTTTCCTTTATCTTAAAATACAGGAAATAGCGATTGAAGTTAATTGACACTTAAGCAAATAGTCAACCTAACAGAGCAGGAACCTATGCCTTTGTCAAAGCATCAAATTGAGCAACTTTCTAAACCTCTGAGTGATGATTCGATCTGTGGCGTTTATCTTAAACTGGAAAAAAGTGCTTTTCGCCCATTACGTAATGAATTTAATGTCGCGCAAACTGCGCTGCGTAAGCTAAGTCAAAACCCTAGTGCTGACGAGAGAGATGCGTTACAAGAGGCATGTCTAAATAAGTGGAAGATTCTCTCTGACAGTTTGTACGAACAGTTTTCAAAAACAACCAGAGATATCGAGCTCATCTCATGGTTTGTTGCTGCTCAATTCCTTCTCGATACCACATTAGAAAGTGCTGCGAATAGCCTTGAGTGGTTAGCGGATTTAAGTGAGAAGCACTGGGATCACCTCAACCCTGTACTACCAGTTGAAACGCTCAAATCTGATGATGATAAGGGCAAAGAAAGAGAGCAAGCAGATGCGAAAGTTAAAGCATTTTTCCAACTAGTCGGCGATAGCGAGGAAAGCTCGATTCTCTATGCGCCGGTGCTGCAACTGCCCTTAGTCGGGGAAGTGACGTTTTTTGACTTTCAAAGTGCAGAGAGAAAAGGCGAAATCAGCCAACTGAAATCTATGCTTACGACCACGGTGGCGCAAGAGCGTTTCGCAATTCAATTCAAGATGGAAAACGCCAAACGTTGTGTCACCCAATTAGATCGTTTGTCAGCGTTGGTGAGCACTAAGTGTCATTCTCTAGGCAGTCAAAGTACCAACTTCGGATTTGCGAAGTCACTGCTTACCCGTGTTGAAAACGCTTTGGTTCATCTAAGTGGAATTAAGTTAGCACCGAAAGCGGAGGCCAAGACAGTAGAGCAAGAGGTTGCCGAAAGTTCAGTTTCTGAAGGGGAGCTGCCAAGCCATATGGATACAAAACATATAGAGCGAATACCGATGGCATCAGAGCAGGCTCAGACCGTAAGCCAACACTTACACGCAGGAAACCTCTCTGAACTGGGTAATTTAAACAATATGAACCGAGACTTAGCTTTCCATTTGTTGAGAGAAGTCTCTGATTATTTTCGCCAGAGCGAACCGCATAGCCCAATTTCATTTTTGTTAGAAAAAGCGATTCGATGGGGATATTTATCCTTACCTGAGTTGCTGCGAGAAATGATGTCGGAACAAAACGGTGACGCTCTTAGTACGATTTTTAATGCCGCCGGATTGAATCATCTCGATCAGGTTTTGCTGCCGGAGGTGAGTACTCCAACGGTGGGCATTGAAAGCCCCCAAACACCTCAAGCGAAGCCTTCCGTTTCGGATCCGCGAAGTGTTGAAGAGCATGTATCTCAGACTTCCCCTGTAGATACCCAATCTAAGCAAGATCAAAAACCACAATCATCCGCTACGTCGGCTCTGAGTTGGTAATTGTGTTTAAAAAATAAGGAAAAATCATGGCAAGTATTTACATGCGTGTAAGCGGTCTTCAAGTTGAGGGCGCAGCGACTATCGGTCAGCTAGAAACGGCTGAAGGTAAAAATGACGGTTGGTTTGCAATCAACTCTTACTCTTGGGGTGGCGCTCGTAACGTTGCTATGGACATCGGTAACGGCACCAATGCGGATTCAGGCATGGTTGGCGTAAGCGAAGTTAGCGTAACTAAAGAAGTCGATGGTGCTTCTGAAGACCTACTGTCTTATTTATTCAACCCAGGTAAAGACGGTAAAACTGTTGAGGTTGCATTTACTAAGCCTTCTAACGATGGTCAAGGTGCAGACGTTTACTTCCAAGTTAAGCTAGAAAAAGCACGTTTAGTTTCTTACAACGTGAGCGGGACTGACGGATCTCAACCGTACGAGAGCCTATCTCTTTCTTACACTTCTATTTCTCAGAAGCATCACTATGAGAAAGAAGGTGGTGAACTACAAAGCGGTGGTGTTGTGACTTACGACCTACCGACCGGGAAAATGACTTCTGGTAAGTAATTCTTTCATTAGACATGCCACGTTAATTGGCATGTCTATTTCATGAATATCTCATTTTAGGACACCGTTATGGCATTGAACTCACAACATAAGCGCGTTAGTAAGAACCGTGTCAGCATCACCTATGACGTTGAAACGAATGGCGCCGTAGAGACGAAAGAGCTGCCGTTTGTTGTTGGCGTCATTGGCGACTTTTCAGGACACAAACCAGAATCAGAAAAAGTTGATTTAGAAGAGCGAGAGTTCACGGGTATCGATAAAGACAACTTCGATACAGTGATGGGGCAAATTCACCCGCGTCTTTCGTACAAGGTTGATAACAAGCTTGCTAATGATGATAGCCAGTTTGAAGTGAACTTGAGCTTCCGTTCGATGAAAGATTTCCACCCAGAGAACTTAGTTGATCAAATTGAGCCGCTTAAGCAGTTGGTTGAAACACGTAACCAGCTAAAAGTACTCTTAAGCAAAGCCGATCGTTCGAGAGATCTTGAGCGTCTACTGAAAGAAGTTCTGCAAAGCGCAGATGCCATCAATGGTTTAGCTCAAGAACTAGGTTTGAGCAGAGAGGGAGCGGAATAATGTCTGTAGAACAACAAGCAGTACAAGGTACTACTACTGAAGCAGAAGCAAAGCAGAGCTTTCTTGACCGAGCGATCAACGCGACAGCACAAACACCAGTAGATACGACAAAAGAGCTATTGAGCGTCATGGCTTCTCAAGCACTGGAAGGTACAGTGACTTGGGATAAGAACCTAACGTTGACGATTGAAAAAGCAATCAGCGCGCTAGACAGCAAAATCTCTGAGCAGTTGTCAACGGTGATGCAAAACGATGAGTTCCAAAAAATGGAAGGTTCATGGCTAGGTTTGCAAAAGCTTGTAAAAAACAGCGAGCTAGGATCAGATCTGAAAATCAAACTGGCGGATTACACCAAAGACGAATTGCTAGAGCAGTTTGAAGATGCACCAGCGATCGATCGCAGCCGTTTCTTCAATATGGTTTATCAAGAAGAATTTGGAACAGCGGGCGGTCAGCCATACGGTGCATTGCTAGGTGACTACGGATTCGGTTACGGTGATGAAGACGTTGCCCTGTTGCGTTACATGGCTGAAGTCGCTTCTGCATCTCACGCACCTTTCGTCGCTGCAGCGAATGCAAGTATGTTCGACTTCAAGGCATTCAGTAGCTTTTCTGAAGGCAAACCAGTTGCAGCAGGCTTTGATTCGCCAGCATATGCAAGCTGGAATGCATTCCGTGAAAGCGATGACTCGCGCTACGTTGCTCTGACTCTACCGAAAACGATGGCTCGCCTTCCTTACGGTGCAGCAACCGTTCCAGTTAAATCATTTGCATTTGAAGAACTTCAAATTCGGGACAACGGTCAGCAAATTGTGTCTTCAGACTGCGATTTTGTTTGGAGCAATGCGGCGTATGAGTTTGGTCTTCTGATGACTCAAGCATATACCAAGTACGGTTGGTGCACGGCGATCCGAGGTACTGAGAACGGCGGTAAAGTAGAGAACCTGCCAAACTTCACTCACTACTCTGAGGCCGGTGAATTGCTACAGCAATGCCCGACAGAAGTTAACCTAACGGATGAGCGTGAGAAAGAGCTGAGTGATCTTGGCTTCTTGCCACTGGTTCACTACAAAAGCACCAACTACGCAGTGTTTATGGGTGCTCAGACTGCGCATAAACCAAAAACGTACACAGATCCAGATGCAACGGCAAACGCGGCAATTTCAGCGCGTCTGCCATACACAATGGCAAGCAGCCGAATCGCACAGTACCTAAAAATCATGGGCCGTGATCGTATTGGTTCAAACCTAGCTCCAAATGACGTTGAGAAAGAGCTGAACTCTTGGATTAATCAATACGTTAACCCAAATGCGATTGGTAACGATGCGAAAGCAACACATCCATTGGTTGAAGCGAAAGTGACGGTAGAAGAGCAAGCTGGACGCCCAGGTGCTTACTCTGCAGTGGCTTACTTACGCCCTTGGCTGCAAATGGAAGAGCTAACCACTTCACTACGAATGGTTGCGAACATTCCTGGCTAATCCTATTCGGGGACGCTGTCCCCGAATGTTTTGAACTGAGTCGCTGATGTATACAAATTCCGAATTCGATCGCATTTTAGCTGAGAATCCTGCCTGGCAGGAGATATTAGTGTGCGCGAAAAGTCGGTCGGTGGTTCAATTCAAAGCATCGTTGGTTCGTTTGATCTCCGAGATTGATACGTCAATAAGTGAACAGTTGTCAGACGTTATTCAACACCCTAACTTTAAGCAGTTAGAAGCCTCTTGGACGGGGCTCAAATCGTTAGCGCAGCTGCAAGTATCCCAGCGTCGAGTAAAAATCAAAATGCTCGACTTGAGTTGGAGTATGGTTTCGGCAGATCTCAATTACTCTTTCGATCTAAAGCAGTCATCCCTATACCGAAAACTGTATTCAAATGAGCTGGATACCGCCGGTGGCAGCCCATTTGGCATGGTGATGGTCGATCACAAGGTCTCGGCTGATTACGCCGATGATCAGGAGTATGACGATCTCTACACCCTTCAACTGCTCTCTGAGCTGGGGGAGCTCTGTTTTTGCCCAATGGTGCTCGGAACTGACGAGTTTTTCTTTGGTGATGAACCAAGAAGGCAGCTTCATGACAGCGCGAGAATTGAGCGCATTCTTACTAGTCGAGATTTTGTTTCTTGGCAGTTGCTACGAGAAAAAAACTCATCACGATTTTTGCACTTGGTCATGCCTGAACATTTGATTCGTCAACCATACTGTCAATATCAGGCTGGATTTGTTTTTAACGAGCGCCAGCAAGAGAAATATGCCTTGTGGGGCAGCAGCGCTTACCTCTTGCTAGGTAATGTGATGCGAGAGTTTGATCGAATCAGTTGGTTTGGATTCCTGCGTTCTTACGATGAGACAGGTTCGTATGGGGCTATCGTTCAGGACTCAAAAGAACTTAAGACCAAGGTAGAGATCTACAGTGAAGATGATGGCTTTTGGTCGTCTCAGGGGTTCATGCCTTTAACCAGTATTTACATAAGTGGCCATAAAGGTTTCTTCAGCAATCAATCCGTTTGGCAAGCGCCTGATGAAGCTCAACGTCAGCTCGGTATGCTCCAAACCAACCTGATGGCTTGCCGATTTGCCCATTACATCAAGGTCCAAATTCGTGATCAAGTTGGTCGATATGACAGTGCAGAAACTTGTCGACGCAGTCTAGAGCGATGGCTAGAGCAGTTCATAAGCAACGTCAATTATGGTGAGGATGCCGTACTTGCCCGATATCCACTGCGGTCTTGCTATGTACGCATTGAAGAGGTTCCTCATGATAAAACCCGCTACCTATGCGAGATCATGCTTCAGCCTCAATATCAATACGAAATGATGGATGCGAAAGTGGTGTTAACAACTTCGGTATCTGGCAGTGAGGTTGGAGAGACATCATGAGCTTAATGGCTAAGTTAACCCAAAGCTGGAATGACGATATCGATAGTGTTCGAGATGCAATTGTTGATAACGTCTGTGATCTTATTTCCAGCCGAGCACCTCTGTGTTCAGAGATGCTTTTATCGGAAAAAGGAACGATTGCCGAGCTCGGTATGCGCAACATGGCTCGCGCTCAAAGTAAAAACAACACCAGTGACATTGTCGCAGAAATTGAAGTGCTGGTCCGAAACTTCGAACCTCGCCTGAGCCAGGTAGAGATTGATGTTCAAGAAGGGGAACTGGGTAGCAACCAATTGAGCTTTCGCCTTTCCGCCGTGGTGCATTCAGAGCTTGGTGATGAAGCGATCGTACTGGATTCTTTTTTGGATTTGAGCAGCAACAAACTAGATGTAAGGAAGTCGAATTTTGTCTGATTCATTGCTTTCCTATTTTGAACAGGAACTGCGCTTTATTCGCAATGAAACCTCTCAGTTCGCGGAACGTCATCCGGGGACGGCTCGTGCATTGGGAATGCGTAAAGACAGTATTGATGATCCTCAGATCGCGCGTTTGATTGAAAGTGTTGCCTTGATGAACGGCAAACTTCAGCAGCGTTTGGATGAGTCTTACCCAGAGCTGACAGAAAGCTTGGTGAACTTGTTGTTCCCGCATTATCTGAGGCCAATACCGTCATACAGCATGTTGGACTTCGCTATTTTTGAAGAAGCGAATGCAAAGCACAGTATTCCTAAAGGCACTGAGTTCGATGTCGCGAGCGAATCTGGCGAGCCAGTGGTGTTTCGCACTTCCGAAAATATAGCGCTGCTTCCAATTCAAGTTGCTTCGGCAGAAGTGCTGTTTGCGCCATTTGAACTGGCTAAGCCTGTGGGTGCAGAGAACGCAAAAGCGATGCTGGAGCTGACGATTGAGGCAACCGATAGCGGTATCGAGTTGCGTGATCTGGATATTGACCAGTTGAAACTGCATCTCAAAGGTGAAAGCCACTTTGCATTGCGTTTGTATGATGTACTCGCCGATGGTCGCTGTCAGGTGTGTATCCAGAATAATGGTAAGAGCTACTCACTAGGGAAGTCTGCGCTACAACCAATCGGCTTCGATGTGAACGACACTATTTTACCGTATCAAGCAGCAAGCTTTGGTGGCTTTAAGTTATTGACCGAGTTCTTCATGTTCCCTGAAAGATTTCAAGGATTCAAATTAGACCTTGGCAACATCATGCAACACGCAATCGGCTCAGAGTTTCGTATTCAGATTTTCTTGAATGAGATGAGTGTGGTGCAAGCTCGTAGCATTCAAGCACAGCATTTTTCTCTGTTTTGTACGCCATTGGTGAACCTACAAACCAAAGTGTCAGAACCTCTGCAAATCGACTTCACCCAAAAGCAGTACCCAATTTATCTTGATGCAAGCCAGGGTAATGATTTGGAAGTGTTTTCTGTTGATGAAGTGCTAGACGTGACGGAAGGTGAACCGTTTAAGGTCTGTCAGATCTACGGAGACAAGTACAACAGTACAGAGACTGCACTCCGTTGGCAGCTCGTACAGGATACCCACGAAAGAGGCGTGCTTCGCAGTGGCTTAAAAGTGGCTGATATTGGGCATGTTAGTGCCACGACGTCGTCCAGAGTTTGGTCGGTGACGACAACTGCGACTGACGGCATTCGAGCAGGTTCATTGCCTGTAAACAGCCAAGTGACATGTCGGGAATCTCTTACGATTCCAGCGACTATGAACTTGCTGCGCCGCCCAACCTTGCCAGTGCGCAGTCGTGATGCAAATAAGAATGTATGGGCACTGCTTTGCCATTTGCACTTTAACTATCACGCAATTCTAGGGACGGATGACCCAACCGCTACGCTGAAAAATGTGTTTGATTTGTATAACCACAACCAAGCGGTGCAAAACCACATCTATATCGAGTCCCTGCAAAATATCGAGCAGGAGCAAGTGGTGGCTCCGATCCGTGTGTCAGGAAAAACATGTTTTGCTTACGGCACAAAAATTTCGGTGACGTTAGACGCAAGTAATGTCAACGGAGGCGTATCGCTCTTTGGTCATTTGCTTGACCACTTCTTTGCTTATTTTGCAGGCTTCAACAGCTTTACTCAAGTGGATATTTATTTGGAAGGCCAAGACGGTGTTTACCTGTCCTTCCCGAGGAGAACTGGGTGCAAGAGTTTGTTGTAAGCCGTTTCGCTTATGGTGCGTTTGAGGGACAGCTAGAAAAAGCGTGGCAGATCTTCAAGCATCAGGCTCATTTAAAGGGGCAGCGACCTGAAGTGAGGTTTAGTGCGGAAATTCTCCCAGCTTACTATCAAGCAGAAGTCTCTATGGTTACTTCGGAGCGAGAGGGTGAATTTACGGTAAAGACATCATTGGCGGCTTTGTCTGGCAACTCTGGTTCGATGCCAAGAGCGATGTATGGCGATGCACTAAAAGCGCGTTTTGAACTTGGTGATGAAGCACCACTCGACTTTTTCGACATGTTTAATAACCGTTACTACCGCTTGTACTGCGAAACAAAGCAAAAGCATGAGCTGACGTATCAGATTGAGGAAGAGGCGTTTCATTGGAATCGTGACCGTCAATCTATTACTGAAATGCTTTCCAGTTTAGCTGGACAGACTGGAGATAAGGCACCAATGCCGGAATCTCATTTGGTGCAATACACCGGCTTATTAGGGTTGAAATTAACCTGCCCATTGGCGCTTAAGTCGATGCTAGAAGATTACTTCGAGTCGGAGTTTGAGGTTGAACGCAGTGGCCTAGAGTATTTGCCTCTAACAGAGTGTTCGTTAACTCAAATTGGCCAAGCCGGAAACAATCATCAATTGGGTATGGGCGCGTTGGTCGGGATGTCGACGCCAATGACGGGGCAGAAACTCAACATAAAAATGTGCCCTCAAGACTATCAGCATTACTTAAAAATACGCAGTGACAAAGAGATGGTTCTTGCGCTGGACCATATGGTTAGAAGCTATATGGGAGTGAATAGCAAGTATGCACTCTATATGAAGGTAAATAGCCAGTATCTGCCGAGAGTGAAGCTATCAAGCAGTCACCAAAAAGCGTTAAGAATTGGCCAATCCGCGTGGATGAGTCATCAATCAGATCGTCAACAGTTTGTTGAAATGCCACTGACGAAAAGTTAGGAAACAGAATGATAAATATTGAACTACAAAGCTTGGTCAAAAGGCTTACTCCGTTACTAAAAAGTGCCCTGGAAACGGCTGCTGGAGATTGTGTAAGTAAAGGACACTTTGCGATAGAAGCTGAGCATTGGTTTGTTCAGTTGTTACAACAGTCCAAAGGCTGGGAAGCCGCTTTGCAGCAAGCATCAATGGCCAAAGAGTCGATGTTGGAGCGTTGTAATGACCGTCTGATGCATTTGGCTCGTGGTAATGACTCTTCACCTTCTTTGTCCCCTGAGTTGGTTGAGTTACTTAAAGATGCATGGATGCTTGCTTCATTAAACAATCAGCAATCGGTGGTGAATGAATTTCATCTGCTTATGGTGCTGAAGCAGCGTCTGGACCAAAGCGCTTACAACGGCGTGTTGAGCTCGTGGGTGTCAGTCTTGTCTTCTGAATGGTTACGCAGTCAGTCGATGGTGATCAGCGGACCCAGTGAAGTCTCATCGTCTACCGAGAGCATGGCCCCAACCGGTGGTGACTCAGCGACGCCAGCTTTGGACAAATTCTCGCAAAACCTGACAGAGGCAGCGCGTAATGGCGAGTTGGACCCTATTACAGGACGCGGAGATGAAATTCGCAAATCCATTGATATTTTGTGCCGCCGCCGTCAAAACAGCCCGATCCTCGTCGGTGACCCAGGTGTAGGTAAAACGGCCATTGTTGAAGGTCTTGCCCAAGAAATCGTGAATGGCAATGTTCCACCTGCGCTTGCGAACGTTGAGCTGCGCAGCCTTGATTTGTCCCTTTTGCAAGCAGGCGCGAGCATCAAAGGTGAGTTTGAAAACCGCCTTAAAGATGTGATCAATGAGATCAAGCAGTCAACGACGCCGATCATCATGTTTATCGATGAAGCACATACGCTGATTGGGGCGGGTGGCACAGCGGGCCAGAATGATGCTGCGAATATTCTGAAACCAGCGCTTGCGCGTGGCGAGTTTCGTTCTCTTGCGGCGACCACATGGGCGGAATACAAACAGTACTTTGAATCGGATGCCGCGTTGACTCGTCGTTTTCAAGTTGTTGCGGTTAATGAACCCAACGAAGAAGATGCTATTCACATGCTTCGCGGCGTGAAGCGCAGCCTTGAAAAGCACCATGGCGTTAAAGTCATGCAAGAAGCCATTGATGCCGCAGTCGCTCTCTCTATTCGTTACCTTCCTGAGCGTAAGTTACCTGATAAAGCAATTAGTCTGTTGGATACGGCATGTTCACGCATTGGATTGAGCCAAAGTGCGGCACCTAGACAGTTGGAAGCCATTGCAGAAAAAATCCGCTACACCAACAACGAGATCGAAACGTTACATCATGAGTCGGCATTGTGGTCGATTGAAAGCGTACGCTTGGAAGAAGCAAAACAGCGATTGGCGGCTTTAGAACAAGAGCATCAGTCACTTGAACGCTCTTGGAACTCAGAGCGCCTCTTGGTGGAAGAGATCATTGAGTTGCAGTCTGGCTTAGACGCTGAGCTAAAAGAAAATGGCTCGGTGATATCGCATGAAGCGAAAAGCATGTTAGCAGACAAAATGGCAGCCCTGCGTGAGATCCAGGGTGAGCAGCCATTAGTCCTGCCACAGGTAACAGAGCAAACCATCGCTGAAGTGGTGGCGCTATGGACGGGTATTCCAGTGGGCAACATGCTTAGCCAAGAAGTTGAGAAGTTGATGCACCTAGAGACTCGTATCGGTGAGCGAGTGATTGGTCAGACAACGCCGATAGCAGAGCTTTCACAAGCAATTCGCTTGTCGCGTGCAGGTTTAACCGACCCACGCAAACCTGTTGGGGTATTCCTGATGTGTGGTCCAAGTGGTGTGGGTAAAACCGAAACTGCATTGGCGCTTACCGATTTGCTATACGGTGGCGAGCGAAATATCACCACCATCAACATGACGGAATTTAAAGAAGAGCACAAAGTGTCGATGCTTTTAGGCTCTCCTGCGGGTTATGTTGGCTACGGTAAAGGCGGTGTCTTAACAGAAGCGGTACGTAAGAACCCATATTCTGTACTGCTGCTGGATGAAATGGAAAAAGCCCACCCTGGTGTGCACGACATCTTCTATCAAATCTTTGATAAAGGCTCGATCTCGGACAGTGAAGGTCGACACATCGATTTTCGTAATACGATCATCATCATGACATCAAACGCGGCCGACAGTGCTGTTGTTAATGCGTGTGAAAATGGTCGACCGGATGTTCCGACGCTGACTCAGTCTATTTTCCCTGAGCTGCAAAAACACTTTAAACCCGCATTTCTTGGCCGTGCGACCATCGTGCCTTATTTCCCTTTGAACGATGAAGAAATGGCGCAAATTGCAACCTTGTCTCTGAACCGCATTCGTAAGCGCGTTCAATCCCACTACAAAGCAAGTTTTGAATTTCACCCTGATGTGATTGATCTGCTGGTCAATATGAACGATTCACCTGAAACAGGCGCTCGTGCCGTTGAGCAACTGATCAATCGTCAACTTATGCCGGATTTAGCGAATCAATGCATTGTCCGCATGAGCGAGAGCAAGCCGGTAGAAGCGGTCACTGTTCACGTTGAAGAAGGCAAATTTAAGATTCAGATTCAATAGCATTAAGAGGCGATAGACCTCAAAAAAACAATGGGTTGTATATCAATCCAACTAAAACAATAACGTAATTTTATTAACGCTTTTTGTTGCAGGCCGTGTTTAACGCGCCCTTTTAGCAGCACAACATTATGAGTACTAACAGATGACGCATTCAGTTTTTTCTACGCAACAATTGGAATGGATTCGTAAGAACTTAAAAATCGCAGTGATTCACGGTGGTGATAAAGAGCAGGAGGGCAGTTTTATCTTTGAAAACTTGAGCCCTCGCTCAACTAAAACGTATGCACCTGTTGCACACGATATTGCTAATGCACTGCGTGAATCTAATTTCCAATTCGTTGAGGTGTTAGCTGAAGACATTAACTTAGCGCAGTGCCTGAAAGATAAAGGTATTGACTTGGTGATCACGAACAGTGGTGGTTTGCAAGGTTTTGACTCCATGTGTCATTTGCCTTCTACATTGGAAATGCTGGGCGTGCCTTATGTAGGGCACTCGCCAATGACGGCAGGGATCTTGGATAACAAGCACCTGTTTAAGCATGAAATTAAAGCCGCTGGACTGCCGACTGCGCCATTTATCACCATTGGTATTGATGAGCATTTTGAAGATGTAGCAAAGCAAGATGCGATCGATCAAATTGAAGCACAGTTCAAAGACGGCTTCATTGTTAAGCCAGTGTCTGGCCGAGCTTCAATCCATGTTTATCCTGTTTTTAAGCGTAATGATCTCGCGGGTGTTGTAGAGCATGTACGTCAAGCGACGGGGAATACAGTAATGATTGAACCTTTCCTTGGTGGCCGAGAGTTTGTTGTTGCTGTTGCGGGAGAGTATGTCTTTAAAGAAGGTAAACTGACGCAGTCTGAAATGCCTATGGCTTTCTCAATTACTGAACGTGTACTGGATGCTGACGAGCCTATTTTTACTTCCATGGATGTAAAGCCGATCACTCAAGACCGTTTGGTTGCTGTTAATGAAGAGGGGCTACGCAATCAGTTAGCACTGATCGGTCAGAAGATTTATCGCCTGCTTGGTCTTCAAACCTTAGTGAGAGTGGACTTACGCATGGACAAAGAAGGCAACCTTTATGTGCTGGAAACCAATCCAAAACCGGATCTCAAACGTCCGGAGGGAGAGAAGGTAAGTTTGGTTTGCCATGATCTGGCTCGTGAAGGTATGGATTACACAGACCTAGTTCAGTCGTTGGTGTTTAACCGATTATCTTTCCTTAAGCAAAAACGCCCAATGTCGGTTGCGCATTGCCTCAATGAGCAATTCGACGCTCTAAGCGTGTGTTAGGAGTGAACTTTGAACTCTTTTAAGCAATATAGCCGCTTGTTGCTCGGAGCATTACTGGTTCTGTTATCACTAATGCTGATCTTTGTTGTTGGTTATGCACAAGCATTGAAAAGCTATCAACAGCAGAGCCGTGATGCGATTTTAGCCCAAACCGAAGCCGCCCGAATCGGTATAGAACAAGTTCTCAGTTCTGGTGTGCCGCTTCAGGACTTTGCTGGTCTTGAAAAAGTGCTATCGCCAATCGCGAAAGCGGATTCTTCTGTGGTTGATATCCGAGTAATTTCTGGGCAGCAAGAGCTATATCGCTACACCGATGACAACTTTGTTGGCAGCTTAGTCACCATCCCTTTGAGCAATAAATTCGCTCAAGTTGGTGCTTTGGAGATCTGGCTGAGTGATGAAGAAATAGAAAGGAGCATCGATAGGAACTTCCAGCCGATGGTGCTGCTGGTCGTTTTACTGATCGCTGCGTTTATTTTCTTTGTTTTACGTAGTCAAAACCCCAAGATCTACTTCACTGCATTTGGTGGTGTGTTCTTAGCCATGTCGGCGAGCGTGCTATTGATGGTCGGTGCATTGTACAAAGCCGGCTTGGAGCACAAGGCGGATTCTATGGCGAAGATTGTTACTCAACGTTTAGCCCCGGTACTGAATGCAGGGATAAGCTATCATCAAGTGAGTGGTATCGATGAGATGCTAGACAGCTTTCGTCAGTCAAACCCAGAAGTCTCTTCCATTGCAGTTGCTCAGGGAACTGAGTTGATCGCCAAGAGTAAAGCGCAGAACAGTGTGTCAGTCGATGAGATGGCCGAATTTCTAGTAAGCGATACGAAAGGGAACGAGGTGACGATCGCTTTTTCCCCCAAAGTACTGTTTGCGCAGTTGGTTCGTATACTAAAGAACTTTGCCATTCTATTTGCTGGTTGTGCGTTCATTTGCTTTGCTTTTATTCGCTTACTGAGTCACTCGGAGCAACAGCCAAAAAACGACACCGTACTGGCGCAGGTTAAGCCGCTGCTGTTGGTCACGGTGCTGATGGAATCGTTAATGGCGCCGGTTTTACCTCAGTACTTAACGCAAATCGCGGTAGAAAATGGCGCAGGAGAAAGTTGGTCGTCTTACTTCTTTACACTCTACTTTGTTGGCTTTGCTGCGACGCTATTGCCTGTTTCGCGTTTAGTTGAAGTGTTTGATATTCGCAAAGTACTTGGCGTGGGTATTCTGCTATCAGCGGTTGGTTGTATGTTGCTAGCGTACGAGTCCCAGTTAGCAATGGTGCTTATTGCTCGATTCACGTCTGGTGTTGGGCAAGCGACGATCTTTATTGCTGTTCAAGGTTATATTCTGCGTTGCAGTGACCAGTCTAACAAGACACAAGCCGCAGGTATCATCGTATTTTGTTTCAATGCTGGATTCATCTCTGGTGCGGCAATCGGTGCTCTGCTAGCTGATACCGTAGGCGTGCAAGGTATCTTCATGTTGTCGGCGTTAGTTGGTGGTCTAATGTATCTGTTCGCGTTGTCGCTACCGTCGATGATTCCTCAGAGGAATGCACAAGGTTCACTTAAAGAGAACCTTACGATGATGTTAAAAGATTCCGCTACTTTGATACGTGTACCGTCATTCATGCGCACCATGTTGCTCGTTGGTATACCAACCAAAATGATGCTAACTGGTGTCGTATTCTTCGCTGTGCCAATCCTTCTTTCTGATGTAGGCGTCGAGCGTGAAAGTATCGGTCAGGTGCTGATGGCTTATGCATTCTCTGTGCTTTTCATTAGTGGAAAAGTTTCGCCAATGATTGACCGTATTGGCTCTGCAAAATGGGCGCTTTGCTTAGGAAGCATTGTTGGCGCTGTTGCTTTGGCTATTCTTTCTGCTGCCTTCTTATTTAAAGATATAACCTATCTTGTCTTCGTCGCAACGTTCGCAATGCTAGTGATGGGTGTTTCACATGGCTTTATTAATGCCCCAGTTGTGACTCATGTGGTGACCACGACTCAAGGTGTTAATGCTAACTCAGTTGCTTCTACTTATCGCTTTTTGGAAAGGCTAGGTCATGTGTTGGGTTCGGTCGTTGTCAGTACTTTGCTTACTCATCTTGGAACGGACTACGCATTCTTTGCGCTTTCAGCATTCTTTACTTTAGCTGGCTTGTTGATGTGGTTGTTTGACCGTGCAGTACAAAAGGAGGTGGTAGCATGATTCGATTGATTTTACTTTTGGCACTGACTGCATTCTCATCGGTGAGTTTGGCAGATTGGCCAGAGTGGTTGGGCGAACGCTTGCAAGCAGAAAAGGTGGTGCAGTGGGAAATTAATGCCAACGACAACGATGTGTTGTTCGCCCCGCGAGGTGAATATCCTATGGTTTGGGTTTTGGTCTCTCGAAAAGCGGACGCGTATGATGTTGCGTTGTCGACCATCTTAAAAGTGTTTCGCAGAGAAATGCCTAACGTTTCATTTCGTGCTTTCCTTTTGCCTAAAAGCCAAGAGGAACTGGTCGCTTGGACGAAAGCTGCGGATAAAAAGGCGAACATGATCTACACGGTTGGCTCTAGTGCGACCGTCTCACTGCATAAGATTTACGCTGGAGGTAAGCTTCCGGTTGTATCGGTGAACGCAAAAGATCCGGTGTTACTGGGCCTGACGGATAACTACCACTCAAGTGGCAACAACTTTGCTTACACCTCCTTGAATTTGCCTGCTGATATTACGCTGAGCTTTTTACGTCGCTTTAAACCAAGTCTGACTCAAATTGGTGTGCTGTACGCCAAGTCGAACACCAGTGCTTATCTCACCCAGTTTTTGCCACTTCAAAAAGAGGCTGAGAAGCAAGGAGTGAAAGTCTTTCCTATCGAAGTTGACGAGAATAATCCTGAACTTGCTCTTCAACACGTTATGCAGACCACCATTGAATCGATGAAGGTCAACGATGGTAATTTATGTCAATCCTTGCTTTGGCTTACGGGTAGTTCAAGTCTTCTTAACCGACTTGATGAGATCAACCTGCATTCAGAGCCGCTTCCTCTGTTAACTGCAGTGCCTGATGCGGTTAATGGCACGCAACAAAGTGCGCTGATGTCTGTTGGCGTAGGGTTTGAAAACAACGCCCACCAAGCGGCATTTTACGGCATTGAAGTACTTAAAAAGGGCGTAGATCCTGGCTCTCTGCCTGTGGGAGTGCTGTCTCCACCAGACATCTCGATCAGCTTTAAACAAGCAGGCCGCGTTGATACGCAGCTTCCGTTTGTATTGATTGAAATGGCCAGCGATATCTATTCGCAAGATGGCAAGCTAGTGCGTTCTGCTGGAATGAGCATGGAGAGCTATTAACCATGATACGTGTCATTTTCATTGCCGTTATGTTGACCGTGCTTAGCCAACCTGCTTTGGCCTATCAGCGTCCAGAGCGATTATTGCTCGCTACCCAAGAATGGTTTCCTTATCAGTACCAAGAAAATGGGGAAATGAAAGGGCCGGGGATAGAACGAGTGAAGTGTGTCATGAGAGTGATGGACCAGCCGTATCAGCTTACGATGACTAACTGGGATAGAGCTCAGCTCATGACAGAAGTTGGCTCACAGCATGGTTTCTTTCTTGCGTCTCTCAACAGCAAGCGTGATGAGTATGCCGATTATTCTGCGCCACTTGATCAACAGAATTGGAGTTGGTTCTCTCTATCTGATTCAACAGAGTTAGACAACGCAATGTTCAAGTCTCAGGTCGAAGTCGCTGCACTATTTGGCTCAAATAATTGGTTTTGGCTACAGAAAAACGGTTACCGCGTAAGCAAAAAACCAAGGACGCCAAAAGCCCTAATTGAGTTGATGCTGAATGGGGAAGTCGGAGCGGTATTGGGCAATGACGCTGTCATTGACGAGACGATAAAAAAAATGGGTATCAGTTATCGAGCGATTTCTCGGACACGGGTCAAATCGAATCCATTGGGCGTGTATTTCTCCAAAGCATTTACAAAGAAATACCCCAACTTTCTTAATGAATTTAACGAGGCGGTTGCTCAGTGTCGTTAACTCCAAATATTGAATTTATTGAAGGTCAGTCAAATGCCTCTATCGATTAGAATTATTAGCTCTCCAGATGGTGAAAGCATCGCCCAATGGAATCAAGCATTTCCAGACGATGGCGGAGATATCGGGCGTGCGTTTGGCGCGACGCTACAACTTAATGACGCAAGTCGTGAGATTTCAAGTACCCATGCAATGATTCGTAAGACCTCGCGTGGATACCAAATCATGGACAACAGCACCAATGGCCTTTACATCAATGGATCTGATGTGCCTTTGGGCAAGGGTAACCAATCTACACTAAGTGATGGTGATGTTCTTGATATTGGCCGCTACCGATTGCTGGTTTCTTGTTTCTTCCCTGAAACAGCGAAAGCGCAAATCCAGCAGCCTCACTCAGATAGTTGTCGATTAGGTGATGATCCGTTTAGTACTGAATCAACACCTTTTATTCAAAGTATTCCTGAAGTAGATGAAGCGCCTGGGTTCACCATCTCGACGACAGATGTGGTGGGGGATGACCCATTTGCGAGTGATGCCTCAGTTAAGCAAGAACTAGCGCCTCACTTTAATCTTGATTTTCAGACGGCTGAGGATGACCCACTGAAAGACAGTGATTTTCGTACGTCATTTCCAAACCATGAAGTGATGGCGACCTCCTCTTTCGCTCAAGAAGAGTCACCACTGAACCACTCTCAGTTTGCTATCACTGAGTTTAAGAATCATGGGCAGCGCTTACAGGAACGTACGGACAAAGCATTAGAGATGGCATTGGCAAGGTTGTTGTCTGACATTTCACCGAATGCGATGGAGTCGATGTTTGATGATTTGTCGGGCAACGGTTTTTGGTCTCGTAAACCGAAGTACTGGGATATGTACAAACGCTATTTCAACCGACAAGTAGAGAATCGCGATTGGCAAATTAAGTTTCAAGCGTACTTCAGAGATGCAATGCGTATGCAAAAAAACTTCGAAGGGGATCAGTAATGGTACGTCGTTTATGCCTAATGTGTATCGTCCTTATTATGTCAGGGTGCAGTTTATGGAGCTATGATATGGTTGAGCCAAAACTGGTCGTTGATATTAAAGCTGCGACCAATATTAACCCTAATGTTGAGGGTAAGCCTTCTCCGGTAGAGCTCCGAATTTATCAATTGACGAATAATAATGCGTTTGAAATTTCTGATTTTATTCAAATTTATAATGATGACCAAGGCGTTTTAAAGGCCGAGTTGGCCGTTTCTCGCCAGCTACCCAGCATTTTGCCGGGCGAAACTCGTCAGGAAATTATCCCACTTGGTAGTGGTGTTAAGTACATCGGTGTGATTGCGGGTTTTGCTGATTACAGAGAGGCGAAAAACAAGGTGATTTATAAGCCGCTAATTGTGAATTCAGCGGTTATCAGTATTGAAATTGATGGCATTAATCTGTCTGTGTCAGGGGAAGAAGAATAATGGATAATAATAAAGTCGTGTGGAGTGAGGGGATGTTCCTTTCCCCTCAGCACTTTCAACAGCAAGAGCGCTATGTTGAACATTTTACTCGTGAGTTCGCCGGACAAATTAGCCCTAATGCTTATGGATTGACCTCGCTAGAGCTTGACCGTTCGATGTTGAACATTGGTAAGGTTTCGGTGCGTCGCGCTAAAGGCATTTTCCCAGATGGAACACCATTTGAAATTGAGCAAGCACTCGTGCTCGATGTGCCGAAAAATACCAGTCATAAGAAAGTGTATCTGGCTCTTCCGGTTTCAAGACCGGGCACTATTGATGTGGGAGAAGACGCGCGTCTTAGACACTCTTCACAAGAACACCCCGTTTACGATACCAGCCGAGAGCACAGTGACCCGGTTCAATTAGAGCTAGCAACGTTGAACATTCAGCTGCGTTTGGAAGGGGATGAGCTAAAAGATTTTGTGTTGATATCCGTTGCTGAAATCAGTGAACACAAATCTGAAGGTGTTGTTGTGTTGAACCAAGCATTCGTTCCCCAATGCTTGCAGTTTTCCGTATCTAACTACCTAACCGATAACGTTGCTGATCTATTTGCACAAGTACAATACCGTTCCCGAGCGATTCATACTCGTTTACAAGCGGAGTCCAGCAGTAAAAGCTATCAGTCGTTGATGCGTGACTACTTGTGGCTGCAAGTACTGGGGGCTTGGATGCCAAAGCTTGAACAATGGAGTCTAGATGGCTCGTTGCTGACACGTCATCTTTATTTAGAGTGTGTTTCGATGGCTGGGCAGATGCAGGGTTTAGAAGGGAAGATGCCAAAGTCTTTCCCTGCATGGAACCAAGATGCGCTATACAGCATTTTTTCGACCGTGTTTTCTGAGTTACTGGTGTTACTGCGTGAGGTTCAGATAGATAACGTATCAACATTGAACTGGGACAAACAGCTGTTCGTTAGCCGCCGCTTACTGCGCACACTGGTTGATGATCGCAGCCTATACAATCAAGGCCGTTTTGTGTTGGCCGTTTCCTCGTCTATCGGTGCCACTCGACTCAGTGAAGAGTTTCCTCGTGCTGCGAAGCTAGCAGGGAACAGTGATATTGCCGGTTTAGTGCGTAATGCACTTTCAGGTGTTCCTTTGCGCCATCTTCCTTATGCACCTTCTGAGTTGAAGTCTTTGAATGACGCCGCTTACTTCGAAATCGATACTAAGTCTGAATTGTGGCAAGCGTTGATCAAACGTGATGAGGCGATCGCTCTTCATATTGATGAAAGAATTGATGATCTCCACGTCGATTTTCATGTGATCAGGTAGGTAACGGATGGGCGGATTATTTAACGAAGAACCGACGGTTCAAATTCGACGAGTGACATCGACCGAATCAGCTCACAAGCAGCATCTGTTGCCACCCAAAGCGGATACTTCAGGCACAGAGCGATTGATTGAGGATCTTGCCATTTATGGTAGCCCTTTATTGAATGCCGCCACGGAACTGTTGGGTATTTTAGTGACGATTAAGCGTCAAGGCACACCGAGAGACATCAACCGTTTTCGTCAAAAACTTTTGTACGCCATTGATGCGTTTCGTTTGCGTGGTTTGCACTTGGATTACCACCCAAGCGTGATTGAAAAAAGCTGCTTTGTGTTGTGCGCGGCATTTGATGAAGCTGTGCTGTACACCGCTTGGGGAGAGCGTGCTCGTTGGGAAAATCATTCGTTGTTGAGCAAGGTGTTTTCACAGCGCGATGGCGGAGAGGCCTTTTTTGTGTTGCTAGATAAGGCCAGCCAGCAGCCGAATAAACTTGTTGATTTTATTGAGCTTCAGTACGTGCTTTTGGCTTTGGGTTTCAAAGGGCGCTTTCGCCATGAAGACGAGAGCCAATTGCATGATATTACCGCTCGTGCGTACGGTCTCATTCGCCACTATCGCAGTGAAAGTCCTTTTCCGGTACCGCAAACACCAACGCTAATCGAAGGTAAACGCCCGTGGCTAATGATCAGTATGGGCAAAACGTTAGGCTTGGCTTGTTTGGTTCTGGCATCCGGGTATGGTTTTACTGAATATTGGTACAACAGCCGCGTGCAGCCGTTGTTGGCACAGTTTAGCGCGATCGATATGTCAGACGTCAACCTGAAGAAAAACAGCAGTGACTTAGTGTACTTAAGTTCCGATGCGGATTTGGGGCGACAGAGTGAAAGCCTAGAGGAAGAAACTGGAATGAAAGGAAAAGTGGTCACTCAGCAATGGGAGATCATTCTCGCGGTATTTTCTCGGGCGAGCGACGCACTTCGTTTATCGACAGAACTCAAACAGGCAGGCTATGAGTCTTTTACTCGTGAGATGGAACATGGCGTTGAGCTTTATCTTCACGCAGGTGACGACTTAAACACCATTCGTAAGTTGAAAAATGAACTCAATGTTCGCTTTGGTTTGAACGCCACGATTAAAAGAGCGCTGAAATAAGATGTTTAAAAAGATATTTTCTATTTTCTTGGTGATTACTGCCATTTTAGGGACGCTCGCATTTTGGCTTACAGCATCAGAAGAGCAACCAGTCTGGATAAAGTGGGGAATGCTCGCTGTCACCGTCGTTATTGTCTTCTTTACATGTGTTTGGTGGTGGAAACAGCGCAAGCTTAATCAAACAGAGAAAGAAGAGCATGATCAACACGTACTGCTTAAACAAGACACGCGTGTGATCCAGCAGCTGTTTCGTATCGCAACGAAAAAGATACAGGGACAAGCTCGTAACAAGCTAGAAAGCCTTTACAGTCTGCCTTGGTACCTAGTTCTAGGTGGTGAAAAAGACGCGAAAAGTGCCATTTTGCTACAGAATGGTTTTGAGCCAGTTAACGAGCGCTACTTGGATGAAAGTGATACGGAACAGTACCTGCGTTTTTGGAGCAACGATAACGCAGTCGTTGTAGAAGTCGGTCATCGTATATTTGATAACGACGGTATTGACGAGTCGCTTTGGCAGGTACTGGCGAAGCAACTACTTAAATACCGTCCGAGGCAAGGGCTGAACGGCATTGTGACGGTTATTGGGTGTGATCGCCTAATGACAGGAGACAAAAAAGAACGCACTAGGCTCTCAGGCATCTATCAGGAGGCTGTGTTGTCGATGGGCGCAGAGCTTAGCTTAAACTTGCCTGTTTATGCCGCTTTCTCTAAAGCTGACTCGATAGCAGACTTCACTGGTTTCTTTGAGAGCTTCACTGCATGTGACTCAGAAAATCCTTTTGGTATTACCTTTGAATGCGATGTTTCACGTCGTTATGACAAACAGCAGTTTGAGGCAGAAAGCCACGCGTTGATTCAATCCATTGCGGGGCAGCAGTTTGAGTTACTGAGAAACGTCAGCAGTGACAAGTCGGGCTCTATTATCGCTTGGCCTTATCAGCTAAGAATTTTCCTAGAGCGCGTCAACGAGTCTTTGAGCGACATTGGTCGCGAGAACCGTGTCCGAGAAGCCGTATGGATCCGCGGCGCTTATTTAATGTCATCCGGACAAAAAGGCATTGAGCACGATTTACTAACACAGGTAGTGGCCGAACGTGCTGAGTTCAACACCAATAATCAAGTTGAACAGCAGCCAAATCGTCGTGGTTTCTTTACGCAACGTTTGTTCAATAAGGTCATCTTGCCGGAGAAGAATATCGTCGGTGTTAATGAATGGCGTCATGCGGGTTATCTTGTATTTCGAACCGCTGTTCTAGTCTCCGTGGTTGGGCTGATTTCTATTGCAGGTCTGAAGTTACAAGAAAACTGGAATGTTGATGAAGATTGGCGCACAACGGCTCTATCTCAAATTCGTTTTTATCAAAACGATGTTCAAAAGCTGAGCAATGACAATTCGATGTCGGAGGTTGTGGCGGTATTAAGAGAACTCGGCGACGTGGTTGCTGAGGGCGTTCAACCTAAACCGTGGCATGAGAAAGTCAGTATTAAGCAAACAGATACGGCCGAGAGTGTTTACTCTGCTTATGAAAAACAGTTGCACCAGATAATGCTGCCAAAGCTAGAAGAGCTGATCAGCAGCGAGCTGTATGTTTATGTGAACCTTGGTAATCCAAGCCGAATCTTTGAGATTTTGCGTTACTACCAGATGTTGTTTGACCGAGAGCAACTGAACTTTGCGGAACTACAAACTTACTTACTTGATAACTTGAAAGACCAAGGTGAGCTTTCTCCGGACGAGCTTTACTCTTTTTCTCTTTTAATCGAAGACCTGTTTAAAAGTCAGTACGACAAGCAGCTACAACCGAACCTAGACCTGATAGCTGTTGCAACGAACAACCTTGAAGGCTTGTCACCAGAGCGACTGATTTATGCGCGTATTAAAGAGATGCCAGAGTACCGTACTCAAGTGGATCTCCGAAGCCAGCTCGGTGAGAAGTTCGATAGTTTGTTTGAGTTTACTAATGATTTCCATGGCTATCTGATCCCAGAAATCTTTACTAAGCAGGGCTATAGCCAAATTGATTTGACGGCAAAGTCGCCTCTGCTTAGAAGCTTGATGAGCGAGTTTAAAGCGATTCAAGGTGATATGTCTGGCGCATCAGTCATTGAGCTTAGAGAACTGAGCAAACAGGTTCAACGTCTGTATTTTGCCGATTACATCTACTACTGGAAAGACTTGGTCAACAACATTCAAATCAAGCAGTTTGGCGATGCTTCAGGACTCAGCTATGCACTAAGGAACACACGTTCTCCGGCTACGAGTCCACTACTTGATGTATTGGATGCAGTTGTGGTGAACACAACATTGGCTGTCGCAGACCAACCAGATACGAAAGGACAAAAGCGTGCAGCCGGTCAACTAGGATTGAAGAAAGCGAAAAAGGTGTTGAACAAAGCCGACAAGGTGAACCGAGCAGTTGGCGATAACCTGTTGAGGCTGCAACCTTCATTCGTCGTAAATGAAGCATTTTTACCTTTCTCTAGGTTTGTGAATGGGAATGGTAAAGACAAGGATACACCACTGGAGCAGTTGATCGTTCAAGTTGATGAAGTTAACTCGTTTTTCGATGCCGCATTGTCTAGTTCAAACCCCGGTAAATCATTCCATGCTTATGCCATCGCCCATGCGCAAGGTAGTAGCGACCCTATCGTGAACTTCCGTCAAGCTGGTAGCAAGGCTCCAAACATCGTCGCGTCTTGGACGAAGAGTCTCAGTGAACAAGTTTGGAAGCAAGTGGTGAATGGCAGCGTGGTGTATCTAAATACACAGTGGGATGAGCAAGTTTACCAGTTTTATGTGTCTGCCATTGAAGGGCGATTCCCATTTGATCAACATGGCCGTGGAGAAGTGAGCTTAGATGACTTTTCTCAATTCTTTAAACCAAGTGGCCGTGTGGCTCGCTACATAGAAGAAACCTTGAAGCCGTTTGTTTACTGGGATAACGGCATGCTCAAGCTAAACGAAGTTGACGGCCTAGCGCTACCAATAAACTCAAACACTCGTAAGCAACTTGAATTAGTTCAAAAACTGAGTGGCATTTTCTTCGGTTCTTCAGGAGATGATCTTGGGTTAAGGCTTGAAGTAAAAGCGAGCTCAATGAGTACTGACGTGACGGAATTCCGCCTACGAGAGGCTGAAACGATTTACGACTACAAACATGGTCCAAGAGTGTGGCGCGAGATAACTTGGCCAACCGCAGGAGTGGATGGCTATTTGAGTGCAGAATTCTACAGCGGTCAGAATCGAGTCGCACAACAATCATTTACCGGTCAGTGGGCGTTGTTGCGCGCTCTTTTTGCGAATAAGAGCAGCGCTACATCGAGCCGTTTGATTCGTAAGCTCAACTACAAAATTAACCAAAACAACATCGTATTGGATTACACGTTGCGTGATTCCAAACAACCATTGGATAAATCTTTATTTGTTCAATTCTCGTTGCCTAAGCAGCTTTAAGGTTGTCGATGTTGAAAGCAGTGATTGAACCGCAGGAGCGAGTGCGTTGCCAAGTTTTGGCGACTCACTCTCGTGCACACGAAATCAGTAACGAGTTGACCCACTACACTAAGCATTTTGATGCTGCAGAGAGCCTGCAAAGAGAGTGGGTTGCTTTGCAAGAGTGTCAGGGTGCTCAAATACAAAAAGTAGTGGATGTCGACTGGAGCAAATTGCAGCTAACGCTGGAGTTTGATCAAAGTGCGATACCGTTGATTGAGTTTGAACCTAAGGATTTGGCTTTATTTGCTTCGCTTTTGCCTAGCGTGGTTCAGGCGCTCAAACACTGTCATAGCAAGGGATGGGTACATGGCGATATCAAGCCATCTAATCTGCTTTATGTACCTCAATTACAACATATTCGATTGATTGATTTCGGTGCCAGTTGTCGGACTGGAACTTCTCGGGAAGCACTCTCCGATTGGCAAGCAACGCCTATTTTTGCTTCGCCAAATCAAAAGGGTGGGGAAGGTCTGGTAGAAACGGGGGATGACTGGTTTTCACTGATTCAAATCATCGATCAGGTCATGCCATATGCGCATGACTACTCAATAAACTCAACGCTTATCCAGTGGCGAAAAGCCCTGAGCCTTGAGATTTAGATAGAAGGAAAGCTAATGAATAAAAAACAGCTTGCTGCAGCCAATCTCGACTTCGATGTGTCATCAATCAAAGGGACGGATGGAAAATTAATCCCAAACTTAGGATGCGCGATAGAAATTGAGCAATGGTTGAAAAAACTGTCTCTCGCATGCGGGAGAAGGCACTCTAACAGAGCCTTGCCTTATTTAGAGAAAGCGATAGATGTTATCTATTCTGAGGTTGAGGCGGAATTGTATCGCCAATCAGGAAACAACACTAGCGCCTACGAAGCTAGCGCAGTGACTAAGCATCCTGTATGGCAGTTTTTTGTAGAACGAGTGACGAAAAAGTTTGGCAGTGTCGTTAAGGTGATTCAACCACACCGCTCACCAACGGAATCTGTCCGTTCGAAATTGATTAACCGTACTTTCTTCCAGATGCTGCATAACAAGCATGAAGTTTTGAAGCGTTCTCATAGCAGTATCTTAGCATCCGGTGAGCTTGGCCAAGCCAAGGTGGAAATTCTGGATGCGCAAGTTAATGCTTTACGAGATGCCTACTTTAATCATGCCAAATGTAATGCTGAACTTTGGCCTGCTATTAATGCTCTGTTCCAAAAAGGAAATACCCGCTCTGTTGAGGGCAAAGTAAACCTTGAAGACGGTTCAGTGACATTTGAAGCCTCACAAGCACTATTTGCCGAAGCAAAAGTCGAGTTTGAAAAAACTTGGGACTTCGGGAAAATGAAAAACCAAATCAAAGCATCCGCTGAAATTGGGGCCCGTGAGAGCAGCAAATTTAGTGCTAGTGCTAAGATCAATAAAGGCGCATTGGATGGCATTGGGCATAGCCGAGAGCTTTTTAGTGGAAACAAGGAGAAAAGTGTTAAATCTGAATTTGAGGTTAATAAGGTAACAGGAAATGCAACTTATAGCATTGATGATTCTGTAGTAACAACTCAAATTATACCGGGTATCGATTTAGAAATTGATGCGATGCTCGCTGCCGAAATGGGAATGAAGTTAACAGTTTCCCATGAACTTTCTGTGGCTGACTTTATGGCACTAAAGAGCGAGGGAGAACTGTTTGTTGGTGCGACAGCAAAAGTTCAGTTCACAGGTGCAATAAACAGTGCCAGCATGTTTTCTGAAAATGAAGTCATTAAAACCAAAATTGGTGCAAGTGCCTTTGTTGGTGCTAAGGCGAGTGGAACAAGCACCTTTACCTTGAAAGCTCGCGGCATGAGTATGTTGTCTGGTTGTGTGACTGGTTCTGCATCGGTTGGTTTAGGCGCATCTGCTGCTTTGGAAGCCATTGTTAAAGGTTCTGGAGACTTCACATTTAAAGCGGGTGCAGGTGCAACGATGGGGGTAGGGACCGGCGTAGAGTTTGGAACTATGGTTAACCCGATGTTACTCAAAGTGCTCCTGTGGGATTCATTTGGTAAGCACCTGCGTTCAAAGCAGACAAAACGCAAAACGGGAATTAAATACAACAGAAACGTTAACCAAGTGGCAGTGAGCCGTTGTGAAGAAAGTATCATGTCTTCGTTGAACATGATTGAAGCGGACTACCGAGTCTTAGCGGAAGAGCTCTGGCGTATTCCAACCTTCACAAACATGTCTACTAAGGACGAAGTCACTACGATGCATGACCGTATCGCGAGCCCTGATAGAAATGTTATGGATAAGTACCTAGAAACGCTTGGTGTCACTGATGCTATCAATATGAGTCCTGAGGATATCACTCAAGCGGCCGTGGATATGGATAATCAAGCACGCTTCAATCAATCGCAAAACATGCTTATGAAGCAAGCGAAGAAAGCGGCTTCGAAGAGGGGAGCTAAGTCACTCTCTGGTGGGCTGGCTTTAGCGGGAATGAATGTTATGAACCCAGCAATGGGGTTACTAGCGGTCAAACCTTAATCAATAAAAATGGCGAGATGTCTCGCCATTTGTTGATGCTGCTATGAAGAATAGTTAAATTTAGTTTTGACATTTATTTCGATTTATCAAATAGATACTGAATAATTCTCTATTGAGGTGTCAGGGTGGTACTCATGCCATGATAGGTGAACCAAAAAAAGCATGGTCAAAAGGTTTTATATTGTAAGTAACGGTTCTGTTTGGGTGATAAGTACTAAAAGTGTTATATACCCGTGATCATTGAAGATGCTTGATTTCTCATAAAATCAGGATCATGCTACGCACCATGAAAATAATACTGACTCTGTAGTGGCATAGTGAATT
>NZ_JAHGUP010000009.1 GCF_001989995.2 Vibrio anguillarum
GAAGGTGTATGGGAAGCATTAAACAATACGCCAAACAACTTCCGTGTGATGCAACAACGTGGTGCCCAAAACCCACAAAAAGACGGTGGTGGCAGTACGTTTTTTGAGGCTGAGCCAATTAAGCTTGGTTATGATCTCAAGCGTCAAGAAAATCGCTTAAAAGTCACCTCACAAGTTGAGATTCACCTACCTAGTAAACAGCTGGTCAATGGCCTCAGTGTTGATCTATCCGTTTCGGGTGCAAAATTTAAAGTTCCCGCCGCTTTTAACTACAAGCTCGGTGAGGTGATCAAAGTCTATTTTTCCGAACTCAACAAAACGTCAGAAGTGGTTGGACTGCACCACGCCATTGAATATCGTATTTTAGGTATTGATGAGTCTTACGATAACGATGCCGTGAAATTTCTGCGTACACTAAAACTTTCCGACACTAACATCATCGAAAAAGTGATTACTGAATCGCTGCAAAATAACACTCAAAAAGCGCGCCACGATAACCAAGATAAACTAATCCGAGCTCGAACCCGTGGTTACGAGCACACCTATTTAAAACACACCTGTAACTTACCAGTGTTTTTTAGTGGCAGTGAATTGAAGTTGGTGCTGCTGACTGAAAATAACCAACCGATCTGGCAATACTGGCACGACGAGCGTAATCAACAAGCACTCGGTTCGTTATTCAATAAAGAGCGGATGGAACAGTTAACCAAGCCGGGGATGCGGGGTAGCAATAATGTGCTTTATGCTTTCAAGCATGAACATCAGGAAAAAACGCTCTTTTTTTCAATGATGATGCCAGAGGCTAACCGTGAACAAAGAAAAATGTTTTGGCATGTTGGCGCTCGTCGACAAAGTTGGAAAGCGTTTCGCTTATTTGTCTTTGAACTCTCGGATGAAGAGCGTCAAGAACTTGCGGTTCATGCCCATGAATTGTCAGATCGCTCAAGCCACTTAACGCACTGTGGCGTTTTACAAGAAATTGGCGATGAGGATTCGGCAAAAGATTACCTATTGACTGACAAACCCAATTTACCCAATAGCGAACTCAATAAATTTCGTCATCCAAGGCAAATCATTGGTCAACCTACAGGCATTTATTTTGATGCTCGCTCGCGTAGAAAAGAGCCTCGTTACCAATTCAAGACACCGCTAACCATCACTTCAGGATCTGGGGTAAATGCGACTGGCCATACGGTTGATTTATCTAAACGTGGTTTAAGTATTATTGTGGATACACCACTGCCCGTGAAAGCAGGCGATAACGTCACCATCAATTACCACGAATTACAGCTTTACGACAAAAAGCTGCCACTGCATAGCCTTCCCTATAATGTTATTCGTATTGGGCCCGAAGGTCGGCGTCTACAATTGGTGATA
This sequence comes from Vibrio anguillarum, assembly GCF_001989995.2. Lineage (GTDB taxonomy): Bacteria > Pseudomonadota > Gammaproteobacteria > Enterobacterales > Vibrionaceae > Vibrio > Vibrio anguillarum. The sequence continues at coordinate 1,378 of NZ_JAHGUP010000009.1, forward strand.
GAAGAAAATATACATACCATCAAAACAATCGCTTTTTTCAATAGCATTATTGAAAACAATCAAGATAAGTTGTTACAGAAAGAAGAAGTGCTACCAAGTCATAACTTGCTGGAAGGGTTGCACAACATTTTGCTTGATAAGATGATAAGTTCGCCGATTTTCGTTGATAAACACGGTGCAAATTTACGCCCTAAAGTGATTGGCGTGAATTATCCCTTGCCGCCTCATCTGGTGTTACTGGCTAAATTAGGCCAAGAAAATCGCATCACGTTAGAGCCAATATTCAAAGGTCACACCAATACTCTACTGGCTAAACCGATGCGGCGCATTGAAGGAGCGATACCGCAATATCACGACGTTTATATTGCGGCAATCAAATTTGGCACGCGTATTCAATCAATCCAATCGAAATTATTAAGTGATTTTGAAAACACTAAAGAGCGTATTGATTTCATTCAAAAAGCGCAGCACATGGGTGAAATTTACATCTTGAGGATTTGCAGTGCACCCGTCTTTGACCCAATCACTACGCTGCTGCGCAGTGATCTCAATGAGTTGGCACAAATTAGTCTTCATCACGCTCGTACGCTAGAAAAAGAGATCACCTCAATCATTGGTTATGGAGAGGTGATCGATATTACAGAAGAAGTATTGATCCGCTTAGAGCTGACCTTGTAAAAGAGAGTGTGGATAAAAGAGAGAGTGGGCATCGCTCACTCTCTTATCTCTTGCTGTTGAGCTTTACTTAAGGCTTCACTTTCCAACTGAGTTTTTGCTGCTTCACCAATGAGGCAGAGAGAATACAGAGCACGCCGCCAAGGCCTGCAAAACGGACCGCCGCTTGTGCTTTTTCTTCAACTTTAGGTTTAGCGTGATAAGCAACGCCTAACCCTGCCGCAGCCATCATAACTAAATCATTAGCCCCATCGCCAACCGCGACAGTATTGTGCAATTCAATCTCATAACATTGTGCTAACTCAACCAAAATATCGGCTTTGGTTTGTGCCGAAACGACATCACCTAGCACTTGACCAGTAAGCTTGCCATCAACAATTTCCAGCGTATTGGATTGCGCATGATCAAGTTGCAGTTCGCTTTTTAAATAATCTGAAAAATAGGTAAAGCCACCGGATGCAATCGCCGTTTTCCACCCCAATGCATGCAGTGTCGCCACCAGTTCACGTAAATCGGGCATCATGGGTAATGTAGAGCGAACCGCTTCAAGAATCGACTCATCGGCACCAGCAAGCTTTCCAACCCGCTGACGCAAGCTTTGCTCAAAATCCAATTCACCTTGCATCGCTCGCTCAGTGACTTCGGCTACCTCCTCTCCGACACCCGCTAACTTAGCTATCTCATCAATGCATTCAATTTGAATCGCCGTGGAGTCCATATCCATCACAATCAAACCCGGTTTAGAAAGGTCTGGTACTTCACACAAACGGGCATAATCAATTTCGAGCCCTTGTAAAATTTTCTCGTGCTCTGTCGTCAGCTCACCTGACATCAGCGCCACTTCATAATGTCCCACTTTCCACATATCGAGGACAGCGTTGTAGTAACCGGTAAAAAAGTCAATATCATCAAAGTGTTGAGTGGAGAGATAAGGTGCAAAAACAATCCAACTTGCTTTTGCTTTGTCAAATTGTGAAGAGAAACGAGTTTCAGGCAAGCGGTTGAGCAGCGTTGTGTGCCTTTTGATCGGCAATGTTTTGAGGGCATCCATGTTTATCATTCCTTAATCAATCCTTTCCTTCAGCCTGCTTAAACGCACCACAAGCAAAATGGGATCAACTCGATTCAATGCTCGAGTATCAATAAATGGGTGTATGCCCCTGACGTTACCCTATTGCAATTTAAAAACGCAAGTCTCAATATGAGTAAAGTTTTTATTTATCCAATCAGGTGGGTTATGGACGGCTCTTTATTTTCATTTCGCGTCGCAATTCGTGTGCTTACCGTCATTTTATTAGCAGGCATGTTCTTCTTTACCGTAAAAAACAGCGTTGTGATCAGTAAAGGTAACGAACGAATTCAGGCCAACCAACTAGAAACATTAACTAAGGTTTTGATTTCACAGGCATCATTATCTGCGGGCAGCATGATATCAGAGCAAGATCAAGAGCGCCTGCTAGCCCTTACCAACCAGTTAGCTCAAGACAAACTGGTGTTTGATGCCACCATTTATGATTCCGAAGGGGTCAAATTAGCCGCCAGCGATAACGCGTTAAGCGTACGCGAAGTATTAGGATTGGATACACCACTGCGCACGGCCAGCATTGGCCGTCAGCAACTGGTTGAGCCTGTCTATCATGAAAGCAGTATCATTGGTTTTATCCGCATTACTTTTGAAACTGGCCGCGTCACGGCGATTTCAGATCACCACTATCGTAAAAGTGATCGCTACATGTATCTCATGCTGCTAACCAGCTTTGTCAGCGGTGTATTGCTCACGCTGCTACTACTGCGTCGAAAACCGAAAAGTGGTGGTGAGAACCTGCTGCTACAGAATGTGGATGATATGACTTAGCAGGCTTTGTAAATAAAAAAACCTCAGTTGCGACACTGAGGTTTTTTATAAAAGAATATTATTGAGCGTCGCCAATCAATACTGAATCTAACGCAATTTCAATCATTTCATTGAAAGTGTTTTGACGCTCTTCTGAAGTCGTTTGCTCGCCAGTTTTGATGTGATCAGAGACAGTGCAAATCGTCAGTGCTTTTGCGCCATATTCCGCCGCTACGCCGTAGATTCCTGCCGCTTCCATTTCTACACCAACAATGCCGTATTTATCCATCACATCGAACATCTCTGGATCTGGCGTGTAGAAAAGCTCTGCGGAGAACAAGTTACCCACTTTCACGTTAATACCACGCGCCGTAGCCGCTTCTTCTGCGGCTTTAACCATTTTGTAATCGGCAATCGCAGCAAAGTCGTGGTCTTTAAAACGGATGCGGTTAACTTTGGAATCGGTACAAGCCCCCATATCAATCACAACATCACGCACTTTGATATCGTCGCTGACCGCACCACAGCTTCCGACACGGATCACTTTTTTCACGCCAAAATCTTTGATAAGTTCCGTCACGTAAATTGAGCATGAAGGGATCCCCATGCCATGGCCCATTACCGAAATTTTACGACCTTTGTACGTGCCTGTATAACCAAACATGTTACGGACATCACACACTTGAACCACATCATCAAGGAAAGTTTCTGCGATGTATTTTGCGCGAAGTGGGTCACCCGGCATTAAAACGACGTCTGCAAATGCACCCATTTCAGCATTAATATGTGGAGTTGCCATTAAAAGTATCCTTTATCTAAATTGACCAAAGAATAGAGAGTGATCTCTCTATTCATCCTCAAAAAATGAATCGCTACGCTTACTGTAAGAAATTGGTGCCGTAATCCATCGCAGACGTACCGAAATAGTGCGCCAGTGACTGACCAATATCAGCAAACGTCTCACGGCGGCCCAATGAACCGGGGGCCACTTTGTGACCATAAACTAACACTGGAATGTGCTCACGCGTATGATCCGTACCCGGCCAAGTTGGATCGCAACCATGGTCCGCTGTAAGAATAAGTACATCGTCCTCTTCCATTAACTCAAGCACTTGTGGCAGACGCTTGTCAAAGTACTCCAGTGCCGCAGCGTAGCCCGCTACATCACGGCGATGACCATAAGCGGAATCAAAATCAACGAAGTTAGTGAAGACGATGGTGTTATCTTTCGCTTGTTTGATTTGTTCTAGTGTTGCATCAAATAAAGCTGGGATGCCTGTCGCTTTGACTTTATGAGTGATGCCGCAGTAGGCGTAAATATCGGCAATTTTACCAATAGAAACCACGTTACCTTGCTTCTCATCAACCAACTTTTGCAGCACGGTCGCCGCTGGCGGCTCAACGGATAAATCACGACGGTTGCCAGTGCGAGCAAATTCTCCCGCTTTCGGGCCAATGAACGGGCGCGCAATCACGCGGCCAATGTTGTAATCCGCCAATTCTTCACGTGCGATCTGGCAAAGTTCTAACAAACGATCAAGACCAAACGTCTCTTCGTGACAAGCTATTTGGAACACTGAGTCAGCTGAGGTATAGAAAATCGGTTTACCCGTTTTCATGTGCTCTTCACCCAAATCATCTAAAACCTGAGTGCCTGATGCATGGCAGTTACCAAGAAAACCATCCAAACCTGCGCGTTCAATAATGCGATCTGTCAGCTCTTTCGGGAAACTATTTTGCTTATCGCTGAAATAACCCCATTCAAACAGCACAGGAACACCAGCAATTTCCCAGTGACCCGAAGGAGTATCTTTACCTGATGAAAGCTCAGCGGCGTGGCCGTACGCACCGATAATATCAGCGTTGGCATCAAGCCCCGGAGCAAAACGCCCCGTTGACTCTTTATGCGCGATGGCAAGCCCCAGTTTCGATAAGTTTGGCAGCGTCAATGGGCCCTGGCGATCCGCGTTATTCGCTTCGCCTTTAGCACATTGGTCTGCGATGTGGCCCAAAGTGTCAGCGCCAACATCACCAAATTGTGGTGCATCAGCGGTTTCGCCGATACCAAATGAATCTAATACTAAAATAAATGCTCTTTTCATTGCTCTCTCCAACCGATATTTTTATACGTCTTCTGCGCGAATTTGGCCGTAGACATCGGGTGTTGGTGTGTATTCTCCGCCAATTTGAATGGCGCTTTGTAATGCTTTGGCCGCTTGTTGCCATTGCGCTTCATTACGCGCATGGATCACCGCCAACGGCTTGCTGCTATCGGCAACGTCACCTAGGCGAATAAATTGGTCAAACCCAACCGCGTAATCAATAGTGTCAGTTGCGACGCGGCGTCCACCGCCCATCTCCACCACGGCCATGCCAATCGCGCGAGTATCCATTGCCGATACGACGCCACTTTCTAGAGCGTAAACGGGCTTAACCAGCTCGGTTTTTTCAAGATAGTGATCGTAATTTTCAACAAAATCAGCGGGGCCGCCTAACCCTTTGACCATTTTGCCAAAGCATTCAGCCGCTTTTCCGTTATTAAGAACGGCCATCAGTTTCGCACGAGCATCACTGCTGTCTTTTGCTAAATTGCCTAATAACAACATTTCCACGCAAGAGGCCAAGGTAATTTCCAGTAAGCGAGGATTGCGATATTCACCAGTTAAAAAGCGTACCGCTTCACGCACTTCAAGGGCATTACCTGCCGAAGAGGCCAGCACTTGGTTCATATCCGTCAAAATAGCCGTGGTTTTCGTACCTGCGCCGTTAGCCACTGCGACGATAGATTTAGCCAACTCTTCAGAAGCTTCGTAAGTCGGCATAAATGCGCCAGAACCGACTTTGACATCCATCACCAAGGAATCTAACCCAGCGGCTAATTTTTTAGAAAGAATCGAGGCGGTGATGAGTGAAATATTGTCGACCGTTGCGGTAATGTCACGTGTGGCGTATACGCGTTTATCCGCTGGCGCGAGATCACCCGTTTGGCCGATGATAGCAACGCCCGCTTCTTTGGTTACTTGACCAAATACGTCATTACTTGGCGTGATGTTATAACCGGGAATCGACTCCAATTTATCCAGCGTGCCGCCCGTATGACCAAGGCCGCGCCCTGAAATCATAGGAACAAAACCGCCGCAGGCTGCAACCATGGGGCCAAGCATCAGCGAAGTAACATCGCCCACGCCGCCAGTTGAGTGTTTATCAACGATAGGGCCACCGAAGTTCATCGCATCCCAGTTGATCACTATCCCAGAATCACGCATAGCGCACGTCAGTGCAATGCGCTCTGGCATAGTCATTTCATTGAAGAAAATCGTCATGGCAAAGGCCGCAATTTGGCCTTCGGAGACGGTATTATTCGCCACACCTTGAATAAAAAAGTTAATTTCTTCGGTGGTGAGGATCTCGCCGTCACGCTTTTTACGAATGATTTCTTGAGGTAAAAAAGTTTGAGTTGAATACATTAGTTGCCTCCCAAGCATGATGCTTTGGTCAGTAAGGTAAAGAGGTAATAATCGGGAGCTGATGGCTCAGCTCCACGAGTCAGACTTATTATTATCAGTCCTACTTCAGCGCATAATTAATACGCAGCTGGATCGGCTTTTTGGTCTGTTACTTCTAATGTATTCAAAAGATTGGTTAGCAGGCTTGAGGCCCCAAAACGGTAGTGCATGCTGTCGGCCCAATCTGCGCCAAGTAGCTCATCAGCCATCGCGAGATACAATGCAGCATCTTGCGCTGTGCGTACACCGCCCGCAGGTTTAAAGCCTACAGTTTTGGCAACGCCCATATCGCGAATCACTTCTAGCATCATACGTGCGTATTCTGGTGTTGCATTCACAGGGACTTTGCCCGTTGAGGTTTTGATGAAATCAGCGCCCGCTTCAATACAGATTTGAGACGTTTTTTTGATTAATGCTTCTTCTTTTAGCTCACCAGTTTCGATGATCACTTTAAGCAGAATGTCACCACACGCGGCTTTGCATTGCTTAACAAGATCAAAACCGACTTGCTCATTACCGGCGATTAATGCGCGGTAAGGGAACACAACGTCGACTTCATCAGCACCGTACGCAACAGCGGCTTTCGTTTCCGCAACGGCAATCTCAATATCATCATTACCGTGTGGGAAGTTGGTAACGGTTGCGATACGAATCTCTGGCGTGCCTTGCTCACGAAGTGTCTTCTTCGCAATAGGAATAAAGCGAGGGTAAATACAAATTGCAGCGGTATTACCTACAGCCGTTTTGGCATCATGACAAAGGGCAATCACTTTCGCATCCGTGTCATCATCGTTTAGCGTAGTCAAATCCATCAATTTCAGTGCACGTAGTGCGGCTGCTTTTAAATCGCTCATTTCTATCTCCGATCAATATATTCAAATAGTTCACTAGTAAACCACGCTCAGTGTTGAGAGCGAGATGGCTTGCTAGCCACAAATGAACGGACTTGGTTCCTTGAAGACTCGAAATGCACTTGCATTTCAATTGCTATCCCTGTCACCGCACAGTACCAATTTGGCCTATGGCACAACCATGATATGCCGCTTATTTGCACTCATCGCCGTGTCTAACGTATATCCGTGTGTAACTTATACCCGTATCTAATTTATATCAAAGCAACACGACATGATAAAACGGACTGCCTTTGCGTCAAATCATACTCCATGTATTGATTGGCGCTAGCTGATATCTTCACTCTTCTATTGAAAATGAATCTCACTGATACAGTATAGATTTTCACTACAAAACTGTAGCGTCATTCATAGAGCAAACGGTTTGTATCTCAAAAAAGATCAGCGTCAACGATAATCTCGTTTACCGATAAACTCTGATCTATCCATTAAAAGCTAACTTATAAAAGAGAGCTTGAGGTGATAAACACTGACCACCCGACTAAAGAGTGAATCAAAGTATTCCTTTCGCCAAAACAAAAAAGCCCCGCAGCAATCTCTTGCTACGGGGCGATGTTAAACGGCGTCTATATCTCTTTCTCTTGTTTAATTAGAAAGAAAGGAAGAAGCCAGCAATGGTTGCTGCCATTAAGTTAGACAGTGTACCAGCACAAACGGCTTTTACACCCATCTTCGCGATATCGTGACGACGGTTAGGAGCAAGACCACCTAAACCACCGAGTAGAATCGCAACAGAAGAAAGGTTGGCAAAGCCACACAGTGCAAATGAGATGATAGCTTGAGTTTTCTCAGACATCACTGCACCAGTAGCAGCAACGATCTGTGCGTTATCACCCACGTAAGGTACGAAGTTTAGATAAGCAACAAATTCGTTTACAACCAGTTTTTGACCGATGAAAGAGCCCGCTAGCGTCGCTTCTTCCCATGGCACACCAATCAGGAATGCTAATGGAGAGAAAAGCCAACCAAGCAGTAGTTCTAGAGTCAGTTCAGGCATACCGAACCAACCACCCACACCACCAAGCATACCGTTAACTAACGCGATTAGACCAACGAAGGCAAGTAGCATTGCACCTACGTTTAGCGCAAGTTGCAGACCAACAGAAGCACCACCTGCAGCAGCATCGATTACGTTGGCAGGTTTATCATTGCCATCCATATCGCTACCCAGTTCTTCATCTGGAGTATCGGTTTCTGGTTTGATGATTTTTGCAAACAGTAGACCACCCGGTGCTGCCATGAAAGAGGCCGCAACAAGGTACTCTAGCGGCACACCCATCGATGCGTAACCAGCAAGTACACCACCCGCAACTGAAGCCAAACCACCACACATTACTGCAAACAGCTCAGATTGAGTCATTTTAGGTACAAACGGACGAACCACGAGTGGCGCTTCTGTTTGACCTACGAAAATGTTGGCTGCAGCAGACATCGATTCCGCACGAGAGGTACCGAGTGCTTTTTGTAAACCACCACCTAGAATCTTAATTACCCATTGCATAACGCCAATGTAGTAAAGCACAGAGATAAGTGCCGAGAAGAAGATTAGAGTAGGTAGAACTTGGAAAGCAAAGATGAAGCCAATACCGTCAACTGAAAAGTTAACTAGGCTGCCGAATAGAAAACCAGTACCGTCTTTACCGAAGTCGATGACGTTTTGAACACCCGCAGAGAAACCAGCAAGGAGATCACGACCCCATGGTACGTAAAGAACGAAACCACCGATAATAAATTGGATAGCAAAAGCACCACCCACTGTTCTTAGATTAATAGCTTTGCGGTTATCAGACAGTAGAACTGCAAGTCCTAGCAGAACTGCCATACCGACTAGGCTCATAAACAGGCTCATAGTTTATGATTTCCTTATTAGGTTATTGTTGGCGTGTTATAAAATGGAGCTCATGAAGCGGGGTGATTATACTCATCACCACTAAGATAAAGTAATGCCAGCCTCACACTTTCTTATAAGATTCACTGCCCATTCACTCATTTATGTGAGCACGTTCAATGTTTACTGACACTAGAATCATTAAACCTACATTTCATTTCGAATTTATTCACACCGGAAAGAACAGAGAATGGCTGTTTTTCCACAAAACATCAGCAACCGTTTGCTCTGATTGGTTCTTCAGCAACGCAAGCGTTTGCAGGATAATCGGCAGTTTTTGTGGGTGATTAGCTTGCCCTTGAAAACCATTGAGCGGCATATCAGGAGCATCTGTTTCTAGCACTAAACTTTCGATGGGGAGTGCCGCGATAGTAAGACGGGTTTTGTTGGCTCTTGGATAGGTAATAACACCACCCACGCCAATCTTAAAACCCAGTTCAATAAACTGGTTTGCCTGTTGAACGCTGCCAGAAAAAGCATGCAGCACTCCACCTTGGCTAAATTGATGTTTTTTTAACAGTTGTATTAAGCGGTTGTGCGCTTTGCGGCTGTGTAATATCAATGGAAGTCTGGCTCGTTTCGCAAGCTCTAGTTGCATTTCAAACATTGTTTCTTGCAAAGCGGGAGCAATATCAGTCGCAAAATCTAATCCACACTCCCCCAGAGCAACGCATTGGGCTGGTTTTTGAAGTAGCTTTTGCTCAAGCTCGTCGATATCCGCAGGGGAAGAGGTTGATAAAAAACAGGGATGGAACCCGAGAGCAAAATAGAGTTCAGGATAACCGTTAGCAAGCTCGGCCACTCGTTGCCAGTTACTTGGACCAACGGCGGGAATCACTATTTTCTCAACCCCCTGCTGGCGAGCTAAATGTAAATGGTGTTCAAACTCACGCTCAAAGATAGAAAAATCGAGATGGCAATGCGTATCAAATAAACGCAGCTTCTTATTCTCGCTCACGTTCTTTACTCTGAACAGGATCTTGACGATAAGGAATACAGCTACGTTTTTTATCTGGTGTTAAACCCATGTTCTCACACCAGCGATCATAACGCGCAACCTGCTTTTTCAACCATTGCCACATAACCGCCTCTCTTATATCACTGCTCTTCGCGTTTAAAGACCAACTCAGTTGCTGATGACTCCTGTTCTACAAAATAGTAGCCAGCACTGTCAAACTGAGCCAATTGCTCTACAGAAGAGATTTGTTTATCGATAATGTAGCGCGCCATCATGCCACGAGCCTTCTTAGCATAGAAGCTAATGACTTTGTATTGCCCTTTCTTACAATCCTTAAATACCGGAGTAATGATGCTCCCCTTAAGCTTTTTCGGATTAACCGCTTTAAAATACTCGTTGGAAGCGAGATTAATCAACACATCATCGCCTTGCTCTTTCAGAGCTTGATTGAGTTTATCGGTAATGATATCCCCCCAAAACTGGTACAGGTTAGTCCCCCTCGGGTTACCCAATCTCGTGCCCATCTCTAAACGGTATGGTTGCATCAGATCCAGTGGTTTTAATACACCATACAAGCCAGAGAGCATTCTTAAATGCTGTTGTGCATGTTCAAATCCGGCATCCGATAATGTTTCTGCTTCAAATCCTGTATAAACATCCCCTTTAAACGCCAAAATGGCGGGACGTGCATTATCCAACGTGAAGGTTGGGCTCCACTGCGCAAAGCGAGCCACGTTGAGCCCAGCGATTTTATCGCTCACTTTCATCAACGCTGAGATATCGGCAGGAGTCAATTGACGGCAAACATCGATCAACTGAGCTGAATGGTCAATAAGCTCCGGCTGAGTATATTTGCTTGTCACCAACGGGGATTCGTAATCTAACGTCTTGGCTGGGGAAACAACAATGAGCATAATTTTCCTTCCTTTCTATTCTTATTTTATGGCTCACAGAGTACAAAAAAAGCCATGCGGTGTCTGCATGGCTTTTTCAATCTATTTAATCGTCAGTAACGATAACAGGCTATTTGTTGTTGTACCAAATGCCATCTTCCAACTGAGATTTTAACTCAGGGTAATCATTAGCATCGAAGGTGGGAACCTTACCTGCGGCTAGCTGACGGTTATAATCTTTCGCGAGCTTAATCACAATGCCAGAGAGCAGAATGATCGCCACCAAGTTAACAATCGCCATTAACCCCATCGAGACATCCGCCATTGCCCATACGGTAGGCAAGGTCGCCAATGAGCCAAACATCACCATGGCAAGGAAAACAATACGGAACAACGTTAACCCTTTCTTATTGTTGTGCTCTAAGAAAATCAGGTTCGTTTCGGCATAAGAGTAGTTGGCAATAATTGAAGTAAAGGCGAAGAAGAAAATCGCAAAAGCAACAAAAATCCCACCCCAACTGCCCACTTGTGAGCTTAATGCGCGCTGAGTCAGCTCGATACCGGTAATTTCACCGTGCGGTACATATTCACCCGACATCAAAATAATGGCGACGGTTGCTGAACAGATCACAATCGTATCAATAAAAACACCCAACATTTGCACGTAACCTTGAGAAGCAGGATGCGGCGGATAAGGCGTTGCAGAAGCCGCTGCATTAGGTGCTGAACCCATACCCGCTTCATTGGAAAACAGACCGCGTTTGATGCCGTTAATCATGGCTTGAGCAATCGCGTAACCTAAACCGCCTGCGGCCGCTTCTTGAAGGCCAAATGCACTTTTGAAAATAAGGCTTAATACGGCTGGTAGCTTTTCTATATTAGTGACCATGACAAACATCGCAATCGCTAAGTAAGCTAATGCCATGAAAGGTACAATCAACTCAGCGGTACGCGCAATTTTACGGATACCACCAAAAATGACGAAAGCCGAAATTGCAACGATGAAGATACCGACATACAGCGGATCAAATCCAAAAGCATTTTTCATAGCCCCTGCAATTGAATTAGCTTGAACGGCATTGAATACTAGGCCAAAAGCAATAATCAGGAAGATGGAAAACAGCACACCCATCCAACGCATACCAAGGCCTTTTTCCATATAGTACGCAGGGCCACCGCGGTAGTTACCATCTTTGTCACGGGTTTTGTATAGCTGAGCCAACGTGCTTTCAGCAAATGAAGTCGCCATACCAAGCATAGCAATCAACCACATCCAGAAAATCGCGCCTGGACCACCTGCCGTTAAAGCAACGGCTACACCGGCCATGTTTCCCGTACCAACACGCGCAGCAAGGCTAGTACAAAGTGCTTGGAAAGAAGAAATACCGGCTTTATCTGCTTTGCGGCTGTTTTTCAACACACTAAACATGTGGCCGAAATGGCGAAATTGAATGAATCCTAGGCGAACGGTGAAGTACACACCAACACCGACTAAAAGATAAACAAGGATGGATCCCCAAAGTAAATCATTCATTAAATTGATTAAGTCTGTCACAAGAACCTCTCATAGAGTGATAGCGCTGACCTAAGCGAAAAGCTTCACGAAAAAATGCACATGCTGCGAGTCAACGTTCTAACCAGCATGTTTTTATCGATATTATGCAATGCATTTTATTCGTCCAAAAAGTGAGGAGTCTCAACTTTTGAAGGGGCAACGTATTTTTGACGGGCGGATAATGCAACCTGAAAGAACAAAAATCAATATGCAACAAGTTTAGTTAAAATGTTATTTTTCACTATAAAATCACCTTTGATTAACATTTAACAAACCAACACGGCAACAGATTGGCAACCAAAACAACCCAAACTGGAAACATTGAAAGATAAAAAACAACCATAAAAACCCAGTTGCACTCACTTAATCTCACCCCTTGAGAATAAAGGGCTAATCAGTTTCACCACTAAATCTTGCATAAATTTATGATAATTTTTTATTGAATGGTCATAAAACAACCAACCAGGCAATTGTAAATTTTCAAAACAACATTTATTTAACATTTCAAAATGCAAATAAAATCGTTTGCGTCGCTTAACCGCTCCCTTTTTGTACTAAAGAATCCCACTGAAACTGTGAAATTCTGGTCAAAATCCAATAAAAGGTTCATCAAAAGGAAACAAATGAGAAACAAATCATAGCTAGGCTAGCGAAAACTGTGCTATCTAGAGAGCACGACATGGCGTAATAACAACAACAAGGGGTTGCTTATGGAAAGCTTGCAATTTGACGAAATGTTGGAAATGGAAATCACAAAACTCCGCTCTAGTCGCACTAAACCAGTAAAAAGAATGTGGCGAGAAATTGAAGCGATTCAGGATCAAAAACGGTTACAAAGAGAATTGATGGAAATGGATGTCTGCTTTGAAGCAGATCAAATCAAACTCTGAGCAAAAAGGCACTTCAACAGTGCCTTTTTTGTTTAGCTAAATCAGCAGAGATTACTGGCACTCTTGTGCGGTTTGCCGAACTCGGTGAGCTAATTGCTGGTACTGCTCGGCAATTGTCTCACCAAATACTGGATCATCTTCGGATTGTTGCCAGCTCGCCTCCACCGCTTGCCAATCAGCCACATTAAAGGTGCGGCTGATCAAAGGTAAAACCGATTGTTCTTCTAACTCCAGATGACGCTTCTGGGAAGAAATAAATGCATCAAGCTGCTCGATGAACACGTGCTGTGGTACAACAGCATCTTGCAAAATCATATCGACAATCTCTAGAAAAGCATGAGTTTTCTCAGAAAGTTCTACATGTTCTCTCGCTAAATTTTGAATATCATTATGTTGACCATAATGATCAATATAATAGTGATAGAGAATATCTTCTTTGGGGTGGTGTACTGACTCTGAATGTGTCGCCAAGTAGTCAATAATCTCTCTCACTAAAGAGTAGTTGATACTTTGTTCATTACTCAATTGCCGTTGTTTATCTCGCAAAATGGCAAGCAAACGCGCCATATACCCGTGTTCTCTACGGATCCTTTCAATCATCATTGTGCTTCTCCATTACACTTATTTTAGATTAGTGTATAAAAGCTTCAGCGTGCTTGTTTTGACCCTGCTCGAAAAAACATCAATTAATCACTTATCCAATACGGGTTGCCAACTCACCGGCGCTTTTCCCTGCTCAATAAGTAATTGATTAGTCTTTGAAAAATGTTTACAGCCCAAAAAGCCTCGATGCGCAGAAAGAGGGGAAGGATGCGGTGCTACTAATACATGATGTTTACTGCGATCAATCATGCTGCCTTTCTTCTGCGCGTGTGAACCCCACAGCAGGAAGACAACACCTTCACGCTGCTGATTTACCGCCTCAATCACCCGATCGGTGAAGGTTTCCCAACCAGTATTAGCGTGCGAATGCGCCATACCTTGTTCAACGGTCAATACGGTATTGAGCAATAGCACCCCTTGCTCGGCCCAACTTTTTAGGTAACCGTGCTGAGGAGTAACAAAACCGGGGATATCTTGCATCAGCTCTTTGTAGATATTCACCAGTGAAGGTGGGGTTTTAACGCCGGGTAACACCGAAAAACATAACCCATGAGCCTGATTTGGCCCGTGATAAGGATCTTGCCCTAAAATCACAACCTTAACATCGCCAAATTCGGTAAAACGAAACGCATTAAACGCGTCAGCAGCAGGTGGATAAATCACTTTCCCCGCCAGCCTTTCCTTTTCAACAAACACTATCGTCTGTTGAAAATACTCCTGCTGTTTTTCATGGCCGATAACATCGTGCCAAGTCAATGATTGAGTCATAACAACGCTCTGCAAATTAACTAATTACCGCATTGTAACCATAAAAAGCCACCACTGCATGAGTCAATGTCACAGAGCTTTTGCCAGTTAATGTGATTTTTGTGGCGTTCGAGTATGCCCTTGACCGTTCACATGTCGGTTAGGTATAGGCAATCGGACTGGTGGTCGAGCTATTGATGATGAACGTGAGATCAAATGAAACATAGTGACATCCTCCTTCATTTTGACGCGGCTATGCCTTTGTCTTTATGAAAGAAAGATGCCAACTTATTCAAGATGCTACTGAATCTACCGATTGTGCGTGTAGATCTCTTAATGTTTGAATTTCTTGGGCCCAAATGTCTGGATCGATTGTCTCTAAAATCAATGGGATACCATCAAACCTTGCATCTTTGGCAATAAATTCAAAGCATGGCCAACCAATTTCGCCTTGCCCTAGAGAATGATGGCGGTCAACACGGCTGGCAAACTTTGCCTTTGAGTCGTTGATGTGCATTGCACGTAAGTAGTGCATTCCCACCACGCTATCAAACTCTGAAAAGGTTGCCTCGCACGCCTCAACTGTGCGCAAATCATAACCTGCAGTAAAAGTATGACACGTGTCAAGGCACACACCTACTCGCGATTTATCCTCAACTTGCTGGATAATTTCGGCTAAATGTTCGAAACGCCAGCCTAGATTCGTCCCCTGCCCTGCGGTGTTTTCAATCACAGCAACGACCTCAGGCACGGCTTGATGTGCAAGGTTTATCGATTCTGAAATTGTCGCAAGACATTCACTTTCTGAGACTTGTTTAAGGTGACTACCCGGATGAAAATTCAGAAGCGTCAGCCCCAGTTGCTGGCAACGTTGCATTTCATCAATAAAAGCTTCGCGTGACTTAGCAAGCTTATCGGCTTCTGGCGCGCCCAGATTAATAAGGTATGAATCATGCGGCAAAATGTGTTCACTTTTAAAACCAAGCATGTGACAGTTAGCCTTAAAAGCGCGAATGGTTGCCTCTTCGAGCGGTTTAGCAACCCACTGGCGCTGGTTTTTAGTGAATAAAGCAAATGCATTTGCTCCAATTTCTCTCGCTCTCAATGGGGCTTGGTCAACGCCACCAGAGGCCGATACATGAGCACCAATAAATTTCATTCCACGGCCCTGAATTCTATTTGTCATTAAATCACTTTGTACTTTCAACATTGGACTTCAATTGTCTGATTTTCTGTTACTTAGGTCAAACACGCGCTAAAAATGTAGTAAAATTACAACAAAACAATATATAAAAAATATTTTATGTATTAAAAAAAAATAGAACTCGTTGTTTTTAAATGCTTTATTGATTTAAATCAATAAAATAAACCCCATATTATCAATGTTTATCGTTGTTTTTTGACCTAAATCAATATTAATTTTAAGGATATTAGCTATATAATAACCAACTCAACAAAGTTAGAAAATAAACACCAATAACGCCACTTAAGTGGACTAGGAGATAGTGATGATTCAAGGCATTCAAATTACAAAAGCAGCAAACGACAACCTACTAAATTCTATCTGGTTACTCGATAACGAAAAGAATGAAGCACGTTGCGTTGCCGCTAACGCAGGCTACCAAGCAGATCAAGTTATCGCGGTCAGCGACCTTGGTGAGTATGAAAGCCGTGAAGTTGCGATTGAAACAGCACCTCGCATCGAAGGCGGTCAGCACCTAAATGTGAACGTTCTTAAGCGTGAAACTCTTGAAGATGCCGTTGCACACCCTGAGAAGTATCCGCAACTGACGATTCGTGTTTCTGGTTACGCTGTTCGTTTCAACTCATTGACTCAAGAACAGCAACGTGACGTTATCGCACGTACTTTCACTGAGACGCTATAATCATAGCGTTGATGAGAATATTCATATCCAAAAATGGCGCTCAATGAGCGCCATTTTTATCGTTAGAGGAATATCATCCTGACTTCAATAAGATGAAATCAGGATCTCTTTAAGGCTGAACGCGTCTTAACACCGTTTTTAGAGCGTCAAAATCATTGTCTAACTCTTCAGAAAGCAACGTCATCACTGCATGTTTTGCAAGAGGAGCTGGTAATTCAATGTCAGTGCCTAGCACATCGTCAACGACTTCTTTAAATTTGGCAGGGTGCGCAGTACACAAAAATAGCCCCGTTTCTCCCGCTTGTAACTGCTCATCCAAAACTCGATACGCAATGGCACCATGCGGTTCACACAAATAACCTTGCGCGTAAAGTTCACGAACTGAATCCGCACTTTGTGCATCAGATACCGCACCTTTACCTAAGGTATCTAGCCCCCAGCCCTTTAAGCGACAAAGCTCTTCGATGCGCGGCCAGTTGTTCGGCTGACTCACATCCATCGCATTCGATGTGGTCGCGACAGTGGGTTTTGGATCCCATTGACCCGTTTCTAAGTAACGAGGAACGGTATCATTGGCATTGGTTGCCGCGATAAAACGCTTGATTGGTAAGCCCAATGCTTTTGCCAACAGACCAGCGGTTAGGTTGCCAAAGTTGCCACTCGGTACGGAGATGACTAAGTTTTCACGCTGCGCTTTGCTTAATTGTGATGCGGCCTCAAAGTAGTAGCAAATTTGTGCCATTAATCGGCTGATATTGATTGAATTTGCAGAGTTTAAACCGATCTCTTGGCGAAGCTTAGCGTCATCAAAAGCCTGCTTAACTAACGCTTGGCAAGCATCAAAGTCACCATTTATCGCGACAGTGTGAATATTGTTGCCCAGAGTGCAGAAGAGTTTTTCCTGTAACGGGCTGATCTTACCTTTAGGGTAAAGTATCACGACCTTGATGTCGGGCATTCCATAAAAGGCATGAGCCACCGCAGCGCCAGTATCACCAGAAGTCGCGGTTAAAATGGTGATCTGTCCACCATTTGAAACGGCGGCCAGTGACTGCGCCATAAAGCGACCACCAAAATCTTTAAATGCCAGCGTTGGGCCGTGGAAAAGCTCTAGAGCATAAATGCCGTCTTTCACTTGCTTAATCGGTGCTGGAAACTGAAAAGCCGCATCAACCATCGCATTCACTTGCTCTGCGGGTAATTCATCACCAATCAAGGCGCTGAGAATTTTTGTACTACGAGAGATAAAATCTTCGGCTAGTAACGCGTCAATATCTTCAAACTGAGGCAACTCTGCTGGGAAAAACAGCCCTTGATTGCGTCCTAACCCTTGGCGTACGGCTTGGCCAAAAGAGACTTGTTCATCATTTTCTTTTATGTTGTAAAGCTTCATAGAGCACTTCCTGTAACGGTCGAGCCATTTTTGTCTAAGCGACAAATATGGACGAATCCTTCTTCATTTTGTACATAATGTTGTTCAAGCCAACGAGCAACTCGCTCGGCAACCTCTTTTTCTTTGCAAATACTGAACAGTGTTGGGCCACTGCCGGAAATGCCAGTGGTGAGCGCTCCGGCTGATGCAGCGTATTTACGCGCATCCGAAAAGCCGGGCAGAAGTTTCTCACGATACGGTTCAGCAATCACGTCTTTGATCAGTTTAGCCGCTAGCTCAGGCTGACCTGAGTGACAAGCATGAATGAAACCTGCGAGATGACGACCATGCGCAATGATGTCCTGTCGACGATATTGTGAAGGTAAGATCGCTCGCGCTTCGGCTGTGGAAACTTTAATCCCAGGATACGCCATCACCCAATACCAATCGTCAAAACAAGGCACTTCTTGGCTGATGATACCTAGCTCTTCAAGCATCAATTGCACGCCGCCTAAGTAGCAGGGGGCAACGTTATCATAATGTATACCGCCTGAAATTTTACCTTCCATTTCACCCATCAGCGCTAAAAGCTCAGTCTGATTAAGTGGGTTACCGTGAAACTGGTTCAACGCATCTAAAGCTGCAACAATTGAACAAGCACTCGAACCTAAGCCTGAACCAATCGGCATATTTTTTTCTAACGTCATTTGCAACGGCTTTACTGCAATGCTCTTTTTTTCAAGCTCTCTGGCAAAAACAAGCCAGCAATCGTAAACAATATTCTGCTTTGGATCTTCTGGCAGCTTGTCGACAAAGCGACCTGCAGTTTCGAGTACAAAAGGTTCGCTGCCCGCTTTAACTTCAACACGATCCCCCAATAAACTGCCATCAATTGGCGACACAGCCGCCCCTAAAACATCAAACCCAACGCTCACATTACCAATTGAAGCTGGGGCATACACCACCACACTCATGTCACTTGAACTCATCAATTAAACCCCTAACTTCCAACCTAAGGTGCGCATCACATCAGAGAACACCCCTGCTGCTGTTACTTCTGTACCCGCCCCATAACCACGCAACACCAATGGAATCGGTTGGTAATAACGGCTATAAAACGCCAGTGCATTCTCACCATCTTTGACTTTAAACATTGGGTCATTTTCATCGACCACTGCAATTTTCACCTTGCATTGGCCTTCTGATATTTCACCAACATAACGTAATACCTTACCTTCGGCTGCTGCCTTAGTGGATAACTCTTGGAAATAAGCATCAGCCTGCGGCAAGCGCGCCATAAACTCTTCAACTGTACCCGAAATATCAAAACCCGGTGGCAAAGCAAGATCGACTTTTACGTCATCCAGTTCTAAAGGCATTCCCGCCTCACGAGCTAAAATTAACAGCTTACGAGCCACATCCATTCCCGACAGATCATCACGAGGGTCAGGCTCAGTAAAACCTTTGTCTTTAGCTAGCTGCGTAGCTTGACTAAAAGTCATACCTTCATCCAGCTTGCCGAAAATAAACGAGAGAGAGCCAGATAAAATACCGCTGAATTTTTCCAACTCATCACCAGCAGCAATGAGATTTTGCAAGTTTTCAATCACAGGTAAACCAGCACCAACCGTCGTTTCGTACATCAGTTTACGGCGCGAGTTGCGCGCCACTTCACGCAGCTGGTGATAGTAGGCCATGCTTGCGGTATTGGCTTTTTTATTAGGCGTCACAACATGAAAACCCGCAGCCAGAAATTCGGCGTACTGGTTGGCAATCACTTCACTGGAAGTACAATCAACTAAGACAGGGTTAATGATATGGTTACGCTGCACTAGAGAGATAAGCCTTGCGAGGCTAAATTCTTCACTCGCGCTATGCATTCGATCACGCCAATGCTCCAGCGGCAAGCCTTCGCTATCCAGCAATAGTGCCTTACTATTCGCAAGGCCACACACTCGAATCACAATTCCTTTATCGGCTAGTTTGGCTTGCTGACGATGAATTTGGTCAACTAATTCGCCTCCGACACCGCCGACACCGACCACAAACACATCCAAGAAATGCTTAGAATTGAAAAGATTTTCATGACAAGCCTTGATCGCTTCTGAAATTTTATCTTCTGGAATCACCGCCGAAATAGCTCGCTCGGAAGAGCCTTGTGCAATGGCAACAATATTGACGTGAACTTCAGCCAGCGATGAGAAAAATTGAGAAGCCACTCCGCGCGAAGTGCGCATGCCGTCACCAACCAGAGTGACAATCGCAACGTCATCCATAAACTCGACAGGCTCAAGTAGGCCATCTTTTAATTCCAGTTCAAACGCTTCCGATAATGCTCTTTTGGCAAGGGCTTTATCTTGCGCCTCAATACAGAAACTGATGCTGTATTCTGAAGAAGATTGTGTAATCAGCACAATAGAAACGCCTGCGGCAGACATCGCGCCAAACACACGGCTAGCCATGCCGACCATGCCTTTCATGCCAGGGCCGGAGACGTTGACCATAGTCAAATTATTGAGTGTAGTAATACCTTTGATAGCCAGCTTATCTTCACCTGTATCTTGACCAATCAGCGTGCCTGCGCCTTGAGGATTAAAACTGTTTTTGATAAGACACGGAATATGAAATTGTGCAATCGGTGCAATGGTTTTGGGATGTAACACTGACGCGCCAAAATACGAAAGCTCCATCGCTTCTTGGTAGCTGAGTGATTTTAATAAACGAGCATCCGCAACCAAACGTGGGTCACAGTTATAAACGCCATCGACATCGGTCCAAATCTCACAACAATCTGCACGTAAACATGCCGCAAGCACGGCTGCAGAATAATCCGAGCCATTACGGCCTAGACAGACCAATTCACCCTTTTCATTACCAGCCGTGAAACCCGGCATAATGTTAACATGCGCTTGCGGAAGTGGATTTTGCTTGAAATTTTGCGTGGAGATCTCAACATCAACCATTGCCTCAAGGTACTCTCCTTTAGCAAAAAGATATTGTACTGGATCAATCAGTGCAGCCGCTTGTCCTTTTGCTTCAAGTACCGCTTTCATCAGTTGGATAGAGACTCGCTCACCTTTACTGATAATGCGCGCATTGACGTTGTCTGGGCACATACCGAGTAAATTAATGCCGTGTACAAATTGACGCAGCTGAGACAGTGACGTTTTTACTTGATTGTCAAAAGCGGCCGAATCCACATTAGGTAATTGTGCTTTGATGCCAGCGAGTAGATCGAAAAATGAGAATTCAAGCTCCGCTATTTGGCGTTCTGCTTCGCCATTACGCAAAGCACTCTCAATAACTGCCACTAATTTATTGGTGGTTTTTCCCGGTGCAGAGAGCACAACGGCGACTTCTTCTTGCTGTACATTGTTAACGATGATATCTGCCGCCCTTAAAAAACGATCAGCATCGGCTAACGATGAACCTCCAAACTTTAATACTCGCATCCCTTCCTCCAAAACAGTTCAAATTGGTATAAAAAAAGGCCTGTATCTGGTGGGATACAGGCCTTTTTTGTAAAAACTTTTCGCTCAGCGGCCCGCCCCAACATGTGTCATGTCGGTAATAATAATGGTGGTTGTCATTACTACTAGGCTGCGCTGTAACATAGAAAAATTTAAATACTCGTGTGTTTAATTGCCTTTACGTTTACCTTACTTCGTCATCATTAGTCAACGAAAATCTGCTATTTTTTATAGTCATTCCGAATTAATCAAATTAAAAAACACAACACAAATAAGATACTTATTGCACATTAAGCACAACCATTTTACACATAAGCAAATAACAAAATGCTATATACATAACGCTGTCATCGTGTGAAATTTGTGCTTTAATTGTTGTTACCGCAGTGGACGCAGTAACTCAAAACAAGAATAAGGAGAGGCAGATGAAACTAAAAGTTGCACTATGTTTATTTCTGCTTGTTTCTTTATCTAGCATGGCCAATACCTTACCTGCACTTCCTTCTTCACAGAGCCAATCTCCACATCGCTTATTTCTTTCAAGCGAAAGTGATGGTCAACAATTTGATAGTTGGACTATTGATGGCGGTTATTCTTATAACCTTTTTGACAATTTAGATCTGTACATTGGAGCGAGGATAAATAATTCCGACTACGGATCCGAAAGTGGTTTTTTAAGTGGCCTCAGCTACCAGCTAACCCCCAAATTATCACTAAAAAGCACCTTGCGTTCAGCCGCCAGTAATCCGAATAATACGAGCAGTGCTGATGCTATGGCGGCGGAGCTATCTAGCCGACTTCAACTGTCAGAAAACGTTGATTTACATGCCACCCTTGATTATCAAGAGTGGCAACAAGGCGTTCAATTTGGGGTGGGTTTCAGATTCTAGTGCCAGTCTAGCACTTGAGTTGACGTTAAAACACCATTCCAATCGGCATAAACATAGTCACCCGGCTGAATCATCTGGTTGAGGATAGTCAGCGTCACATTAATTTCGCCTGCACCTCTCTTATCGGTCTTAAGTGGACAACTCGCTAACGCTTTCACGCCTAAATCCATTTGCGATAACGCAGCAACATCGCGTATCGCTCCATAAATGATGACCCCTTCCCAACCGTTTTCAATCGCCATGATCGCCAGTTGGTCACCCAATAAGGCTCTTTGACACGAACCGTTACCATCGACGACTAAAACTTTACCTTTACCATTTTGGCTTAATACGTCACGAACTTTAGAGTTATCGTGATAGCAACGCACGGTGACAATTTGCCCCCAAAAAGCACTCCTTAAACCAAAAGTTTGCAAAGGCAAATCCAATATATTGATTTGCGATTCAAATTTATCGCAAATATCTGGTGTGATATCTATCATCCTTCTTCCTTGATTATTGTTTATTATTTTCATCTGACACATTAGACGCGCTGTAAAACCACAGCTCAATGAACCATAATGCCAGATACTTTACTCACCTATTCATACAAACGATGCAAAGAAAAACCCGCTGAGAATGAGCATAACTTGGCGGCCAACTGCATTTAAAAGACTGAATATTCATATTGGTGACATCCATAATAGTGCGATATCCCCCGCTGTAAACGTTGATTTTTTACGCAATTCCCATTTTTTGACAAGTATCGAGTTAACAAGTTCTTTGCTGGTAAATTTCTATGTGAGGTAAAGCCCATTACGCCTAATGCTACCATCCCCAGCGAAAATCCCCAAAAAGCATGCTATTTGCATGGGTAATGTGGTGTAAATTTACAACTGCTTAAGACGATTAATATTTGTTACATTAGAACTCTTGATGTAAATCAACAAAGTGATTGGAATTAACATTCTGCCGTTGTTAGCATGCTGTTAACATTATAGAATCCGCCTTAAAGACTAGTAGAACACCGAGGGTATGGAGACCTCAATGCAAGATATGCCTAAGGACGGCGGGCAACTGAAGTAAGTGTTTTTTTCAAAACTTTAGTTTATTATCGGCAGCAGATTACCTGTATGTTGCAATTTTTTGCCTACAATTAATTCTATTAGCACAATTTTTTCACAAGTTTAGGTACCGCCAATGCAAACCCCGCAGATTCTTATCGTTGAAGATGAGCAAGTAACTCGTAACACTCTTAAGAGTATTTTTGAAGCAGAGGGATACGCTGTTTTTGAGGCCAGTAACGGTGAAGAGATGCACCATGTGCTGTCTGATAACCCCATTAACTTGGTCATTATGGACATCAATTTACCAGGTAAAAACGGCCTTCTGTTAGCTCGTGAGCTTCGTGAACAGGCTAATGTTGCACTGATGTTTTTGACTGGTCGTGATAATGAAGTTGATAAAATCCTCGGTTTAGAGATCGGGGCTGATGACTACATCACCAAACCATTTAACCCACGTGAACTGACGATTCGTGCTCGTAATCTTCTAGGTCGTTCAATGAATACCAATACGACTCAAGAAGAGAAACGCAGTGTGGAAAAATATGAGTTCAACGGTTGGGTATTGGATATCAATAGCCGCTCTTTAGTGAATCCGGATGGTGAAGGCTACAAGCTTCCTCGCTCAGAATTCCGCGCTTTACTGCACTTCTGTGAGAACCCAGGAAAAATCCAAACTCGCGCAGATTTGCTTAAAAAGATGACTGGCCGTGAATTGAAACCACACGACAGAACAGTAGATGTGACGATTCGTCGTATCCGTAAACACTTTGAATCAGTATCAGGTACGCCAGAGATCATCGCCACAATTCATGGCGAAGGCTACCGCTTCTGTGGTGATCTAGAAGACTAAGCGTCTACCCCCAGATAGTTAGAAGCCCTTTAACCTCAGGTTAAAGGGCTTTTTTCATGGCTGACTACTGCGCGTGGAGCCGTTCTATAAATCTAATAGACTTTGTCGATGAAGACACTCTTTTCGATAAGCCACTGCGCTGTTGTACCATCGCTCAATTGCAAAGCTACATTAACGGGCTTATCCACATTAAGCTGCATCGGCCATTCAAACACAACTTCCCATTGATCTTCACTTTGAGTCCGTAAATCTAACGATTCACTGCCCACCAGCCAATTTTTATCCCTTTGCTGGACCATCAACGCATCGATCGTTAAATTGGCAGGTAATATTGCCGACGAATCCAATCTTAATGTCCCATGCACAAGAGGTATTTCGCTCTCATTAGCTGTAGGCATTTGATTGATCCAAAGGTTACTTTTCAACCCAATGGTGATATTTGATATCACGGCACTGCTGTCCTGCAGCCAATTCACTTGCGGTGAACTACAGCCAGATAGTAGCGCCATGACTAATGAAGCCAACCCGATTTTTTTCATACCATTACCTTTGAGTTAACCATTGTTTCAAGACTTGAATATCGTGTTGATACCCATTTTTAATTTCATCTATCCAGTCACCAATATTTTCCCACCAAGCAGGTAGCTCTGGCGACTGTGCCTTTTGTGCAACGTTTTGGATGTGTTTCAAACCAATTGAACCCGCAGCACCCTTGATTTTGTGTGCTTCTGAAACAATGCCTGCTTGATCTTTTGCTACCATATTGGAATCTAGCACTTCAACGTAACTGGGCATCATCTGCTCGAACATTTGGATACTTTCCAGCACAGGTTTCGGGCCAACAATATCGATATAAGACTCAAGCATTTCAAGATCGAGCAAATGCGTGTTCAACTCACTGTGTTCTTTTGAAGCAGCCTTAAACTTAGCGTCGGCAAGTTGAATCGCCTCACTATGGGTGAATTTTGCAATCACCTCTTGAATCGCCAGTACTGACAATGGTTTACTGATCGCGTCATCCATCCCTTTCTCTAGATATTCAGCTTTATTTTTCAATACGTTGGCGGTCAATGCGACTAATGGCGGAAGGTTATCATAAGTTTCTCGGTAAAACGCAGCGACATCAAACCCGGTCATGTCTGGCAGTTGAATGTCGAGGAAAACCAGATCGTACTCTTGCGGCACAAATTTTTGTTTGGCTTCTTCACCTGTCATAGCGACGGTAACCGTGTGTCCTAAACTTTCTAGCAAAGAACGAGCAACTGTAATATTGAGCTCAATATCTTCAACCATAAAAATGGCTAAACTTTTTTGAGGAACGGGTAACGTTGGTTTGAATTGGTCATCCTGTGCCAAAGGCACACGAATTGAAACGGTGAAAGTGCTACCAAAACCTTCTTCACTGCTCACAGAAATATCACCATCCATCAAGTTGATTAACTGGCGAGATACCGCTAAGCCAATCCCCGTGCCAACAGCGTGTAAATTGTCCTTACCCGATTTAACTTGGTAATACATGGCGAAGATTTTATCGAGTTCAGCTTCCGGTATACCAATGCCTGTGTCTTCAACTTCCATGGTAATGCGCGCAAACTTATCCTCAATGTCAGCGCAGACCGTCATGACGACGCCACCTTCTTTGGTAAATTTCATCGCATTGCTTATCAGGTTCCACAATACCTGACGCAGGCGCGTAGCATCCACTTCAATCGCAACAGGTAAATCACTGAGCCGTTCGAGATCAAACCTAAGCCCTTTTTGCTCTGCCATCAACGCCGAGATGCTTTCAATTTCAGCAACAAATTCTTCAAAATTCAACGGCGCTGGCAGTAGTTCTAGTTTCCGGCGGTCAAACTTATCCATATCAATGATATCGTTGAAAATATTACCTAACGTAATGGCACTGACATTAATGGTCTGCATGTACTTACGCTGTTCTGGGGTCATGGGGCTATCGAGCAACATGCGGCTCAAACCAACGATACCGTTGAGTGGTGTGCGCAATTCGTGGCTGATGGTCGAAATAAAGGTGGTTTTATCCCGGCTCGCTTTTTCCAAAGACTCTTGATTGCGTTTACGTTCGGTAATGTCTCGCCCAAAGCCCACCAACCCTAAGTGGCGGCCATCTTTGCTGTAAAAAGGGACTTTACGCAGTTCAAAATAGTTTTTGCGGCCATCAGGGTATTCAAGCCACTGCTCATAAGTGATGGCTTGATTGTCAGCAAACACTTTTTCGTCAGTTTCAACGATCTGTTGCGCGACTTCTTTGCTATAGACATCCCACGGAGTTAACCCAACTAACTGATGCTCACGCTTGCCCGTTAGCTCTTCCATCGCTCGGTTGCAGCCAGAAAAAACGCCGTTCGCATTACGGTAGTAAATCAGATCAGGAGAGGCATCGATAAAAGAGCGCAATAAGGCGGTTCTTTCTGCCAATTCAAGCTGCGTTTTTTCGCGTTGATAGACCTCATTTTCTAAATCGGCCATCGCCTCTTCACGCGCTTCCTCTGCCTTAATTCGCTCTTCAATTTCTTGGTTGAGTTTTTCGATATTTTGCTGAAGCTTATAATTGAGCTCCTGATCTCGTGAGCGCATGTCTTTGAGCTTAGAAACCAACTTCGAGAGGCGTTGACGTGACTCTTCTAACTGATCGACCACCACTGAAAGAAAATAGACCGCCCAAGGCGTGATCAATAAACCAAAAAAGACGGAACGAACGATGTCGATATCATCAACATAACCATTGAGCACCAACGTGATACCAACTTGCACCACCACTGCCAAGGCCACTAAAGCGAGCGCTAGAAGAATGGAGAAACGGAGAATGCCCAGTTTGACCAATAGGTCGACATAGTACTGGGCAAGGTTTTTCATGGGTTTCATTAAACACTTCCATGTAATAACAGTGCCACTAGTCTAACGCGTTTAACGTCGATTCGTCAGCCAAGTTAATCACAAGGATTTGCGAAATTGCTTGAATCTTTAGCTGTTTGGAAGCGTATAGACAAACGGTCGACTTAAGCGTGAGCCTTGTGCTCCACCTTGATTAAGTGCTCGACCTATTTCGGTCATCGCAAGCCAACGATTTTCACACCACAGTGGCGCAAGCAGGGTCGGCCGCCGGGCGGCTGACGAGACTCGGTGATAAATGATCTCAGGTGGCGTCATTTGAATCAATTCACTCGCAATGGAAACATACTCTTCTAACGTTGGCGCTTGTAATTTTCCTGCTCGCCACGCTTTGGCCATCGTACTGCCTTCAACAATATGCAACCCATGTAACTTGATACCATCAGTGCCTACCGTTAAGACTTGCTTTAAGGTTTGAAGATTATCGGTACGCGTTTCTTTAGGTAGCCCCACAATGAGATGCGTGCATACTTTGATCCCCAAGGCTCGAGCGCGCTCAGTGATCAACGCATAACATTCAAAATCATGACCACGGTTGATCCGTTTGAGTGTTTGATTATTGGCGGTTTGCAAACCCAGTTCGAGCCAAATTTCAAAACCTTGTCGCACATAATCGGCCAATAAATCGAGCACAGCATCGGGTACACAATCAGGCCGAGTGCCAACGCATAACCCAACAATGTCAGCCGATTGAAGCGCTTGCTGATACATATTTTTCAACACCTGCACTTCTGCATAGGTACTGGTATAAGCTTGAAAATACGCGAGATATTTTTTGGCACGTTTGATTTCACCAGCGCGTTCTGTCAATTGCTGCTCAATACTTTGGGCTTGTGTTTCTTCATCAGCAAAAGAAGCGACATTACAGAAGGTGCAACCACCTCGCCCAATCGTGCCATCTCGATTCGGACAGCTAAAACCACCATGCAGGGTCAGCTTGTGAACTTTTTCGCCATAACGGCGCTGCAGATCTTGGCCGATCGTGTTAACCAGTTGATGTAATTGCATTGAAGAAATACCGCTTATAGATAGTAATGAATCTCAGTTAGATTTATGTAACTAAATTACATCCCTGCAAAATAAATTCACAAAGAGTAGCCGTATCAAACACTCTCCAACCTAACAAAAATCAATAAACATTCATAAAAACAGCGTTATTTGCTTAATGTTGCACCAATGTTAAACAGTACATGCATTTTTAACGAAAAAAATGGGCGACTAAAATGAGTTTTCGTTGGAATTCCTATAAACAAAATTGTAGGATACTTACACATCCGCCCTATTTTTTGTGATATTCCTTACATAAATAGTTGTGGAAAAATCGGTGATATTCGCACCCCTCCTATACAAACCACTAGCAAGTGGCATAAATAAATTGAATATCACTAAGGAATGTTTTTCTCGCCATATTTTTCCGGCGAGAGACGGAAAGGATTCGAACCCGCCAACACAGGCAGGTTTAGATTGATAACAATTAAAGGACAAGTCGCATCGCTAAGTATGCCTTAGCACACGTGCGTCTAAATTGAACTGGAAGGATGTATCTATGGTAGATAGAGAGCAGGATTCACGAGGTCTATATACTCCTGAATTGGAGCATGACGCTTGTGGTATCGGTTTTGTTGCCCACCTGAAAAACCGTAAGTCTCACCAAGTTGTGACTCAAGCTTTAGACATGCTTGCTCGTATGGAACACCGTGGTGGCCAAGGCTGTGACCCATGTTCTGGTGATGGCGCAGGTATCTTATTACAAAAACCCCATGAGTTTTTACTTGAAGAGACCGTTAAACTTGGCTTAAAACTGCCTTCGTTTGAAAAGTACGGCGTCGGCGTGGTGCTGTTTCCAAGAGATGAGCACAAACGCGCCCAGTGTCGTGATATTTTAGAACGCAACGCCAAGAGACTCGATTTAGAAGTACTGGGTTATCGCGTTTTGCCAACCGATAACTCCATGATTGGCGCAGACCCACTTAGCACTGAGCCTCAATTTGAGCACGTTTTCATCTCCGGTGGCCCAAGTACCACCCCCGCAGAATTAGAGCGTAAATTGTACGTTCTGCGTAATTACACCGTTCGAGTCTGCTTAGAAAGTGTGTCCAACATTGGTGATGATTTTTACATCAACTCCATGTCTTACAAAACCTTGGTGTATAAAGGTCAGCTCACCACAGAGCAAGTACCACAGTACTTCCTTGATCTACAAAATCCGACCATGGTGACCGCGCTGGCACTGGTGCATTCTCGTTTTTCGACCAATACATTCCCTAAATGGCGCTTAGCTCAACCTTTCCGTTACATTGCGCACAACGGCGAAATCAACACAGTACGCGGCAATTTAAACTGGATGAAAGCGCGCGAAGCGATCCTCGAATCAGATTTGTTTACACAAGCTGAAATCGACATGCTGCTGCCAATTTGCCAAGAAGGCAGTTCAGATTCCGCCAACTTCGATATGGCATTAGAGTTATTGGTTCTGTCTGGCCGCAGCCTGCCACACGCCCTGATGATGATGATCCCTGAAGCGTGGCAAGAAAATAAAAATATGGACCCAACCCGCCGCGCATTTTACCAATACCATGCTAACGTCATGGAACCGTGGGATGGCCCAGCATCAGTATGTTTTACTGATGGTGTACAAGTTGGCGCAACACTGGACCGTAACGGCCTGCGCCCATCACGTTATACCGTGACTAAAGATGATTTTCTGATCATGGCTTCAGAATCTGGCGTGGTTGAAATTGCACCAGAGAACGTGGAATACCGTGGCCGTTTACAGCCCGGACGTATCTTTGTCGCGGATTTAGAGCAAGGACGCATCATTTCTGATGAGGAAGTGAAAGACAGCATTGCCAATGCACAGCCCTACGCCAAATGGGTTGAAGAGAACCTCCTCAGCTTGAAAAAACTGCCTGAAGCGAGCAACCAGTACAGCCAACCTGCTCCTGAGCGTCTAATGTCCCGCCAACAGTCGTTTGGCGTCAGCTCAGAAGAGGTGAATGAAATCATTCTTCCTTTGGCAAAAACCGGTTATGAACCGCTTTCGGCCATGGGTGCAGACTGGCCTCTGGCAGTGCTTTCGCATCAATCACAGCATCTCTCCAACTACTTTAAGCAACTGTTTGCTCAAGTCACCAACCCACCGATCGACCCGATCCGTGAAAGAATGGTGATGTCGCTCAATACTTACCTCGGTAAAGATCAGAACTTACTGACAGAGACGCCCCTGCACTGCTTAAAAGTCGAATTGGAATCTCCGGTTCTTTCCAACTCTGAGCTTGAGAAACTGCGCGCTATTGATAACGAACATCTGCAAGCGAAAACCTTAGATATCGTATTTCAAGCCAGTGAAGATCAAGGCAAATTGGAACGCGCGCTGAAACGCATTTGCCAATATGCAGAAGATGCGGTTATCGATGGTTACTCGATTATTTTATTGACTGACCGCGCGGTAAACTCAAACCATGCGGCGATCCCTGCAATGCTCGCTGTCGGTGCGGTTCATCACCACCTGATCCGTAAAGGCTTACGAGCTAAATGTGACATAGTGGTAGAAACCGGCGACGCGCGTGAAACACACCACTTTGCGACATTGATTGGCTATGGCGCAAATGCGGTTAACCCGTATTTAGTCATTGAAACCATTATCGATTTACAACGAGTCAAAAAACTCGACCCGACCATTGCAGCAAAAGATCTGTTTGACAATTACCGCAAAGGCATCAACGGCGGGCTGCTGAAGATCTTCTCCAAAATGGGCATTTCCACACTGCAGTCTTACCACGGTGCGCAAATTTTTGAAGCGTTGGGCATCAGCAAATCAGTGGTAGATAAGTACTTTACTGGCACTGTATCGCGCATCCAAGGTTTGACCATTGATGACATCGCAAAAGAGGTGTTAGTTCGCCATCGCGTGGGCTACCCGACTCGCGAAGTTCCAGTGCAAGTGTTGGATGTGGGCGGCGTTTATCAGTGGAAACAGCGTGGCGAAAAACACCTGTTTAACCCAGAGACGATTTCGTTGCTGCAACAATCAACACGCAACAAAGATTATGTGCAGTTCAAGCAATACGCGAAAGCGGTAGATGACCAAGGCGACAACGCTGCCACGCTGCGTAGCCAGCTTGATTTTGTTAAAAATCCAGCCGGTTCGATTCCCATTGAGGCAGTGGAACCGATTGAACGTATTTTAAAACGCTTCGCAACCGGTGCCATGTCGTTTGGTTCAATCTCCTACGAAGCGCACTCAACGTTAGCCGTGGCGATGAACCGTATTGGCGCGAAATCCAACTCGGGTGAAGGCGGTGAAGATCCAGCACGCTTTGAACGCAAAGAAAATGGCGATTGGGAACGCTCTGCAATTAAACAGGTCGCTTCTGGTCGTTTTGGCGTGACCTCCTACTACCTCACCAATGCCGATGAACTACAGATCAAAATGGCTCAAGGCGCGAAACCAGGTGAAGGTGGGCAACTGCCGGGTGATAAAGTCGATGATTGGATCGGCGCGACACGCCACTCGACTCCGGGAGTCGGTCTTATTTCACCACCACCACATCACGATATCTATTCGATCGAAGATTTGGCGCAGCTGATCTTTGATTTGAAAAACGCGAACCGTACCGGCCGCGTCAACGTGAAATTAGTTTCCGAAGCCGGGGTTGGTACTATCGCCTCCGGTGTGGCTAAAGCCAAAGCGGATGTGGTATTAATTGCCGGCTATGATGGCGGCACGGGTGCATCACCGATGTCTTCGATTCGTCACACAGGCTTGCCTTGGGAGCTCGGCCTTGCTGAAACGCACCAAACCTTGCTTAAAAATGGCCTGCGTAATCGCATTGTGGTGCAAAGTGACGGTCAGATGAAAACACCACGTGACCTTGCAATGGCGACATTGTTAGGCGCGGAAGAGTGGGGAATTGCCACCGCTGCGCTAGTGGTTGAAGGGTGTATCATGATGCGTAAGTGTCATAAAAACACCTGCCCAGTAGGGATTGCGACACAAAACAAAACCTTGCGTGAGCGCTTTGATGGCCGCGTAGACGATGTGGTCACCTTCTTCCAATACATGGCGCAAGGCTTACGTGAAATCATGGCTGAACTGGGTTTCCGTACTATCGATGAAATGGTTGGCCAATCGCATAAACTGAAAGTGCGTGACAACATCAACCACTGGAAATACAAAAACCTCGATTTGTCACCAGTGTTGTACATTCAAGAGCCTCGTGCAGAAGATGGTGTTTATTGCCAAACCAAACAAAATCATCATCTAGAAAACGTGCTAGATCGTCAGCTAATTCAAGTAGCCAACCCCGCGCTTGAGAAAGGCGAAGCGGTTAACGCAGTCTTCCCTATCGTCAACACTGACCGTAGCACGGGTACTATGCTGTCGAACGAAATATCGAAGGTATATAAAGACCAAGGTCTACCTCAGCCAATGAAAGTTAAATTCAACGGCTCCGCAGGACAATCATTCGGGGCATTCCTTGCTAAAGGGGTGACGTTTGAAGTGGAAGGTGATGCCAACGATTATTGGGGCAAAGGCTTATCTGGCGGTACGTTAGTGCTCTACCCTGACACGCGCTCAACCATCATTGCGCAAGATAACATTGTGGTGGGTAACGTCTGTTTCTATGGCGCAACTTCTGGTGAATCCTATATTCGCGGCCTTGCTGGAGAACGTTTCTGCGTGCGTAACTCAGGAGCTAAAGTGGTCGTAGAAGGTATCGGCGATCACGGCTGTGAATACATGACAGGTGGAGTCGCAGTGATCCTCGGTTCGACAGGACGTAACTTTGCGGCTGGTATGAGCGGCGGTGTAGCCTACGTGTGGAATCGACATGGAGACTTCGAAACTAAGCTTAACGCTGAATTGGTTGATCTCGACCCACTGCAACAAGAAGATACCGATCTGCTACGTGAGATGCTCAACAAGCATGTTCAGTTCACAGGAAGTGAAGTGGCTCAGTTATTCCTTGATAATTTTGAAGCAAATCTTACCCAAATGGTAAAAGTGATGCCGCGTGACTACAAAGCGGTTCTTCAAAAACGCAAGGCTGCAGCTGCGCAAGTACAAACGGAAGAAGTGGAGGCCGTATAAATGGGTAAGCCTACTGGATTTTTAGAACATGGCCGCGAGCTGCCAAAAAAGCTCGATCCAACGGTTCGTATTCAAAACAACCAAGAGTTTGTCCTCAACGAAGAGTTTGGTAGCAAAATTAATACTCAAGCGTCTCGTTGCATGGACTGCGGAGTACCGTTTTGCCATAACGGTTGCCCTATCGGTAACATTATTCCTGAATTTAACGATGCCGTTTATCGTGATAGTTGGGAAGAAGCTTGGAAGATCTTAAGCTCAACCAATAACTTCCCCGAGTTTACTGGTCGCGTGTGCCCTGCACCTTGCGAAAGTTCGTGCGTACTCGGGATCAACCAAGATCCCATTACCATCTGTAATATCGAAAAAACCATCGTGGAAACGGCTTATCGCGAAGGCTATGCCAAAGCGAAAAAGCCGCGTTCTCGTACTGGAAAAACCATCGCTATCATTGGCTCTGGCCCGGCGGGTTTGGCCGCAGCTGAGCAGCTGAACAGCGCGGGTCACTCAGTTACTGTGTTTGAACGTGATGAAAAAGTCGGCGGCCTGCTGCGTTTTGGCATTCCGGATTTCAAACTGGGTATGGACGTTATTGATCGCAAAATCAATTTGATGGCAGAAGCGGGCGTCAAGTTTGAAGTAAATGCACATATCGGTGTTGATATCAACGCACAGCAACTGCGCCAAGAGTTTGATGTCATCTTGCTTACAGGTGGCTCTACCGTGCCTCGTAACCTGCCGATTCCGGGGCGCGAGTTAAAAGGGGTTCATTTTGCGATGGAGTTTCTGGCACAAAATAACCGCCGCGCGAATAACATGGATCTTAAAACTGATGAGATCCACGCTAAGGGCAAACATGTGGTGGTAATTGGTGGTGGGGATACTGGTTCTGACTGTGTCGGAACCTCAAACCGACACGGCGCCGCAAGCATCACGCAAGTTGAAATCATGCCGATCCCAGCCAATAAACGCCCAGCCAATATGCCTTGGCCGCAATATCCAATGATTTTGCGCACCTCAACCTCCCATGAAGAGGGCTGCGAACGTCATTGGAATATTCTAACCAAAGAGTTCCTCGGCAACGAGCAAGGTCAAGTCACGGGGCTACGTGCTGCTGATATCGTTTGGCAAGATGCAAAACCGGGTGAGCGCCCGAACTTTGATGAAGTCGCGGGCAGTGAACGTATTATTGCGTGTGATATGGCTTTCCTTGCTATGGGCTTTTTACATCCAGAACCACATGGTGTACTTGCTCAGCTTGATATCAAGTTAGATGAGCGTGGCAATGTGGCAACACAAGGTTTTGCGACCAACCAAAACGGTGTTTTCGCTGCAGGTGATATGCGTACAGGACAATCGTTAGTCGTACGTTGTATCAATGAAGGGCGCGAGTGCGCACGCGAGATCGACGCTTACTTGATGGGCAACACCAACTTAGAAGCGAAAGCCGACTCATTGATGCTTTCAGCCTAGTGCCTCGCGCTCTTTTCGCTAGTTCAAGGTGATCCAGAGCGCTAAGCAGCGATGATCCCTTCCAACGTTCTACTTTTTGGCCAGCATTTAATGCTGGCCTTTTTTATGGCTAATTCTTATTCCATGAGATTACCCACGTTAACAAACTGTAACAACAAAAATTCTATCTCATTGAATATATTATATTAATCTAGATGATTAGGTGGTAAATCCCATTGCAACATGATTTTTCACCAACAACTTGACCTTTTGCACCATAAGCTATAGGTTGTGAAGTCAGTGAAAATTAAAATAATCATTTTTGTTAAAATTTAAATTGAGAATGAACGCATAATTACCCACTTAAAACAACAAAAATAGAATAGTTAGTCATTTACTGTCTGGATGACAGAGAAGCAAAGGGAGAATTGCAATGGCTCTATATGATCCAAGTTTAGAGAAAGACAACTGTGGATTTGGTTTGATCGCCCACATGGAAGGCCAAACCAGCCATAAATTAGTCAGAACCGCGATTTCAGCATTAGATCGCATGACCCACCGTGGCGGCATCGCAGCCGATGGTAAAACCGGTGATGGCTGTGGTCTATTACTACAAAAACCAGATAGTTACCTACGACTCATCGCTGAAGAAAAAGGCTGGAAGCTCGCCAAACAGTATGCGATTGGTATGATTTTCTTCAGTCAAGATCCGGTCAAAGCGCAATCAGCGCGCGATATTATCAACAAAGAACTGGCGCAAGAAACACTCACAGTGACAGGTTGGCGAACCGTACCAACGAATCAAGCTGTACTTGGCCCTATTGCTGCCGAATCTGTGCCTGATATTCAACAAGTCTTTATTAGTGCTCCCGCTGGTTGGCGTGAACGAGACATTGAACGACGCCTTTACATTGCTCGCCGTCGCATTGAAAAACAAATCACCGAAGATCGTGATTTCTATATTTGCTCACTATCGACTCAAGTCATTGTTTACAAAGGCTTGTGCATGCCTGCTGACTTACCGCGCTTTTATCTTGACCTAGCTGATCTACGGATGGAATCAGCCATTTGCTTGTTCCACCAGCGCTTTTCAACCAATACTCAGCCACGTTGGCCACTGGCACAGCCGTTCCGCTACTTAGCGCACAATGGTGAAATCAATACTATCGAAGGGAACCGTCAATGGGCGCGAGCACGGGCTTACAAATTTGCCTCTCCCCTACTACCGGATCTGCAAACCGCCGCGCCATTTGTCAATGAAACTGGTTCCGATTCATCAAGCTTAGACAACATGCTCGATCTGTTTTTAGCGGGGGGAATGGATATTTTCCGTGCCATGCGTATGTTAGTGCCGCCGGCGTGGCAAAATCACCCTGATATGGACCCAGACCTTCGTGCCTTTTACGACTTTAACTCAAAACACATGGAGCCATGGGATGGCCCAGCAGGCATTGTGTTATCGGATGGCCGTTATGCTGCTTGTAACCTTGATCGCAATGGCCTTCGCCCTGCGCGTTATGTGATCACCAAAGATAAACTCATCACCCTCGCCTCTGAAGTCGGAATTTGGGATTACGCGCCCGATGAAGTGGCTGAAAAAGGCCGCGTTGGGCCCGGTGAACTGCTGGTGATCGACACCCGCCATGGGAAATTGTGGCAATCTAGTGAAATTGATAACGATCTCAAAAGCCGCCACCCTTATGGCGAGTGGATGAAAAATAACGTCCACCGATTAACGCCATTTTCTGAACTCAGTGACGACTTGGTGGGCGAGCGCAGCTTTGACAATGACGAGCTAAAAACCTATCAAAAACAGTTTGCAATGAGCAACGAAGAGATTGATCAAGTACTGCGCGTACTGGGAGATGTAGGCCAAGAAGCGGTGGGATCAATGGGTGATGATACGCCGATGGCGGTGCTCTCTTCGAAAGAGCGCTTGGTTACCGATTATTTCCGCCAAAAATTTGCCCAAGTTACGAACCCGCCTATCGATCCACTACGTGAAAAGCACGTGATGTCACTGGCCACCAGCATCGGCCAAGAGATGAACGTGTTCTGTGAAACCGATGGTCACGCTTATCGTGTTACCTTTGATTCACCTATCTTGCTCTATTCCGACATGCAACAGCTATTGGAGCTCAGCGACAAACACTATCGCAATACCATTTTAGACATCAATTACGATCCACAGCATAAGGATCTCAAGCAAGCTTTGCTCGAACTTTGCCAACAAGCAGAGGAGGCTGTACGCCAAGGATCGGTATTGATCGTATTGTCTGACCGCGCTTTGCATAAGGATAAACTGCCGATCCCAGCGGCAATGGCCGTGGGCGCAGTACACACTCGCTTAGTCGAAGCCAACTTACGCTGCGATGCAAACATCATTATCGAAACCGCCACCGCACGTGACCCTCATCAATTTGCGGTCTTAATCGGCTTTGGCGCAACCGCCGTCTACCCTTACTTGGCCTACGAAACGCTCGGCAAAATGATTGATGATGGCACGTTGGAAAAAAGCTATCGCGAGGTGATGCAAAACTACCGGTACGGTATCGACAAAGGTTTATTGAAAATCATGTCGAAAATGGGCATTTCAACCGTTGCCTCTTATCGCTGCTCGCAGCTGTTTGAAGCGGTTGGCCTACATAGCGACGTAGTTCAGTTGTGTTTTAAAGGCGTCACCACGCGCATTCAAGGTGCTAACTTCGAAGACTTCCAACAAGATCTATTTAATTTAGCGCGCAAAGCGTGGACCAAACGTAAAACGCTCGAACAAGGTGGCTTATTAAAATACGTGCATGGTGGTGAATACCATGCCTGTAACCCAGATGTGGTTGGTACCTTACAAGCCGCAGTTAAATCAGGTGAAAGCGCCGATTACCAAAGCTTTGCCCAGCAGGTCAACGCACGCCCCGTCGCGATGCTACGCGATTTACTGCGCTTAAAAAAATCAGCGACACCGCTACCACTGGAAAAAATTGAACCCAGTACGGAGCTATTTAAACGTTTTGATTCTGCGGCGATGTCGATTGGCGCCTTAAGCCCAGAAGCTCATGAAGCGTTAGCGACCGCAATGAACCGCTTAGGTGGCTACTCCAACTCTGGTGAAGGTGGAGAAGATCCACGCCGTTTTGGCACTGAACGTAACTCCCGTATTAAGCAGGTCGCATCAGGGCGTTTTGGCGTGACTCCGCATTACCTCACCAATGCTGACGTACTGCAAATTAAAGTGGCGCAAGGAGCGAAGCCGGGTGAAGGTGGCCAACTTCCCGGCCATAAAGTGACCGCAGAAATTGCCAAGTTGCGCTATTCAGTACAAGGCGTAACCTTAATTTCGCCACCGCCGCACCACGATATTTATTCGATTGAAGATTTAGCCCAGCTGATTTTCGATCTCAAACAAGTTAACCCAAAAGCTTTGGTTTCGGTCAAATTGGTTTCAGAGCCGGGCGTTGGCACCATTGCCACTGGCGTTGCCAAAGCCTACGCCGATCTTATCACTATTTCTGGTTATGACGGCGGTACAGCGGCTAGCCCGCTCACCTCGGTAAAATACGCTGGTAGCCCTTGGGAACTCGGCCTTGCTGAAACCCAACAAGCGTTAGTCGCAAACGGCCTGCGCCACAAAATTCGACTTCAAGTTGACGGTGGTCTAAAAACAGGACTGGACGTGATTAAAGGCGCGATTTTAGGTGCCGAAAGCTTCGGTTTTGGCACAGCTCCTATGGTCGCGATGGGCTGTAAATTCTTACGGATTTGCCACCTTAATAACTGTGCGACGGGCGTAGCAACGCAAGATGAAACGCTGCGGAAAGAGTATTTCAAAGGCTTACCTGAGATGGTGATGAACTATTTCATCGGTCTTGCCGACGAGGTCCGTGGTTACTTGGCGCAGTTGGGCGTTGAAAAGCTCACCGATCTGATTGGCCGCACCGATTTACTAGAAGTACTTGAAGGGATGACCGCCAAGCAAAGCAAATTGGACTTATCCGGTTTATTGGAAGCGCCAGTATCGGCTCAGGGTCATCCGCTTTACTGGACTCAACCCAATACACCGTTTGATAAAGGACAACTTAACCAACAATTTGTCGATGACGCTTTAGCGGCAGTTGAAGCACAACAATCGATCAGCTTGTATTACAACGTACAAAATACTGACCGCTCGCTCGGTGCTCGCCTATCTGGTGAAATCGCCAAACGTTATGGTAACCAAGGCGTAGCCGCCTCGCCGATTAAAATTTATCTCGATGGCACAGCAGGTCAGTCATTTGGTGTATGGAACGCGGGTGGTGTTGAGCTTTACCTTACTGGTGATGCCAATGACTATGTTGGTAAAGGGATGGCAGGCGGAAAGCTGGTCATCAAACCCCACCTTGGTACCGCTTTTAACTGCAACGACGCTACGATCATCGGCAACACCTGTTTATATGGCGCAACGGGCGGCAAGCTGTTTGCGGCTGGCAAAGCGGGAGAGCGTTTTGGTGTGCGTAACTCTGGCACTATCACAGTTATCGAAGGCGCTGGTGATAACGCTTGCGAATACATGACAGGCGGAATCGTCGCCATTTTGGGCGCAACAGGCGTTAACTTTGGCGCGGGTATGACGGGCGGCTTTGCTTACGTGATGGATGAAAACGGTGATTTCCAAGGTCGAGTCAATAGTGAATCAGTAGAGGCTATTTCATTGCAAGATCTCTACATTCACCAAGAACATTTACGTGGTTTAATTGCCGAGCATTTGGAAGAGACGGGGTCGGTGCATGCTGAACAGATCTTAGCGAACTTTGATGAATGGATTCCAAAGTTCTATCTCATCAAACCCCAAGCGGCGGATCTGCAAACCCTACTCGGCCATCAAAGCCGCAGTGCCGCCGAACTTCGCGTTCAAGCGCAATAATTGGAAGGAGCCAGATTAATGAGCCAGAACGTATACCAATTTATTGATGTGAATCGAGTTGATCCGGCAAAAAAGCCGCTCACTATTCGCAAAATCGAGTTCGTCGAAATTTACGAACCCTTTACTAAACAGCAAGCGACCGCTCAAGCGGATCGCTGCTTAGATTGCGGCAACCCTTACTGCGAATGGAAATGCCCAGTACACAACTACATTCCGCAATGGCTAAAACTGGCCAACGAAGGGCGCATTATTGAAGCCGCTGAGCTATCGCACCAAACCAACAGCTTGCCTGAAGTATGTGGGCGAGTCTGCCCACAAGATCGCCTCTGTGAAGGTTCTTGTACCCTAAACAATGACTTTGGTGCGGTCACCATAGGTAACATCGAAAAATACATTAACGACAAAGCGTTTGAGATGGGCTGGAAACCAGACATGTCGCACGTGGAGTGGACGGATAAGAAAGTAGCGATCATTGGTGCAGGCCCAGCAGGCCTAGCCGCAGCCGATATTTTAGTGCGCAACGGGGTGAAGCCTGT
This sequence comes from Vibrio anguillarum, assembly GCF_001989995.2. Taxonomy (GTDB): domain Bacteria; phylum Pseudomonadota; class Gammaproteobacteria; order Enterobacterales; family Vibrionaceae; genus Vibrio; species Vibrio anguillarum. The sequence goes on from NZ_JAHGUP010000009.1 coordinate 41,238, forward strand.
GGTGTTTGATCGCTATCCTGAAATTGGTGGTTTGCTAACCTTTGGTATTCCCTCTTTCAAACTTGAAAAAGGCGTAATGGAAAACCGCCGCCGCATTTTCAGTGAGATGGGCGTCGAATTTCAGCTCAACATCGAAGTAGGTAAAGACATCACACTGCAAACGCTGCTTAATGAATATGATGCGGTTTTTCTCGGTGTAGGGACTTACCAAAACATGCGCGCAGGGCTAGAAAATGAAGAGGCAAACGGTGTTTACGATGCTCTACCCTTCTTAGTATCAAATACTTATAAAGTGATGGGTTTGGAATCGCCCCAACCATTTATTGATATGGCGGGCAAAAAAGTCGTGGTACTTGGAGGCGGAGACACTGCGATGGATTGCGTGCGTACTTCCATTCGCCAACATGCCGCCAAAGTGATTTGTGCCTACCGACGCGATGAAGAGAACATGCCGGGTTCACGCCGAGAAGTGAAAAATGCCAAAGAAGAAGGCGTAGAATTTATGTTCAACCTGCAACCGCTCGCCATTGAGGTCAATGAACAAGGCCAAGTGAGTGGCGTTAAAGTGGTGCAAACCGCTTTAGGGGAGCCTGACACTGCTGGGCGTCGCAAGCCCGAGCCAGTTGCGGGCAGCGAACATGTGTTGGCAGCCGACGCCGTCATTATGGCGTTTGGTTTTCAGCCACATGCCATGCCATGGCTTGAGCCATTCGGCGTTGAACTTGATCAATGGGGACGCATTAAGGCCGCGTCGCAGCAATCGTTCCAGTACCAAACCAGTAATGAAAAAATTTTTGCTGGTGGGGATGCCGTGCGCGGCTCCGATCTGGTCGTCACGGCCATTGACGAAGGGCGCAAAGCCGCAGAAGGAATACTTGACTACTTAGGCCTTTAAGCCTTAACTGCTTAATATCCTTGAAGGATTCATGGTAACGTGAATCCTTTTTTCTTAGGCCATTTTCCTTCAACCATCGACACTGCAGCTTGCTTGTATTTTGGCGATTGGTAATGAGGATTCATTTGATAAGGACTATCATGCGCGTAGTACTAAGTTTACTGATGTTTGCCACACTAACCGCTTGCAGCCAAGGAGTGACAACTATGACCGATCGCACTGCGACCCCTTGCGGAAATAAACCGAATTGCGTTTCAACTCAAGATGAGCGTAACGCGTTCTCGCTATCTCCCTTTATCCTCAAAACAGGCGTCTCTTTAGATAAAATTGAAGCGGTTGCGCTTTCTATTCCTCGCTCTAAAACGGCGGTGAAAGAGGACAATTATCTCCGCATTGAATGCACCAGTCGTATTTGGCGATTTGTGGATGATCTTGAACTTAAGATAGAGAACGGCCGTTTAATCGTACGATCTGAATCGCGCATTGGTTATTCAGATATGGGCGTCAATCGTAAGCGAGCAGAAACACTGCGAGAAAACCTCACCAAAGCAGGCTTGATTGAATAGTTGCTCAATATCGCACTGGCGGAAAGTTTCGTGCTAAACTTCGGCCAATTTTGCTATACCCAAACAACTTGGAGTTGCAGGTAGGCGGCAAGTGAGTGAGTCCCCATAAGCATAGGCAAACTATGTTATTGGGGTGAACGAACGTAGCCAACACCGCTGCGGCTTCAAGTAGGAAGGGTATATTCACCAGATATTTACTATCAACCTAATATTTACTACTAACCGAATAAGAGAAACCTCATGAAAATCGGCATTATTGGCGCGATGGAGCAAGAAGTCGCGATATTAAAAGACGCAATCGACAATGTTCAACAAGTCAGCAAAGCGGGCTGCACCTATTTTTCAGGTCAAATCCATGGGGTGGATGTGGTGGTGCTACAATCTGGCATTGGTAAAGTCGCCGCAGCCATTGGCACCACTCTTTTACTTAATGAATACCAACCAGATGTAGTGATTAACACCGGTTCTGCAGGTGGTTTTGATTCAAGCTTAACCATGGGTGATGTAGTCATTTCAAGCGAAGTTCGTCACCATGATGCCGATGTAACAGCATTTGGCTATGAAATGGGGCAAATGGCAGGTCAACCAGCCGCTTTCAAAGCGGATGATGCATTGATCCGCGTTGCAGAACAAGCACTCACACACATCAAAGATAAGCACGCGGTACGCGGCCTGATTTGTACCGGGGATGCTTTCGTTTGTACCGCTGAGCGTCAAAGCTTTATTCGCCAACACTTCCCAACCGTGATTGCAGTTGAAATGGAAGCTTCAGCAATTGCACAAACTTGCCACCAATTCAAAGTGCCTTTTGTGGTCGTTCGCGCCATTTCAGATGTAGCCGATAAAGCGTCTCCGATGTCCTTTGATGAATTTTTACCGCTTGCCGCACAAAGCTCATCAGAAATGGTGATTAAGATGGTCGAACTGCTTAAGTAAGCAGTGACAGACTCAACATGGACGAGTTAATCACCTACTTGTATGCCAACGGTACGCTCCTCGTTATGTGGGGAGCGGTTGCCTTTCATCTTATTTTACCCATCCCACGTAACGCTCATCCCGTCACTTTGTGGCGAAAATTTGCGGAAATATTAGCGGATAAAGTCAATACCAGTAGCAGTTATTCACAAAGCCTACTTTCCGGCACACTGGCTTGGCTATTGATGTGCCTACCCGCATGGGTCACCTTAGTCGCGTTAAAACCTTTGGTATGGCAACCTCAACTATTTGATTTAGCGCTACTATTACTCGCATTTGATTGGCGTAGCCAAGAATTATTAGCCAATCAGCTTATCGGCGCACTCAGCAAAGAAGACAAAAAATACGCTCGCAGCGTGCTTGCCCCTTTTGTGAATCGTGAAACCGATAGCTTGTCAGCGCTGGGGTTAGGTAAGGCGGGGGCTGAAACCGTCATTGTTGGCTATGGGCGCAACGTGATTGCAGTGCTATTTTGGTACGCCTGTCTTGGCGGTATTGGCGCGTTGATGTACCGTCTCATCGCTGAACTCGCCAGAGCTTGGGCGCCTTCGCGAGCGGCGTTTCATCCTTTTGGTATTCCATCGGTACGCTTGCTGGCTGTGCTTGACTTTGTGCCACTGCGCCTATTTAGCCTATTGATTATCATTGGTCGCAACGCATCAAACACCTTCTCAGCCATGTTACAACAAAGCCGCTTATGGCCACTCCCGGGGCCTGCATGGTTGTTAACCGCCGTCGGCAATAAACTATCACTGGCCTTAGGTGGCCCAGCTATCTACGGTGATAAAAAAGCCCTGCGCGTAAAAATAGGCGGACGTATCGCCCCATCAGCCTTCCACCTTGCGCAAATCCAAAAACTGCTAGCTTGGCGTATTTTCGCGTGGATAGCATTAGAGAGCGTGATACTGCTGCTCGTCCATCAAGGATTTTAGATGCGTTTACTGTTTCTCAATGTTGTCGTCACGCTGTGCGTGGCTTTTCCAGTTCAAGCGCAAGTTAAACGCATCATTAGCTTAGCCCCTCATGCCACGGAATTGGCCTTTGCGGCTGGCCTTGGTGATAAATTGGTGGCCGTCAGCGAGTACAGTGACTACCCAGCACAAGCACTCAAACTCGAAAAAGTGGCCAATTACCAAGGGTTGAATATAGAACGCATTCTTACCCTAAAACCGGATTTAGTGATTGCTTGGCCTGCAGGTAATCCGGCGAAGGAGCTCGATAAATTAGAGCAGTTAGGACTGACGATTTATACGACAAAAACTCAAAAACTCGATGACATTGCCAATAATATTGAAGCACTTAGCCAATTTGCCGATGATCCGAGTATCGGCCAGCAAGCGGCGCGTGATTTTCGTCAATCACTCATCACTCTGAAACAGAGTTATGGCAGCCAAAGTAAAGTTCGTTATTTCTATCAACTCAGTGAAAAACCGATCATCACACTGGCCAAAGGCAGTTGGCCCAGTGAGGTCTTTGAATTTTGTGGCGGCGAAAATATTTTTGCCAACAGCGCATCCCTCTACCCTCAAGTTGGGATTGAGCAAGTGCTGCTGGCTAAACCTGATGTAATTTTCACCTCTGAACATGCGATAGAAAATGGCACGATGTGGCAAAAGTGGCAACAGCAACTACCCGCTGTACAAAACGGTTTTGTGTGGGCACTGACCTCAGATTGGTTAAATCGACCAACGCCCAGAACACTGCAAGCGATAGAAGAAGTGTGTGAGTACTTTTCCGTCGTTCGCCAAAAACGCTAACGCTTGCGTAATAAAATCTCGTACAATTCCTGCCCGAATTTTGTTCCATTAACGACTAAAGAGAACCCAGTAACATGGACTCCATGCTGCTCTATCTTATTGACTTATTTGGTACGGCTATCTTTGCCATTTCTGGCGTATTATTAGCTGGTCGATTAAAAATGGACCCGTTTGGCGTGGTCGTGCTTGCGAGCGTTACTGCAATTGGCGGTGGAACAATTCGTGATATGGCATTGGGTGCGACGCCAGTCTTCTGGATAAAAGACACCACTTATCTTTGGGTCATTTTCATCACTTGTTTACTCACCATGCTGCTGGTTCGCAGGCCTAAACGCGTTGCTTGGTGGATCTTACCCGTTTGTGATGCAATCGGTTTAGCCGTGTTTGTTGGCATTGGTGTTGAAAAGGCGATGAACTATCAAGACTCGGCCATGGTTGCGGTAATCATGGGCGTTATTACTGGCTGTGGCGGCGGTATTATTCGTGATGTACTGGCCCGTGAGATTCCAATGGTGCTACGCAGCGAAGTCTATGCTACAGCTTGTATCATCGGCGGTCTGTTTCATACCACAGCACTGGCGATGGACTACGATAGCTCAAGCGCCTTTCTGGCCGGAGTCGCCTCAACCTTGATCATTCGACTTGGCGCGATCCGCTGGCACTTATCACTGCCCACTTTTGCACTGAATAAATAAAGCCGATCTCATCAAAACCACAAACAGTAACATGTACAGACGCTATGGGTTATGGTCGCTTTGCGATAAGATGAGCTAATCTATTCCTCATCGTCATTAATTATGTTGCTAGAAGGTATCGAAACTTTGCTGGTGCTGAGCAAAGAAAAAACCATGGGGCGTACGGGCAGCCTACTCTACATTAGCCAGTCCGCCGTTAGTAAGCGGATTGCTAATTTAGAAAAAAGGGTCGGTAAAAAGCTGATTGAGCCTGATGGCCGACAGATTAAATTAACCACAGATGCACAGGCCTTGGTTGAAACTATTGGCCCAAGCTTTAGTGAGTTATGCGGTTTAATTTTCGATCAACAATCTTTTACGGATGCCACATTGATCAGGATAGACTGCTCAGAAACGTTAGTCGCTGGCTATATTAATGCCACAATGGGGCAGTACCTCAAGCACGATAAGTTCATCACCATCACCACGAACCATACGCCGAGGATTGTTCAGCACGTTCAATCAGGCAAAGCGACACTAGGATTTTGCGCAGGCTACTTGCCCGCTAATCATGGGCTAATGACGTTTCATCTGGTAGATGAACCCTTTTACATTGTCAGCCAAACACCCTTATCTTCATTACCTAAACAGCTCGTTACCAATGATTTATCCAACCCAGCGAACGCCTATCAAGTCGATATATTGGCGAAACTCGCCATCACGCCACAGATGGAAATGGACTCGTATACGGCCGCAGCGCAATTGGCATTAGGAGGCATGACGCCTGCTTTAGTGCCACTTTCAGTGATTAAAGCGCTGAACATTGAACCTCGCTATTACTTTGATTTTGATGAACTACAACCTTTGGTTCGGCCTGTTCATCTCTGTCTGCGCAGCAATAGTTATCGCTCGCCAAGAGTCAAAAGATTGATAACAACCATTGCTGATGCTGTTGCCAAAGAAGTTTTATTGCCATCAACATCGACATCACAATAACTAATGGGCGGATCCATTTCTGCCCTTTAGTCACCACTATCTTTGCGCCCATTCTCGCCCCTAAAAAACCACCAACGGCCATCACCAGCCCTATCTTCCAAATCGGCAAGCCAGCAATAACAAAAAAAAGCAGCGCAGCAATGTTTGAAGTGAAGTTGAGAACCTTGGTTCTTGCAGTCGCTTCAATCAACGAAAAATGACCTAACACGACAAAACAGACCGTAAAAATAGACCCGGTGCCCGGACCGAAAAAACCATCATAAAAGCCGATACCAAAACCGACCGTAAAAGCAAAAGCCGTTTCAGACAATGGAGCAGGCCCATTGTGGGTTTTCGTCGCGGGTGCAAGTAGAAAATAAAGTGAAATGCCGATCAGCAACAGCGGGATTAAGCTGGTCAACAAACTGGCATCCATATGCTGCACAAGTTCAGCCCCACACGCAGCGCCGATAAAAGTACAAGTTATCGCCAACTTCATCTCTTTTAGGTTCACAATGCCATTGCGTACAAAATACCAAGTGGCGGAGAAACTGCCAAATGAGCTTTGTAGCTTATTGGTAGCCAGCGCTTGAGTCGGTGGCACGCCTACTGCCAGCAAAGCCGGCAAAGTAAGCAAACCGCCACCGCCAGCCATCGCATCAATGAACCCTGCAATCCCTGCAACCAAAAACAACAGGCCTAATACTTCCAGTGAAAGTTCCATTTCTTATCAACGCATTGAACAATAAAAACCAACAATAGCACCACTTAAAAGGTGAAAACAGCGAAAGCCAAGACAACAACCCATTCCCATTTTTCATCAATTAAAAAGCTATCCTCTAGGCCAAATCTCTTCTTCATTGGTAAAACGATTCAATTCGGCCGAATAAAAAAAGCCCGCTTAATTCAGCGGGCAATGAGGTTGTCATGTAGGTCTTAGACCTACTGATTTATTATTTTTTAACGCTTATGCTAAGTGTGCTTTCACTTGCGCGTGTAACTCTTGCACTGACGTAACTGATGACTTCGCATCGGCCGTATGAGACATACAGGTTGCAAAGGCAGCATTCAGTGTTGTGGTGTAGTTGACTTTTTGTGCTAATGCTCCACGACGAAGAACTTTAGAATCTTCAATCGCTTGACGCCCCTCGGCTGTATTAATGATGTAGGTGTATTCATTATTCTTAATACGGTCAAGAATATGAGGGCGACCTTCATGCACTTTATTCACCAAACGTGGGTTAATACCGGCTTCACCTAAAATTACAGCTGTACCGTGGGTAGCATCAAGCTGATAACCTAATTTCACCAGTTTCGACGCTAAATCAACCACACGCTGTTTATCACCTTCACGTACAGAGAGCAGAGCTCGGCCGCCTTCAGGATAAACATTACCGCAACCTAATTCCGCTTTTGCATAAGCTTCAGCAAACGTTGCACCCACACCCATCACTTCACCCGTTGAACGCATTTCAGGGCCAAGCAGTGGGTCAACACCAGGGAATTTATTAAATGGCAGAACCACTTCTTTCACTGAGTAGTAAGGAGGAATGATCTCTTTAGTAAAGCCTTGTGACTCTAGAGACTGCCCTGCCATCACGCGCGCGGCAATTTTGGCAAGCGGTGCGCCCGTTGCTTTTGACACAAACGGTACAGTACGAGCGGCACGAGGGTTAACTTCAATCAGGTAAACTTGATTATCTTTAACCGCAAACTGCGTGTTCATCAAACCACGAACGCCCAATTCAAACGCCAGCTTCTCAACTTGTTCACGCATCACATCTTGGATTTCTTGGCTTAACGTATAAGCCGGTAGAGAGCAAGCTGAGTCACCAGAGTGAACACCCGCTTGTTCGATGTGCTCCATGATGCCACCAATGACGACACGCTCACCATCACAAATCGCATCGATATCGACTTCAATTGCATCATCGAGGAAGCGATCAAGCAGTACTGGGGATTCGTTAGACACACTGACCGCTTCGTTAAAGTAACGACGCAGATCTTGTTCGTCATAGACGATTTCCATCGCGCGGCCACCAAGAACGTAAGACGGGCGTACCACCAGCGGGAAGCCGATGTCTTTCGATTTTTCAATCGCCTGTTCCATTGTGGTCACTGTTGCGTTTTCTGGCTGCAGCAGACCTAAACGATCAACCGCTTGTTGGAAACGCTCACGATCTTCGGCGCGGTCAATCGCATCTGGGCTAGTACCAATGATAGGCACTCCAGCGGCTTCAAGTGCACGAGCCAATTTCAGTGGTGTTTGACCACCGTATTGCACGATGACGCCTTTAGGTTTTTCAACACGAACAATCGCCAATACATCTTCGAGTGTCACTGGTTCAAAATAGAGGCGATCGGAGGTGTCATAATCTGTTGAAACAGTTTCAGGGTTACAGTTAACCATGATGGTTTCATAACCATCTTCGCGTAGCGCGAGTGAGGCGTGAACACAACAGTAATCAAATTCGATACCTTGACCAATACGGTTTGGACCACCGCCGAGCACCATGATTTTGTCTCTATCGGTCGGTTGTGCTTCACATTCGTCATCATAAGAGGAGTACATGTAAGCCGTATCAGACGAAAACTCCGCCGCACAAGTATCGACACGCTTGTAAACCGGATGAATATTATATTGGTCACGCATACGACGAATTTCACTTTCAGCCACGCCAAGCAGTGAAGAGAGACGCGCATCCGAAAAACCTTTGCGCTTCATCTTGCGTAGAACATCCGCATTTAAGCCAGCAAAACCGCCCGCTTTGACTTCTTGTTCCATTTTGACCAGTTCTTCGATTTGTACCAAGAACCAGCGATCAACGTTAGTCAGGTTGAAGACCCCATCCACTGACAAACCAGCGCGGAAAGCATCTGCGATATACCAAATACGCTCAGCACCCGCTTCTTTCAGCTCATGGCGAATTTTAGTCAGTGCATCTGGCGCGTCTAAATCAACCATTTCGTCTAGGCCGTTTACGCCAATTTCCAGCCCACGCAGTGCTTTTTGCAGCGATTCTTGTTGGTTACGACCAATCGCCATCACTTCGCCCACCGACTTCATTTGCGTGGTTAAGCGATCGTTAGCACCGGCAAATTTTTCGAAGTTAAAGCGAGGGATTTTCGTCACAACATAATCAATAGTTGGTTCAAACGACGCTGGGGTTGCACCACCAGTAATGTCGTTCATTAACTCATCAAGTGTGAAACCTACCGCCAATTTGGCCGCAACTTTGGCAATAGGGAAACCCGTCGCTTTCGATGCAAGAGCCGAAGAGCGAGAAACACGTGGGTTCATCTCGATGATCACCATGCGGCCATCTTTCGGGTTGATACCAAACTGTACGTTCGAACCACCCGTTTCCACACCGATTTCACGCAGTACGGCTAGCGATGCGTTACGCATGATCTGATATTCTTTGTCAGTTAGCGTTTGCGCAGGAGCTACCGTGATCGAGTCCCCCGTGTGAATACCCATTGGGTCAAAGTTTTCAATCGCACAGACTATGATGCAGTTGTCCGCTTTATCGCGAACCACTTCCATTTCGTACTCTTTCCAACCGATGAGTGATTCATCAATCAACAACTCGTTGGTTGGCGAAAGATCAAGGCCACGGCGGCAAATCTCTTCAAACTCTTCTTTGTTGTAAGCGATACCGCCGCCGGTTCCACCCATAGTAAATGAAGGGCGAATAATGCAAGGGAAACCCACCATCTCTTGAACGCGGTAAGCTTCTTCCATAGTTTTTGCCGTATCAGCGCGAGGACAAGCTAAGCCGATTGACTTCATCGCTTTATCAAAGCGAGAACGATCTTCCGCTTTATCAATCGCATCAGCCGTTGCGCCAATCATCTCAACGCCAAACTCAGCCAGAACACCATGCTTTTCCAGTTCAAGTGCACAGTTCAATGCAGTTTGGCCACCCATGGTCGGTAATACCGCGTCTGGGCGCTCTTTTTCGATGATTTTACGCACTACTTCCCAATGGATAGGCTCAATATAAGTCGCATCGGCCATCTCTGGGTCAGTCATGATAGTGGCAGGGTTCGAGTTAACCAAAATCACTCGGTAACCTTCTTCACGCAGGGCTTTACATGCTTGAGCGCCAGAGTAGTCAAACTCACAAGCCTGACCGATTACAATCGGGCCAGCACCTAGAATTAGAATACTTTTAATGTCAGTACGTTTTGGCATTGTCTACTACTCCGAATTACGCTGTGTGCTTTTTAATTAGTTCAATAAAATGGTCAAACAAAGGGGCGGCATCGTGCGGGCCAGGACTCGCTTCAGGGTGTCCCTGAAAGCTAAAGGCTGGCTTATCGGTGCGGTGAATTCCTTGTAGTGAACCATCAAATAGCGATTTGTGCGTTGCACGAAGCGTGATAGGCAGCGTTGCTTCATCAGCAGCAAAACCGTGGTTTTGTGCCGTAATCATCACCACATTACGATCCAAATCTTTCACTGGATGGTTCGCGCCATGGTGGCCAAATTTCATTTTTACTGTTTTTGCACCAGACGCCAATGCCAAAATTTGATGTCCTAAACAGATACCAAAAATAGGCAGTCCTTTCTCTAAGAACACTTTGGTTGCTTCAATCGCATAAGTACATGGTTCTGGGTCGCCAGGGCCATTTGATAAAAAGACACCATCAGGTTTCAGCGCTAGAACTTCTTCAGCCGAGGTTTGTGCTGGTACCACAGTTAGGCGGCATCCTCGGTCAACCAACATACGGAGGATATTGCGCTTTGCACCGAAATCGTAGGCAACAACGTGATAGGGCAACTCGCTGTCATCTTTCGCTTCAGGAAGTCCACCTTCGAGCGTCCACGAACCTTGTTTCCATTGGTACGCTTCTTTTGTTGTAACTTCTTTCGCAAGATCCATTCCTTTTAAACCGGGGAACTCTTTGGCTTTTACCAGCGCCAATGCTTCATCTAAATGGTCACCTGCCATAATGCAGCCATTCTGAGCTCCTTTTTCACGCAAAATGCGCGTTAGCTTGCGCGTGTCGATATCGGCAATGCCCACAATATTTTGTGATTTAAGGTAGTCAGAAAGGGAAAGTTCATTACGGAAGTTAGAAGCGATAAGAGGGAGATCGCGAATCACAAGGCCTTGTGCATGGATAGAAGAGGATTCTTCGTCTTCGGAATTGGTTCCGGTATTGCCTATGTGGGGGTAAGTAAGAGTAACGATTTGTTGAGAATAGGAAGGATCAGTGAGGATTTCTTGGTACCCCGTCATCGAGGTATTAAAGACGACTTCACCAACGGATATTCCATCAGCGCCAATGGATACACCGTGGAACACCGTCCCATCTTCTAGGACTAACAGTGCTGACTTACTCAAGACAACCTCCAGAATAAAAATGCAAAAAATATAAATTAAACTGCAAACCTGTCTTCCTTAAGGCCATAAAGTCGCGCCATAGGGTGATTTAGACAAATTGGCGGTATTCTAATGACCACCATGATTACTGTCAACATTTCATAATAAATTAAGGCAACATTTAAAGCGTTAGAGATAAAAAGCGAACCTAAGACAGCAAAAAAATAGGTTTGATGAGTAAAAAAATGAGAATGGAGGAATTAGAATCAGCAAACTGAAACTCTTTGATGCATTTTAAACAATCAACGATAAACAAAATCACGCAAACGTTAATCAAGCAGAGAATAAGTGCAATTTCAGAGATCTAAAACAAAAAGAAAGCAATACCAACTAAAAATACAACAAAAGTAAGTCAGTAAAGTGAAAATAAAGAGAGATAATTAAATCGGTAAAAAGAGGTGTAACAAAGATGCGCCAGCAAACACTGACGCATAATTATGTAATCAAAGATCGTTCAAACCTAACACGTCAGTCATGCTATAAAAACCCGCAGGTTTATCAGCAAGCCAAACCGCCGCTCTCACTGCACCATTGGCAAAAGTCATACGATCCGTCGCTTTATGGGTGATTTCTACACGTTCACCGATATCAGCGAACATCGCGGTATGCTCACCCACGATATCGCCAGCACGAATCGTAGCAAAACCAATCTCATTTTTAGTACGTTCACCGGTAATACCTTCTCGCGCATAGACGGCAACGTCACTCAGTTGGTTGCCCATAGCATTAGCAATCGCCTCTCCCATGCCAATTGCGGTTCCTGACGGAGCATCCACTTTATGACGATGGTGGGCTTCAATTATCTCAATATCACAGTAATCACCCATCACTTTAGCCGCTTTTTCAAGCAATTTGAAAACAAGGTTAACCCCAACGCTGTAGTTAGGAGCCATGACAATCGCAATCTGTTGTGCGGCAGCATTGATTTGTGCTCTTTCTGCTTCAGAAAAGCCCGTTGTGCCAATCACTAGCTTCTTACCGTGTTTTTTACATAACTCAATATTGGCTAAGGTGCTCACAGGAGCTGTAAAATCAATGATGACATCGAAGTTATCTACGGCATTCTCTAGGTTATCCACCAACGCGATATCAAATCGCCCTTCACCGCATAACTCACCGATATCAACACCAACCAACGAGGACTCAGGACGCTCTGAGCCCGCACCCACTCGAGCATGGTTATTTTGATAAGTGGCTTTCACCAAATTGCGGCCCATTCGACCCGCCGCTCCTGCAATCGCAATTCTCACCATTGCGTTATTCTCCATTGTGACGACATCAGCTTAAGCTTGCATCGTTTCTCTTCGTTCAAGGTGTTTCTGTAAACTATCAACATTTGCTTGTGGTGGCTAGCGACTTAGGCAAACTCTTTCATGACGCGCTCGACGATGGGCACATTGGCTTCAGGAAATGAATAGTTTGCCAACTCAGAAACCGCTACCCATTCTCCTTGCTGCCCTTCTTTACCATACGGCTGATGATCAAATTGTGTCACGCAAATAAAATCAAAAGTTAAGGACTTGTCTGAATAGTCAAACTCAAGGTATTGGTAAGGAGATTGCTCAGTAATATGAATACCAATCTCTTCATCTAGCTCGCGGAAAATGGCTTGTTCAATCGTTTCTCCCGCTTCAACTTTGCCGCCAGGGAACTCCCAAAAACCGCCTTTGTGAAGATGATCTGGTCGTTTGGTAATGTAAATTTCTGATTTATCGCTATTGAAGATAATAGCCGCAACAATATGAACACGTTTCATAAAGACTCCGATTCGCCGACTTCCCAACCTAGAAAATAAAGATGAGAAATATTGAGTTAAAAAAAGAGTCGCCTAAGCGACTCTTGGGGTGATCATTCAAGGGATCAGTTGATCTGTCCGTGGCACTGTTTGTACTTTTTACCGCTACCACAAGGGCAAGGCTCATTACGACCAACTTTGCGCTCTTCACGAACCATAGGCTGGTGTCCTTGATCTTCAGAAGCTTCATCTGCAACCGAACTATCGGCACTTTGGTGCTGGAACTGTTGGCGACGCGCGGCTTCTTCCGCCTGCGCTTGACGCTGTGCTTCCATACGTTCAACTTCTTCTTGCTGCTGTACGCGCACCTTCGACAAGATAGTAATCACATCGGTTTTTAAAGAATTCAGTAGTTCTTCAAACAGCTCAAACGACTCACGCTTATACTCTTGTTTTGGGTTTTTCTGCGCGTAACCACGTAGGTGGATGCCTTGGCGCAAATGATCCATCGCCGCTAGATGCTCTTTCCACAAGGTATCCAGAGTTTGTAGCATGACCGATTTTTCAAAATTACGCAGAACAGAAGCCCCAACTGCTTTCTCTTTTTCACGATACACACTAACCGCTTGTTCAAGAATACGTTCACGCAGCGCTTCTTCGTACAATTTATCATCAGCATCTAGCCATTGCTGTAATGGCAGCTCTAAATCAAAATCGTTTTTCAAACGATCTTCCAATCCTTTAACATCCCACATATCCTCAAGTGATTGTGGCGGAATGTATTCGTCAATAACGGAAGTCAGAACATCTTGACGATTCTGCTCAATCATTTCGCTGATATCGTCTGCTTCCATGAGCTCATCACGCAGCTCATAAACTACTTTACGTTGATCGTTAGCAACATCATCGTATTCAAGAAGCTGTTTACGAATATCAAAGTTACGTCCTTCGACTTTACGTTGCGCTTTTTCAATCGAGCGAGAAAGCATCTTACTTTCGATCGCTTCACCTTCATCCATACCACTTTGGATAAGGCTTGCCATACGATCTGAGGTGAAGATACGCAGCAGTGAATCTTCCATCGATAGATAGAAACGTGAAGAACCCGCATCCCCTTGACGACCAGAACGACCACGTAACTGGTTATCGATACGACGAGATTCGTGGCGTTCAGTACCAATAATGTGCAGACCACCAGCGGCTAACACTTGGTTATGAACCTCTTTCCACTTCGCTTTGATCTCATCGATCTGATCTTGTGTTGGATTCTCTAGCTGCTCAATTTGTGCCTGCCAGCTGCCGCCCAATACAATATCAGTACCACGACCTGCCATGTTAGTCGCAATCGTCACCGCGCCCGGAATACCCGCTTGCGCTACAATTTCTGCTTCTTTTTCATGGAATTTCGCGTTAAGCACGTTATGTTTCACTTTAGCTTGCTTCAACGCATTAGAAAGTAGTTCAGATTTCTCAATCGAAACCGTACCGACTAGCGTTGGCTGACCTTTCGCAACACGCGCTTTGATGTCTTCAATGATCGCCGCAAATTTTTCAGCTTCAGTGCGATACACCACATCAGGCATATCATCACGAACCATAGGTTTATTGGTTGGGATCACCACGGTTTCCAAACCGTAAATCGATTGGAATTCGAACGCTTCGGTATCGGCAGTGCCCGTCATACCAGAAAGTTTTTCGTATAAACGGAAATAGTTTTGGAAGGTGATCGACGCAAGAGTCTGGTTCTCGTTTTGGATTTTAACACCTTCTTTCGCCTCGACAGCTTGGTGTAAACCTTCAGACCAACGACGACCTGGCATGGTGCGGCCAGTGTGCTCATCAACGATGACCACTTCGCCCTCTTCTGTCACGATGTAATCAACGTTTTTCTCAAATAACACATGCGCACGCAATGCGGCATTGACGTGGTGAAGTAAGCTAATGTTCGTGGGTGAATAAAGAGTATCGCCCTCTTCCATCAAACCATTTTTCACCATTAACTCTTCAACAAATTCTTGACCCGTTTCAGTCAAATGAACTTGTTTTGATTTTTCGTCAACCGTGTAGTGACCATCACCACGATACTCTTCAGAATCTTCTTTATCTTGCTTTTGCAGAAGTGGAATGAGGGTATTAATGCGGATGTACAACTCAGAACTATCTTCTGCAGGACCCGAGATGATCAACGGCGTTCGCGCTTCATCAATAAGAATCGAGTCCACTTCATCGACTACAGCAAAGAAACGTTCACGCTGTACACGGTCTTCTTTGCGGAAAGCCATGTTGTCACGTAAGTAATCGAAACCAAACTCGTTATTGGTCCCGTAAAGAATATCGGCTTGATAAGAAAGTTTTTTCTCTTGTGGTGGCATATTGGGTACGTTAATACCGACCGTCATGCCTAAAAACTCAAACAGTGGGCGGTTTGTTTCTGCGTCACGTTTAGCAAGATAATCGTTGACAGTAACAATGTGCACGCCTTTGCCAGGCAAGGCATTGAGATACGCAGGTAAAGTCGCGGTTAACGTTTTACCTTCACCAGTGCGCATTTCTGCGATTTGACCCGCGTTGAGAACCATACCGCCGATCAACTGTACGTCGAAGTGACGCATACCATATACGCGCTTGGACGCTTCACGCACGGTGGCAAATGCTTCAGGAAGTAATTGGTCTAAGGTTTCACCTTGCTCTAAACGTTGACGAAACTCAACCGTTTTGGCTTTTAATTCTTCATCAGTTAGTGCTTCAAAAGTAGGCTCGTAGCTGTTGATCTCTTTGACAATTTTTTTAAGGCGGCGCAGCGTTCTGTCATTGCGACTGCCAATAACCTTTGTCAGTAGCTTAGTTATCATGTGTCAGGAATCTCTCTTTATTAGATCGTTTTCGATCTACTCTTAATGCCGTCAGTCTCTACCAGTTTTGAACTAAGGATACTGAGATAAATCATGTATCACAGATATTGTGACGGTGAGGTTTATTTTCAAGGTATTAAATAATTATGTAACGCATAGTGTAAGGAATTTTTGCGGCAACAACCAATAGCAAAACTATTTGTTTGAAGCACACTTAATATTTTTACGCTTTTTGAGCACTGTTTAAGCAATAAAATAGATTTATTACTATACGCATCATAGGCACCACAATAGAATTGAATGGCAACTTAAGAGGGAGACACCATGCGCGATCACCGTCCCACGTTAACGAAAGAGCTGATCAGCGATTCATCTCTAAAGAAAATACAGCAACATGCCACCGAGATCCTCGCTTTAAATAAAGTGCTCAATAAGTTGCTTCCCAAAGGAACGGCCGATCATGTCCGAGCCGCCAACATTCGCGGTGGTCACTTAATCGTTGAAGTGGCCAGTGCATCAATAAAAATGAAGCTTGATTATGACCGATTACACATTTTGAATCAGTTACGCAACCAAGGATTTGCCAAATTGATCAGCATTGAGCTCAAGATAAACCCAGCGCTCTATCGTAATCGTGGTATGAAAGAAGAAAAAGAAACGGTCGCTCGCCCACCACTATCTGAAAATACGGCCCAGGCATTACTGATGGTGGCGAGTAGCGCTTCCCCTAAAGTCAAAAAACGTTTGGAAAATTTGGCGAAATTGGCTAGGCCCAAATAAGCGTCATCAATGAATTAGTACAAATAAAAAGGCCAGACAGTTGTCTGGCCTTTTTATTTAAAAATTGCTATTAAGCGAGAACCATATTTGGTTCAGCAAACGCCACTGGAGAGCCAACTTCTTCTTCAAAAGTAGCCCATTCCCACGCCTCTTGGTCGGCTAAGACCGCACGCAGTAGCTGGTTATTTAAACCATGGCCTGATTTATAAGCACGGAACTCACCCACAATGGAATGACCACACATGTACAAGTCACCAATGGCATCCAATACTTTATGAGTGACAAACTCATTGGCAAAACGCAAACCTTCTTCATTAAGAATACGGTATTCATCTAATACGATGGCGCAATCAAAGCTACCACCTAAACAGAGGTTTTGCGATTGTAGGTACTCAATGTCACGCATGAAACCAAAAGTACGAGCTCTTGAAATTTCTTTGACGAAACCTTGCGAGGAAAAATCAAACACCATGCGTTGTTCATCAGAATCGATAGCAGGATGTTGAAAGTCAATCTCAAAATCCATACGAAAACCGTTATGGGGTACAAGTTCCGCCCACTTATCACCATCTTCAAATCGAACTGGTTTCTTAATTCGAATAAAACGTTTTGGTGTATTCAGCGTTTGAATGCCCGCTTGTTGTAGCAAGTAAACAAATGGGCTAGCACTACCATCCATAATAGGAATTTCAGGTGCGTCAACTTCGATGATAACGTTGTCGATTCCCATGCCCGCTAATGCTGCATTTAAGTGCTCAACAGTAGAGATACGAATACCTTCATCGTTGACCAAAGCAGTACATAGCATGGTATCGCGAACAGATTCAGGATCCGCAGGGAAGTCTACTGGAGGATTGATATCAGTACGGCGGTAAATGATCCCAGTGTTTGCAGCAGCAGGGCGAAGCGTTAATGTGACTTTACGACCAGAGTGTAAGCCCACCCCAGTTGTTTTCACTATTTCTTTCAGAGTTCGTTGTCTGATCATCTACTTGCCTCTATGTCAGTGCGACAAAACACGGTCGGTAAAGCACCGACCGCGAATGCTACCATAATTTTGAACAGTGTCAAATTATGTCTAATTGTTAATCAGCCTGACGACGTAAAAATGCTGGGATATCAAGATATCCATTTTCCTTATCTGCTTTCGGTGCCGTATTTTGACTTGCACCGGAAGAAGATGAAACAGTTGACGACGATGCTGATTGCGGTTTCACTTCTGCTCTTTCTTGCAAAGGCTGTGCCGTTTTTTCTTCGATTTTCGCTGCTTGTTGAACCATTTGTGGCTGAACTGCTGGTGCGACTTTGGCTTTACCGCCTGCAACTAAAGTGATGTCTGGCTTTTTCTCATTACCAATACCCGTTGCAACGACAGTCACGCGAATTTCGTCTGCCATATCAGGATCTAACGAAGTACCGATGACAACTGTCGCATTGTCAGACGCAAACGCCTTAACAGTATTACCGACGGTTTCAAATTCGTCTAGTCGCATATCCAAACCAGCGGTAATATTGACCAACACGCCACGAGCGCCTGCAAGATCAATATCTTCCAAAAGAGGGCTAGAAATTGCCATCTCTGCCGCTTCTTCTGCACGATCTTCGCCGCGAGCCACTCCACTACCCATCATAGCATGGCCCATTTCTGACATCACAGTACGTACGTCAGCAAAGTCCACGTTAATCATGCCTGGGCGTGTAATTAGCTCTGCAATACCTTGCACTGCATTTTTAAGTACATCATTCGCACTCGCAAATGCTTCAAGTAAGGTAATACCACGACCTAACACTTTCAGTAGTTTTTCATTAGGAATGGTAATCAAAGAGTCAACGTGTTTTGACAACTCTTCAATACCTTGCTCAGCAAATGCCAAACGTTTTTTTCCTTCAAAACTGAAAGGTTTCGTGACAACCGCTACGGTTAAGATACCCAGTTCTTTGGCAACTTCTGCAATAACAGGAGCTGCACCTGTACCTGTACCACCGCCCATACCAGCTGCGATAAATACCATATCGGCACCCATCAGAACTTCTTTAATTCTTTCTCGGTCTTCTAGAGCTGCATCACGTCCAACTTGCGGGTTTGCACCAGCACCCAAACCTTTAGTGATATCACCACCAATTTGAATGACGCTACTTACGCTTGTTTTACGAAGTGCTTGCGCATCGGTATTGACACTGATGAATTCCACGCCTTCGATGGACTCACGCACCATGTGTTCAACAGCGTTACCGCCACCACCACCAACTCCAACGACTTTAATTACAGCATCGTCAGACATTTCCATCATCGGTTCAAACATGTGTTATCTCCGTTTTCCCTGCAACTCAGGTTAAAACTCTTTTTGTATCCAGTTACGCAAACGACCAATTAAGCTCGACATGGATTGGCGTTTCGGTTCGCTGTATTCCGTGTCGTCATTAATTTGGCTCTCTTTCGCATAATGAAGTAAACCAACCGCCGTAGAATGATACGGCTCTTTTACGTAATCTGTAAGGCCACTCACCTCTAAAGGCTTGCCTACGCGAACTTGATTGCGGAAAACGCGTTCCGCACACTCAACCAAACCTTCAATTTGCGCAGCGCCGCCAGTTAAAACAACACCAGCCGCTAAATGGTGTTTAATACCATTTTTGCGCAATTTGTCTTGGACAGTATCTATAGTTTGGTTAACTAATCCCATTAATTCAGTGTAGCGAGGTTCAATCACTTCCGACAAGGTTTGTCTTTGCAAACTTCGCGAAGGTCTTCCTCCTACACTTGGGACGTTAACGGTATCATCCTTGCTTACCAATTCACTCAGCGCACAGCCATATTTTACTTTAATCTCTTCAGCATCACTGACTGGTGTGCCAAATGCAAAAGCAATATCACTGGTTACTGCGTTTCCTGCATAAGAAAACACTTCAGTATGTCGTAACGCACCACCGGTCCAGATAGCAACATCCATAGTGCCTGCGCCTATATCAATCACGCACACACCTAACTCTCGCTCATCTTCCGTAATAACTGCATTACTTGCCGCTAAACCAGAGTAAACCAGTTGTTCAACTTTTAAACCACAGCGTTCTACCGCTTTGATAATATTTCTCGCCATATCATTATGACAAGAAATAAGATGCACGCTCACTTCCATGCGCACACCTGATAAACCAAGCGGGTTTTTAATTCCCTCTTGGTAATCAATCGTAAATTCTTGAGGAATGACGTGCAATATTCTTTGCTCTTCCCCAATTTTTATTGATTTGGCGGTATGAATCGCTCGATCCATATCCTCTTGAGAAACTTCTTCATCTGAAATAGTTCCCATGCCTTTTTCAATACGGCTCGCAATATGTCGCCCAGATAGAGAGAGAAACACATTACTAATTTGGCATTCCGCCATTAATTCTGCTTGGTCAACCGCTCTTTGGACAGACTTAACGACCGATTCAAGATCGTTAACTCCCCCTTTATCCATCCCACGGGATGGGCTCGTACCAGCGCCAATAATATTAATTTGACCGTCAGGCAGTATTTCACCGACTAAAGCTGACACGGTGGCAGTGCCTATATCAAGACCAACAATAATGTTGTCATCAGCGGTCTTAGTCATTTTTACTCTCTTGTGCTTCTTGTTCAGGAAACCAACCTACTGCGGCTCCTGTATCATATCTAAGATCGATATAGCTAACTTGTTCAGCTTTATTACCTAAATTCTTATACAGCGAAATAAAACGTGCAACTCGCTCATCTAGTGATTCTTTACCTAACTCTAAGCGAATGCCATTATCTAAAATTATTTGCCACGCTCGACGATCGTTGAGTAACAGTGACGATATATTTAAGTTTAATGATTGAAACTTAGGGTTCGTTTTATTCCAAACATCCAGTACTTCGTGACTGGTTCCTTGCGGGCCATAAAGTTTCACTCTATCGCCGTTCAATTGACCAATATCACCATTAAATACCGTGCCATATCCGTCTAACAAAGCGTTGCCATTCCAAATCGCTACCGCTCTATACTCTGTCAGAAACACTTTTATTGTGTCAGGCCATTGTTTACGAATCGATGCATGGGCCACCCACGGGATGACCTGTACACTCGATTGAAGTACGTTAATATCTTGCGACATGAAAGTACCGATATGATCCAACTGAGCAAAAGCGCGCTGCACATCTAGCGAAGATACGTATTGCAAGTCACCTTGTAGAACAATTTTTGAAAGCGGTAGCCTCTGTTCGTCCCACATCCAACTGAGTGTTGAATAAATGAGTGAACTTATCAGCAACAACACCACAAATAAAAAAATAGCGCCAGCGGCGTGATCTTTTATGAGTGGCGAACGGGACACAGCTCGGCTTTCATCGAACACATTCATTAACAAAGCCTGATGTTCCTGTTTCTAAATCGCAATCGCATGCCCTATTTGGTTCACAATAGAGGTAAAAGCACTGACTTTAACCTCCGGATTATACTGAGGTCGCTGAAAGTATCAAACATTGAAAGTAATAAATCTGGACTGGATACCATGTTATTCAATATTGATACACAAATAAGCCATTTAAATTAAACCTGTTGCATTTTACTGATATTCAGTTCGAGCCCCGCTAAATGTTTCGCTACCTTGCCGATATCCCCAGCACCTTGCGTCAGCACGAGGTCACCATCTTGTAATACATTAGCCAGAATCGAAGGCAGTATGGTGCTGTCGGGAACAAAAATAGGATCGATTTTACCGCGACTGCGTATCGTTCGGCACAACGATCGACCATCGGCTCCCGCAATCGGCTTTTCTCCTGCGGCATAGACATCGAGCATGATCAGCACATCGACTTGCTCCAGTACATTGGCAAAATCATCATACAGATCGCGAGTTCGACTGTAGCGATGAGGTTGGAAAATCATCACTAGCCGTTTTTCTTGCCAACCACTACGCGCCGCCTTAATAGTCACACCCACCTCGGTAGGATGATGACCATAATCATCAACGAGCATCGCAACCCCATTGCCCGTATCAAACTCGCCCAGATGATCAAAACGACGTCCCGTACCTTGGGTGCTAGCCATCGCTTTTAAAATCGCTTCATCGCTGATGTCGTCTTCCGTTGCCACTGCAATAGCCGCGGAGGCATTAAGCGCATTATGACGACCTGGAATATTAAGCGTGATATCCAAATTGGCTCGTCCCTGTCTGACGACCGTAAACTGGCCTTGTTGCCCCTGCTGATGGTAATTCTCAATCCTGACATCTGCATCATCGGCAAAACCGTAGGTGATCACTTGACGGCTGATACGTGGAATGATTTCACGCACAACAGGATCATCAATACATAATATCGCCTGACCATAAAATGGCAGGTTGTGTAGGAAATCGATGAAGGTCTGTTTGAGCGTTTCAAAATCACCGCCATACGTATCCATGTGATCAGCTTCGATGTTAGTCACGATACTAACCATAGGCTGAAGATGAAGGAATGAAGCATCACTTTCGTCAGCTTCAGCAATCAAAATTCGACTTGAGCCCAAACGCGCATTGGTGCCGGCGCTTTTGACTAACCCGCCATTAACAAACGTAGGATCTAAACCAGCCTCAGAATAAATTTGCGTAACCAATGCCGTAGTCGTTGTTTTACCATGCGTACCAGCCACCGCAATGCCATGACGAAAACGCATTAATTCCGCCAACATTTCTGCACGACGAACAATAGGAATGCGTCGCTCACGCGCCGCTTTCAGTTCAGGATTTAGCTCATCGATTGCAGTAGAGACTACCACTACGCTGGCGAGTTCAATATTAGTGGCTTGATGACCGATATAAATGATAGCCCCTTTACTTGCCAATCTTTCAGTCACAGGGTTGGAAGCAAGATCAGAGCCGGTAATTTGGTAGCCTTCATTGAGCAATACCTCTGCAATTCCGCTCATTCCCGCCCCACCAATACCGACAAAGTGAATACACTTGACGCGGCGCATCTCTGGCACCATGGCACGGATTTGAGCTAAATCTTGAGTATGTTTAATGGTCATGAAAAATTTCTCGTTATTGGGTAAGTGCGATGATAGCGTCGGCAACGACTTTATCAGCATCCAGTTGTGCGGCTGCACGCGCTTGTTGCGCCATCAACAGCAGATCATGACGCTCAAGAGAAGCAATCTCTTGCGCTAGTTTTTCTACTGTGAGCTGCGGCTGTTCAATCATTTTGGCCGCACCACAAGCGACTAAGTGATCCGCGTTAAGCGCTTGCTGTCGGTCTTTATGCATAAAAGGGATAAATATAGCGCCAACACCGGCCGCTGCCACTTCAGAAACCGTTAATGCTCCCGAGCGGCACACCAGTAAATCAGCCCACGCATAAGCGCCAGCCACATCCTCAATGAACTCAGTAACGTGTGCATTTTTGATCTGAAGCGCGCGATAAGCTTGCTCAACCGACTGTTGATTATTCTTGCCTGCTTGATGGCAAACTTGGTAATTATCGCCAAGCACAGCTAGTACGTCAGGCAAAGTTCGGTTGAGAATCTGCGCACCTTGGCTGCCGCCCATCACGAGAATGCGGATCGGTTCATTTCGCTCAGCAAAGCGTACTTGCGGCTCGGGTAATGTAGCGACATCTTGACGTACAGGGTTACCTACGACTTGCGCCTCAGTAAAGGCTCCGGGGAAGGCTTGAAATACGCGTTTGGCAATTTTCGAAAGCCAACGGTTGGTTAACCCTGCTACGGCATTTTGCTCGTGAAGCACAACGGGAATTCCCATAGACCACGCTGCCACGCCACCGGGGCCACTGACGTATCCGCCCATGCCGAGCACCGCATCAGGTTGCCACTGCTTCAAATAACGACGCGCTTGAAAAATCGCGTTCACAATTTGAAAAGGCGCTTTCAGCAAACGCCCTATGCCTTGGCCACGTAAACCTTTGACCTGAATAAAGTCGATCTCAATACCATGTTTAGGCACTAATTCTGCTTCCATCCGATCCGCAGTCCCTAGCCAGCGGATCTGCCAACCTTGTTGTTGGAGCTGTTTAGCCACAGCGAGACCGGGAAAAACATGTCCCCCCGTGCCACCAGCCATAACCATTAAACGTTTATTGTTTATCATTGGATTCTTTTTCTATAGACACTCGATTGCGATCTTTGAGTCGACATTCATGATCAATTCTCAATAAGATCGACACCGCAACCGACATAATAATTAAGCTTGAACCGCCGTAACTGATCAAGGGCAGCGTTAGGCCCTTAGTCGGCACCATACCCGCTGCAGCACCCACATTGACGAGCGTTTGGAATGCAAACCAAATTCCAATACCAAAGGCCAAATAGCCACCAAATTGCTGATCATGCTCAAAGGCTTTTTTACCGATAAACACCGCTTTAAGCACCAGACTAAAAATCAGCAGTAGAACCAGTACAACGCCAACAAAACCGAGCTCTTCAGCCAGCACTGCAAATACGAAATCAGTGTGTGCTTCAGGTAAGTACTCTAGCTTTTGAATCGAGTTACCCAGCCCTTGACCAAACCACTCTCCACGACCAAAGGCCATCAAAGATTGAGTCAATTGATAACCGCTGCCAAACGGGTCTTCCCACGGGTCAAGAAATGAAGTTACACGGCGAATACGGTAAGGCTCTGCCGCAATCAGTGCGATTACCGCAACAATTCCAGCCACCATGAGCGCAATAAATTGTGACAGTTTGGCCCCAGCAATAAACAGCATACCAAACAGAGTCACCAGCATCACAACCACGGTTCCCAAATCTGGCTGACCAAGTAGCAAGATAGCCAAGGTTCCAAACACCATAATCGGTTTCATGAAACCACCAAAAAAGGTTTGCCTCACTTCATCTTGTTTACGAACTAAGTAACCAGCCATGAAAATAAACAGTGACAGTTTCGCGACCTCCGCAGGTTGCAGGTTAAATAACCCCAAAGGGATCCAACGCGAGGCACCATTGACCGATTTGCCCGCGAGCAAAACCACAATCAGCAGCATAAAAGAGACGCCAAGTAGCACCGAGCTGTATTGCATCCAACGTTTCATTGGCACTTGCAACACCACACTCGATGTCACGATAGCCAGCATCAAGAAAATGGCGTGACGAAACATAAAGTGAAACGGTTGATCCGTTAAACGCGAACTGATAGGAAACGAAGCCGATGTCACCATCACAAGCCCAGTCAGCATCAAACCTAAAGCAATCCATACCAATTGACGATCAAACAAGGCTTCAGGCGCTTGGCTCTGAAACCATTGACGAGTCATTTTGATGAGGCTTGAAAAGGACAAAATGCAATTTCCTGTTGATTAAGCGTAACGCTGCGCAAGCTCGGCAAAGGCGTCACCTCTGGCCATAAAGTTTTTAAACTGATCAAAACTGGCACAAGCAGGCGAAAGCATCACCATATCACCACGACGCAGCTGCGGTTTGATCGATACGATAATCTCTTCCATCGATGAATAGAACTGAGCCGATGGATGCAGTGGCATGAATTGCCCACCGTCAACGCCAAAACAGCACAGTTTTACGTTCAATGTTTTTAGTATCGGTGCTAATGGCGAGAAATCAGCGCCCTTGCCAACGCCCCCCACAAGCAGATACAAAGTCCCTTGGCAATTTAACCCCGACAACGCCGCTTGAGTGCTTGCGACATTGGTCGCTTTCGAGTCATTGACCCATTTTACGCCGTGATTATCAGCAACAACCTGACAACGATGTGTCAGCCCGCGGTAAGATTTCAATGCATCAAGCGCAGATGAGTAATCAACACCCGCCAAATCGAGCAGTGCGAGCACAGTGAGCACGTTAGCACTATTGTGTCGTCCCACTAAGCTGAGTTCCTCGCTTGCCAACAATGGCGTGCCTTTCGCCACTAAGAACGATTTTCCATCAATCATTTTCGTGCAATAGTCCGCGTCATGTTCAACGGAAAAACGTGCGATATGACCTGAAAATGAGGGAGGTTCCGTCTGGCTATCATCGGCGTTCACGACCGCCGCTTGCGCATACTTAAAAATGCGCAATTTAGCTTGGCGATACGATTCCATACCATCGTAGCGATCCATATGATCTTCAGTCAGATTGAGAAAGGCAGCAGAGACGAGTTTTAAACTTGAGGTCGTTTCCAGCTGGAAGCTTGAGAGCTCCAGCACATAAAGATCGGCCTCTTGCTGAAGTAGATCTAAAGCAGGCACACCAATATTGCCGCCAACGGCAACCTTAAGCCCAGCAGCTTTAGCAAGTACTCCGGTTAAATCCGTCACTGTGCTCTTACCGTTGGATCCGGTGATAGCGATAACAGGCTTATCCACCTGCCAAGCAAAGAGCTCAATATCGCCCACCACGGGAATATGTTGCGCTAACGCCTGTTGAATCTCTGGCGTAGCTAAAGCAATGCCCGGATTGGTAACAATCAGGTCAGCGTCAAATAACCAAGCTTGGTTCCAGCTGCCACAATGTAGCTCAACTTGCGAGCTTAAATGTTCTCGACCTGGCGGGTTGTCCCGCGTGTCGATCACCTTAATCGTGAGCGAGCGATCTAAACTCAAAAGGTAGTTCACCACCGAGAGGCCCGTCATACCGAGCCCCACGACCACCACATTATTAACAGTTTGCCAACGATCCATCTTCATTCCATTCAACGCCGTTTTGCTCTATCACTAGCGCACTTTTAGTGTAGCCAAACCCACTAACACCAACACAATTGAGATAATCCAAAAACGGACGATCACACGTGGTTCTGGCCAACCTTTCAATTCATAGTGGTGATGGATAGGGGCCATCCGGAAAATGCGTTGACCACGCAATTTGTAGGAACCGACTTGTAAAATCACCGACAAGGTTTCCATCACAAACACGCCGCCCATGATCACTAACACAAACTCTTGACGAACCAACACCGCAATTGTACCGAGTGCACCGCCTAGAGCGAGTGAACCCACATCGCCCATAAAGACTTGTGCAGGATAAGTGTTGAACCACAGAAAACCTAAACCGGCCCCCACAATTGCAGTACACACCACCACTAGCTCTGAGGCATAAGGAACATAAGGAATATGCAGATAACTGGCGAAATTGACGTTCCCAGTTGCCCATGCAATCACAGCAAAACCGGCAGCAACTAAAACCGTCGGCATGATGGCTAAACCATCCAGACCATCGGTTAAGTTCACCGCGTTACTGGTTCCGACGATGACAAAATAGGTCAGCACAATGTAGAGCAAACCCAGTTGCGGCATCACATCTTTAAAGAAAGGCACCACAAGCTGAGTAGCAGCGGTATCGTTGCCATGTGCATAGAGAGCAAACGCCACTATCAACGCAATGGCCGACTGCCAAAAGTATTTCCAGCGCGCGATCAATCCATCACTGTTTTTACGCACCACTTTGCGATAATCATCCACAAAACCGACGACGCCATAACCAAGCAGCACCGCGAGTACAGCCCACACGTAAGGGTTTGAGAGATCAGTCCACAGCAGTACGGTAATAATGATAGAGGCGAGGATCATCACTCCGCCCATGGTTGGCGTACCGCGCTTACTAAAATGTGATTCTGGACCGTCGTTACGCACTACTTGACCAATTTGCAGTAGTTGCAAACGTTTAATCAAGCGCGGCCCCATCCATAACGACAGAGCAAGTGCGGTTAAAATACTGACGATGGCCCGAAATGAGAGATATTCGAACAGACGAAAAAAAGAGAAGTATGGCTGGAGTAGATCCGCGAGCCAAATAATCATGAGTATTTCTCCTTGAGAGCAGCCACAATTTTACTCATACCCGCACTGTTTGCACCTTTGACAAGTAAGGTATGAGACTCTTGATCGAATTGTGATAATTGCTGCTCGATATAAGCAATCATGTCCGCATGGCTTTCAAAATGGAGGCCATGGCATAGGTCACTGATCACTTTTGCATCGCGACCGTAAGTAAGGACATAGTCAAACTGGAATGGTGCAGCATGTTCACCGACTTGACGATGAAGTGCAAGGCTTTCATCGCCCAACTCAGCCATATTACCTAAAATTAACCAACGCCTTGCAGAGAAAGTGTTAAGTAGATCAACCGCCGCTTTCATCGCTGGAACACTGGCATTGTAACTGTCATCAATCAGTTTCACAGTCGTGCTCAATTGGGTGACATCAACACGCCCTTTCACCTGAGCTAGATGCGCAAGTCCGTACTGCACCTCTTCAAGATTTGCACCCAACTCAATGGCTAATGCCGCCGCAGCCAACGCATTGGAAACGTTATGTTCACCCACAATATTGAGCCCAATGTCAATATGACCGACGGGTGTGATCATTTCAAACTGGGCTTCACCTTGTTCGTTAAGCTTAATACCACGGGCGTAAAAATCTGCCATTTGACGGCTAGAAAAGGTTTTAACGATTTTGTCCGCTAAAATAGCGCTCCACCGCTCACCACCGTGGCTTTCTAAATTAATAATGGCTGTCGCACCTGAAGCAAGGCCTTGATAAATTTCACCTTTCGCCTGTTTTACGCCTTCAATTGAGCCAAAACCTTCCAGATGCGCCGCCGCAACATTGTTCACCAATGCGACATCCGGCTTCACTAAAGAAGTGGTATAAGCAATTTCACCAATATGGTTCGCCCCTAACTCAATCACCGCATACGCATCACTAAGACCAGAGCGAAGCAGAGTGAGCGGCACGCCGATATCATTATTAAAATTGCCAGCAGTAAAGAGCACGCGGCCTTTGGCTGATAAAATATTTGCCACCATCTCTTTGACTGTGGTTTTACCGCAACTGCCTGTAATCGCAGCGGTCGGTGTTTGACACTGATGGTGAACCCAAGCGCCAAGCTGGCCTAACGCCAATTTGGTGTCGGTGACCACCAGTTGAGGAACCGAAACCGCCAAAGGGCGCTGAACCAATAACGCCTTTGCACCAGACGCAACCGCTTGTACAGCAAACTCATGAGCATCAAATTTATCACCGACCAAGGCAACAAAGAGCGCACCGGGTTTGATTTGACGCGTGTCGGTCGAGACCTCAGACACGGTGACATCACAACCAACCAATTGTGCATGCAAAACGTGCGTCAATTGCTGTAAAGAGACTTCTATCATGCACTTATCTCCAGTAAGGTTTGCGCCGTTTCGCGATCCGAATAGTGAATAGTTTGATGGGCCATCACTTGATAATCTTCATGCCCTTTACCTGCCAATAAAATGATGTCTTGCTGATCAGCATGTTGCAGGGCGTATTGCACGGCAGCGTAACGATTGTGTTCAACGTGTGCGCGACTTGCAAACTCAAGCCCTGCCACCATATCTTGTACAATGTCTGCCGGTTTTTCGCTACGAGGGTTATCGTCGGCCAAAATGATCTTATCGGCGCAGCGCTCTGCAATTTCGGCCATCATCGGGCGTTTGCCTTTATCACGGTCGCCACCACAACCAAAAATCGCCCATAGCTGACCTTGGCAATGAACGCGAAGTGCTAATAGTGCTTTTTCCAAAGCATCAGGCGTGTGTGCATAATCGACGACGATCTTCGCACGATTTGGCGCTTGAAAGAGCTCCATTCGCCCTAAGACCGGCTGCAGTTGAGAAGCCGTTGTCATCAAGGCTTGTTTATCAAAACCTAAAGTCAGCATAGCGGCAAAAGCGAGTAGAAGATTGCTGGCGTTAAATTCGCCAATTAACGGCACGCTCAATTCACCTTGACCATAGTAGCCGTCGAAGGTTAATGAAATACCATTATCACTGTAAGAGACCGAGCTCGCCCACAGCGCTTTAGCGCATTGCGGTTGCTGTTTTAAAGAGACGGCAATCGGTGCTTTCAGCTGTGCTAACCAACTCGCACCCACCGCATCGTCGGCATTAATGACAGCGTGTTGGCAGTGATGAGCGGTAAATAAGGAGAGCTTTGCTTTGGCGTACTCTTCCATGGTGCCATGATAATCGAGATGATCGCGGCTTAAGTTAGAAAACACGCCCACAGCGAACTTCAATGCTTGAACTCGCCCTTGAACTAATCCGTGCGAAGAGACTTCCAGCGCAGTATAGCGAGCGCCCTGCTGCGCTAATTGATAGAGTGTTTCTTGGACCTCAATGGCATTACCTGTGGTATTGGCGGCAGGCTGTAAATGGTTAAGAAAACCATTCCCCGTCGTACCCAGCACCGCCGCTTTCTCGCCTAACAAGTCAATCCACTGCGCGATTAATTGAGTAATGGTGGTTTTACCGTTGGTTCCCGTAACCCCAATCAACGTACTGGTCTTCGAGCGGTAAAACCGCGATGCCAGTTGAGATAGATGTTGGTTTAGATCAGCAAGGTAAATCACTAACACGCCATTGACGGTAGTCATACTGCCATGCGGATGCTGCCCACACGCTTGAGCCAATACCAAATTCGCCCCAGCTTGAGTGGCGCTCTCAATAAACTGCCTTCCGTCGATGGCATGGCCGACCACTGCAATAAAGGTATCATTGGGTGATATTTTACGGCTATCGAGCACTAAACGAGTCACCGACAACGTTGAAATAGAATGGCCATCGAGGTCAAGCCAAGGGGCGATGAGATCTTGTAAACACATACTCGGCGTCATTGTGCTTCTCTCTTAATTATTTTTGGAATCGATTTTCATCAGGAGCAACATTGAGGATCTGCAACGCTCCTTTCATTATTTCGGCAAAGACAGGGCCGGCAACGGAACCGCCATAATATAAGTCACCTTGAGGTTCATTCACCATCACCACTAACGAGACTCGAGGGTCGCTCACTGGAGCCACTCCTGCCGTGTAAGCAAAATATTCATCACCATAACCGCCGGCAATCGCTTTGCGCGAAGTGCCTGACTTGGCCGCAATACGATAGCCCGGAACCGCGGCTTGAGTTGCTGTGCCACCGGGTTGGGTAACGGTTTCTAACATTTCCAACACTTTCTTAGCATTAGTTTTATCAACCACTTGGCGTGATAAATCTTGCTGGTTGCTGTCAATAATATGGATTGGTTGGTACTGACCTAAATTGCCTAAAGTGGCATAAGCATGAGCCAACTGAATGGGGGTAATTGACAAACCATAGCCAAATGCCAAGGTGGCAATTTCAAACGGTGACCAACGGCGGCGATTCGGGAAAATACCCAAAGTCTCACCGACGAGGTTTAAACCGGACATTTCACCAAGCCCTACAGAGGTATACATACCTAATAGAGCTTCGAGAGGCATTTCAAGCGCCAGCTTAGCCACTCCGATGTTACTCGATTTTTTCAGAATTAAGGTTAAATCGGCTTTGCCGACTTTTGAGGTATCACGCACTCGACTACCACCGATTTGCATGATGCCATTCCCTGTATCTATCACCGTTTTGTCATTTGCAACGCCATTTTCAAGCGCGGCCAATACTACAAAAGGTTTAACAGTTGAGCCCGGTTCAAAGGCGTCCGTGATCACGCGGTTACGCATTTTAAAACTTTGCCAATCGGAACGGTTATTGGGGTTGTATGAAGGGGCGTTAACCATCGCTAATACTGCACCCGTTTTCACGTCGAGCAAAATGGCCGATGCCGAAGTGGCACGATAGTCCGCTACAGCTTGCTTGACCGCACGAAAGGCGATCGCTTGCAAACGTTGGTCAATGGTCAACGCCAGCGGCTTGCCCTCTTCACGCTCTTCAAGCGAGATATTTTCCACCACTCGGCCATACCGATCTTTACGGATCACCTGTTTGCCAGCTTCCCCCGTCAGCCATTTATCATAGCTGCGCTCAACCCCTTCTAAACCGTGGCCATCGATGCCCGTCACACCAATTAAGTGCGCACTCGCCTCACCAGCTGGATAGTAACGGCGAGATTCGGCCTTTAGCCCCACACCCGCTAATTTAAGTTCGCGAATATAATTGGCCATTGCAGGGCTCACTTGACGCTGCAAATAGATAAAACGGCGGGTTTGGTTCTCTTCAATTTTTTTCAGCAGCTCACTGCGCTTAATGCCTAACACATCAGCCAGTGCGTACCAACGTTCACGTTCAACTAAGCCGCCGGCTTTAAAAATAGCCACAGGATCAGCCCATACTGCATCGACAGGAACACTGACTGCGAGAGGTTCACCATTACGATCTGAAATGATTCCGCGTGCCGATGGCAAGGTTTTGGCTCGGACAGAGCGCATATCCCCTTCGCGGATCAAATTATCCGGTTCGATAATTTGGATGAAGGCAACGCGCCCAACCAATAAAGCGAAAGCAACGAATACAAAAAAGAGGATGAGATAGAATCGCCAACGGATCAAAATAGGAGATGTCGCTTTTTCTTGACGAGGTGCCGCTTGGGCTTTGTCTTTGTTTTTTTTCATTTGAGCGTAATCACCACTTCTTTATCAGAATCAGGTCGCTTCATTTCCAGCTCTTGTTTGGCAAGATTCTGCACGCGGCTATGTTCTGCGAGGGCCGTTTCCTCAAGAATGAGGTTACGCCATTCATTATCGAGCCGCTCGCGCTCAACTAAGGTTTGATCTTTTTCTGAAATCGCCTGCCTAGAATGGTGGGTAATAAACACCACTCCCATCGCACTGGCAAAAATTAACATTAACAAAATAAGCGGCACTCGACCCACCGTAAACAGGTCAAGTGCAATCAGTTTGGTTAAGTTAGGCGGCGACTTAGACATGGACTACAGTTTTTCAGCAACTCGTAATACTGAGCTGCGTGAGCGGGGATTGAGTTCCACTTCTTCTTTAGTTGGCATAATCGCTTTCCCAACTGGTTTTAAGTTGGCTGAGCCCAATGCCTGAATTTGTATTTCTGTTAACGGCAAACCATGTGGAACCTCTGGGCCTTTACTCTCTTTACGAATAAAGCGTTTGACCATGCGATCTTCAAGCGAATGGAAACTGATCACCGATAAGCGCCCTTGTGGGGCTAAGATCTTAGCTGCGCCTTTTAATGCAGTGTCGATCTCTTCTAATTCACTATTGATATAGATACGAAATGCTTGAAATGAGCGCGTAGCCGGGTGTTTTTTCTCTTTAAAGCTTTTCGGCGCGGCTTCTGAAATCAGTTTAGCCAATTGACTGGTGCGCGTCAGAGGCTCTTTTTCATCGTCTTCACGGTAAGCGACAATCGCTTTGGCAATACGGCGCGCGTGCTTGTCTTCACCAAATTCACGAATCACCCAAGTAATGTCGTCCAAATCGGCTTGCGCAAGCCACTGCGAGACAGGGATCCCTGACGTCGGGTCCATACGCATATCAAGCGGGCCATCTTTCATGAAGCTAAAACCGCGCTCGGCATCGTCCAACTGCGGCGAGGAAACGCCTAAATCAAGTAGTACTCCATCCACTTTCCCGACCAGATCGTAGCGCTCAGCGTATTGTGCCATGCCAGAAAATGGGCCATGGATGATAGTAAAACGCGGGTCGTTAATTTTTCCAGCTTCAGCAATCGCTTGTGGATCGCGATCTATGCTGTACAGACGACCATTGTCACCCAACTTAGAGAGAATTGTACGACTATGACCACCACGGCCAAACGTGCCGTCGATATAAATACCGTCTGGTTTGATAGCAAGGCCATCAATGGATTCATTCAGTAGTACAGAAATGTGTTGAAAAGGTTCAGTCATCGTTTTCTCATCGGGCTAAAGCTGAAATATAGCAATCGGCTACGGCGCAAGTATTCAGTTTACTGATTTAACGCCGCATCGCTACCACTTGACGTTGGCATCACGTGATATTGCGCTAAGTTTAGTGCTTACGAAATAATTTTCGTCAATAAAAAGCAAAAAACCCATCATAACCGCAAGAGTTATGATGGGTCTGCAATAGGTGGAGTTGACGTATAAGCCGGGTTCTGTTCCGCTTGCGCGGCAGTAGCCATTCGTCTAGGCCAGCAATCACTCACTGGCTCAAGCAACCTACCCGCTTCCTTACGCGAGCAACGCAATGTGGAAGCCTATTTGGTCTTGCTCCGGGTGGAGTTTACCTTGCTACGAACTGTTGCCAGACGCACGGTGCGCTCTTACCGCACCCTTTCACCCTTACCTGTGCCCATTCCGAAGAAATTGGGCCATCGGCGGTCTTCTCTCTGCTGCACTTGTCGTAGGCTTTCGCCCCCCAGGCGTTACCTGGCACCCTGCTCTATGGAGCCCGGACTTTCCTCCCCTCCATCAGTCTCCTCAGCACAAGGCTAAAGGACATCAATGAAGCAGCGACTACCCAGTCAACTCCGAGGGCGGATTGTATAGAGAAAGATAGGTACTGTCTAGGCTCAAACAACTTCTGTGTTTAATTCACGCTTAAGCGTTTAATTATCCATCGATTTAAAACATCAAGATGCCGCTGGCTAATTAAGCAGATAGGTTTTCAAGCCCCCACTTATAAAGGGCATTTTTCTTAAGGTTATAAATTTCAGCCGCCAATGCGGCCGCTTTTTTCAGAGGCAGCTCTTTTGTCAAAATCGCTAAACTGCGCAACGCTTCGTCTGGCAAGCTATCGTCCACGCTTTCTCTGTAACCATGGATCAGTAACACCATTTCACCACGCTTGCGGTTCTCATCTTCATTAATCCAATTAATCAGTTCGCCTAACGGCAAACCTTGAATCGTCTCGAAGGTTTTGGTGAGCTCGCGGGCTAGCACCACGTTACGATCTGGCCCTAAGATAGCTAACATATCTTGCAGTGATTCACTAATTCGGTGTGGTGACTCATAAAAAATACAGGTGCGTTCAGCCTTAGCGATCTCTAGGAATTTATCTTTACGCCCTTTGCTTTTCGGCGGCAAAAAACCTTCAAAACTGAAACGATCAGAAGGCAAGCCTGATGCACTGAGCGCAGTAATCACAGCACAGGCGCCCGGAAGTGGCACAACTCTCACACCAGCTTGACGACATTGATTGACAAGATGGTACCCTGGATCACTGATCAGTGGCGTTCCTGCATCAGAAACCAACGCAATAGATTGCCCTGATAATAATTTATCGACTAACACTTGTGCTTTTTGCTGTTCGTTGTGATCATGCAAGGCAAAGGTTTTAGTCTGGATATTGAAGTGAGCGAGAAGTCTGCCAGTATGGCGTGTATCTTCCGCAGCGATAACATCAACACTTGAGAGTACTTCAATGGCTCGCTGGGTAATATCACCCAAATTGCCAATTGGCGTAGGAACAATGTAGAGAGTTGGGATCTCTGCTGGCAAGGTTTTGCTATCTGTCATTTGTTTACCATCACTTCAACGATTAATATAGAGACAATTTTACACGGAATAACGAAAGAACTCATGGCTATGAAGAACCATCCGAGACTCAGTGTACCACGCTTATTCACGCCCGTTGCATTAGCAATGGCTTTGGCGGCGTGTTCGTCTTCACCATCGACGCCCACCTCAGTCGATATTACGCAAGATCCCACCAAGTCAGCGCAAACTTACTTGATGCAAGCAGATAGTAGCCAAGGTTCACTGCAAAATGATTGGTTGATCATGGCTCTTAAAGCCGCCATTAACGAAAACAACAGCGAACAAGCGCAACTGTTGATTATGCGCTTAGCCAAACAGTCGCTCTCTGAAGCGCAACAAGCTGAATGGCAAATGGCTAAGGCGCAGTTGTTGAGTAATGCGGAGCAGTTTTCACAAGCGCTCTCTCAGCTTAATTTTCAGGCTTGGTGGAAGCTAAGCCCTGAAACATGGGCTCAATACCATCAAATGCGCGCCGATATTTTTACCGCACTCAGCCGCCCTTTTGATTCAAGTAGGGAGCTTATTGCATTAAGCACTTACGTTGATGATGCCGAGCAAGAGGCGATTGCCGATCAAATTTGGCTCAATTTCAATCATTATAGCGAACGTGAAATTACCCAATTAAATCCAGAGCCTAACGAAAACGTGCTCGATGGCTGGCTACAACTGGCTGTATATATGAAAACGCTCAATAGTAATATTCCGCAGTTGAAGAATACGCTCGAAAAATGGCTCGTGGAAAACAGCAATCACCCAGCGGCTCGTTATACGCCTAAAGCGATACAAGATATTCTAGCGCTGGAGATCATCAAGCCCACTAACACCGCGTTGTTACTTCCTCTTTCAGGAAAGTTTGCCACGCAAGCTCAACTGATCCGTGATGGCTTTATCATGGCGATGATGAATGACCGTAACCGTGACCTCAATGCTACCTTGACTGTGATTGATACCAATGCCGAAGACGCCGCGCTCATAGACAAGCAATTGATTGAAAAAAACATTGATTTCATTGTTGGGCCACTCATCAAAGAGAACATCGAGAATCTACATAAGCTTCAACAAGCACGCTTAACTTCTATCCCTACGCTGGCGTTGAATATTCCAGACCAAATTGAAGATCATCCTAACACTTGCTATCTTGCACTTTCGCCAGAGCAAGAGGTTGAACAAGCCGCTAAGTATCTGTTTAGCCAAGGCTATCAATACCCTTTAATACTCGCTCCTCAAGGTAATTACGGCCAGCGTGTAGTAGAAGCGTTTAACGCAGAATGGCAAAAATACAGCAAGAATAAAGTATCGGTGAACCTATTTGGTGATAAGCGTCAATTGCAACGCAACATTAACTCAGTATTTGGTCTACAAGATAGCCAACAAAATATCGCGCAAATGGATGCGTTGATGGGTATTGATTTGCAAAGCCTGCCCCGCAGTCGTCGTGATATCGATTCGGTTTATATCGTGGCTAACAGCGCAGAATTGACTTTAATTAAACCCTTTATCGAGGTCGCAATTAACCCTGACACTAAGCCACCCAAACTGTTCTCAAACTCTCGTAGTAACAGTGGTAACACACAGTATGAAGACCTCTCTGGTGTAACTTATAGCGATATTCCATTACTCATTCATCCCAATTCAATGCTGGATAATGAAATGAACCAATTGTGGCCAAAGAACTCCAATAGCGAGCGACGCTTACAAGCATTAGGTATGGATGCTTATCAGTTAATGATTGAGTTGCCACAAATGAAAGTCGTCGAGGGGTATAGTATCGATGGCAAAACAGGCACATTAAGTATTGATGAGCAATGCGTGGTACAGAGAGAGATCAGTTGGGCGGTGCATGGCGCTCTTTAGCCGCCGAGCAGTTGGTCAACAGTATGAAACCGCAGCCAAACACTATTTATTAGGTTGTGGTTTGGCTTTTATTGAACAAAACTTCAATACCAAAGTCGGTGAAATCGACCTCATTATGCGAGATAAAAACACCTTAGTGTTCGTAGAGGTTAAATACAGAAAAAACCAATGTCATGGGCATGCCGCAGAAATGGTTACTACCGCAAAAATGGCAAAGTTGATGAAAACCGCGAATTTATGGCTACTGAAACATGGCCTATCGCCCTATGACACCGATTTTCGTTTCGATGTGATCGCCATCCACCAAGATGTGCACCACATTGAGTGGATTAAAAACGCAATAACTCAAGGATAAACGATGCTCGACAGCATTAAAGACAGTTTTACCGAAAGCATCCAAATTCAAATTGCGGCTGCTGAAGCACTACCCCATGCGATCACGCATGCTGCACAAGCCATGGTGGCAACGCTACTTAACGGTCATAAAATTCTCTGTTGCGGTAATGGTGGCTCTTCGGCCAATGCCCAGCTTTTTTCTTCTTGCTTACTGAACCGTTTTGAAACTGAACGTCCGAGTTTACCCGCCATTGCATTAACCGCAGACAATACCACGTTAACCGCAGTTGCTAACGACTATCACTACCAAGAAATATTCTCGAAACAGGTACGTGCATTTGGTCAACCTGGTGATGTTTTGTTGGCTATTTCAACAAGTGGTAACAGCAAAAACATCATTAAAGCGATGGAAGCGGCTGTGACTCGTGA
This sequence comes from Vibrio anguillarum, assembly GCF_001989995.2. Classification (GTDB taxonomy): domain Bacteria; phylum Pseudomonadota; class Gammaproteobacteria; order Enterobacterales; family Vibrionaceae; genus Vibrio; species Vibrio anguillarum. Next base: position 78,650 of record NZ_JAHGUP010000009.1, read on the forward strand.
TATGACGATTATCGCTCTCACAGGCAAAGACGGCGGAGAAATGGCTGGTCTTCTAGGTGAAAATGATGTGGAGATCCGCATCCCCTCGCAGCGGACGGCTCGAATCCATGAAGTTCATATGGTCACCCTACACTGCTTATGTGACTTGATTGATCAAGTCCTTTTCCCTTCTCATGAAGAATAGACAATGAATAGATTAAAACTTTCACTCATTCTACTGTTGAGCTTTGCTGTATCAGGTTGTGCAGGAGTTATCCTTGCTGGCGCGGCAACAACAGCGAGCCTAGTAACAGACCCTCGAACCACTCAAGAAATTTGGAATGATAATAACATCGAATTTGAAGTAGCAGGTATCGCCAATAAAGCCCCCTTTAACGGAAAAACTCGCATTACGGCCAGTTCTTATCAAGGGATTGTCGTGTTGATGGGACAAGCTGAAAACTCCGGATTACTCAATGAGTTTGAAAATAAAGCACGTGAGACAAAAGGGGTCAAAACCATTCATAATCAAGTCAGAATAAAAGCGCCTTTATCAATTGGCGAAATCAGTAACGACAGTTGGATTACGACTAAAGTAAAATCAGCGCTGTTGGCCAATTCTGAACTGAACACAATCAAAATCAAAGTAATCACAGAAAATAGAGAAGTATTTTTACTTGGCTATGTCTCGGCAGAACAGGCTAATCTAGCCAGTGATATTGCTCGAAACATATCAGGCGTAAAACAGGTGATTAAGGCATTTCAATACAGCGAATAACCTAGGTTATCCTTTGTTTTTTTTAGAAAAAAAGCAGCGAATATCGCTGCTTTTTCGATCATGACTGCTTAATGTGTGAAAATGAGTTACTTAATAACTCTTAAGCTTGGTTTTCCCTTCGGCCGAGAGGTTTCTTGTGCTCGAGTCTCTAATAATTCCTCATCTTCTTGAGAAGCAACGCTTAACATCGGCTCTTGTTCAGATTCCTCTGTTATGCCCGCTTCTAGATAAGGGATATAGGCCTCTTCCGGTTCAAACATAGTACCTGCACCGTTTTCACGTGCATAGATAGCTTGCACTGCGTACAAAGGCACTATGACCGAATGAGGACGTCCGCCAAAGCGAGCATTGAACGTAATCGCTTCATTGCCAAGCTCAAGGTTACCTATCGCTCTTGGGGCAAGATTAAGGATAATTTGTCCATCTTGCACAAACTCCATCGGCACTCGTACACCCGTAAGAGTAGCATCCACAACAACATGAGGAGTCAATTCATTTTCTAATAGCCAATCATAAAATGCTCTAAGCATATAAGGTCGGCGAGGAGTCATTTGAGAGATATCCATCAAACTGCCTTAACGAACTAAACGCATCTCACGTTCAGCTTCTGTTAAAGAAGCCAAGAATGAATCACGCTCAAAAACACGATTCATATATACTTTAAGCTCTTTAGAGCCAGGACCAATCAGATCAATACCCAAAATAGGTAAGCGCCATAGTAATGGAGCTAAATAACAGTCAATGAGGCTAAACTCTTCACTCATGAAATATTCGTATTCCGCGAACACAGGACCAAGAGTAAGCAGATCATTGCGTAATTTATTACGAGCAGCTTCTGACTCTTCCGCATTGCCCTTCACGACTTTCTCAGCCAGTGAGTACCAGTTTTTCTCAATACGGTAAATCATCAAACGGCTATTACCACGAGCCACAGGATAAACAGGCATCAGCGGTGGATGAGGGAAACGCTCATCTAGGTATTCCATGATGATCTTTGAGTCATAAAGAGCAAGCTCACGATCAACTAACGTTGGTACTGTCTTATATGGGTTTAGCTCAATAAGGTCAGCTGGCAGATTGGTTTCATCAACTAATTCTACTTCAACACTGACACCTTTTTCCGCTAGAACAATACGTACCTGATGACTATACATATCAGATGCACTCGAAAATAGCGTCATCACAGAACGTTTATTGGCAGCTACAGCCATGGAGCCCTCCAGCACACTTACAGATATAAAAACAATGGAGGCCAAGCCTCCATTGAAGATTCTAAAAATTAGAAATTAACGCCGCATGGTAGCACAATTAATGCACATCACGCCAATATTCTTTCTTCAATAGAACAACCACGATAGTAAATAGCACAAGGAATGCCATTACCCACCAACCTAAAGTTTGACGTTCAAGCTTGACTGGTTCTGCTGAATATTCAAGGAAGTTAACAATGTCACGGACCGCTTGATCATACTCACTTTGGCTCAGCTCACCCGTTCCATCAGACTCGGCACCAATAACAGCCTTGACTTCCTCGCCATTGACAAGATGAGTACCATAAACTGGTTGTGGGATCCCTTGTAGCTCTTCAAGCACATGAGGCATACCGACACTTGGGAATACGATGTTGTTTACGCCAAAGGGCCGGCTAGGATCGGCATAAAATGAACGAAGGTAAGTATACAACCAATCTGTTCCTCGAACACGAGCCACAAGCGTTAAATCTGGTGGTGGTGCACCAAACCATTTCGATGCCGACTTATCTGGAATCGCATTCTCCATCAGTTGACCAATTTTGGCATTCGGATCAAAAATCAAATTCTCTTTCATCAAATCCGAGGGAATATTCAAATCATTCGCTACACGCTCATAACGCTGGTACTGAGTTGAGTGGCAACCAAAACAGTAGTTCATGAATAGCTTTGCACCATGCTGCAGTGATGCTTGATCTGTTAAATCATTATTTGCTTTATCTAAATGTACATTTGCGCCAGCTGCCAAAGCAAGAGATGGCAGCATTGCAAACAAAATTACAATCCACTTTTTCATTTAAATGTCACCCTCTCTGGTAATGGTTTCGTTGCTTCATTTTTGCTGTAGAAGAACAACAAAACAAAGAACATGAAGTAACCAACGCTAAATATACGTGCAAGCATTGTGTAAGTGGCTGTCGCAGGTAACGCACCTAAAACACCTAACGCAATAAAGCAGATAGTGAACTGAATAATATTGATTAAGTGGAACTTACTACGATAACGGTAAGAACGAACCTTACAACGATCCAGCCATGGCAATAAGAACAACACCACAATCGATGCACCCATCGCAGCCACACCAATTAACTTATCAGGAACAGCACGTAAAATTGCATAGAAAGGCGTGAAATACCAAACAGGTGCGATGTGTGCTGGCGTTTTTAGTGGGTTTGCCGCTTCAAAGTTAGGCGGCTCAAGGAAGTAGCCCCCCATCTCTGGGTTAAAGAACAACACATAACAGAACAGGATTAAGAAACCGGCTACACCAATAAGATCTTTCACTGTCCCGTAAGGATGGAATGGAATCGAATCAATGATGTCGTATTTCTTGGTGTAGTAGTCGTGAAATTTAAACTGCGTTTTATAATCATCGCCCATCGACCCTTTTGGTACTTTGGTTTCGATACCGTCAGGGTTATTAGAGCCGACTTCATGCAGTGCTAATATATGGAGAACAATTAGCAACAATAAAACAATAGGTAAAGCAATCACATGCAGTGCAAAGAAACGGTTCAGAGTGGCACCTGAAATAACGTAGTCACCACGTATCCATAGAGTTAAATCATCGCCGATAACGGGGATTGCACCGAACAAAGAGATAATAACTTGCGCTCCCCAATAGGACATTTGTCCCCATGGTAGCAAGTATCCCATAAAGGCTTCGGCCATCAACACTAAGAAGATCAGCATGCCAAATAGCCATAGCAGCTCACGAGGCTTCTGATAGGAACCGTAAATTAAGCCACGGAACATATGTAGATAAATCACCACAAAGAAAGCTGAAGCGCCAGTGGAGTGCATATAACGCAGTAACCAACCATACTCAACATCACGCATTATGTATTCAACAGATGCAAAAGCCCCTTCACCTGATGGCACATAGTTCATGGTTAGCCATACGCCAGTGAGCAGTTGGTTAACAAGAACCAACATGGCTAACGATCCAAACAAATACCAAAAGTTAAAGTTTTTCGGCATTGGATATTCAGATAGGTGTTTTTTGTAAGCGTTCATTGCAGGTAAACGCTTTTCTACCCAATCAAGTAAAACTTGCATTATGCAGCCTCCCCGGTCTCATCTAATCCTATGACAATACGAGTATCGCTAAGATACATATATTGAGGGATAACCAAGTTTAGTGGTGCCGGAACACCTTGAAAAACTCGACCCGCCATATCAAATTTAGAACCATGGCAAGGACAGAAAAAACCAGATTTAACCCCTTGAACTTGTTCACTAAAAGAATCAGGCAAATAAGTAGGTGAACAGCCAAGGTGAGTACAAATACCCACAGCAACGAAATATTCAGGTTTAATCGATCGATAAGCATTTTGCGCATAATTAGGCTGCTGCTGCTCATCCGATTGAGGATCTCGAAGTTGGTTTTCGATATCTTTTAGCCCATCGACCACTGATTGAGAGCGACGAACAACCCAAACAGGTTTTCCTCGCCACTCAACACGAACCATTTGCCCCTCTTCAAGTTTACCGATTTCAACTTCAACGGGGGCTCCAGCCGCTTTGGCTTTGGCACTTGGGTTCCAAGATTTAATAAAAGGAACGGCGACAGCAGCAGCTCCTAACCCTCCGACAACGGCTGTTGTCGCGGTTAAGAAACGTCTGCGACCGTTATTTAAAGGCGCATTGCTCATCCAAACATTCTCCCATTTGCTCCCTGTGGATTATTATTATTCCGCTTATCAAGAGCATGGCTAACAAAATACGAATCTAGTTGTATTTATTTGATGGCAAATCATAAATAAAACCCTACTTTTTGACAAGATAAAGCTACCTTTTCGTAACATTCGTGAAGTAAATCGCACGTGAGGTCACAAAAGGAAGATTAAAGAGCAAGAACCAAATGATGTGATTAAAAAAATGAGTGTTTGCTAACACCAAAAAACAAAAAGCCCGGTATAAATACCGGGCTTTTGAACCACAATCCAGTAACACTGGAAGCGAATCTTTTGAAAAAAGATTAACGCTTAGAGAATTGTGGTTTACGACGTGCTTTACGCAGACCAACTTTCTTACGTTCAACGCAACGAGCGTCGCGAGTAACGTAGCCAGCTGCACGTAGAACAGGACGTAGTGATTCGTCGTATTCCATTAGAGCGCGAGTGATACCGTGACGGATAGCACCAGCTTGACCAGAAATACCACCACCTTTAACAGTGATGTATAGATCTAGTTTCTCAGTTAGTTCAACAAGCTCAAGAGGTTGTTTAACAACCATGCGAGAAGTTGGACGACCAAAGTAAACATCAAGGCTACGCTTGTTGATTACAATGTTGCCGCTGCCTGGTTTAATAAAAACGCGTGCAGCTGAGCTTTTGCGACGGCCAGTGCCGTAGTATTGATTCTCTGCCATTTTCGAAATCCCCAATTAGATGTCTAGTACTTTTGGTTGTTGAGCAGCATGGTTGTGCTCAGCGCCAGCGTAAACTTTCAGCTTACGGTACATAGCACGGCCTAGAGGACCACGTGGTAGCATACCTTTAACCGCTAGCTCAATAACCATCTCTGGCTTACGAACAATCAGCTTGTCGAAAGTGATTGATTTTAAGCCGCCTGGAAATTCAGTGTGACGGTAGTAAGTTTTAGCTGCTGCTTTGTTACCAGTTACAGTAACTTTCTCAGCGTTTACAACGATGATGTAATCACCAGTGTCTACGTGAGGAGTGTATTCAGCTTTATGTTTGCCACGTAGGCGAGATGCAATTTCACTTGCTAGACGACCTAGAGTTTTACCCTCAGCGTCTACGATATACCAGTCGCGTTTTACAGTTTCTGGTTTAGCAACGAAAGTTTTCATGCTAATAATAACCCGTTAAATAAAATTTACACTAAAAGGAGCATTAAAATGCCCCCACTGTCTAAGAGTCCAAAGTTACCCCTTCGAGCGTTTGGTTTCTCTCGGCCTCTCGTTTCACAGAAACAGGCCTGCAGTAACGGTGGGTCGCAGGATTATAGGGAAGTCAGTAGAAAAAATCACCTCTTTTTGAACAAAATCACGAATTTTTTATTTTGCTTTAAAAGTGTTCGGATTGAGCTAGGCCAGATGTTCCCTTGATAAATACTCATGACTTTGCATTTCAATTAACCGCGACTGACAACGTTTGAATTCAAACTCAAGTTGCCCATGCAGATACAGATCGTCCAGCGCCACTTCGGCGGAGATAATTACTTTTACATGTCGTTCGTAAAATTCATCAATCAACGCAATAAAACGCCGCGCTGCATCATCGATGGCGCGATCCATTTGCTTCACATCAGCCAGCAGTACTGTATGGTAAATTTTGGACAACTCAATGTAATCGTTTTGGCTTCTCGCCGTTTGGCATAACTGTTCAAATGTCGCATGTAAAATACCATCACTAGCTTTTACAACAGAGAGGGTGCGATGATTGATTTCAATCTCACTGCGTGCTTCTTTTTTCTCGTCACCAACCAATTGCCGATAGTAATGTTGTAAATTGTGGCTTGCTGCTTCATCCAATGGATAGTGGTAAATTTCCGCTTGCTCTAATGTTCTTAAGCGATAATCAATGCCACTATCGACGTTCAACACATGACAGTGTGATTCAATCAAAGCAATTGCAGGGAGAAAGCGTGCTCGCTGCAAGCCGTTGCGGTATAAGTCGTGCGGCGGAATGTTCGATGTCGCCACTAAGATAATGCCGCGCTTAAACAGTGCTTGAAACAAGGTACCCAAAATCATCGCATCGGTAATATCTGATACAAAAAATTCATCAAAACAGATAATTTCCGTTTCAGACTTAAAAATATCGGCAACCTTTTCTAAAGGCTCTTCAACTCCAGCCTGCGCCTTCAACTCATCATGAACTCGGTACATAAAACGGTGGAAATGCACTCGCATTTTGCGAGTGGTTGGCAGAGCTTCAAAAAACGTATCCATTAGATAGGTTTTTCCTCGCCCGACACCGCCCCAAAAATAGAGCCCTTTAGGTAAGTTAGGCTGTTTAGGTTGGCGGCCAAGCCATTTAGTCCAAACCGCGGAGGGCTTAACTGGTTGGTTAAGATAATCCTGAAACTGATGGTAGAGTAAATCCAGCGCATCGACGGCGCTTTCTTGAGCAGAGTCTCGTTGAAAACCGAGTTTTTTTACATCGTGTTCATATCGCTGTTTTGGTGTCATGACCGCCTACTGCACTAAAGAAAATGGAAACTGCTATTTCGTGTATTTCGCTTTATTGGCTAGAGCAGTCATAGTAACATGTCCAAGCGACGTGTGTAACCAACAGGTAAAAAACATGTTAAATAACAACAATAAGGAGCTGTTATGCCTTGGATATATGCCATTGTAGGCTTGCTAGTAGGGGCTGTGTTGGGAATGGTCATTTCACGATTGACTACGCCTCAATATAAAAACCAAAAGTCTCTACAAAAAGAATTAGATAACGCGAAATTTAGTTTGGAACAACAACGCCAAGAATTGTCGGATCATTTTGCTCAAGCGGCAGAAATACTCGATACACTAGGTAAAGATTATACAAAACTGTATCAACACATGGCCAAAACATCGTCCGAAATTCTGCCGAATATGCCAGAGCAAGATAACCCATTTATCAAAAAAATCGCTCTGCATAATGATACAGATAAAAGCAACGATGACATTTTGGAACAGCCACCGAAAGATTATGCCAATGGCGCAACAGGGCTTTTTAATACCCCCAAAAAAGAGATCATTCATTCTGCAGACGTGGTTAAGGTGAAAGCCGTTTAATCTGAATTCATGAACTTTATAAAGGTTTTTGAGTCATAAACCTCACGAGAGTGTTGAAGTTTTGTCTTTCGTACAAATATTAAACTTCGAACACAGTTATTCCAAAGGAGCTTATGATGAAAAAACCTTTACTTCTTTTAACCGCTCTATCGTTAAGTTTAAGTTCAATCATCACCCCACTACCCGCAATGGCAGCGCTACCCTTTTCTGTCAGTGGTGAGCAACTGCCGAGCTTAGCACCGATGCTAGAGCAAGTGACACCAGCGGTTGTGAGTATCTCAGTTGAGGGAACTCAAGTCTCCCATCAACGTTTACCCGAGCAGTTTCGATTTTTCTTTGGTCCTGATTTTCCAATCGACCAATCGCAAGAGCGGCCATTTAGAGCATTAGGCTCTGGTGTCATTACTGACGCAGACAAAGGTTATGTTGTGACTAATTATCACGTCATCGATGGCGCTGATAAGATTCGCGTCAAACTATACGACGGCCGAGAATACGATGCGGAGCTCGTCGGTGGTGATAAAATGTCCGATGTCGCGCTGATCAAACTAAAAAAAGCAAAAAATTTAACCCAAATTCGTATCGCAGATTCAGACAAGCTGCGTGTAGGTGATTTCACTGTCGCGATCGGGAACCCGTTTGGTCTTGGTCAAACGGTGACTTCCGGCATTGTTTCTGCGCTAGGACGAAGTGGACTTAATCTTGAAAACTTTGAGAACTTTATTCAGACCGATGCCGCGATTAACAGTGGCAACTCTGGTGGTGCCTTAGTCAATCTCAATGGTGAATTGATTGGGATTAATACCGCGATTCTTGGGCCGAATGGTGGCAACGTTGGGATAGGTTTTGCAATACCATCAAATATGATGAAAAACTTGACCGAACAGATCTTAGAATTTGGTGAGGTAAAACGTGGCGTGCTCGGCGTTCAAGGGGGTGAAATAACCTCTGAACTGGCTGAAGCGCTAGGCTATGAGTCAAGTAAAGGGGCGTTTGTTAGCCAAGTTATCAAAGATAGCGCCGCCGATAAAGCAGGGATCAAAGCGGGTGATGTCATCACAGCTATTAATGGAAAAAACGTTTCTACCTTCAATGAATTAAGAGCCAAAGTGGCAACATTAGGTGCAGGTAAAAAAATCACAATCGATGTTATCCGCGATGGTAAAAGCAAAACCTTCGACGTAACCTTGAGTGAAAACAACACCACAACCAAAGCAGAGCAACTGCACTCGGGGTTGACTGGTGCGGCACTGACCAATACGACGGATCAAGACCCAATCGCTGGCGTTAAAGTGACTGCTATAGAGAAAGGGTCAGCGGCAGAAGCGTATCAACTACAAAAAGAGGACATCATCATTGGTGTTAACCGCCAACGAGTGAAAAACCTCGCACAATTACGCGAAATTTTGGAGAAAAAGCCGAGCATACTTGCGCTGAATATCCAACGAGGTGATAGAACCATTTACTTGGTTATTCGCTAATTAGTGAGAATCTCTTGTAGAGTGATCAGGGCAGCATTTGAATGCTGCCCTTTTCTTATTCAATCATGTAGTGCTATTCTTCCTCTCTCAAGCTCAGGTGTAAAATAAGCTGAGTATATAGCGGGTTTTGTTTGGGGAAGATATGCTTAACTTTTTACTTCGTTCAGTGGGGCTTGGGCTTCTCGCTGCTGTTGTTATTTTACTAGCGGTTCCCTCGCTACGTTCAAATGTTCTCCCGCAAATCGCGGCCGAAGAGTCTCCCAATGCGCTCTCTTTGCAAATTTCGTTTAACCAAGCCGTTCGCCGCGCCGCACCTGCTGTAGTCAATATTTACAACCAAAAATACACCGAAAGCGATCGCAGTAAACTGTCGATTCAAGGGTTAGGCTCTGGTGTAATTGTGAGCGAGAAAGGGTACATCATTACTAACTATCACGTAGTAGCCCAAGCCGACCAAATCGTAGCGGCCTTACAAGATGGCCGTCTCGCAGCCGCGCAATTAGTAGGCAAAGATCGACGCACGGATATCGCAATTTTGCGAATCGAAGGAACGAACCTTCCCGTTATTCCACAAAATCCCAATTACTCGGTGAAAGTTGGCGATGTGGTACTGGCCATTGGCAATCCATACAACCTTGGACAAACCACTACTTTTGGTATCATTTCTGCCACTGAACGTTCATCAGTCAGTACCGATGGACGTCAAGCTTTCATCCAAACTGATGCGGCCATTAATGAAGGCAATTCAGGTGGAGCTTTGGTCAACACTCAAGGAGAGCTCGTAGGTATTAATACGGCTTCGTTTCAACAAGCAACTGAAATGAAAACCGATGGTATATCATTCGCGATTCCCTACAAATTAGCCAATACCATTATGGAAAAAATCATTGCTGATGGACGCGTGATTCGCGGCTATATCGGTATTGATGGGCAAGATATTACTCCAGTAACATCTCGCTTACTTGGCAGTGAACATATTGGCGGTATAGTTGTGTTGGGCATTGACCCCAATGGCCCTGCGGAAACGGCTGGTTTTAAAGAGCGGGACATTATTCTAAAAATTGGCGGTAAAAAAATTAATGGTCGCAAGAGTGTGATGGAAATTGTCACTGACTTGCGCCCAGGTACCGTTGTCGATGTGCTCATCTTACGTAAAGGTGAAGAGATGACACTTCCCGTGACAATTGTTGAAGACCTACGCGAATAAAACTAAGCCACCAAAAACAAAGAGACATAAAAAAGCCCCCAACTGACGAAGGGGGCTTTTATTTATAGATTTTTACTCTTGCTCAAGATCTGAATCACTAAGTTCTGATTCAATCTCAATCGCAGTAACACGTTGTAACCCTCTCGGCAGCAAGCTACCTCGACGTCCACGCTCACCACGGAAGTTTTCTAGATCGCTGGCTTTCAAACCAAGTTTGCGTTTGCCAGCATAGAGCGTAATAGCCGCTCCTTGAGGCAAGGAGATTAAGTGTGACACAAACTCTTCACGCTCTTTGGACTTAGCCGCAGGAATATTGATTATTTTGTTGCCTTTGCCTTTGGTTAGCTGTGGTAAATCTTTGATTGGGAATAGCAACATTCGACCCTGATTCGTGATCGCTAAAATGTCATCAGACTCCAAATTACCGATGGCCTGCGGCGTCATTACCTCTGAGTTCTCAGGCAAATTAACTAAGGCTTTACCACTACGGTTTTTCGACAGTAGTTCACCACCTTTACACACAAAACCATAACCGGCATCCGAGCCCACCAACCAGAGTTGATCCTCTTCCCCCATCACTACTTGGCGAATAGACGAGCCCTCTGTGATGTTGAGACGACCCGTAATCGGCTCACCTTGGCTGCGCGCCGAAGGTAGCGAGTGGGCTTCAAGCGAATAACTTCGACCATCGCTACCCAAGAATACGACCTGTTGATTGCTCTTACCACAAGCATGAGCCAAATACTGATCGCCGGATTTATAGCTCAAACTTTGGCAATCCACATCATGCCCTTTGGCATGACGTACCCAGCCTTTTTCCGAAAGCACAACGGTGATCGCTTCACTTGGCACAAGGTCACGCTCAGTCAAGGCTTTAGATTCAGCACGCTCAATCAGTGGTGAACGGCGATCATCACCATACTTCTCAGCATCTGCTTTGATCTCTTTCTTCAACAATGTGTTCAAGCGACGCTCAGAACCAAGCAACTGCTCTAATTTTTCGCGCTCTTTAGCAAGCTCATCTTGCTCACCACGAATCTTCATCTCTTCAAGTTTGGCTAAGTGGCGAAGTTTGGTATCTAAAATCGCATCGGCTTGAATAGCACTAATACCAAAACGGGCCATCAGTACCGCTTTCGGTTCATCTTCAGTACGAATGATTTCAATCACTTCATCAATATTCAGATAAGCAATGAGCAAACCTTCCAAGATGTGCAAACGCGCCATGACTTTATCAAGACGGTACTGTAAACGGCGGCGAACCGTGGTGCGACGAAACTCAATCCACTCAGAAAGAATGGTCACTAAACCTTTCACTTCAGGACGATTGTTTAAGCCAATCATGTTCAAGTTAACACGGAAGCTTTTCTCTAGATCGGTTGATGCGAACAAGTGGCTCATCAACAAGTCACAATCTACGCGGTTAGAACGCGGCACAATAACAATACGCGTAGGGTTCTCGTGATCCGATTCATCGCGTAAATCTTCAACCATTGGCAATTTCTTCGCGCGCATTTGGTTAGCGATTTGTTCGAGCAATTTAGCGCCTGAGACTTGATGAGGTAATGCTGTGATCACAACATCACTCCCCTCTTTATGCCAAACCGCGCGCATTTTGATACTGCCGCGACCTGAGCGATATATTTTCTCAATTTCAATTCTAGGTGAAATAATTTCCGCTTCGGTCGGATAATCTGGCCCTTGCACGTACTGCATCACATCATGCAGTTGCGCTTCCGGGTTATCGATCAGGTGAATCGTCGCATCGGCAATTTCACGCACATTATGTGGCGGAATATCGGTCGCCATGCCCACCGCAATTCCCGTGACGCCATTGAGCAAAATATGAGGTAAACGCGCCGGCAGCATTTGTGGTTCTTGCATTGTCCCATCAAAGTTAGGCTGCCAATCAACGTTGCCTTGTCCAAGCTCACCCAGTAAAACTTCAGCGAATTTAGACAGTTTCGCTTCGGTATAACGCATCGCCGCGAAGGATTTTGGATCGTCCGGAGCACCCCAGTTACCTTGACCATCCACCAATGGATAGCGGTAAGAAAAGGGTTGTGCCATTAATACCATCGCTTCGTAACAGGCCGAATCACCGTGCGGGTGGTATTTACCGAGCACGTCACCAACGGTACGCGCTGATTTTTTGTACTTGGCTGACGCCGAGAGTCCAAGCTCCGACATCGCATAAATAATACGTCGCTGTACCGGTTTTAAACCATCGCCAATATAAGGCAGTGCGCGGTCCATGATGACGTACATCGAATAATTGAGATAGGCGTCTTCAGTGAACTTACGCAGCGGCAGTTTCTCAACACCATCAAAGGTTATTTCAGTTGACATTTATTGCACCTCTGCCATATCGCCATAACGTTGCAACCATGCGCGGCGGTCATCTGCACGCTTTTTACCTAGCAACATGTCCATCATCTCATCCGTTGCTTCAGCATCATCAATGGTCAGTTGCACCAAGCGGCGCGTGTTTGGATCCATCGTTGTTTCACGCAATTGAAGCGGATTCATTTCACCCAAACCTTTAAATCGCTGGACGTTGATTTTGGCTTTTTTCTGGCTAAGTCGCTCTAAAATGCCCTCTTTTTCAGCATCATCGAGTGCATAAAAGACCTCTTTGCCGCAGTCGATCCGATACAAAGGAGGCATAGCAACAAAAATGTGGCCCGCTTTGACTAGTGCTCGGAAATGTTTGGTAAATAAGGCGCAGAGCAAGGTGGCAATATGTAAACCATCAGAGTCCGCATCTGCGAGAATACAGATTTTACCGTAACGCAATCCATCGAGATCGTCGTTATCAGGATCAATCCCAAGCGCAACAGAGATATCATGCACTTCTTGTGAAGCCAGCACTTGGTCTGCCGACACTTCCCACGTATTTAAAATTTTCCCACGCAGTGGCATAACCGCTTGAAATTCACGATCGCGCGCTTGCTTAGCACTGCCTCCTGCTGAATCCCCTTCGACAAAGAAGATTTCCGTGCGGCTCAGGTCTTGTACTGAACAGTCGGTCAGTTTACCGGGGAGCGCGGGGCCTGATGCGATTTTTTTCCGTACCACTTTTTTGCTGGCTCGCATGCGGCGATGCGCATTGGCAATACACACTTCGGCAAGTAATTCAGCGAGTTGTGGTTTTTCATTCAGCCATAAACTAAAGGAGTCTTTTATCACACCTGAAACAAAAGCCGCGGTTTGACGTGAAGAAAGGCGCTCTTTGGTTTGCCCTGCAAACTGTGGGTCTTGCATCTTAACCGACAACACATAAGAACAGCGGTCAAAGACATCTTCACCAGTTAACTTAACGCCACGCGGCAACAGGTTGCGGAATTCACAGAATTCACGCATCGCATCGAGCAACCCTTGGCGTAAGCCGTTAACGTGCGTACCACCTTGTGCGGTCGGGATTAAGTTAACATAGCTTTCAGTGATCATCTCACCACCTTCAGGTAGCCAAATCACTGCCCAGTTGGCCGCTTCAGTTTCAGCGACAAACTCACCCGTAAATGGCTCTTCGGGCAATAAGGTGTAACCCTTTACGCCTTCTGCGAGATAATCTTTTAGGCCGTCTTCGTAGTACCAACGGTGCTCAAGATTGTTAACCTTATCACTAAAGGTGATCTCGAGCCCCGGGCAAAGTACCGCTTTAGCGCGCAAATTATTGATTAGGCGAGTCACTGAAAAGTTAGGCGAATCAAAGTAGCTGGTATCGGGCCAAAAGTGGACACTCGTCCCTTTATTGCGACGACCACAGGTGCCAGTTACTGTCAATTCCTCGACTTTATTACCGTGCTCAAACGCCATTTCATATATTTGCCCATCACGGCGAACGGTCACTTCCACACGCTTGGATAGGGCATTCACTACGGAAATACCTACCCCATGTAAACCACCGGAGAACTGGTAGCTTTTGTTTGAAAACTTACCACCCGCATGCAATTTACAGAAGATAAGCTCAACGCCTGATATTTTCTCTTCAGGGTGAATATCAACAGGCATACCACGCCCATCATCGATCACTTCAAGTGATTGATCTGCGTGGAGAATAACTTGTACCTTGGAGGCATATCCGGCTAGCGCTTCATCGACACTGTTATCGATAACTTCTTGGCCTAAATGGTTAGGTCGCGCGGTGTCCGTATACATCCCAGGTCGGCGACGTACTGGTTCTAAACCATTAAGAACTTCAATGGCCCCAGCATTATATTGTTCAGTCATAATACGGAATGCTTTTATAGATAAATGATTCGTTACTTTTTCGACAGTTTATCAATGATGTGCTTGTGATTAATTAACGACAACAACGCTGATTTTTTCAGCATTACAAACTGCAAAAGTATAGATAGGACATAGTCTGGAAGAGCCTTGCTTATGTCAAGCGAGATAAGTAAGTTACAGGTAAAATTATGACTCTCCCCTCAATGAATCGGTCAGAGATCTAGGAATTCGATGATTTGTCGCGGATATCGCTCAAAGTTAACAAAACTATGATCGCCGCCAAATTCAACCGTCTGTTTTGCTCCCGTCAATTTAGCGACGGCTTGACGGTAATCTAAGACTTCATCGCCCATTTGTTGCAACAACCAAAATGACGTGACGTCATTAATTTTAACCTCTAATGCTTTGAGCTCTTCAATATGTTTCGCCTCTAGCCGATAGTGCTCTTGCGTGTAGGGGTTGACTTGTTCGCCTAAAAAATTGACCAATAATTCATACGGTTTGATTGCTGGGTTTATCACCACGGCACGAAAACCAAACAAATGGTTTAACCAAATAGACAAATACCCGCCTAATGAACTCCCCACCAGCGCAATACGATATTGATCTTGATGTTGATGAATAAGATCAAGTAGATATTCCGCAGCTTGCGCGGGAAAACTGGGTAACTTAGGCACCATCACTTTGATATCAGGACGCTGCATTTGGCAATACTTCACCATCACTTGTGCTTTGTGCGACAGCGGCGAGCTATTAAAGCCGTGAATATAAAGCAGCATAGGTTGACGAGTAGGCATCTCAGTATCCATTAGCGTTAAAATCCGGTTGGAATGCGCCGTTAGCTAAACGTTTGACTTGAGTTTCTATTTGACCATCAGCAGATAGCGTCAATTCACGCCATCCTGGGGAAGTGCGATCCAAAGCAAAATCATCTGAATTGGGCTTAAATTGTACACAGGTCGAGGGAGTGGCCATCACTCTGACACCGTGATGGAGTTTATCCATATTTTGATGAACATGACCACACAGGACGGCTTTCACATTGCGATGTTGCGTGACGATATTCCAAAAAGCATCGCTGTCTTTAAGGCTATGTTGATCGAGCCAGGCGCTCCCCACCAATAGAGGATGATGATGCAGCACAATCAAGGTGTGTCGCTGATGGTGCGTCGATAATTTTTCGTCAAGTAAAGCCAATTGTTGATCGCTCAGCCGTCCGTGCGGTACGCCCACCACTTGAGAATCGAGCATCACCATCTGCCAGTGTTCACCGAGTAATACATGCTCCGACTGTTGAATCTGCTCTGACGGGAATACGGCGCCCATATTGGGTTTAAAGTCGTGATTACCGGGAAGCCAAAAACAAGTTTTTTCTAATGAAGAAATACCACGAGAGAAACGAAGATAAGACTCAGCACTATGATCTTGCGAGATGTCGCCCGTAGCCAGAATTGCATCAAATTCAACATGTTGTGCGCAAATCTCTGCCACAACAGCATGAAAGCTATCTACCGTATTAACACTCAACAGGCTGCCATCATCCGGCGCAAACAGATGCGTATCGGTAATTTGTAGCAGCTTGATGCTGTCTGAATTGTCTAGAGTTGGCGACACGTTCAAAATTTATTAATCCAAATTGAATGACTAATTTTCATCTATGACGAAGACTAAATTGGAGCTCGACTAATCCCGTGCTTTAAACAGAAAGTAAGCCAATCGCCTAAAAAGCGATTGATTTGCGCTTTCTCATCTTTTTGCATCATTTGTTCATTCGGGTAATCATAGCGAGCTTTGATCTGATTTATCCGCGCACTTGCACACACTTCGGAAACACGTGCATCGTGGTAAAGCCTGACAGACATCGACGGTAATGGAAATACTGAAACGTCATCACTCTGACAAATCTCCACTAAAGTTGTGTACTTTGTGACCTCTAGCACTTGTAATTGATAGGTCATTTGAGCAGCCTGATAACAGCGTAAGTCACCCACGCTCGGCTGACTTGGTAACAAAGCGTTCAATTTCGCGTAGTTAGTTTCGTACACACGCATTAGTTCCGATAAATCAACGTGATACGGTTTTTTCAATGCTAATTCTGCCATTGCAATTGTAACTGTTGATAGTTTAGCTCTAACCATTGTAAAGCGATAATTGAGGCACCATTCTCAATTTGGCCGTTTTTCACTAAGCGGTAAGCCTCTTCACGGCTCATGACATGAACTTTGATGTCTTCACCTTCATAGTCAAGCCCATGTACGCCTTTAGCTTGCGTTGCATCGATTTCACCAACAAAGACGTCGAGTAATTCAGAGCATCCACCAGATGATGGATAATAAGAGCTAATTTTTTCGATTCGGTTCACTTCAATTCCCGCCTCTTCCATCGCCTCTCGACGAATAACCTGCTCGGACGTTTCATTAGGGTCGATGACTCCAGCAATAATCTCCAGTTGCCAAGGATGGGCGTGCTCTAGTGCTCCAACTCGAATTTGCTCTATAATCACGACTTCATCACGCGCAGGATCATAAGGAAGCATAGCCGCAGCATGACCTCTTTCAAACATTTCTCTTTCAATCTCCTCACTCCATCCACCTTCAAACAACTTGTGTTTAAAGCGGTATTTCACCATGCGGAAAAAACCTTGGAACAGTGTTTCTTTTGAAATGACGTCCACATCTTGGGGCGTAAAAATGTTGTACTGTTTGTCAGACTGCTGCATTTGAAACCTCGCTCAGTGAATCTCATAGTTTAATCATGGAATTCATCCATCACCAAGGATATTGCTCAACTTTTTATATAAATTTTATATTTATTTTTAAACGAGTATCGAATTTTATTGCACAGATGGACAGTTATGTGTAAAAAAGTGCAAAGTTTCGAGTGAATTACCACCAATTTAAGTTAAACTCCTTAAAAGTAACCTTCTTACATATTAAGGCAGGGAATAGGACCAATGAAAAAACTGCTTCCACTATTCATCAGCGCAGCATTAGGCAGCCTGAGTTCTTCAGTATGGGCGGATACTCTTACTGAAATCTATAATCAAGCCAAAGAAAATGATCCTCAGTTACTGAGCTCTGCAGCTCAACGTGATGCTGCATTTGAAGCGGTCACATCTAGCCGTGGCGATCTGTTACCACAAATCAACCTGACCGCTGGTTACAATATTAACCGCAGCGATATTGATGCACGCGAAAGTGATAAGCTCACCGCAGGCATCAGTTTCTCTCAGCAGCTTTATCAACGTTCAAGTTGGGTTTCTTTAGACACGGCAGAAAAGAATGCACGCAAAGCGGATTCAGCCTATGCGGCCACCCAGCAAGGTCTAATTTTACGCGTTGCACAAGCCTATTTTGAAGTGCTTCGCGCCAAAGATAACTTGGCATTTGTCCGTGCAGAAAAAGCCGCTGTTGCTCGTCAGTTAGAGCAAACGAAACAACGTTTTGAAGTCGGCCTTTCTGCGATTACTGACGTGCATGACGCACAAGCGCAATACGATGGCGTGCTTGCTGATGAAGTTTTGGCAAAAAATAGCCTCACCAATAGTTATGAAACCTTGCGTGAAATTACTGGCCAAGAACATTCTGATTTAAGTGTGTTGGATACTAATCGTTTTTCAGCCAGCAAAACAACACAGCCGATTGATGCTCTGCTTGAAGAAGCCCAACAGAAAAATCTCTCTTTGCTGACCGCTCGTATTGCTCAAGATGTCGCGAAAGATAATATTTCATTAGCAAGTTCAGGGCACTTACCCTCACTGACTCTTGATGGCGGCTACAAGTACGGCGATGAAAGTAATAATAACAGCGGCTCTAAAGGCGATTATAACGATTTTAATGTCGGTATTAACCTTGCGGTGCCATTGTACACTGGCGGAAAAACCACTTCGCAAACCAAACAAGCTGAATTTGCGTACGTTGCTGCAAGCCAAGATTTAGAAAAAACGTATCGCAGCGTTGTGAAAGATGTACGCGCATTTAACAACAACATCAATGCCTCTATTGGCGCTTTACGTGCTTATGAACAGTCAGTTATTTCAGCGAAATCAGCACTGGAAGCGACCGAAGCAGGGTTTGATGTCGGTACACGGACTATTGTTGATGTGCTTGATTCAACGCGCCGTCTCTACGATGCGAATAAAAATCTCTCTAACGCACGTTATGACTATGTGCTGAGCGTACTGCAATTGCGTCAAGCAGTAGGCACCTTGAGCGAGCAAGATATTTTAGATATCAACGCTGGCTTAAAAGCAGACAGCTAAAAAAGTAAAAGCCGCTGAATTTTCAGCGGCTTTTTTGTAGCGATTGGCTCATTTTATACAATCAGCCAAAGGATGTGGCGTGATGTTAGCCTCTGCCGCCTTTAATCGCTTCAATAATTTCTGTGGTTGAGCAACCATCTTCAAAGTTCAACACTTTGACTTCTCCACCCGCCGCAATCACTTCTTCACCACCGGCGATATCTTCAGGTTTATAGTCACCACCTTTCACCAATAATTTAGGTAGTACAGCTGCAATCAAACGCTGTGGCGTATCTTCAGAAAAAGGAACCACCCAATCGACAGCGCCCAATGCAGCCAGTACCGCCATGCGGCGATCCGTTGTATTGACTGGGCGACCTGGGCCTTTCAAACGCTTAACCGACTCATCCGTGTTAACGGCAACAATCAGGCGATCGCCCAATTTGGCTGCGTGGTTAAGATAAGAAACATGTCCTGCATGCAAAATATCAAAGCAACCATTGGTCATTACCACCTTTTCGCCCTGAGCTTGAGCCACTTTTACCGCATCAATTAAGGCTTGTTCACTGATGACACCATAATCAGTATCTTTGCTACCGTGAACCGCTTCCGCTAGTTCAATGGTTGAAACGGTTGAGGTGCCCAATTTCCCAACCACAACACCCGCCGCCGCATTGGCTAATGCGCACGCTTCATCAAGTGGTTTACCTGCTGCAACTGATGCCGCCAACACTGAAATCACCGTATCTCCAGCGCCCGTTACGTCATACACTTCTTTGGCTAATGTTGGTAAATGGAATGGCTTCTGATTGCGTTGTAACAGTGTCATGCCATGTTCGCTGCGAGTCACCAACAGCGCGCCAAGATCAAACTGTTCAATCAAGGCAAAGCCTTTTTCTACTAGCTCTTGCTCTGTTTTTACTTTGCCTACGACCTGTTCAAATTCAGACATATTAGGTGTGAGCAATGTTGCACCGCGATAACGTTCGAAATCGGCTCCTTTAGGATCGATAAAAACGGGGACGTTGGCTGCACGTGCTTTTTGGATCAATTGCTGCACATGCTCTAATGCACCTTTAGCGTAATCGGACAAGATCACCGCTTTCACTTTCGGTAACGCCAGCTCCATGCGAGATAAAATCAGTTCTGGATCGGTGTTCTCAAACTTATCTTCGAAATCCAAACGGATCAGTTGCTGGCCTCGGCTTAGCACGCGTAATTTTGTAATGGTTGGATAATTTGGCAGAGCAACAAAATCACAACTCACTTTCAACGCTGTTAACGTTTCAGTCAGAACGTTAGCAGGCTCATCCACGCCAGTTAAACCAACAATGTGCGCATGACCGCCCAGCGAAGCAATGTTCATTGCAACGTTTGCCGCGCCGCCTGGACGTTCTTCGCTATTCTCTACTTTTACTACAGGAACGGGGGCTTCTGGTGAGATGCGACCAGTTGGGCCATACCAGTAGCGATCAAGCATCACATCGCCAATAATCAATACACCTGCATCATTGTAGTCAGGTAGGATTGGTTTCATTGTGGATCTCCAATTTTTGTTATTGCGCTGAGTGTAACACAGCTCATTGAGTCTCTAAAACACTCAACCTAGCCACTGCTGCCAAGCGTTTGTGACTCGTTTTCGCAGGTCAACAAACTTACTTTCGTCAACATCCGCATCCAAGTTAAGCAAGTTTCGATGATGGATCTGATTGCGCATTGAGGTATAGGCATCGGTGAGAGCCAGCGCTTGTTCTTCCTCCATAACACCTTGGTTCAGCAGTGACTCAAAAATGCGTACGTTGTCTGACCAAAACGTCAATTTTGGCTTTTCATGGCTAAAACGCAGCACTAGATATTGAGCTAAAAACTCAATATCAGTGATGCCACCAGCATCTTGTTTAAGCATAAAGCGGCCACTTTTCTTTCCCCCCAAATGATCGCGCATTTTTATCCGCATCGCGACGACATCCTGCTTGAGCTTGGTTTCATCTCTTGCCAATGACAAAATCTCATGGCGGGTGCGATGGAAAGCCTGTTGCAGTGGCTCATCACCATAAATCATTCGGGCACGAACTAAGGCTTGGTGTTCCCACGTCCACGCTTCATTGCGCTGGTATTCATCAAACGCTTCAGCGGGGCTAACTAACAAACCGGACGCTCCAGACGGGCGCAAACGAGTATCAACTTCATACAAAATACCAGAGGCGGTACGAGTGGCAAAAATGTGGATCACGCGCTGGGCTAAGCGCAAATAAAACTGACGGCCATCAATCTCTTTTGCGCCATCGGTGTAACAATCCACTGGGCAGTCATGGAGAAACACGATATCAAGATCGGAATTGTAGCCCAACTCCCAGCCCCCCACTTTGCCATAGCCAACGACTGCAAACCCTTTACCATTCCTCTCTTTTAAATGAGTGGGTTGGCCGTATTTTGCACTGACTTGCTGCCAAGCTTGGTTGATCACAGCTTCAACGATGGCTTCAGCAAGGTAGGTTAAGTGATCGCTCACTTTCATCACAGGCAACGCACCGGCAATATCAGCAGCAGCAATACGCAAAATGCAGATCTGCTTAAATTGGCGTAATCCTTCCATTTGCTGCTCCATATCCTCTTCAGGAATACGAGCAAGAAAATCACGCAGTTCAGTTTTATAAGCGGACAACTCCATTGGATTATAGAGATGCTGCGGGTCGATAAGTTCATCGAGTAAAATGGGGTAACGACTAAGCTGTTCCGAAATCATCGGGCTTGCGGTACATAAACGCACCAGTTGCGTCAATGCCGCAGGGTGTTCATCTAGCAGCTCAAGGTAAGTGGTTCGAGTCACAATTTTGTACATCAAATGCAGCACACGAGGTAAGCCAAACTGCGCATCTGGGTGAATGAAAATCGCTTGGAACAGTTTTGGCATCAACCGGTTTAATACATCTCGTCCGCGTGGGCCCAGCGTTTTTTTCGCCAAATCCTCTTTAAATTGGATCAATACATGCGCCATGCCGACAGGATCATCACAGGTAAGCTCTTGTTGAAAAATCGTTTCAAGCACATCAGGCTTGTGCGCCATATCCCACAGCTCGTGAAAATGTTTAGCAACGCACTGGTCATCATCTTCTTCATCATCGCCAATCAGAGTTGCAAATACTTGATGTACTTTGATCATGTGTTGATGCGTTTCGTGAAGCAGCGTTACCCAGTCAGTGCATTGCATAGCAACAGCTAAGCGAAGTTGATCCAGTTCATTGTCTGGCAAGGTTTGCGTCTGCTTGTCGGCCATCGCTTGCAATAGGTTCTCAAGGCGACGTAAAAACAGATAAGCTTGTCGTAAATCGGCCACTTCTTGCGGTTTGAGCAGGGCAAGTTCTTCTATTGCAACCAGTGTTTCTAATAGTCCACGCTGACGTAAACTGGGTTCTCGTCCACCACGAATTAACTGAAAGACTTGGGCGATGAATTCAATTTCGCGGATCCCGCCTGCGCCTAATTTGATGTTGTTATGCAGCCCTCGACGTCGCACTTCGCTGCTGATCATCGATTTCATACGGCGCAGAGATTGAATGGCGCTAAAATCGATGTAGCGGCGGAACACAAATGGTCGCAGCATTTGACGCAGCTCTTGGTACTGCGGATACATTTCCCGCCCCATCACTCGAGCTTTGATCATCGCATAACGCTCCCAATCACGCCCTTGCTCTTGGTAATAATCTTCGAGCGCCGCATAGCTCATCACCAGTGGGCCACTCTCACCAAAAGGACGCAAACGCATATCAACTCGGTAGCAAAAACCGTCAAAGGTATGTTGATCCAACGCTTTAATGATTCGCTGGCCTAAGCGGGTAAAAAATTGCGCATTCGCGATGCTGCGGCGAGCGCCTTGTGTTTCACCGTTTTCAGGATAAGTAAAAATGAGGTCGATATCCGATGAGAAGTTCAACTCACCGCCACCTAACTTGCCCATGCCGATGATCAGCATAGGTTGTGCTTCACCTTGGTCGTTAGTTGGCGTTCCCCACTCGAAGCAGCAAACAGCGTACTGCCACTGGTAAGTCTCAAAAATGAGTGCTTCCGCCAGTGCTGAAAGATGTGCAAGGCTCTCTTCTAATGTCCAACTGGCGGTGAAATCTCGCCAAGCGATGCACACCATTTCACGGTTACGAAACTGACGCAAAATACGATGCCCTGACATTTCATCTTTGCACTCTTCTAGCTGTATAGCGAGATCGTCTCGGTAATGCTCTAGCCTTGACTCTCCCGCCAACATTTCCGGTAATTGCATACACAACCGTTCATCTCGCAATAATGCTTCATTGATAAACTGGCTCATCCCGACCACATACAACAGCTGTTTTTTCAATGGCTCGGACCACTGTGCAATGCTCGGTTGTTGCTCTAGCAAATGTTGATAGGTTGTGTGCGCAAAAGCGTGAAGTGATGAAGGCAGTAACATGAGACATCCTTGTGAATTGAGACCAATGCAGTCGCTAGAAGGCTATTTATAGCAAACTTATATCAATAAAAAACGCCCAACAACAAGAATTGTGGGCGTTGATTGAAGGATCGAATTTCTACAGAGTTAGACTTTGAACATCGTGATTTTCCGATCTAACTCTTCGGCGTTGCTTTGCATGATCTCTGATGTTTCAAGCAACTCACCAACCACTGTTACTGAGGCTTCAACGAGCTCCCTTACATTGGTTAGATTTTGGTCCATTTCCTGAGCCACGCTAGTTTGCTGCCCAGCGGCCGTTGCGATTTGGATATTCATGTCATTGATCCGTTGCACTTGATTCACAATACCATCTAATTCAGCGCCCGCATTGGTAACTAGCTCAACTCCTTCAGCCGCTTCAACTACACTTTTTTCCATTAAATCAACGGCTGAATTGGCACTATTTTGTAATTGAGAAATCATCTCTTGGATCTCAATCGTCGCTTTTTGGGTACGCTGCGCTAAGTTACGCACTTCATCGGCCACCACCGCAAAACCACGCCCAGCTTCACCAGCCCGAGCAGCTTCAATGGCAGCATTGAGCGCGAGTAGGTTGGTTTGCTCGGAAATACTTTGGATGGTTCCAACAACACTGCCAATCGCAACCACTCGTTCTTCAACTTGGTTGACGGCTTGCGCTGATGCCGCGATATCCTTCGATAGCTCACTCATCTTAGTGATGGTGCCTTTGACAAAACGCTGACCAGTTTCTGCTTGACCTGACGCTTGCTCGGTTAGTGCTGATGCATTTTGTGCATGCTCTGCGACCGTTTGCACCGTGGATGTCATTTCACTCATGGCGGTGGCCAATTGGTCAATTTCGTTAAACTCTTCTTGAGCCGAATCTTTGGTTTCTGACATGCTGATGGTCATGACTTCAGTAAGTGACGAAAGCTCTTGTGAGGCATCCACTTGCATCTTAATGACGTCTTGCAACTGGCGGCGGGTTTTCTCAAGCTCTCGCGCAACGTCGCCGTACTCATCTTTACATTCCATATTAATCGGTGTGGAAAGATCACGACTTGCCATCAACTTAATTGAATCACTTAAATATTGTGTTTGACGCAGCATGACTTTGGCTGCGGCGAGTAAAAGCACAACAAAAACGATGATCATGAATGCCGTTTGCCATACTACTTGAGTCAAATAAGCATCATAGTGTTGCTGAGCGATTTCGGTATTCTGAGTTGCTGCAAGCAGTGATTCGTAAAAAGTACGAGCATCCCAAAGCTGCTTTGCGATGATCAATACTGTACTAAACACCATCAGCATAACCATTTTAGGAACGAGACGAATATCGGTAATCAAACGTTCCCATGGCTTAAATGCCATTGTTGCCATTGTCAGTTCTCCACTATGTCTTATATGTTGAAATTTCGGTAAGTAAGCAAACTCAAAAACGAAAAAAGCTATTTATTTTGAGCTTCGTATGAAAAAGATGATATCAAAGATGAGACAAATCCAATGTGTTTATTGTTGCGGATCCACTCACTCATGGCATTATTTGTGATCTCAGGCTTGTTGTTCATCCCTGTCAATCATGATACCTGTTAGGTTTCTATCGACCCTGATTTTTTGAACTGTAGTCGTTTCGTTGTGCAACCTGTTGGAGATTTGATCTCATCCACAAATTAATTGAAATTAATGAAACTAAATGAGCAGAGATATAAAAAAGAGACACCGCAGTATCTCTTTTTCATTTTGGCTGTGAGCCTGGTTGATTAGCGACTTTTACGCCAATAAGGCTCGGCTTCAATGCCAATTTGTCGCGTCTGCTCCATCGCATGAACAATGGAGTTTTGTTGACGAATCAGCCATCGCTTGAGTTGTTCTTGTTCGTCTTCTTGCAACTTGTCGATCAAATTCTCTAGCGGCTTGAGCATTAATAAATCATCTATTCCTTGCAGTAAATCAGCCCAAGGGAGACGGAAGTTTTTGCGTTCTTCAATATCATAAAGGCTCGCAAAACCAATGCCAGTGTAGAGATTACGCATTAAACGATACTGCTGATCAACATACTCTTGAGGGCTTAGCTCAACTTTAGGAGGAAAAGCTTCCATTAACTCGGCCCATGTGCGATCCAACTGCTTCACCGAAAACGAACCGACGTTACGCGCCATTTTTTCTCTGGCTTTATCGTCCAAGAAGGGTTGCCATCCACGGCTCAAAATCCAACGACTGAGATCAAGCAGTAACCCTGTATACCGCGCCGAACTGAGCAGCTTTAAGTTTTCTTCCCGATTAGGTAGTGCCTCTTGCTGCTCTTTTAACTCGGCGATGATAAATTTACGAGCGTCCAGTTTACGCAGTGCGTGGCCTTTATCTTCAAGCAGATTGGTTAGGTAGTCATGAGTTTTTAACCACGATAACTCTTGCTCCAACCATTTCAATTCCTGACGTAAAATAGCGCTAGCGCGACGTGGCACAATGCCGCCATAAATGCTCAGGATCTGACGTAAAAAACTGGTGGCGTGGCTTATCTCATGTAACGCTGGAATTGAATCGCGCTCGGTGTAGATCTGTTCATGGTGATGCCAATGGGATAATGCATGCTCTAGCGAGTGAATAAAACACTCTTCCACGCTGTCAGTACTGACTGTATTGACCAAGGTTAAGGCGTGAACTTCATCACCTTGATAACCAGACGCAAGACGATAGCCTCGCGCCGCTTTACTCAAGTTACCCAGACGCATACCACCGTGCTCACAAAACTGGCGAGCTAACGTAAACAAAGCATCCGTTTGCCCCGATTTCAACTCCAGCTCCACTTCGCAGATAGGTTCTTGTTTTTCACCTGCAACGACAAAGCCTTGATCAAAAGCCACTTCAACTTGGCTGCCATCAGCCATGCCAATCAGCCACTGCTCGCGTGTGAAGTTGGTCGAAAATAGAGGCATCAGTTCAGATTGTAAGGTCGTAATATCTTTACCTTGTGGCCAGATATCTTCCGGATGAAGCGTCAAGTTCGGTTCATTGCTGTTGTGCTCAGCATTGTATTCTGGTCTTTGGTGCAACCCTGCAACGACTCGACCCGCCGTTTTAACAGTTTGAACATACACATCATCAAAGCGACGAATACGAAGCCCTGTGTCGTGTTGACGCAACCAGTTGTCAGGTGTATCGAAGTAAGTGTTCCCTAACGCTCGACAACTGTGCTGAAGTACTTTGATTTCAGAGATCTTGTAGCGCAAAATTTCCGAAAATTCTGGTGAAACAAAAAACTTCAGTTCTATCTCGGTTTCCATAACTAACCCTTTCAAAGCAGATAGCGAAAGAATATGGCCTAATGCACAGTGGGGCAAGTAACAAATATCACCGGAATGATGATCTAAAACAGTTTTAATGAGAGATTTAATGGGTTAACATGCGCGCCTTTATAGCCATCGCTCAACATTTCGCCATGAATGGTATATGTTATTTTAAGGTTATATTTTTTAGGTTGAACGACCATGCCAGTAAATACAATTATGGGGTTATTTGCAAAGTCCCCTATAAAGCCTTTGCAGCGCCACGTTGTGTGTGTGAATGAATGTTGCTCTCACTTAGTCAATTTCTTTGAAGTTTGTTCAAAGGGTGACTGGGAGAAAGCAGGTGAAATTCGAGCCCAAATTTCTCATTTAGAGAAAGAAGCGGACGTACTCAAGCGTGAAATTCGTCTTAAACTACCACGCGGTTTATTTATGCCTGTCGATCGTACTGACATGCTAGAGCTGTTAACTCAGCAAGATAAACTGGCCAACCTTGCAAAAGATATTGCAGGCCGTGTCTACGGCCGTCAATTGATCATCCCAGAGCCTCTTCAAGAAAACTTCATTGCCTACGTAAAACGCTGCCTTGATGCAGCAAATCAAGCGCAAAAAGTGATCAATGAGCTCGATGAGTTATTGGAAACAGGATTTAAAGGTCGTGAAGTCACACTGGTGGCGGAAATGATCAATCAACTGGATGTGATTGAAGATGACACCGATGCGATGCAGGTTCGACTCCGCCAACAATTAATGGCTATTGAGTCGAAAATGAATCCGATCGATGTAATGTTCTTGTACAAAATTCTAGAATGGGTGGGCGGCATTGCCGATCAAGCTCAGCGCGTTGGCGCTCGTCTTGAACTAATGCTTTCTCGCTCTTAAATCAGTAAGTTAACCAAATAACGAAGAGCAAAAC
This sequence comes from Vibrio anguillarum, assembly GCF_001989995.2. GTDB lineage: Bacteria > Pseudomonadota > Gammaproteobacteria > Enterobacterales > Vibrionaceae > Vibrio > Vibrio anguillarum. The sequence continues at coordinate 106,220 of NZ_JAHGUP010000009.1, forward strand.
TTGATCCATCAGCTTAGGCGTTGATTATTTTCTCCGCTGATGGTTTTGACTCGCTTCGAGAAAATGAGTCCAGTTATGCTCCGCTTGTTATCAAAAGACTAGGTATTACGATGGATATCCTTGCGAACTACGGCACTGTCCTGATTCTTGTTGCAGCCGCTTTTGGCTTCATGATGGCGATTGGTATTGGTGCAAATGATGTTGCTAATGCAATGGGAACTTCAGTAGGCTCAAAAGCGCTAACCGTAAAACAAGCTATTATCATTGCGATGATTTTTGAATTCGCTGGTGCATATTTAGCGGGTGGTGAAGTAACCGAAACCATTCGTAACAGCGTCATCGAACCCGCACTTTTCGCTCACCAACCCGACGTTCTTGTTTATGGCATGATGTCTGCACTTCTCGCCGCCGGAACATGGTTATTGTTGGCTTCATACATGGGTTGGCCTGTATCAACGACTCACTCTATCATCGGCGCAATTATCGGATTTGCCTGCATATCTGTCGGCCCAGAAGCGGTTGATTGGGCCTCAGTAAAAGGCATCGTAGGCAGTTGGATTGTCACCCCAGTCATTTCTGGTTTGTTCGCCTACTTAATCTTCGTCAGTGCTCAACGATTGATTTTCGATACTGAAAATCCACTGATGAATGCCAAACGCTTTGTTCCTATTTATATGTTCATCACCACTATGGTGATCGCACTGGTTACCATCAAAAAAGGCCTTAAACATATAGGCTTACACCTGAGCACCGGTGAAGCATGGTTATGTTCTGCGGCGTTATCAGGCCTTGTTATGGTCGGTGGTTACTACTACATCAAGAGAAAATTTGCCAACCGCGAAGAAGACCATGGGTTTTCCGGTGTTGAGAGCATCTTTAGCGTATTGATGGTGATCACTGCGTGTGCAATGGCTTTTGCGCATGGTTCAAATGATGTAGCTAACGCGATTGGTCCTCTGTCTGCGGTGGTTTCAACTGTTGAAAGCTTGGGTGCTGTTAGTGCTAAAAGCTCAATTGCTTGGTGGATTTTGCCACTGGGTGGTTTTGGTATTGTGGTTGGCCTAGCTACCCTTGGTCACAAAGTGATGGCGACGGTCGGTACGGGTATCACTGAACTGACGCCAAGCCGTGGCTTTGCCGCTCAGTTGGCAACAGCGTCAACGGTCGTATTGGCATCAGGTACTGGCCTTCCAATCTCAACCACACAAACACTTGTTGGTGCGGTATTAGGGGTTGGTTTTGCTCGTGGAATTGCGGCATTGAATCTAGGTGTGGTGCGTAATATCGTTGCTTCATGGATTGTCACCTTGCCAGCAGGCGCTTTACTTGCGGTCATTTTCTTCTATGCCCTGCAAGCAATATTTGGCTAATACAATAAGTCAATAGATTGTAAGTGCAATGTCATTAATTGACTCAAACGCACAGAAAGGGAGGCTTAGCCTCCCTTCTTTGTTGCACCAATCAACGAAACTTCTTAATATTTGTCGAAAGCATTTTAATACCTCATTTGATAGCTAAAGGACTTATCGTGAAAAAACTGATCTGCATGGTTTTACTGACCATGTTGGCTGCGCCAACGTTTGCGCAAGACCGCTATATTGCGGACAAACTCTTTACTTATATTCATTCAGGTCCAAGTAACCAATTTCGCATTCTCGGTAGCATCGATGCAGGAGACAAAGTAAAGCTGCTTGATGTTAATAACGATACTGGTTATAGCCAGATTGCCGATGAGAAAGGCCGCACGGGTTGGGTTGAAAGCCGTTTTGTCACTCGCCAAGAAAGCATGGCGATGCGTTTGCCGAAATTGGAGAGTGAGCTGGCCGAAGTGAAAAGTAAATTGGCCAATGCAAAGCAAAATGCAGACAGTGAAAAAGCCGGATTGGCCAATTCATTAGAGGCTCGCAATCAACAAATTTCAGAGTTAGAACAAAACTACAGTGATATCAGCAAGCAGCTCACTGATTCACAAACTGAAATTCGCGAACTACGCGCTAAGCTGGATACTCAGAAAGAGGATCTACTGCTTAAATACTTTACTTACGGGGGCGGCGTAGCGGGTATTGGTCTGCTACTTGGACTAATTTTGCCACACATTATCCCACGCCGTAAGAAACACCCTTCTGGTTGGGCATAATCTCCCTAACAGACTGGATCTATCACTTGAAAAACGGTCACCAGAGAAAGGTGACCGTTTTTTTATCCTTTCCAATCATAAAGAGCTGGGATTTCAATCAATTCACCATCGAAACGTATCAAGGTTGATTGCGGATTGATCTCGACTAATTGCACGCCATTCACCACATCATCGCCTACCTTTCGCTCTACGCCATTAATTTTTACCCATCGTTTATCTGTGCGACTTGAATAAACGTGAGTCTGGAAATTCAGCGCTGGGATACGTCCTGAAAAAGTATCAAGATGTTCTGTGAGTAGAAGATGATCTTTTGATGTGTCTCCTACCAGTACGACTTGATCTTTGCCTTGAATCGCCAACTCAACTCGTTGTACCAATTCCGGGGATAATTGACTTAAGTCGAGATCATTAAGGCCAAACTCCTGATCTGCGTTTTTATCTCGCGGCTCACGAGTCGTCAACTGAGTACCATGTAAAGGAGTAAATGGCGGCGTAGAGCTTGTCTCTGCAAGAGTTTTCACTCGTGGTGTATTGGTTTGTAACTCACCAAAGTCAGGGTATTCCAGAACTTGGTAAGCCCCCTCTTGTTGCACAACTTGTGTCGCATTGCGCTTCAATTGTTCTAGCTCATCGATTCGCGCTTGATATGAATGATAAACAAGATAACCGCAACAAAGCAGCGATGGAGCAAACAACGCGGTAAGTGATGATTTCGAGCACCATGAAGATGGCAAGGATTGATTAAACACTGTTACATGAGAAGAGTGAGGCAAGCTTTTGCTCTGGTGGCTAAGCTCTGATTGCTCTAATGCTTTAAGCACTTGCGACATTATCCTTGCTCCTTAGTAATGAGAAGACGAGGTGCGTTGTGTTGAGTCAATAGCTCAAGCCGACTTATAGTGCGAGCCCCAGCAATACCATCGCTGTCCATTTTCTGCCAGCGTTGGAAAAAAGCTACTTTGCGCTTTACCTCACCATCAAATTGTTGATGCCCTGTGGCTTGCTCTCCAAGTAACTGAGACAATTTTTGGTCAAGCAGTTCAACATCATCTCCTTGCATGCCCTGTTTCAACGTTCGGAGTAAATCGTGCTGCCAAATGTAGTGATATTCTCCTGTCCATACGTCACTGAGCTGACTTTGGTTAATTTGCACATGCTTTCCTGCCATTAACAATTGCACCTGTTCAGCATTGATCTGGTACAGCACCGCATAAGCTTGTGTTTGCTCCGCAGCTAAAGTAAGCACCACTGGCAAATTTAACTGCTTTAATTGGTTGAAATCACCCTGCATACGCTGACATTGAAAGCGTCCTTGTGCTTGAGCATCACAAAAACTATCGGCCAAAGATGCACTGTAACCCCACACTTTATAAAGATCGCTAATGGCCGCTTCCAATGCCTTCGAGCGTTCTAGATCTTGTTCCAATTGAGCACTGATCACCACTTGAGTGATCGGTTTAGGTAATTCAGGGGAAGGCAACGCAAAGCGCATCATGCGATCAATCCATGGCGGGCTAAACCACGCAATGAACACAGCTAACATTAAGCCCGCAATGAGAGGAGAGCGATACGATATTGAAGACGGTACGAGGCGAGCATGAGGCGACTGATAGACCGAAGACTGAAAATTCATGACCTCTTGACCCGCGGTACGCACTAATTCAAATGAGAGCACTTTCACGCCCTGCTGATAGGCTAACTTGAAACTCGCATCGCATACTAAGTTAATTAAACGCGGAATACCGTGGGTCTGTTTCGCTATCCATTTGATACTTTTCTGATCAAACCAATCCTTGTGACCGCCGGCTAACGCTAAACGAAAGTGGATGTACTGCTCTGTCTCTTGAACATTGAGAGGCAGCAAGTGATAACGACCGGTAATACGTTGCGCAAATTGGCGTAATTGAGGTAATTGCAATTTTTGTTGTAACTCAGGCTGACCAATCAATAAAACCTTAAGTAACTTACGGCTCTCCGTTTCAAGGTTAGTCAGTAGTCGCAACTGTTCCAGTACATCGGCGGCCAGATGCTGCGCCTCATCTATCACTAATAGCGTCTGTTTCCCTTGCGCGTGGTTATGCAGTAAATGATGATAAATTACTTGGCTAAGCGCCTTTAAACTCCCTGAAGATGGGTAAGACAGCGCAAACTCATCACAAATCGCTTCAAGCAACTCGATGTTCGAAAAAGTTGGATTTAAAATAAACCCCGCCTGAGTACTATCATCGAGTGCCGCAAGCATCGCTCTTGCGATGGTTGTTTTGCCAGTCCCCACTTCGCCAGTTAATAGCGCAAAACCACCACCATCACCCAGCCCTGCTTGTAAATGTTGCATCGCTTCACGATGACGATGGCTCAAAAATAGGTAACGAGAGCTCGGTACAATTGAAAATGGCGGCTCGGTAAATCCAAAAAATTCCTTATACATTCTCTCGTCTCTATCATTTCACTGTGATGAAAAGTACCATTACTAACATCAATCGCCAATGGCGTTTCAGCATATTTAAGGTAATCCGGTGCAAGTATACTTAGTTGGGGGCGCGGTACGCGATCAGTTGCTCCATATTGATATCTATGACAAAGATTGGGTTGTAGTAGGCAGCAGCCCAGAGCAAATGCTGGCCACTGGTTTTACTCCTGTAGGAAAAGATTTTCCCGTATTTCTTCACCCGAAAACGAAACAAGAGTATGCCCTTGCTCGCACTGAGCGCAAAACTGGCGCTGGCTACACAGGCTTTGCCTGCTACTACGCACCTGATGTGACTTTGGAAGAAGATCTCGCCCGCCGCGATCTGACTATTAACGCCATCGCACAAGATAACGCTGGTAAGCTTATTGACCCCTATGGCGGCCAGCGCGATCTGCACAATCGCCTACTGCGCCATGTTTCTGATGCCTTTATCGAAGATCCACTACGCGTCCTTCGCGTGGCTCGTTTTGCGGCCAAATTCGCACATTTAGATTTTACCATTGCCGATGAAACCATGGCACTGATGAAACAAATAACGCAATCAGGTGAGTTGCAACACTTAACCGCCGAGCGCGTATGGCAAGAGTGGCAGAAATCACTGGCAACTCAGCATCCAGAAATATTTCTTTCTGTTTTATATGAATGCGGTGCACTTAAAGTGGTATTACCCGAACTGGATCGCCTGTTTGGTGTTCCTCAACCGGAAAAATGGCATCCTGAAATTGATACCGGAGTACACACCTTGATGGTTGCAGCGCAAGCGGCGAAGCTCTCTTCATCGATAGCGGTTCGTTTTGCAGCGCAAGTGCATGACTTAGGAAAAGGAGTCACACCTAAAAGCGAATGGCCCAGCCATAAAATGCACTGTCACACAGGAATTAACATCATTAAAGCCTTGTGCGAGCGGGTGCGTATTCCAAATGAGTGTAAAGAGTTGGCACTGCTCGTCTGCGAGCAGCACTCCAATATTCATCGAGCGGCAGAATTAAAACCCAGTACCAAACTCAAAATACTCGATAAACTCGATGCATGGCGCAAGCCTGAGCGCTTGCAGGACGTTTTACTTTGTTGTCAGGCCGATCATGCGGGTCGATTAGGTTGCGAAGAGACCCCTTATCCGCAACGCGATATTTTTCTCAAAGCCTATCAAGCGGCACTGAGTGTCGATGTACAACAGGTGATCCGTGATGGTTTTCAAGGGAAAGCGATCAAAGAAGAGCTGGATAAACGACGGATCGCAGCGATTAGCGCGGTGTAAATCTTTCTCTTCTCAACTCGCAATTCAAAATGCGAGTTGCGATAGCAGAAAAAACAAAACGCCCTGCATTGCAGGGCGTTCTTTAAAGTAATGATGCTAAGCTGTACCCCGTGGGATTAAGCTTGGCCTTTCACTTCTTTAAGACCGTTGAAAGGAGCACGACCAGCTAGCGCTTCTTCAATACGGATTAGTTGGTTGTACTTAGCAACACGGTCAGAACGGCTCATAGAACCCGTTTTGATTTGACCTGCAGCTGTACCTACTGCTAGATCAGCGATAGTTGCATCTTCAGTTTCGCCAGAACGGTGAGAGATTACCGCTGTGTAACCTGCGTCTTTAGCCATCTTAATTGCAGCTAGAGTCTCAGTTAGAGAACCGATTTGGTTGAACTTGATAAGGATTGAGTTAACGATACCTTTCTCAATACCTTCTTTAAGGATCTTAGTGTTAGTAACGAATAGATCGTCACCCACTAGCTGAATTTTGTCGCCTAGAAGTTCAGTTTGGTGTTTGAAACCAGTCCAATCAGACTCGTCCAAACCGTCTTCAATAGAAACGATTGGGAATTGCTCAACAAGGCCCGCTAGGTAGTGGTTGAACTCTTCTGAAGTGAACGTTTTGCCTTCACCTTTCATGTTGTAGATGCCAGCGTCTTTGTCGAAGAACTCAGATGCTGCACAGTCCATCGCTAGAGTGATGTCTTTGCCTAGCACGTAGCCAGCCGCTGCAACTGCTTCTGCAATAACTTCTAGCGCTTCAGCATTAGATTTTAGGTTAGGAGCGAAACCACCTTCGTCACCAACAGCAGTGTTGTAGCCTTTAGACTTCAGAACTTTAGCTAGGTTATGGAATACTTCTGCACCCATACGTACTGCTTCTTTAAGAGTTTTTGCGCCAACAGGTTGGATCATAAACTCTTGGATGTCTACGTTGTTATCTGCGTGCTCACCACCGTTGATGATGTTCATCATTGGTAGAGGCATAGAGAATTGGCCAGCAGTACCATTTAGCTCAGCAATGTGCTCGTATAGAGGCATGCCTTTCGCAGCCGCAGCTGCTTTTGCGTTCGCTAGAGAAACCGCTAGGATTGCGTTCGCACCGAAGTTAGATTTGTTTTCAGTACCATCAAGGTCGATCATCACTTGGTCGATAGCTGCTTGATCTTTAGCATCTTTACCAACTAGAGCATCAGCAATTGGGCCGTTTACAGCTGCAATCGCTTTAAGAACACCTTTACCTAGGAAACGTGATTTGTCACCGTCACGTAGCTCAAGAGCTTCGCGAGAACCAGTAGATGCACCAGATGGCGCAGCTGCCATACCTACGAAACCGCCTTCTAGGTGAACTTCAGCTTCTACTGTTGGGTTACCACGTGAGTCGATGATTTCGCGACCTAGAACTTTAACGATCTTAGACATTAATGTTTCCTCTCGTTGAATTTAAATGTCAAAACTATAAAGGGCAGCAGCACAACAATTGCAACTGCCCGTATCCTTGTTACTTCTCTGATTCACCGCGTTGGAACTCACCTGCCGCTTTAATAAAGCCTGCAAATAGTGGGTGACCATCACGAGGGGTTGACGTGAATTCTGGGTGGAACTGAGCTGCTACAAACCATGGGTGAGCAGGGTTCTCAATCACTTCAACTAGCTTCTTATCAGCAGACAGACCTGATACTTTCAAGCCGGCTTTTTCGATCTGCGGACGAAGTTTATTATTAACTTCATAACGGTGACGATGACGTTCATGAATGGTTGCACTACCGTAAAGCTCATACGCTTTGGTGCCTTTCTCTAAGTGGCATAGCTGCGAACCAAGGCGCATAGTACCACCAAGATCAGACTTTTCAGTACGCTCTTCTACGTTACCTTCGTCATCTACCCATTCGGTGATCAAGCCTACCACAGGGTATTGAGTCTCTTTGTTAAATTCTGTTGAATGCGCACCTTTCATACCCGCAACATTACGTGCGTATTCGATCAGCGCCACTTGCATACCTAGACAAATCCCTAGGTAAGGAACTTTATTTTCGCGGGCATATTGCGCAGCAAGAATTTTGCCTTCGATACCGCGATCACCAAAACCGCCAGGTACTAGGATTGCGTCCAAACCAGTCAGCACTTCCGCACCTTTGGTTTCAACGTCTTGAGAATCGATGTATTTGATTTTCACGCTCAAACGGTTTTTCAAACCTGCGTGTTTCAGTGCTTCGTTAACCGATTTGTAAGCATCAGGCAATTCAATGTATTTACCGACCATCCCGATCACCACTTCAGCGGTTGGGTTAGCCTCTTCGTAAATCACTTGTTCCCATTCAGAAAGATCCGCTTCCGGTGCTTTAATACCAAAACGGTTACAAACGATATCATCCAAACCTTGAGCTTTGATCAGTTGAGGGATCTTGTAGATAGAATCAACATCTTTCATCGAGATAACGGCTTTTTCAGGCACGTTACAGAACAAAGCAATTTTCTTACGTTCGTTCGCTGGGATAACGCGATCGCTACGACAAACCAAAATATCAGGCTGAATGCCGATAGAAAGCAGCTCTTTAACTGAATGTTGAGTCGGTTTGGTTTTCACTTCACCAGCAGCGGCAAGGTAAGGAACTAAAGTCAGGTGCATAAACATCGCGTGTTCACGGCCCACTTCAATCGCAAGCTGACGAATCGCTTCCATAAATGGCAATGACTCGATATCACCAACGGTTCCGCCCACTTCAACGATAGCGACATCGTGACCTTCAGAGCCTGCGATAACGCGATCTTTAATCGCATTAGTGATGTGTGGAATAACCTGAATCGTTGCACCTAGGTAGTCACCGCGGCGCTCTTTACGCAATACATCGGCATAAACACGACCAGCAGTAAAGTTATTGCGCTTGGTCATTTTGGTACGAATAAAACGTTCGTAGTGACCAAGGTCAAGGTCAGTTTCAGCGCCATCTTCCGTGACAAACACTTCACCATGTTGAGTTGGGCTCATTGTGCCTGGGTCAACGTTGATGTAAGGGTCAAGCTTCATCATAGTCACTTTAAGACCACGAGCTTCTAAAATCGCCGCAAGAGATGCTGCCGCAATACCTTTACCTAGAGAGGATACAACCCCGCCAGTAACAAAAATGTAATTTGTCGTCATGTTTAACCTGAAATTGGTTGAATGAGGGAAATGGATTTCTTCTGGACGGGATAAAAATATACCAGAAGCCCTTATTCGCTACAACGTGAAATCTATCACACTGTCATTTTTTATTTTTTGCTTCAAATCAAAGAGCACCGCTTGATATGGCTTATCACACCACTCAAATGAGTCAAATTTGTCTCAATGGGTGGGTTTTATTGTGGATTGCCAACACAGGGTATTACTTCGACTCCAAGCGCTTCACTTCATTCCACATCGCATCCAATTCTTCGAGAGAAAAATCGGTCAAGGTTTTGTGCTGACGTGCCACCAGCATTTCAATACCTTTAAATCGACGTGAAAACTTTCGATTTGCTTTATTTAACGCCACTTCTGGATCAATTTTTAAGTGCCGAGCAAAGTTAACGGTGGCAAATAATAGATCGCCCATTTCATCCTCTACTCGAACCGGATCAGGGTTAATTTGCAACGCCTCTTCCATGACTTCTTCGATCTCTTCTTGGACTTTATCAACCACTGGGCCGATAGAATCCCAATCAAAGCCATATTGGGCACACTTTTTTTGAATCTTTGTAGCACGTAAAAGCGACGGAAAAGCGTGTGGTATTGAGTCTAGAATACTTTGATCTTTTTTTCCTGCTTGTACCTTTTCTTTGGCTTTTTCAGCTTCCCAATTGGCATTGATTTGCGCTTCATCCTCAAACTTGGCACCCGAAAAAACATGAGGATGGCGGCGCGTAAGTTTTTCATTCACCGTTTCAACAACTTGCGAGAAATCAAACAACCCTTGCTCTTTCGCCATTTGACTATAAAAAATAACTTGAAATAGCAAGTCACCTAATTCTTCTTTGAGATTAGGCCAATCTTGGTTGTGGATCGCTTCCACCACTTCATAGGTCTCTTCGATTGTGTAAGGAACAACCGTGTCAAAAGTTTGCTTGATATCCCAAGGACAACCTGTTTTTGGGTCACGCAACTGTGCCATGATCTGTTCCAGTTGTTCGATTGGGTGACTCATTTATCTGCTCCTTACATCAATATTTAAAATAAAAAAGCGAGCAGTCATTGCCACTCGCCTTTGAAAACCTGGGGCGCTTGCGTCGCGATTTAATTGCGATTCACGCCAATAAGAGTGTTACTGTGATATGAAATTTAGCCTAGGCGTTTCACCAACATGACATCTTTGATCTGCTCTACTCGCATTGATACTCGTGACAACGCTTCGATGTTGCTCACTTCAAGATCAAAATCCATGATGATCAACTGTCTTTTGTAGTCGCTACGACTTTTCATGCTGATGACTTTCACTTTCTCATTCGCAAGCAGGGTGGTGATGTCTTTGAGTAACCCACCTCGCTCCATCGCTTCAACGCGCAAAGTCAAAATATAGGTTCCAACAAACCCGCGCCCCCAAACGGTATCAATGATGCGTTCAGGTGCGTGATGGCTCAGCTCTTCTAGCTGTTCACAGTCACTGCGATGGACTGAAATACCACGCCCTTGAGTAATGTAACCTTTGATCTCATCACCCGGGATAGGTTGGCAACAGCGCGCTAGGTGTGTCATGAGGTTATCTACCCCTTCCACTACAACAGCATCTTTGTGCGCTCGATGTGGCTGAGCTGGACGAGTTTGCGCATCTTGCAATTTTTGCAGTGCTTGTTGATCTTCTTGCTCAGCGGTCGGCTTATTCACCAAGGCATTGATGTGATTAACAATTTGGTTGATTCGCAAATCACCACTGCCAATGCCGACGTACAGCTCGTCAGGCGTATTGACGTTAAAACGTTTGAGCGCATATTTATCGGCATCTTTTAACGTAGCACCGATTTTGGCCAATTCTGACTCGAGGATCTCTCGTCCGGCTTCAAGGTTTTTCTCGCGGCCTTGTTTACGGAACCAGGCGTTAATCTTGGCGCGCGCACGGCCTGAATGAACAAACCCTGTTGCTGGATTTAGCCAATCACGCGACGGATTCGGCTCTTTCTGAGTGATGATTTCGACTTGATCACCCATAGATAATTTATGAGTAAATGGAACAATACGACCCGCGACTTTGGCACCGATGCAGCGATGCCCTACTTCAGAGTGAATATGGTAGGCAAAATCGAGCGGCGTGGCTCCCATGGGTAAATCAACCACATCACCACGAGGTGTAAAGGCGTAAACGCGATCATCAAACACCTGGCTACGCAGCTCATCGATCATCTCACCCGAATCAGACATCTCTTCTTGCCAATCAAGAAGCTTACGCAACCAAGTAATTTTCTCATCGTAACCGCTGCGGGCAACCGTTGCGCCCTCTTTATATTTCCAGTGCGCAGCAACCCCAAGTTCAGATTCTTCATGCATCTGCTTAGTACGAATTTGAATTTCGATGGTTTTGCCTTCTGGCCCTAAAATCACCGTATGAATGGATTGATAGCCATTCGGTTTCGGATTAGCAACGTAATCATCAAATTCGCTAGGCAGGTGCTTGTATTTGGTATGAACGACGCCCAAGGCGGCGTAACAGTCTTGCAGTTGATCAGCAATAATGCGAACCGCACGCACATCAAACAGTTCATCGAAAGCCAACCCTTTCTTCTGCATTTTGCGCCAGATGCTATAGATGTGTTTCGGACGGCCACTCACTTCGGCATTGATATGAGAAAGCTTCATCTCGGCGCGCAGATCTTCGACAAAATCGTGAATATATTGTTCGCGCACGATGCGGCGCTCGGAAAGCTGCTTAGCAATTTGTTTGTAGGTATCGGACTGCTGGTAGCGAAATGCGTAATCTTCAATTTCCCATTTGAGCTGACCAATGCCCAAGCGGTTTGCTAAAGGGGCATAGATATTGGCGCACTCTTTAGCCGCTACACGGCGAATTTCGTCAGGTTCATCTTTTACTTCACGTAAATTACAAATGCGCTCCGCTAATTTGATCACCACGCAACGAAAATCATCTACCATCGCAAGCAGCATGCGGCGAACGTTATCCACCTGCTCTGAAGCTTCACTGCCTTGCAAGGTGACGTTTAACTGACCAAGTGCCGCCATCTCTTCGACACCATCAATCAGCTTCACTATGCCTTTACCATAGGTCTCTTCTAATACTTCACGGTCAAAAAGCCCACTATTGACGATAGGAAAGAGCTGAGCCGCGACTAAAGTGGCGCGATCCATCGATAAGGTAATCAGGATTTCGATCATTTCACGGCCGCGCCACAGTAGTAGCGGTCCTTTGGCATGACCTTCTAATAACGTTTCACACTGACGATATACGTCCGTCAGTTTAGAAGCTGTGCTTTTATCTTGATGTAAACTCGCAATCCATTTATCTAGCTCAAACTGTTCGTCTGGATTCAAGTGTGCGCTTCGTACCGCAACCATCTGATTCGTCCTAGTTTTATAGTTTGTGGTATTCGACTAACTTCGACTGAGTTAGTTCTCTGTCTACCGACTTTTTACAAATAGCGCCATCGATTCTAAATGACTGGTGTGTGGAAACATATCCAACATGCCAAGTTTTACCAACTTATAACCTTGGCTGAGTAAACTTTGACTGTCTCTTGCCAGTGTTGCCGGGTTACAAGAAACGTACACCACGCGCTGAGCGCCGAGCTTAGCCAATTGGTCGACAATGCCTGCCGCTCCTGCTCGCGCTGGGTCGAGTAATACTTTAGCAAATTTTTGCTTTGCCCACGCTTGCGTTGACATATCTTGTTCCAAATTTGCTTGGTAGAACGTGATATTGTCGATTTGATTGCGCTGCGCGTTTTGTGTCGCTTGCTCAACCATCTCATCCACACCTTCAATGCCCACTATCGATTGAGCGTATTGGGCCATCGGCAAACTAAAGTTCCCTACGCCACAAAATAGGTCCAACACTCGGTCATCCTCAGTCAAGGCTAACCATTCCAATGCTTGAGCCACCATTTTTTGGTTTACTTGACGATTGACTTGAATAAAGTTGGAGGGCAAAAATTCGATAACTGATCCGGTTTCACAGTAGCTTGCCATCTCTCCGTGAAGACGTTCGAGCTGATCGCTTTCTGGCATCACATACAAAGTGAGATGATGCTGCTGAGCAAACGCCAGCAGCGCCGCGTGATCTTCACTTGGCAGCGGCTGAAGATGGCGTAACACCATCACCGCGCCTTGATCACCCAGCACCAATTCAACATGGCCAATCGCTTGCTGAGATTTAAATTGCGTTAACAGCGCTTGGATAGGTGTAAGTAGCGTGTTGAGTTGTGGTTCTAGCACTGGGCAGTCCGTCACGTTAACGATTTGCTTGCTCTGCTTTTTGCGAAAACCAAATTGCAGCTGTTGCTGCTTTTTGTCCCACAACACGCTGATGCGGGCGCGGCGGCGATAGCCTTTATCGGCGCAACTTATTGCGGGGCTCAATGCCAACGTTTGTCCGGCGAATTTACTCATCAATTGCGAGAGTGTTTGCTCTTTGTGCGCCACCTGCGCACTGTGCTCTAAATGCTGCAGATCGCAACCACCACATTGACCGTAATGGCGACAAAATGGCGTCACGCGTTGTTCACTGGCCGTTAAGACTTTAATCAACTGACCGCGAGAGTATTTACTTTTGCTTTCAGTTAGCTGCATCAGCACTTGCTCACCGGGCAGCGCGCCATCAACAAAAAGCAGTTTATTGTGTTGATAAGCGATACCAGAACCTTGATGATCAAGACGTTCAATCAATACCGTTTGATGTTTTGTTTCTAATTGCGCTTTCTTTTTCGGTTGGAAAAAACGTGCCATGCTCTGTGCCTAAGTAAAATTAAATCGATGTTTTTTGCCCTAGCGTCACTATTTAGTGCGGGGATGATTGTCGAACTTACTCGACTTGATTAAGCTAGCCGTCAATTAAACGATTTTCGTACAGGCTTGCTCATCAAATTGCGGGCTATTTTCCCATATCCACACCACGATGTTTAGACAATAATGACCAGATATGGCTTACGCGCGCGCGTTATTACTTTAACCTTAGCTCCAACCTTAATTATCGGCTTGTTGCTCAGTGCTTTTTTCTCATTCAATCGCTACCATGATCTGGAAAAACAGGTGATCAATGCGGGGGCAAGCATCATCGAGCCCTTGGCCATTGCTAGTGAAGACGCCTTAAAAAACCAAAGCCGTGAGTCGGTACGCCGCATTATCAGCTACGCGCATCGGAAGAACTCTAAATTTGTCCGCAGTATTGCGGTGTTTGACGCCAACCACGAACTGTTTGTCACCTCGAATTTTCACCCTAACTTTGAAAGCTTAACTTATCCAAAAGATAAGCCCATTCCGATTTTAAGCAGCTCAAATCTCACCGAGAACACTTTAATACTGCGCACGCCAATTTTGGCTGAAAACCGTCTAACCGAAGGCATAAATGCCAATACATCAACGCCTGCGCTCGGCTATATCGCGATAGAGTTGGATCTCTCTTCATTGCGTTTACAACAGTATCAAGAGGTCTTTTCCGCCTTTTTAGTGCTTGCGCTTGGGCTCGGTTTATCAGGGATGTTCGCATTCCGACTCCTGCACGATGTGACTCGCCCTATCTCACACATGAAAAACATGGTGGATAGAATTCGTCGCGGCCACCTTGATGTGCGGATCGAAGGAAAAATGCACGGTGAGTTAGATTCGCTCAAAAAAGGGATCAACGCGATGGCGGTATCGCTATCGGAATATCACGTCGAAATGCAGCACAGTATCGACCAAGCCACCTCGGATTTGCGAGAAACCTTAGAGCAGTTGGAAATCCAAAACGTTGAATTGGACATTGCCAAAAAACGCGCCCAAGAAGCCGCGCGCATAAAATCAGAATTTCTTGCCAACATGTCCCATGAGTTGCGCACGCCGCTTAACGGTGTCATTGGCTTCACCCGCCAAATGCTCAAAACCCAGTTGACGAATAGCCAAGCAGATTACTTACAAACCATTGAAAAATCGGCCAATAACTTATTGAACATCATTAATGACATTTTGGATTTCTCCAAGCTAGAAGCGGGTAAGCTAGCGCTGGAAAATATTCCGTTCGAGTTTCAAGAAAGTTTGGAAGAGGTGGTTAACCTCCAAGCAACCAGTGCGCATGAAAAAGGATTGGAAATCACTCTTAAAGTGGATCAAAAAATCCCAGCAGGCTTGGTAGGTGACCCACTTCGTATCCAACAAGTGTTGACCAACCTTGTCGGTAACTCGATTAAGTTCACCGAACGTGGCAACATCGACATCAGTGTTGAATTGCGCTCACAACGCGACAATGTGGTTGAGCTGCAATTTATGGTGCGCGACACCGGCATTGGTATTTCAGAGCGCCAACAAGCACAGCTGTTCCAAGCCTTTAGCCAAGCCGATGCCAGTATTTCTCGTCGCTACGGCGGCACTGGACTTGGTTTGGTTATTACTCAGAAATTGGTCAGCCACATGGGCGGCGAAATTAGCCTCACCAGCCGCCTTCACCAAGGTTCCACCTTCTGGTTTACGCTGCGTCTTAATACCACTGAAATGCCGATGAGCGACTGGCTTGACCCACATATTTTGAGCAATAAACAGCTGTTACTCGTTGAACCCAATATGCAAGCCGCCTCCATCATCCAGCAAATGTTGGTGCAGGCAGGGTTGAGCGTCACATATCGAGCGGTGATGCCAGAAGAGACGGATCGCTTCGATTATGTATTACTCAATTTAGCCCCAAGTAGAGAGACTGATTTAAATTTGGTTGAGCAGTGGGTCACAAAGGCTATTCAGCTTGCCGACAACGTGATTATCGGTACACCAAGTACCGAGCTCGCACTATCCGATTATTTAATGCAGCATCATCCAGTGCAGTGCATTACCAAGCCACTGTCGCGTAAAAAATTGCTGCAACTGTTAATCGCGCACCAACCGGTACAGCCTGTCATTCAAGATCTACCGATCACACTCGATACACTGCCCCTGAAAGTAATGGCGGTGGATGATAACCCTGCCAACCTCAAACTGATCATGGCCCTGCTGCAAGAACGTGTTGAAACCGTCATCGCTTGTACGAATGGCCAAGAAGCGGTCGAACAAGCAAGCCGACAGAAATTTGATATGATTTTGATGGACATCCAAATGCCACAGATGGATGGGGTCACCGCTTGCCAAGAAATTAAGAAAACGGTACTCAATCACCAAACGCCCGTGATTGCGGTAACGGCTCATGCAATGATCGGAGAGCGCGATCGTCTGCTGAAAGAAGGAATGGATGATTACCTCACTAAGCCAATTGAAGAGCACATCTTGCAGCAAGTGTTAGCACACTGGAACCCCTACGCCAACCGTAAACAGTTGGAGAAATTACAACTCACAGAACAAGTTATACCGTCGCCGTCACAGGAAGCTGAGCAGCCTAATCACACCATTATTATTGACTGGCAAAATGCACTCAAACAATCAGCCAACAAGGAAGATTTGGCCAAAGAGCTGCTACAGATGCTAGTTGATTCGATTCCACAGGTGAGCCAAGTCGTCAGCATGGCGTTGGAAGATGATGAATACCCTACTCAAGATTTACTGCACCATATTCATAAACTGCACGGCAGTTGCTCATACAGTGGCGTACCCCGCTTGAAAAAAGTGTGCGCGGCGCTCGAACAGGCATTGCGCTCAGGCAAATCCATCAGCGATGTTGAACCGGAGTTATTTGAATTACAAGATGAGATGGACAAAGTAATCGCCACCGCTAAACCGTATTTAAGCGAATGAGCAATTTAACCCAAGAGACAATTTAACCGAATGAAAAAAGGGGCTTGCAGCTCAGCAGTATTTGCTTGTCAGCAAGCAGAGAAGATCGACAGATTAAGACTCTAAAATCACCGTCGCCACCGCATAATGACGCTCATCAGAAATGGTTAGGTGAATGTGATTCACACTGGCTGTGGCAGCCAACTGCTTAGCCTTACCTGATAGTGTTAGCACGGGTTTTCCGTTGGCGTCGTTGGTGACGGTAAAATCCTGAAAGCTAACGCCATGCGCAATACCCGTACCAAGCGCTTTAGATGCCGCTTCTTTAGCGGCAAAACGTTTCGCTAAATAGCGCCCTTTTTTCTTGAGCGAATGGAACACCGCCAATTCATCTTGGGTTAGCACCCGCTCGGCAAAAGCATCGCCACTGCGTGACAATGCTTTTTCTATGCGTTCAATTTCCGCAATATCAGTCCCTAAGCCGATAATCGCCATCGGTAGACCTTATTTGCGAGCCGCTTGCATGATGGCTTTCATATCGGCGACCGATTTTTCCAAACCATCAAATACAGCACGCCCGATAATCGAGTGACCAATGTTGAGTTCGTAAATCTCAGGCAGTGCAGCAATGGCAGCTACGTTGTGGTAAGTCAAACCGTGACCAGCGTTCACCGTAATGCCCAAATCACTCGCATAGCTCGCAGCCGCCGCAATTTTCTTTAACTCATCTTGCTGATCCGCTTCGGTTGTTGCATCGGCGTAATGACCAGTATGCAATTCAATAAACGGTGCACCGCAAGTTTTAGCCGCGTTAATCTGCTCACGATCAGCATCAATAAACAGAGAGACTTTGATGCCTGCAGCGGTCAGTTTTTCGGTTGCCGCTTTCACTTTGTCAAGCTGTCCTAATACGTCCAGCCCACCTTCCGTCGTTAGTTCTTCACGCTTTTCAGGCACTAAACACACAAATTCAGGTTGGGTTTGCAGAGCAATATCAATCATTTCGTCGGTAACGGCCATCTCGAGGTTCATTCGAGTTTGCAACGTCTCGCGTAAAATACGCACATCGCGATCCTTGATATGGCGTCGGTCTTCACGTAGGTGAATGGTAATGCCATCAGCTCCGGCACGCTCTGCCATTTCAGCAGCATGCACGGGATCTGGGTATTTGGTACCGCGGGCATTTCGTAACGTGGCGATGTGATCGATATTAACGCCTAAGTAAATTGCGCTCATTTTCCTATACTCCGTACTCTGGAAAAACTAGACATGGGCAGGAAAAGCTCCCTGCTTTTTAAAGGTTTGCCGCCAAGATACGGCTTTAACGCTATGCGTGTAAAGCGTTTTGCCGCTTGAAGCTGCTCTTTACTGACAAAGCGCCGCTCACTAATGGCAATCAACTCATCGCCCATAAACGTGAGGTTATCGCGCCTGACAGAAGCGATAAAACCTTTTTGCTCACGATAGCGATAAGTCATGCGAGGATCGATGGCTTCTCCCGTTCCGGCGCAATGCAAGAAATCAACGCCATAACCCATTGAAGCTAGCAACGCGAGTTCAAAACGGCGCAGTGCTGGTTCTGGATTTTCACACTGAGCTAACTCGGTGAGTGCATGCAGATAATCATGGAACAGACCTGGGCAAGGCACTTCTTGCGCAAGCACGCGGCCAATCAGCTCATTGACGTACATGGCAGAATAGAGATGAATACCACTGAGTGGTAAGCCAAGGCTAATCGGTTCAGCTTGGCGTAAGGTTTTCATTGAACCGTTGCCTGACCATTTAAGCAATAAGGGGGTAAAAGGTTGCAGTGCACCTTTTAAGTTCGATCGTTTACTGCGTGCGCCTTTGGACATTAAGGTAACGCGGCCATACTCCTCGCTAAACACATCAAGGATTAGGCTCGACTCGCTATAAGGACGTCGATGAAGGACAAAACAGCGCTGTAAACCGTCTGACATATCAGCACTCAAAGGTGAGCGATGTTCTCGCCCACCTCGAATAGAGGTTATAGATCGTCAATATAACCAAGGCTACGAAGGGCACGTTCATCATCTGCCCACCCGGATTTCACTTTCACCCAAGTTTCTAGGTAAACCTTGCGACCAAACAACTCTTCCATATCTAAACGCGCTTCACGGCCGATGGTTTTGATTTTTTCACCACCTTTGCCGATCACCATTTTTTTCTGGCCGCTGCGTTCAACGAGGATCAACGCGTTAATATGAAAACCATCAGTTTCAGGGTTATAGTCAAAACGTTCAATTTCAACGGTTACTGAATACGGCAGCTCTTCACCAGTAAAGCGCATCAGTTTTTCACGCACAATCTCGGAAGCCATGAAACGCTGTGAGCGATCAGTCACATACTCTTCAGGGAAGTGATGCGTGGCTTGAGGTAAATGCTCACGCACATGTTTACGCAATACATCGACGTTTTTGCCATGTTTTGCCGCAATCGGCACGACATCAACAAATTCCATCTTCTTCGATAGCTCTAGCATATGCATCATTACATCGTTACGATCTTTCACGTTATCGACTTTATTGACACACAACACTACAGGGAAGTTAGCATTACGTAGTTTGTTGAGCACCATTTCATCATCGGCGGTCCACTGAGTGCCATCGACTAAAAACAGCACTAAGTTAACATCACTGAGTGAACTACTTGCCGCACGGTTCATCAAGCGGTTAATCGCACGTTTTTCTTCGATGTGTAACCCCGGAGTATCAACGTAAATCGCTTGGTATGGCCCCTCTGTATCGACACCCATAATGCGGTGACGAGTGGTTTGAGGCTTGCGCGATGTGATGGATATCTTTTGTCCCAGTAAGTTATTCAGCAGGGTTGATTTCCCGACATTGGGGCGACCCACAATGGCGATAAAACCACAGTGCTGCTCACCACTTTCCGGAGTTGCTTCATTGCTGTTGGTGTTTGATGCGAAGTACGCATCCAAATCAAATTCGTTATCAGCCATTTGTCAGTTGCTCTAGTGCAATTTCAGCCGCCGATTGTTCAGCTTTACGACGACTGGTGCCTTTACCAATTACAGGCGTTCCCATTCCTGCTACATCACACGATACCGTAAATTCTTGGTTGTGTGCTTCACCTTTAATATTAGTCACTGTGTAGATAGGCAGTTGCTTTCTTCTACCTTGCAGAAACTCTTGTAGGCGAGTTTTTGGGTCTTTTTGCGATACGCCCGGCTCAATGGCGTCAAGGCGCTCTTGATACCAGCTCAAAATAATACGTCGTACTACTTCGGTATCGCTGTCTAAATAAATCGCACCAATGATGGCTTCTACGGCATCAGCAAGGATTGAATCACGGCGAAAACCACCACTTTTCAACTCACCTGGACCTAATTTTAAGTAATCTCCTAGGCAAAATTCTCTGCCCAGTTCAGCCAATGTGTGACCACGCACAAGCGTAGCGCGCATACGACTCATATCCCCTTCGTTAATTTTAGGGAAACGGTGGTACAGCTCATCAGCGATGACAAAACTTAAAATTGAATCGCCCAGAAACTCAAGACGTTCATTGTGCTTACCATTTGCACTGCGATGTGTCAGTGCTAAGGAAATAAACTCGGGATCATTAAATGAATAACCGAGTTTAGTTTCTAATTTACTAATTGGAGAATTCATGCTCTCTCGATGTAGTGATGGCTAGCCAAAGCTAGCCTAGTTAATGCCACCAATGCGGTTAAAACGCACACCAGTTGGGATCCACGAAGGTAAAACGCTATCGGCACCACGTTCAAATTCAAAACTTATCCAAATACCGACCGCTTTACCGACTAAGTTTGCTTCTGGAACAAAGCCCCAGTAACGGCTATCAGCACTGTTGTCACGGTTATCACCCATCACAAAATACTGACCTTGAGGAACAACCCATTCATTAACGCCATGGCGTGGCTGATAAGCATCAACACGATCACGACGCAATGGATTGATCAAAATCTGGTGTTCAATCTGACCTAACTTTTCATTCACTTGAATTAAAGGGATGCCATTTTGGTTGAACTCACTCTCTTCAACATTGGACAGTTTGACCTGTTTACATTCTGTTGAACCTTGAGCTTGAATACAAATCTCTTTGTTGCTGCTATAACGAACTGTATCGCCCGGCATGCCGACCACGCGCTTGATGTAGTCAATGCTTGGTTGCGGCGGGTATTTAAAGACCACGACATCACCACGCTCTGGTTTACCAGTTTCGACCAGTTGAGTACGCCATACTGGGTCTTTCAAACCGTAAGCGTATTTCTCAACTAAGATGAAGTCGCCCACCAGCAACGTTGGCATCATTGAGCCAGATGGAATCTGAAAAGGTTCGTACACAAAAGAGCGTAGCACCAGCACAAAAGCAATCACAGGGAAGATGGAAACACTGTTTTCAATCCACCAAGGTTGCGCGGAAATTTTGGCGCTGAGTTTGTCATCCAAGCCGTTGGTTTGCGCTTCAATAGCAGCCATCTTCTGTTGACGTTTTTTCGCCCACACCAACTTCTCCAGCACCCAAACTATGCCGGTCACTAATGTGACGATCACCAAGATGAGTGAAAATGTATTCGCCATGGAGTTCCCTTATCTAAAAATACGAAAGTGAAAGAGCCGAAACTCTTTCACTTAAATGGTGACTGCTGCATGCATAAGAAAGCCAAAGCAATGCTTAATCTTTACCTACGTGCAAAATGGCAAGGAAAGCTTCTTGTGGCAACTCAACATTACCAATTTGCTTCATGCGCTTCTTACCTTCTTTCTGCTTCTTAAGCAGTTTTTTCTTACGGCTAATATCACCACCGTAACATTTCGCCAGTACGTTTTTACGCAGCTGCTTCACGGTTGAACGAGCAATAATGTGGTTACCGATCGCCGCTTGAATCGCAATATCAAACATTTGGCGAGGGATAAACTCTTTCATTTTCTCAACCACTTGACGACCGCGCGTTTGCGAATTGTCTTTGTGAGTGATGATGGCTAGCGCATCCACTTTGTCACCATTTAGCAAGATATCCACACGGACCATGCTTGAAGCTTCAAAGCGTTGGAAACCATAATCAAGTGATGCATAACCACGAGAAGTTGACTTCAAGCGGTCAAAGAAATCAAGCACCACTTCGGCCATCGGCACATCATAAGTCAAGGCTACTTGGTTACCGTGATAGACCATATCAACCTGCACGCCACGTTTTTCAACGCACAACATAATGACGTTACCCAAATATTCAGAAGGGGTCAAAATGTTACAACGCGCAATCGGTTCACGAATCTCTTCAATGTCGTTCACCGCAGGCAATTTAGCAGGGCTATCAACATAAAGCATCGTGCCATCGGTCTTCTTCACTTCATAGACTACCGTTGGCGCAGTGGTGATAAGGTCAAGATCGTATTCGCGCTCTAAACGCTCTTGAATAATCTCCATGTGGAGCATACCCAAGAAACCACAACGGAAACCAAAACCAAGGGCGGCCGAACTTTCTGGCTCATAGAATAACGAGGCATCGTTTAGGCTCAGTTTACCTAACGCATCACGAAAGTTTTCGTAATCATCAGAAGAGACAGGGAAAAGCCCCGCATACACCTGCGGTTTCACTTTTTTAAAGCCTGGCAATGCTTTTTCACACGGATCTTTCGCGCTGGTCAGAGTATCACCTACAGGAGCGCCGAGAATGTCTTTAATACCACAAACCACCCAGCCCACTTCACCAGTGTTCAACATGGTTTTGTCGACTTGTTTTGGCGTAAAAATACCTAAACGGTCAATACCCCAAGTTTGGCCTGTGCTCATCACTTTAATCTTGTCATTTTTCTTCAGCGCACCATTTTTCACTCGCACTAAAGAGACAACACCTAAGTAGTTATCAAACCAAGAATCGATGATTAACGCTTGCAGCGGCGCAGCAGGATCGCCCTCAGGAGCCGGAATACCAGAAACGATTTTTTCTAGCACTTCATCCACGCCAAGGCCTGTTTTCGCAGAGCAGCGCACTGCGTCAATAGCATCGATACCGACGATATCTTCAATTTCTTCCGCTACGCGTTCAGGCTCTGCGGCTGGCAAATCAATCTTATTTAGGATTGGGACAACTTCAAGGTCCATTTCAATGGCGGTATAACAGTTAGCCAATGTTTGCGCTTCAACGCCTTGACCAGCATCCACCACCAATAGAGCACCTTCACAGGCGGCTAAAGAACGGGAAACTTCATAAGAAAAGTCAACGTGTCCAGGAGTATCGATAAAGTTGAGCTGGTATGTCTCGCCATCGTTTGCTTTGTAATCGAGCGTCACACTCTGTGCTTTGATGGTGATGCCACGCTCACGCTCAAGGTCCATAGAGTCTAGAACTTGAGATTCCATTTCACGATCACTTAATCCACCACAAACTTGGATCAAACGGTCAGATAGGGTCGACTTACCATGGTCGATGTGGGCGATAATCGAAAAGTTACGAATGTGCTTCATAGATTTGGGATGACTAAACTCTTGAAAAAAGGGACATAAGAAAGCCACATCAAGCGGCGTTTCCATAAAGTTGGCCGATTCTACCCAATTTCGGTAGGGTTCGCATCATAAATTAGGCGATAGGTTCACCAAGGACTCGGACCAAAACCACCTCTTGCTGCGATCGTTTTTCAAGAACCACAGAACAACGTTTGGCAATTCCGATCCCCAGCGCGATAAAAACAGCGGCCATGATGATCACGATGCCCTCACCTAAACCGAGCCAAGGGGCCAAGAGGCTCTCACCCAGCCAAGCGCCGAACATCATCATAAAAAGCGGCACCAAATACACTAAGGCTGCCGATTGAAGCAAGCTTTTTTCGGGGAAACCGATTTCAACCGTCTGGCCTTGCTTCACTGGTTTTTTCGTATCGAGTTGCCATAACAGCGCTTTGTTACCAATCGCTTTCGATACGATCCCTGTGCCACAGCTTTTGGAGGACGAACAACTGCTGCAACTTGTCTGCTGCTGACAACTGAGTTCAACGTGAAACCCTTTAGCATCAGGTTGAACAGCGGTGACTGTTGCTAACGCCGTCATCATGGTTTGGTTGCCTCTGTTGAGGGCGCCGCAGGCTGGACAAACGTCACCGATTGAGCAATGCGCTGCGCCGTTGCTGGTGGAATATCACCGACCACTGAGATTTCATTGTTTCCTTTCACCACACTATGCAAGGTACGGCGGCCTTGGCGAACCAGTTGGCCTTTCAGCGAATGGTTGTCACTATCGGAAATATAAACAGAAAAACTAAATAGCCCATCACTGAACATCTGGCTCTCGACCAAACGCTCAGTAATCGCCATACGATAACGGTTAAGCTCTTTGGGTTCAAAGCCTTCAGGTTTCCAACTCACTTGCCAAAAACTTTCGGTAAGGTTGCCTTTCGGTAACGTCAATACCTCGGGTAACTCAACGTCATTTAGCCCTTGCATCGCCTGCGCTAATTTGTCGCTAATGGCGTAAGAAATCGTGCGATATTGCTCAAGCACCTCGCCGTCGCGATCGACTAAATCAGCTCGCAATGGCAAGTTACTGGTTTCATCTACCCACAAAATATAGGAATAGCGTAAGCCATCTTTCGGCACCACTCGCACCACTTGGCAAGCCGTGCCCGCTTCACGTGCACGGCCAACTTTGACGAAATCGTAGTAACGGCCTAATTCGGTGACATTGCTGGTTAGCATCGGAATCGTCGGCGCAACCATAGTGCTTGACTCAATGGTGAACGGTTCTACCCCAGGTTCAATGTAACTCACTTCATTGCCACGGCGAATCACTTCACGGATCGGGCCGCTGAGATAAACGAGATGCGCAAATTGCTGATCGCCTTGACTTGCATGACGATACAGCAGTGGATCGATGCTGTTTTTCTTAATCAGAATGTAAGACAGCTCATAATTTAAATGCTGACTGGCCTCGTTCATTTGAAGCAACAAAGCCTCTGCAGGTTGGTCTTCTGCAAAGGCTAATGTAGAGTTCAAACTGAACAGCGCCAGTGCACTGATCAGAAATTTATTCATTCAACTACCGATTCAAGTACATCGTTATGTGGGCTTGCACTTTCACTGTTCAGGCGAAGTTGCAGCTCGTAGTCTTGCAATAATGCGTTTACGCGGCGACGTTGTTCTTGCACGCTGGTTTGGCGCTCTACTGAATCGCGCGTTAAGCTCACAGGCTCTGCGCTGCCAGCCAACGGAATGGTTTGCAGTACGGGTAAATGGTCGTTTTGATCCACTCCTGAATCACGGCCACCGTATTGTTGAACACCTAAAATCACCACAAACGACACACACGCAGCAACCGCAACCTGGCCAAATTGGGAAAGCCAAGCCGGCAACTGCCGACGAGCTTGAGCTGGCGTCGGCTGAGACTCACGGCTTGCATCACGAAAATCAATAACCGAAGCAGATTGTAAACGACTGTGTGCGGGTTCGTCATCCAATGCTAATGCAACGCTCTGTGCAATATCCCACTCAGCTCGGACTGGGGCATCTCCACGCATCACATCACCAACCAAATGGTAATTTTTCCACGTTTGCAAACTTTCTTGGTCGAGCTCTAATTCTTGAATGAGCGCTTTATCGACCATTTCCCCATCCATGAGTGCTGAAAGTCTTTCTTTGTCAGCCATTATTTATTCACCATTTTCGTTACCAGTTTGAGCGCTATAAAAGAGGTTTAATTTTCTTTTCTACCGCTTCACGAGCACGGAAGATGCGAGAACGCACCGTTCCTACAGGACAATCCATGACTTCTGCTATTTCCTCGTAACTTAAACCATCCAGTTCACGCAAGGTCATCGCAGTTTTCAAATCTTCAGGCAACGCTTCTATCGCACCAAAAACGACCCGCTGCAATTCTTTCGACAACGTAATGTTCTCAGGGTTCGATATTTCTTTTAATGCGTTGCCACTTTCGTAATATTCAGCATCTTCAGCATCAACATCGCTAGCGGGCGGTCTACGACTTTGGGCTACAATGTGATTCTTAGCGGTATTAACAGCAATACGGTATAGCCAAGTGTAAAAAGCACTCTCTCCGCGAAAACTTGGGATAGCCCGATACGCTTTGATGAACGCTTCTTGTGCGACATCGGCTACATCTCCGGAATTGCTCACATACCGAGAAATAAGGTTGCAGACTTTATTTTGGTACCTTAAAACCAAAAGGTTAAATGCTTGCTTATCTCCACTCTGAACTCGCTCAATCAATACTTGATCGGTCAGCTGCTCGTTCATTCGAGCCTGTACTCCTATTGTTATTCCCCTTACCTTCTCAGATATGGGCATTCATTATGCAAAATGTAGTATTGACACCACCGCTTACATGAGCACTATTGTGACTCAAGGGAGAATAGAAAGTTCCATTCTGTCTAAAAATATTTGCCAAGCATTATTCAATAAATATGATCTAATTTCACTATAGGGGATCCCCAGTATAGTGAGGGTCGATAAGACGAAAGACAATGGCATTTACAAAGTATTGCATCAAATCTTTCTCTACTGCTATTGGCTTGAAGCCATAGCGATACCGTTAGTGGATAAACCTTGCGGCTGAATCACTTCAAGAGTATAGATAGATGCAATGCATATTTAAAATGAGAGTTGGACAACTCTACTCTAGTTCGGGAATTTAAAAGTTTTATGAACGCAAACCGTGAACATCTATGCGATGTATTAGTCGTAGGCAGTGGCGCAGCGGGTTTATCGCTCGCACTACGCGTAGCAAAACACAGTAAAGTCATTGTACTGAGTAAGGGACCACGCAGTGAAGGTGCCACTTATTACGCCCAAGGGGGGATTGCCGCTGTTTTTGACGAATCAGACAGTATTGAGTCACACGTCGAAGACACTCAAATTGCGGGCGCAGGGATCTGTGAAGAGGATACTGTCCGTTTCATCGCCGAGCATGCTAAAGAGTGTGTTCAGTGGCTTATCGATGGCGGCGTTCCTTTTGACAGAGAAGAGAATGACAGTGATGAAGCACCTCGCTATCACTTAACTCGTGAAGGCGGCCATAGTCATCGCCGCATCTTGCACGCGGCTGACGCCACTGGCATGGCAATGCAAACCTCCTTGCAAGACAATGTTCATAATCACCCCAACATTACTATCCTTGAACGTCACAATGCATTGGATTTAATCACCGAAGATAAAATCGGTGGTGATAAAAAAAGAGTGGTTGGCGCTTATATTTGGAACCGCAATGAGGAACACGTTGAAACGATCCGCGCTAAGTTTGTCGTTTTAGCCACGGGCGGCGCCTCAAAAGTGTATCAATATACCTCTAACCCTGATGTTTCCTCAGGTGATGGTATCGCAATGGCGTGGCGTGCAGGATGCCGAGTGGCGAACCTTGAGTTCAATCAATTCCATCCAACTTGTCTTTTCCACCCTGAAGCACGTAATTTCCTACTGACAGAAGCATTACGTGGCGAAGGCGCTTTTTTAAGACGCCCAGACGGTTCACGATTCATGCTCGATTTTGATGAACGTGCCGAACTGGCTCCTCGTGATATCGTGGCTCGCGCCATCGACTATGAGATGAAGCGTTTAGGTGCTGATTGTATGTATCTGGACATCAGCCACAAACCGGCCGATTTTATTGAAAAACATTTCCCAACCATTTATACACGCTTGATGGATTTGGGCATTGATATGACCAAAGAGCCGATTCCGATTGTTCCTGCGGCGCACTACACTTGTGGTGGCGTTATTGTCAATAAACAAGGTAAAACGGATCTGCATAACCTGTATGCGATCGGCGAAGTTAGCTACACCGGTTTGCACGGTGCTAACCGAATGGCGTCGAACTCGCTATTAGAATGTGTCGTTTATGCTTGGTCAGCGGCAAAGGATATTTTAAAAGGATTACCAACGGCTCAGCTCCCACCAAGCTTACCCGGTTGGGATGAAAGTAAGGTCAATAATTCTGATGAAGAGGTCGTAATCCAACATAACTGGCATGAACTGCGCCTATTTATGTGGGATTACATGGGGATTGTCCGCACAGATAAGCGCTTAGAGCGAGCACTACGCCGCATTCAATTACTGCAACAAGAAACCCACGAATACTATAGTCATTTCCGCGTTTCAAATAACCTGCTTGAGCTGCGTAACTTACTGCAAGTGGCAGAGTTGATGGTGCGTTGTGCTATGCAACGTAAAGAGAGCCGCGGTTTGCACTACACGCTCGATTATCCAGAGTTAGCCGAAAATAGTGGCCCAACTATCCTAACGCCAGACGAGTAACCTCGCCAACGATCATCTGTTAGCGTCAAGTTGACCGAATGAATAAAGGAGCGTTTATCGCTCCTTTATTGTTGGTGATTGGTTATGGGTAACCTGCCGAAGCTGCACCAATAAACGGCGATAATCCGCTTCCACACAACTGTCGCGCCACACTAGATAGCGCTTACCTTGTTGTGCATAAATGATCAACACCATAAACGC
Source organism: Vibrio anguillarum (assembly GCF_001989995.2). Classification (GTDB taxonomy): domain Bacteria; phylum Pseudomonadota; class Gammaproteobacteria; order Enterobacterales; family Vibrionaceae; genus Vibrio; species Vibrio anguillarum. Next base: position 134,396 of record NZ_JAHGUP010000009.1, read on the forward strand.
AAACTGTGTAGAAACCTTTTCAATGGACAGGTTCTGGTCGGCACATTGCCACTCACCGTGACTCGTGAGCTTGAATTGGCCGATTAAGCTAGGGACTAACAGTGAGGTACTCTTTTGCGCCGTGATAAGAGGTGCGTAAAATAAGGGGAGCGTTACAAGTGGAATCGGCGATATCAATAATGCCCACACGGCTATCATCAAACAAATGAAGTTAGTAATGCGGGCAAAATGGGAAGGAAATAATACGAAATTAACGCACTTTGCTGAGGTTGTGAGCAACAATTTTATCCACCATTGCCGCATGCCCAAGATTTTCGCTACGACCATGCCCCATGATCCAAGTAAATAGATCAGGGTCGTCAGACTCAAGTAGGGAAACGAAATCTCGTTGCTCATTTTCATTCAGAGAATCAAAGCACTCTTCAAAGAACGGCATCACAACCACATCGAGCTCTAACATTCCACGACGGCATGCCCACTTGATTCTTGCTTTTTCTTCAGTGGTGTACATCGGTTTTCCTCACCTTATGTTTATTTGCGTTGAGTGTATCAACTGGATGAAGATACAACTAGTAGATGAGTCACAGTCCCTGTTCAAGCTGACAAAAAAAAAATTCCGGATTAACATGGGGCTCAAGATTCTCTTTAGGTAACGACTATGGACTGGCAAAACACATTGACACCTCTCGCAGTAACCGCCAATGACTCACTTTCACCACTGATGCTGACTCATCTTGCATCCTGGGGCGCTATCATCATTTCAGGCAATGATAAAAAAGCCTATTTGCAAGGCCAAGTGACCTGTAATGTCGTCACTCTTGAACCAACACAGTCAACCTTAGGCGCCCATTGTGATGCGAAAGGCAAAGTGTGGTCGGTCTTTCGCCTGTTCCACCATCACGATGGTTATGCGATGTTCCAGCCTTTATCAGCGATAGAGGCTGAATTAAGAGAGCTGAAAAAATACGCTATTTTTTCTAAGGTCAATATCAGCCAGAGCCAAGACATCGCACTGGGTGTTATGGGCGAACAAGCTGAGCAATATATCAACACATTAACGGCGGATGAAGGTGAGGTGCGTTTGATTGACGGTGGTAGCGCCATCAAAATTTCATCCCAACGTTGGCTATTACTTGTTTCAGAGCAAACCGCGCAACAGCTCATGACGCAAAGTGAAGCACTGAAAGTCACCGAGGAAACGTGGACTCGCTTTGATATCGAAGAAGCAGTCCCCGTCCTTGGTCAAGCGGATCAAAATGAGCACATACCGCAAGCCGTTAATCTTCAGGCCTTTAATGGTATCAGCTTTAACAAAGGGTGTTATACAGGCCAAGAAACCGTCGCTCGCGCTAAATATCGAGGTATTAATAAGCGTGCAATGTACATCCTTCAAGGCAACATTGAGCAACCGCTAAGTAATGATCAACCAATCATGATCGAACGCTCAGTTGGAGAAAACTGGCGTAGTGCTGGGCAATTAATGGTTCATTACACGTTTGCTGATAATACCGCTATCGGTTTAGTAGTCTTACCAAACAATCTCGAGCCAGAAACTGAGTTTCGTCTTGCAAGCCAACCAAACACTCGTTGGTTTATGCAAGCTCTCCCTTACTCTCTTACTGACGAATAAGCTTCTTCCTCATATTGACCATGCGCCTCTTTACGAGGCGTATGCTTTCTAACAATCGCCTATCTCGAATAAATTTCAGGAAAAAGAATGCAATAATGTAATCCATTACATTGGCACGTGATCGCTCTCTAAATCACACAACATCAGGGGTGAATTTTTAGTCATTCTTAAAACATAAATAGTCACAAGGTTTATTTTGACGTACTCTTAATAATGCTGGTCAGGGCAAACGAAAAGTTGTCCTGCCCAGCAAAAAAGTGAATCCACTGATTGTTTCAGGACATCCACTTTTTGTGTAATGCATCTGTGACTATTCGCCCGCCTATTATTTAAGCGGGCTTTTTTTTAGGCTATTCTTAACCAAAATTTAACACTTTCCATAAACAGCAGCTATTCTTTAAAGTGTAATATTTGTCGTGCTTAATATGCACCAAGTGAATGGTGCACTGAGCATTTTTTGTTAGCACTATTTTGAGGAGATAATCACGCAAACATGGGTATTTATCCAACATTTTGCCTACGGCAGCACAAATATCCAAAAGAGTCATCAATAACTGCATATTCCTCTATGGCAATCACACTATTAGAGGCGTAATTTATTTATAATTTGCAGTGTTAGAATAACAGAAGGATCGAAGTATGAGACTGTTTAAGCGCTATACGCCAGGTATGATAGCTAAACACGTAAGTCGGCTTTTTAAAGGAAGAATCTATATTTACGGGGTTGGAAAATTTGAATTCGATAATGGCAAACTGATCTTGCCAGAGCGCGCAGACAAGCGCCACTTTCAGACGGTGAAGGAAGTGAATCAGGAAATCATGAGACTACGCTGCGCCTACGCATAATACGAGTTTCATTAAAGAATTTTAAAAGGGTTGGCCATAAGCCAGCCCTTTTGCCATCATTAGGTTAATCACTGTTAGGGCTCAAGCAGCACCATTTTACTCTTGGCAAGATCAGGTAAATCACCTTTTAAACCCAGTGCTCTTTTCATAATCTCATCTTTGGCTCCAGGAAGTTGTCCAGCCAACTGCATGCCAATGCCACGGATCAGTTTCTTCGCCGGGTTATCACCTTCAAAAAGGTCTTTGAAACCTTGCATCGCGGCAATCATTTTGGCAGCTTCTGTTTTTCGCCAACGTTCATAACCTCGCAAATTTTTGAGCAAGCCAATGTCTTCACCTTGATGCCACAACGCGAGTAGTTCTTGAGCTAAGCTTGCAGCATCAAGTAAACCTAAATTAACACCTTGCCCGGCTAGCGGATGGATGGTGTGCGCCGCATCACCAACGAGTGCGATTCGTTGTAAAGCAAAATCTCGGGCATAACGCATTTTAAGTGGGAAAGCAGCACGTTCACCGACCACCTCACACAAACCTAAACGATGATCAAACTCAGCGGTCAGTATCTTATTGAATTCGAGCTCAGACAGGCTGAGCAAGCGCTGCGCTCGGTTGGGCTCTGTAGACCAAACGATTGAGCTCATATGAGGATCAGACATAGGTAAAAAGGCCAGCGGACCTTGTGGTGTAAACACTTGCCTTGCCGTCGATTGATGTGGTTCCACCGTGCGGACATTTGCCACCAGCGCACTGTGTCCATAATCCCAATGGGTTAATGGAATGTCTTGCTGCTGACGAACCCAAGAGTTTGCGCCATCGGCTCCTACTATCAATTTTGCGGTGAGTGATTGACCGTTATCGAGCGTTAGCCACGCCTCACTTTCTCCGACAGCCAGAGATTGGCATTGAGCGGGCATAAAGAGTGTCACATTCGCTTGCTTTTGTACTTGTTCGAGTAAGGCTAATTGAATGACGCGGTTCTCAACAATGTGTCCCAGATCCGGCTGAGTCATCTGATTGGCACTAAATTCGATCCGCGCAAAACTATCGCGTTCCCACACTTCCATCGCCGAATAAGGCGCAGAGCGACGAGAAATGATGCCTTGCCATGCACCAAGGTTTCGCAACATGATTTCACTGGAACGGCTTAAGGCGGAGACTCGCACATCCGGCAGCTCTGCAAGTTCAAGGCTAGGTACTCGGCCCTCAATCACGGCGATGCGCAGTTCGCTATGCTTTAATGCGGCGGCCAGTGCAAGGCCAACCATTCCGCCACCCACAATGACAATATCGACACTTTGCATCATATACAGACCCTTTTATCTATTCACTACGCCAAGCGTTCGGCGCAGTAGCGGCATTTTCAGCCACGGTAAATTATCCATCATCATGAGGCCTACATTGCGACCAATACGAGTGGTTAGCCAATCATTGGAAAAGAGATGCACCAGGGATGATGTCAGCTTAATGGTGGCATCACGATCCGCTTCTCGGCGTTGGGAAAAAGCTTGTAAACCGCGATAGCAGCCAACATCGGCTTGCTGCTTGATAAGCTCATCCGCCAAGCTTGCCACATCTCGAATACCTAAGTTAAAACCTTGTCCCGCAATCGGATGTAATGTCTGAGCGGCATTGCCCACAATGGCAAAACGATGTGAAATGTTCTGCTCTCGATAACGCAGTTGTAATGGATAGCAGGCACGAGTGCCCACTTTATTCATTCGCCCTAAACGCCAACCAAACGCATCTTGAAGCTGTGCTAAAAAACCCTCATCACTGAGTGAAAAAACTTGCTCGGCTTTCGCGGGAGGTAAACACCAAACTAAAGAGAGTCGATGATCACTCATTGGTAATAACGCGACAGGACCATCGGCGGTAAATCGTTCAAACGCTCGTCCTTGGTGAGCTTTTGAGCTCACAACATTAGCAATAACCGCGACCTGTTCAAAATCATGCTCTTGTTGGATGAGGCCGATTTGCTCGCAGCAGGTCGATATCGCCCCATCAGCTGCGACCAATAACTTAGCTTGGATCGTTCGTTGATCGTTAAGGGTGACAGTGACCTTATCCATACTGCGTTCCACTTGCTGAACCGCGCTTGGGCAAAATAACTCAATATGCGGGCTCTGCTGCATTTTTTGCGCGTAAATCTGCCCAACATCGGCCAATTCAACCACGTAACCTAATGCTTCTAAATCGAGTTGCTGGCAAGTGATATCGGTCATCCCAATATGAGATCGATCCGACACATGAATATGTGTAATCGGGGTGGCGACCTCTTGCAGAGACTGCCACAAGGAGAGATTTTGCAAAATTTGCACGCTACCGTAGGATAAAGCAATTGAACGCGAATCAAAGCCGGGATGGGCGAGCTTATCATCCAGCGGATGCGCTTCGACCACAGCAATCGCAAGCTTTCCTTGAGAAAGCGTATCTAAGGCCAACGCCAGTGTTGCACCGGCCATCGCCCCACCAGCGATAATCACATCAAATTGCTTCACAGTCATCTCTCTTTAATGCACGGTCGGCTGAGTTTCTTGTAGAGGTTTGATACCAAATTCAGCATGAATTGTTAACACACAAGCTTTTATATGCTCGATAACGTGTTCCAAAAGTTGAGCTTGCTCATCCAAATCATCCTCTTCATCAATACCGAGCTTGGCAATTTCTTCTAGGTCAGCCAAGGCTTCCTTAGTTTCTGCGGACGCTTTTTTCAAAACAACCCCAATCAAGCCAAGCCCAGAAATGAAGTGATTTACCCAGTCGGCTACGCCATCAGCCAAATCAAATACACTGGCACTCGCCTCTTCATCTGGCAACAGCAGTGACAACTCCATCTCGCTGCCAGTTAGCTCTTCGATTGTAAAGGTGAGTACTTGTTCAGCCAATGTCAATGGACGATCTGGCCAACCCATACCTTCGTTAGTGTAATCAAAAATAAGTGGCTGCCAGCTCTTATCATTTAAGCCCAGACCACCCGCCAGCATGCCCGTTAGCAACCCATGCAACTCAGCAGGGTTAACCGCAAGTGCTGCAGATTGAAGGGCAGTGGCAAGAGAAAGATAATCCGGTAGTTTTTTTTCGCTCATGGGAAGCTCGTAATAAAATCAAATAAGCGCGATCCTACCACTTAGCTTCCAATGCGAAAATGCTCAAAGCGTTAATTGTGGGTAGCTTTTACTCAATTTGCCTAATAACTGTGTTTTTAGTCCCTCATTTTTTACTGCTCGCTTTGAAAAGCTTGAATCTTAGGGCCGCTTTACCTATAGTTTCCACCTCGATGGGCATGTGAGTGGCACCATCTTAGACAGCGCGATAAGAGTTCATCCATCATGAGTAATCAAGCGGTAGACGTAGAAATTTTAGGAAAATTGACTCGTGTGAATTGCCCTGCGGGACAAGAGCAGTCTTTAATCCAAGCGGCGCAAGATCTTGATAACCGATTGAAAGAGATGGCAGAGCGTACTAAAGTTACCAATGAGGTAAAGCTACTCACGATTGCTGCGCTCAACATTTGTTATGAATTGCAAACCAAAAACAATGAGAGCCTAGGCCAACAAAATCAATTAACCGAGCGCATGGAACAGCTCGCTGCATCTCTTGAAGATGCCATCAGTAAAGTGAAGCTAGGACAGCAGTAGTCTTTACCAGCGTAACCAAATTTACCCTAGAGTGTTTGTCAGCCGGATTTAAGTCCCTGAGCCGATAAGCAACACCAAAGGGTTAGTACTTGGTAGCTATTGAGCAAGCTCGGCTCGTACCGAGAAGCCTGCGGTTACCATTGCTGATCCGCCTTGAACCAGCTGGTTCAAGGGCCAAAATCCGCAACGGCACTCTGGGGTATCCTTATGCAAAACACTCGACACACACTTCGTCAAGTCATCCGCCAGCGGCGTAAACAGCTATCACCTACGCAGCAAAAACACGCTTCAATTGAACTTGTTTCTCGTTTTTCAACACTGCCTGAAGTTTTAACGAGTCAGCACATTGCCCTCTACTTAGCGACCGATGGTGAGCTTGAAACACAACCGCTCATAGCGTGGTTATGGCAACAAGGCAAACAGACCTATCTTCCCGTTTTACACCCCTTCTCGAGTGGGAATTTATTGTTCTTGCGCTATGATGCTCAAACCATAATGACGCGAAATAAATACGGCATTGCCGAACCCAAGCTCAACCAAACATTGATCAAACCAGTAAATGAGCTAGATATCATCTGCACACCATTGGTGGCCTTTGATCAAACAGGGCAAAGGCTCGGGATGGGCGGCGGCTATTATGATCGTACGTTAGAAGCTTGGTTTAAAACGGGTAAAGGTGCCCTACCCATAGGTTTAGCTCATGATTGCCAACAAGTAACTCATCTGCCGAGCGAAGCATGGGATATACCTTTACCTCAAATAGTGACTCCAAGCCAAATCTGGCAATGGGAATCATAAATTATTGAGGCTATAATCGCCCCGCAACATTACCGTCACTATAAATCGATATCAGGAGATTGGCATGACTCAAGATGAAATGAAAAAAGCCGCCGGCTGGGCCGCACTCAAATATGTAGAAAAAGGCAGCATCGTTGGTGTGGGTACGGGTTCAACGGTGAATCACTTCATTGATGCACTGGGTTCGATTAAAGATGATATTAAAGGTGCGGTTTCAAGCTCTATCGCCTCAACAGAGAAGCTAAAAAGCCTAGGTATTGAAGTGTTCGACTGCAATGATGTCGATCAACTCGATATTTATGTTGATGGCGCAGATGAAATCAACCCTGCGCGCGATATGATCAAAGGCGGCGGCGCTGCGCTCACTCGAGAAAAAATCGTTGCCGCTATTGCGGATAAATTCATTTGTATCGTTGATGGCACAAAAGCGGTCGATGTTCTAGGTCAATTCCCACTTCCAGTTGAAGTGATCCCAATGGCGCGCTCTTATGTGGCACGTCAACTGGTTAAACTTGGTGGTGATCCAGCCTATCGCCATGGCGTAATAACGGATAACGGTAACGTTATCTTGGATGTGCACGGATTAAAAATTACTGATGCTAAAGCATTAGAAGATAAAATTAATGGGATTGTCGGCGTAGTAACCGTCGGTTTATTCGCTCACCGAGGTGCTGATGTCGTCATCACTGGCACGGAAAATGGTGCCAAAATCGAAGAGTAAGTCACAAAATAAGGCTACTTTCCGTTATTTCATTACAAACGGCACCCATGGGTGCCGTTTTTCTTCGCTATGCCCTAGAAAATCATGCCTTATTTCGTAATTTTCTTACCCAAAACAAAAAAAGTTTGTTACTTTATTGGTCAGAAGACGCACAAGGAAAACGTTTGTCTTCCAACAAAATGGTTAATCTTCCTCTTTACATTAGCCCTTTTGCTTTATGTGCGCCGTGTTTGCCCACCTTCCCATTTTTAAGGACGAGAATAATGGCCAAAGTTTCACTCGAAAAAGACAAAATCAAAATCTTACTCCTCGAAGGGCTACACCCTTCAACGGTTGAAGTACTGCAATCTGCCGGTTACAGCAATATTGAGTATCACAAAGGTTCTCTGGGTGATGAACAACTGCTCGAAGCGGTGAAAGATGCTCACTTCATCGGAATTCGTTCGCGCACTAATTTGACTGAAGCGGTAATCAACGCGGCAGAGAAGTTGGTTGCTATCGGCTGCTTCTGCATTGGCACCAACCAAGTTGACCTGAATGCAGCCGCAAAACGTGGGATTCCTGTCTTTAATGCACCATTTTCAAATACTCGTAGTGTTGCTGAACTCGTTTTAGGCCAAACACTGCTACTACTGCGTGGGATTCCTGAAAAAAATGCATTGGCGCATCGTGGTATTTGGAAAAAAAGTGCTGATAACTCTTATGAGGCTCGCGGTAAACGCTTAGGTATTATTGGCTATGGCCACATTGGCACCCAGCTCGGTATCATTGCCGAAAACCTCGGTATGCAAGTCTATTTCTATGACATAGAAAACAAACTCTCACTCGGTAATGCAACGCAAATACATACGATGAGCGAGCTACTGAATAAATGTGATGTCATTTCTCTGCATGTGCCTGAAACTCCAGATACTAAAAATATGATGGGTAAAGAAGAGTTTGCACGCATGAAGCCTGGCTCTATCTTTATCAACGCAGCACGCGGAACGGTAGTCGACATTCCCGCACTCTGCGATGCATTGGCATCAAACCATCTAGCTGGCGCGGCAATAGATGTATTTCCAGAAGAACCCGCCACAAACTCTGAACCTTTTGAATCCCCACTAATGCATTTTGATAATGTCATTCTGACACCGCACATTGGTGGCTCAACGCAAGAAGCACAAGAAAATATCGGTATTGAAGTAGCCGGTAAGTTGGCAAAATATTCAGATAACGGCTCAACCTTATCAAGCGTGAACTTCCCTGAAGTATCACTGCCAATTCACCGTGATAGTTCGCGTTTACTGCATATTCACGAAAACCGTCCGGGTATTCTGACACAAATCAACACCATCTTCGCCGAAGAAGGGATCAATATCGCCGCTCAATATTTACAAACGTCAGCGGATATCGGTTATGTAGTGATTGACGTAGAAACCGCTCGCTCTGCGGAAGCTCTTACTAAGCTGAAAAGCATCAGCGGCACCATTCGTGCGCGTATTCTTCACTAAGCACTTCTCTAGTAAAAGCACCAAACGACAAAAAGGCCACATAAAATGTGGCCTTACTTATTTCGATAGGGAGCTCAGTAAATTAAGCTTTAAGCGCTCGCTCCCCGCGAGCAATACCTACCACACCACTTCGCGCGACTTCGATTACTTCAGTGACTTCCGACAACGCTTGAATAAAGGCATCGAGTTTTTCGCTGGTTCCAGCAAGCTGCACAGTATATTGCGCCGCAGTGACATCCACGATCTGCCCACGGAAAATATCAGCCGTACGTTTCACTTCGGCGCGCGCAAAACCGCTGGCTTTGACTTTCACCATCATCAGCTCACGTTCAATGTGTTCACACTCCGACACTTCTTGCACTTTAAGCACATCAATCAACTTATGCAGTTGCTTTTGAATTTGTTCAAGTTGCATTTCATCGGTCTTAGTGGTGATGTTTAAGCGTGACAATGTTGCATCATCGGTTGGCGAAACCGTTAGTGATTCAATGTTATAACCACGTTGAGAAAATAGACCAACAACGCGAGACAAAGCACCCGATTGGTTTTCCATTAATATTGAAATAATGTGTCTCATATTATGTTCTCTCCGTTTTGCTTAACCACATTTTGTCCATCCCTTCGCCTTTAATTTGCATTGGGTAGACGTGCTCCGTTTCATCCACATTAATATCAACAAAAACCAATCGATCTTTCATATCGAGTGCTTTTTTAAGCCCGGCTTCAAGTTCATCAGGCTGTGAGATACGGATGCCAACGTGGCCATAAGCTTCTGCAATTGCTGCAAAATCGGGAACAGAACTCATATAAGAATTAGAGTGACGTCCTTGGTAAATAATATCTTGCCACTGTTTTACCATGCCAAGAAAACGGTTGTTTAAGTTAATAATTTTCACTGGAATATCATATTGCAACGCAGTGGAAAGCTCTTGGATATTCATTTGAATACTGCCATCCCCAGTGACAATCACTACCTCTTCTTCTGGCATGGCAAATTTAACCCCCATTCCAGCGGGTAAACCAAACCCCATGGTGCCCAAACCGCCAGAGTTGATCCAACGACGAGGCTTATTGAATGGATAATAAAGTGCGGCGAACATTTGGTGCTGACCAACATCGGAGGCCACATATGCGTCTCCATTAGTCAGTTTATGTAAAGTTTCAATCACTTGCTGCGGCTTAATGCGTTCGCTGGATTTCTCATAAGCTAGGCATTGGCGGTCGCGCCAGCTTTGGATATCTTGCCACCATAGTTCAAGCGCCTGCGAATCATTACAGCCACCTTGCTCAGAGAGCAATTGCAGCATAGTTTCCAGTACTTGTTCGGCTGATCCCACTATCGGCAGATCGACTGGCACATTTTTAGAGATCGACGAAGGATCAATGTCAATGTGCATGATCTTAGCGTTCGGGCAATACTTTTCTAGATTATTGGTTGTACGGTCATCAAAACGCACGCCAATACCGAAAATCAAATCCGCATTGTGCATCGCCATATTGGCTTCATACATGCCATGCATTCCAAGCATGCCTAACGCATTTTTATGAGTCCCAGGGAAAGCACCAAGCCCCATTAACGTGCTGACTACGGGTAAATTGAGCGTTTCAGCCAGTTGTAAAATGTGCTGATCTGCGCCTGAAATAACAGCGCCACCACCAATGTACAATACGGGTTTTTTGGCTTCTAACAACGCTTTTAACGCCTTTTTAATTTGCCCTTTATGACCAGAAGTAGTTGGGTTGTATGAGCGCAGTTTGATCGACTCAGGATACGTGTAAGGGAGTTTGATCTGAGGATTCATCACATCTTTAGGCAGATCGATCACGACCGGCCCCGGGCGCCCTGTTGAGGCAATATAAAAGGCTTTCTTAATGGTTTCAGGAATATCTTCAGCTTTTTTTACAAGAAAACTGTGTTTGACGATCGGACGAGAAACCCCAACGATGTCACATTCTTGAAACGCATCGTTACCAATGAGGTTATTTGGTACGTTGCCTGAAATAACAATCATTGGAATCGAGTCCATGTAAGCGGTAGCAATCCCTGTGACGGTATTCGTCGCCCCTGGGCCAGAACAAACAAGTACCACACCCGTTTTTCCGGTTGCTCGAGCATAGCCATCTGCCATGTGCGTGGCCGCTTGCTCGTGGCGAACAAGGACATGTTTAATTTGGTCGGTTTTTGCGTGCAGCGCATCGTAAATATCAAGAACGGAACCACCTGGGTATCCAAATATTTGCTCTACACCTTCTTCGATCAGAGATTGAACCACCATCTCTGCGCCAGATAACATCTGTTGATTGGATTGCGTTGCCATTTTTTCTCCTTACCAGTACCCAACACATGGTCAGTCAATGGGCCTGGTTTTACATAGTTTAGGGCTTATTTGTAGCCTAATTCGAAAACTTTCCACTTTCGGCTATGTCTTGCTTTTGTCATAACAAAAAACAAGGTAACGCAACAACTGTAACTCTTTCTTATCATCGGGTCGAACGCCAAATAGCGCACACTTTGGCAAATGTTTGGTTAAATGGGATTTTATTAGGTAACTATCGTAAAACCGGCATTAAAAACAGCTCAATCCATGAGTAATTAGCAAAAATAAAGCAAAAAATATTACCATGCGGCAATATAGCGTTATGAGGAAGCGAGGTTTAACTTCCGTCGTAATATAAAAAATCCCCCACGCTTTATCTGAAAAGCAAGTGGAGGATTTTTAAACAATGAAAAAACTATCTTAAGATAATCTTACTCACCTTTAGTCTTTTCTTTGTACATTTCCTCGATTTCATCTTGGTAACGATCACTAATGACTTTTCTACGCAGTTTCTGAGTCGGCGTCAGCTCACCTTTGTCCATTGAAAAAGCCTTAGGTAATAATTTAAACTTTTTCACTTGCTCAAATTTGGCTAGCTCTTTTTGCAAATCATTGACTCGTTTTTCCAGCATCTCAACCACTTGGTTGTTCTTGATAAGATCTAATCTGTCATGATATTTGATGTTGAGCTCTTTGGCGTAAACCTCCAAGCTGTCATAACAAGGTACAATTAAAGCCGATACAAATTTACGTGTGTCAGCAATCACCGCAATCTGTTCAATAAAGTGATCTTTACCAATCGCTCCCTCAATAACTTGTGGCGCAATGTATTTACCACCGGAGGTTTTCATCAGCTCTTTGATACGATCAGTAATGAAGACATTACCTTGTTCATCAATGTGTCCAGCATCTCCTGTTTTGAGAAAACCTTGTTCATCGAATGCTAACGCCGTTTCTTCAGCCATTTTATAGTAGCCGCGCATAACCATTGGTCCGCGAACAAGAATTTCATTGTTGTCACCGATTTTGACCTGAGCTCCTGGCATCGACATGCCTATTGAATCAGGATTAAAACACCGATCATCCCAACAAGAAACCGTTGCTGTGGTTTCCGTCATGCCATAGCCCAACTTCACGTTAATGCCAATGGCATGGAAAAATCGGCCGATGGTTTCATCTAATTTCGCGCCACCGCAAGGCATGAAATTAATCCGCCCACCAAGCAATGCACGCAATTTAGACAACACGATTTTATCCGCTAACGCGTAACTCTTTTTCAGCATGAAGGATGGTTGGCGCTTTTCTTGATGACAAAGAGCCATCTTAGCCCCCATATTGACCGCCCAAGTAAACAGCACTTTTCGATGCAACGGCGCTTTCGAGACTTTTTCGTGAATAGCGGAGAAAATTTTCTCGTAGAAGCGAGGAACGGCACACATTACCGTTGGCTTTAGCTCACTCAATGCATCACGTACTTGCATCGTATCCTGCAAATAACAGTTAGTTGCACCGCTGTAAAGAATGTAAAAAGTCCACGCCCGTTCAAACACGTGTGACAATGGTAAAAAACAGAGTGACACATCATCCTTAGAGATGTTTAACCGCTCATCATGCCCTTCAAGCTGAGCGCCAATATTACGGTAATCAAGCATCACGCCTTTAGGTTGACCTGTGGTGCCAGAGGTATAGATGAGCGTCAGCAGATCATCCATATTCGCCTGTTCAAGGCGAGACTCTAATTCCGCTTGCTGGCCATCTGTATTTTGTTCAATAAAAGTCTGCCAATGGATGCCATGTTGAAAACTTTTTAGATCAATGCCATCACTCATGGCGACAATTAATTCAAGCTGTTCGCACTCATCAAAAAAATCCAGTGCCGCATCGTATTGTGCCTGTTCACCGACCAAGAGCACTTTGACATCAGCATCTTGAATAATGTAACTGGCCTGCGCTGGCGTATTAGTTGGATAAATAGGTACCGTAACGGCTCTTAACTGCAAAGCAGCCAAGTCAGCTATTGTCCACTGCGGCATATTATTCGAAAAAATCCCGACTTTATCTTGGATTTTTATACCTTGCGTTAAAAGTGCAAGTGACATCGCATCGATACGTTGACCAAATTGCTTCCAGCTGATCCCATGCCACTCTTTCTCTATTTTGTGTTTTAGAGCAATGCACTCGCCACCTTTGACAATCTGTTCACGAATTCTTTTTACGATATGGAAATTTAAATTGGGCATCTTTTTTACCTGTAGCTTACACATGTAAGCTTTTTGAGCGCACAAGTGTACATTTAGAAGCAAAAAAGGCAACTGACGGATGTCAAAGTTATCAATTAATTCTACAGACAAAAAAGCCCTGAATAGATATAACCAATTCAAGGCTCAAAGAGGAGTATCACTAAGTTTAGATCACAGTACAAATTAACGGGTAAACGTTAGTTTAATGCAACAACTTCGCCGCAAATCATCATTAACTGATCACGCAGCCAAATATGGCCTTTGTCTTTTTCACTAGACTCATGCCAACTGAGATAACCACTGATTTGACCATTTGCAAATGGGAAATCGAGGATTTGTAACTGATCTCGGTTAGCCGCATTCTCAACCATCCAACGAGGTGCAATCGTCACCAACTCAGATTGTCCGACCACATAAAGCACATTGCTCAAACTGGTCCCTTCATAATAAGGAACACAGTCTAATTCGCGATATGCTTGCTCAGAAAAGCTACGTTGCCCATGGATGCGAGATAACTTCGCATGCTTTTCAGCTGTTAGGCTCTCAACGTTAACAGAGCCATTGATGCGAGGATGAGACTTAGATGCCACCACCACTAATTCATCTTGGAAAATTTCCGTACTGGAGAACCCTTGTTCATCAAAACGCGCGTAATCAATCACAAAATCGATCTCTTGGTAACGCATACGCTCGGCTAACAAACGGTTAAATTCCGCATCAAGATGAAGTTGGACCAAAGGCGCTTGTTCATGAACTGATGACATAATTTTCGGCGCGAAACGCATATCACAAGGACTGCAAATCGCTAATTTAAATAAGCGGGTTGATGTTTCAGGAGAAAACACCGAACTTGGCAGTTCATTACGGATTAATTGCAGTGCTTGACGCATCGGACCGAACAGTTGACGTGCGCGTTGGGTAGGTTGAATACCTCGCCCTTGTCGCATAAACAGTTCATCATTAAACATTACCTTCAAACGCGCTACAGCATTGCTGACTGCTGGCTGAGACATACCCAAATTATGAGCGGCACGGGTAATATTTTGCTCTTGCATTACTGCATCAAAAACCGTCAGCAGGTTTAAATCTACACCACGTAATGTGCTTTCCATGCGGTAACTAGCAATAGCGCTCATTGCATCTTTTTTATCTAACATTTTTGGGACGCCTCTTGTTGTTATCGTCAATACCGTAAAAGTAATTTTTTAGAATAGATAACCTGCCATTTATTATATTTACCCAGACACAGCTGGGTGGAGGCTACTATCTGCTAAGCATTTATCGATTGGCAACAAGATTGATAAAATATCAGTTTTTTTTATCCAAACAAAAAGATTGTCCTTATTTATCAGTACGATGTATTTTTATAAAAAACCATAAAACAGAAAAATTTATGCATTTTATTCAAAACATTGAATCAAGTGATGAATAACAAGCCTTCACCTTGATACATTCACCAAATAAATTAATTACGTCAAAATTCAAAGCATTTCGTCAATATTAGCTAAATGACACATAACTAGGGAAATCAACCTGTCGCCATAAAGACTGGCTCAGCTCTTTATGATTATCCCATTTGCCATTTTGTACCCATTCAACCAAGGCTTTCGCTACATTAGGATAGACAACGCGCTCGACCTGTTTTTCATCCAACCAACGGCGTAACTCCGACGGGTCCAAAAACTCCATAGATGCAGCAAGCCCGAGATTCTCAAGAGTGGCAACGTTACTTTGCTGCTCAAATTGACCCGATAGTGGCTTAAGTAGCAGCTTTTTACCCAATGAAAGTGCTTCTGATGGTAATTCAAAGCCACCATTAGCAATTACGCCATCGCAGCAATGCAAGTGATATTGAAAATGGGTATGACATAAGGGACGCAACTCAACATTTTCAACGGATTGCGCTTCCATTAAGGAAGGGTGATAACAAATAAATGCTTGATTTGAAAAACGAAAAAGCAACTCAAGAATATCATCAACATGCTCAAATGGAAGATAGACCAAAATGAAATGCTCGCTAGACGTATGCTGCTCTGAACGATAGATAATCGGAGGAAGGATCGGTTGATCAAAATGATACCAATGTAAACCGACGTGGTAATTGGCAGGTGCAAACTGTTGAATAATCTGTTTATCCAGCCAACTTGCCCCTTTCAAAGGCACATTATAACGAAATGCATTTTGATGACTTATCCCAATACACGGAATACCTTGCTGTTTAGCCGCCCATGCCGATACTGGTTCAAAATCATTAATGACCAGATCATACGGAGACAAATCGAGTTTTTTTGTCTCACTCACGAAAGTCAGCAAATTATTATTCAGCGCCGTTTTAACGTAATTTACGTGTCCCTGTTCAGTTTCAAAAGTAAAACCGCGCCGAGTTTTGTAATCACCGAAACTTTCCATCGAAAAGTATTTCTCTTTTTCACGTCCAGAAAAGAGAAATTGCACATCAATTTTGGCTTCTTTCAACGCTTCACTCATCACTCGTGAACGAGCAATATGGCCATTTCCGGTGCCTTGGACACCATACAGAATTTTCAAAAGCCTCTCTCCAGCAACCACAAAGCAAATCTTGCGCTGCTTACACCAAGCAGCGCGCCAATCACGATATCCGTCAAAAAGTGAACCCCAAGTAGGATGCGAGATACGCCAATTAAGCCAGCCCAAACCAAGACAAAAGCATCGCTATGAGGATAGAAGTGGCCAATTAATGTCGCCATAACAAACCCTGCAGCCGTATGACCAGAGGGCAAACTGTAGCGATCCGAAGGGGTAATAAAGGCAATGAATGAAGGAGAAAACTCTTCAGGGCGACGACGCTGAAAGCTATTTTTTAATCCCCAATAAATAGGGAGTTCAATCGCGAAAGCGGCCAGTCCAGCCATTAAGAATAGGTGGCCATTAAGCGGGTCTAAATACCAAGCTAAAGCACCAATCAACGCGTACAAATGCCCATCCCCAGTATGGGAAATAGCTTTGCTGATCTGCGCTACAGGCTGATTAAAACGATGCTGTAAACAAAATAGCGAAAACGCTACGTCAAACTTAACAATTTGTCCGATGGCACGCATGAGCGACTCCTGTCATTCCATAAACCTCTTACGCTCTAAACGTAGAAGTTTAAAATGACAAATACGTGACTGTTTGTTGGAGAATGAATGAATTTAACCGATGACAAACGTTCTTGCGTGAAAACATTCCGTGCTACAAAAAGTGATCCTCTCTACCAATTCTGCTCATTTTTACCGCTTTTGACTAAAACTGATCCGATATGAATAAAAAAACAACTTAATGGTTGACGAGTTAAGTCGAGTACGGTACTAATTTGTTAACTTAATCTTGTGGAATGTTACGAATGACTATCCGTTTTTCTATCCTGCTGGGCCTGCTCCTTATCGTGAACCATTCGCGCGGGTAGGTTGTGGAAGAAAAACACCACACAAGATGACAAGAGCCCGCACTGAGATGCGGGTTTTTTTATAACTATATTTAGGAAGTAAACGATTAACCATCGGTGCAAGGGAGCAAACATGAATAATCAAGTCATTATATTCGACACCACATTACGTGATGGCGAACAAGCTTTGTCAGCAAGCTTAACCGTTAAAGAAAAACTGCAGATTGCTTACGCATTAGAGCGCCTTGGTGTTGATGTTATTGAAGCAGGTTTTCCAGTTTCCTCCCCAGGTGATTTTGAATCGGTCAAAACGATTGCCAAACACATTAAAAACAGCCGCGTCTGCGCGCTTTCTCGCGCGGTAGCAAAAGATATTGATGCAGCGGCCGAAGCTCTGAAAGTCGCCGATGCTTTTCGTATCCATACGTTTATTTCAACCTCAACCATTCATGTGCAAGATAAATTGCGCCGCAGTTATGATGATGTGCTCGAGATGGCAGTCAGTGCGGTGAAACACGCCCGTAACTACACCGATGACGTCGAATTTTCCTGTGAAGATGCGGGCCGAACGCCCATTGATAATCTCTGTAGAATGGTCGAAGCCGCAATTAATGCCGGAGCTAAGACCATCAATATTCCAGACACGGTCGGTTATACTGTTCCTAGCGAATTTGGTGGCATTATTCAGATGCTGTTTGAGCGAGTCCCTAACATAGATAAAGCCATTATTTCCGTTCATTGCCACGATGACTTGGGAATGTCAGTCGCAAACTCGATTGCCGCTGTACAGGCTGGCGCAAGGCAAATAGAAGGCACCATCAACGGTATTGGTGAGCGCGCTGGTAACTGTTCACTGGAAGAGATCGCGATGATCATCAAAACTCGTCAAGAATTCCTCGGCGTACATACTGGTTTAAAGCATGATGAGATCCACCGCACCAGTAAGTTGGTTAGCCAACTGTGCAATATGCCGATTCAAAGTAACAAAGCGATTGTCGGTGCCAACGCATTTAGCCACTCGTCAGGCATTCATCAAGATGGCATGTTGAAAAACAAAAACACTTACGAAATCATGACTCCAGAGTCAATTGGCCTAAAAAACCAAGCGCTGAACTTAACGAGCCGCAGTGGCCGCGCCGCAGTAAAAAGCCATATGGATAGCATGGGTTACAATGAAAACGAATACAACCTCAATGCCTTGTATGAAGATTTCTTAAAATTGGCAGATCGTAAAGGCCAAGTGTTTGACTATGACTTAGAAGCGTTGATGCACTTTTCAAATCTGCGTGATGAAGACGATTTCTACAAATTGAACTATTTGAGTGTTCAATCAGGCAGTGTTATGGCGACCACCAGTATTAAATTGCTTTGTGGTGCTGAAGAAAAATGTGAAGCTGCCGTTGGTAATGGCCCTGTCGATGCGCTTTACCAATGTATTTACCGTCTAACTGGCTATGAGATCGTATTGGATAAATTTGACCTTACCGCCAAGGGCGAAGGTGAAGATGGACTCGGGCAAGCCGATATTATTGCCAACTACAAAGGGCGAAAATATCACGGTACAGGCGTCTCTACGGATATTGTCGAAGCATCAGGACAAGCCTTATTGCACGTGATCAATAGCATTCATCGTGCCGATCAAATTGCAGAAATTAAACAAAAGAAAGTGGCAACCGTTTAACGTACCTAGATTAGAGCTTTCAGTCTTTAGAGCTCACTGGGGCAAGCAAATATAAAAATAGTAAAGGACTAACATGACAGACAAAACATACAAAATTGCCGTTCTTGCAGGTGATGGTATCGGCCCAGAAGTAATGCAACAAGCACACAAGGTATTGGATGCGATTGAAAAAAAACATGCTATCCGGTTTGCCAGAGAAGAACATGATGTCGGCGGGATTGCGATTGATAACCACGGTTGCCCGCTGCCTGAAAGCACAATTAAAGGATGTGAAGAGGCAGACGCCGTATTGTTTGGTTCCGTAGGCGGTCCTAAATGGGAGCATTTACCACCCAACGACCAACCAGAACGCGGCGCTCTCCTACCGCTTCGCAAACATTTTCAACTGTTTTGTAACTTGCGTCCTGCTCAAATTCACTCAGGCTTAGAAAGCTTTTCTCCTTTACGATCCGATATCTCCGATCGTGGCTTCGATATTGTGGTTGTTCGGGAATTGACTGGTGGTATTTATTTTGGCCAACCCAAAGGACGAGAAGGCGAAGGGGCAAATGAAAAAGCATTTGATACCGAAGTTTACCACCGCTACGAAATCGAACGCATTGCAAAAATAGCGTTTGAGTCCGCACAATTACGTCGTAAAAAAGTATGCTCCGTCGATAAAGCGAACGTATTACAAAGCTCTATCTTATGGCGTGAGGTCGTGGAAGAGATCGCAAAAGATTATCCGGACGTCGAGCTTTCACACATTTATATCGATAATGCCACTATGCAGCTCATTAAAGATCCCTCTCAATTTGATGTCATGCTGTGCTCTAATATTTTTGGTGACATCATTTCCGATGAATGCGCCATGATCACAGGCTCAATGGGCATGCTACCTTCCGCTAGCCTTAATGAAAGCAATTTCGGTCTCTATGAGCCAGCAGGTGGCTCTGCACCTGATATCGCAGGAAAGAACATTGCTAACCCAGTTGCACAAATTCTTTCCGCCGCTTTAATGCTACGTTATAGCTTAGGCGAAGAAAGTGCCGCTCAAGCTATCGAAAATGCCGTATCAAAAGCGCTTACCGCAGGCGAACTCACCGCAGATCTTGCCAGTGGTAAAGCAGCACTTTCAACCTCTGAAATGGGCGATAAAATTGCCAGCTACATTTTAAACTCATAATTAGTAGGACTAGGCTCGCCTAGTCCTTTATAAAGCTCAAAGAGCTCAAGGAAGAAGCAATGTCGCAAGCAAAAACCTTATACGAAAAAATTTATGATGCCCACATTGCGGTGTCAGCTGAAGGGGAAACCCCCATCCTTTATATCGATCGTCATCTCGTTCATGAAGTGACATCACCGCAAGCATTTGATGGTTTACGCGAAAAGGGACGTAAAGTTCGTCAGACGAGTAAAACATTCGCTACCATGGACCATAACGTTTCAACCACCACAAAAGACATTAATGCCTCGGGTGAGATGGCTCGAATCCAAATGGAAACACTGTCAAAGAACTGTGCTGAGTTTGGCGTAACACTCTACGACTTAAATCATAAATACCAAGGCATCGTTCATGTCATGGGGCCAGAATTAGGTATTACTCTTCCCGGTATGACCATTGTCTGCGGTGACTCACACACAGCAACACATGGCGCATTTGGCTCGTTAGCGTTTGGCATCGGTACATCAGAAGTTGAGCACGTACTTGCAACCCAAACATTGAAACAAGCTCGCGCGAAAACGATGAAAATTGAGGTGACAGGCAAAGTCGCTCCAGGCATCACCGCTAAAGATATCGTGCTAGCCATTATAGGTAAAACAACGGCGGCCGGTGGTACAGGCTATGTCGTTGAATTTTGTGGTGAAGCGATTACCGATCTTTCAATGGAAGGTCGTATGACGGTGTGCAATATGGCGATTGAGCTTGGAGCAAAAGCCGGTCTTATCGCCCCTGATCAGACTACTTTCGACTACATTAAAGGTCGCAAGTTTTCTCCTCAAGGAAACGATTTAGAAGCTGCCATTGAGTACTGGGCAACGCTAAAAACCGATGATAATGCCAAATTCGATGCAGTCGTTACCCTAAATGCCGCGGACATCAAACCACAAGTAACGTGGGGCACAAACCCAGGCCAAGTAATTGCTGTCGACGAAACCATTCCATCTCCCGATAGCTTTAGTGATCCTGTCGAAAAAGCATCAGCAGAAAAAGCATTAGCGTATATGGGACTTGAAGCGGGTAAATCCTTATCAGACTACAAAGTGGATAAAGTTTTTGTCGGTTCTTGCACAAACTCACGCATTGAAGATATGCGAGCAGCAGCTCAAGTCGCGAAAGGTAAAAAAGTCGCACCACACGTTCAAGCATTGATTGTTCCAGGTTCAGAGCAAGTTAAGGCGCAATCGGAAGCGGAAGGCTTGGATAAGATATTTATTGAAGCGGGTTTTGAATGGCGCTTGCCGGGCTGTTCAATGTGCTTGGCTATGAACAATGACAGGCTCGGTGCAGGTGAGCGTTGTGCATCAACATCCAACCGCAATTTTGAAGGCCGCCAAGGTCGAGATGGCCGCACACATTTAGTCAGTCCTGCAATGGCCGCCGCCGCCGCCATCGCTGGACACTTTGTCGATATCCGTAATATTCATTCTTCAACATTCAACTAAACAGGGGATCACCAATGTCAGGTTTTAAACAGCACACAGGTTTGGTCGTTCCTCTTGATGCAGCGAACGTCGATACAGATGCCATTATCCCTAAGCAATTTTTACAGAAAGTAAATCGCACTGGTTTTGGCAAACACCTTTTTCATGATTGGCGTTTTCTAGATGATGCAGGTCAACAACCTAATCCAAATTTTGTCATGAATAAACCTCGCTATGAAGGAGCGAGCATTCTACTTGCTCGTGAAAACTTTGGGTGTGGTTCTTCACGAGAACATGCCCCTTGGGCTTTAGCGGATTACGGCATCAAAGCCATGATTGCACCCAGTTTTGCGGATATTTTTTATGGTAACTCAATCAATAACCAAATGGTTCCAGTCCGCCTTACAGAGCAAGAAGTTGATGAAATATTCCAATTTGTTGAAGGAAATGAAGGTGCTCAACTAACTGTAGATCTTGAACGAATGGAAGTTAAAGCCAATGGAAAAACATACTCATTTGAAATTGATGAATTTCGTCGCCATTGCTTACTTAATGGATTAGACAATATCGGTTTGACGCTACAGCACGAAGATAAAATCGCTGATTATGAAACAAAAATTCCTAGCTTTTTGAAATAGCGAGTATCGATTTAATTTCCCGAGGTTGGTGTAGATGCACCAACCTTTTATTTTATCTGAAATTTATCAATCCCTACCTAGGTCATATAACCTATGAGATGAGAGGTAAACGATGAAATATCTATTAACGCTATGTTTGACACTCGGGTCAACGAATGTATTTTCTGCTCCTAAATCACAGCTATGGGATTATTGGAACTCTAGTAATGAAGAAAATACACAAGCCATTTCACATCAAATTTGGCAGACAACACTTGATACTTATCTAATCCAAGAAAATCACAACAGCCTCTTCGATTATCAAAGGGTCAACTCAAAAGATAAGGAGCAGTTAGAGCTCTATATTTCACAATTATCAGCCCTTGATCCAAGAGAGTATGCAAAGCTGGAACAATATGCTTACTGGGTCAACTTATATAATGCCTTAACAGTTAACTTAATCGTCGGTCATTACCCAATATCATCCATCACTAAACTAGGAGGATTCTTTTCATTTGGCCCTTGGGAACAAAAGATCATTACCATCAATCAAAAAGAGCTGACTCTCAATGATATTGAACATCGAATTTTAAGACCCATTTGGAAAGATCCTCGAACCCATTATGCGGTCAACTGCGCAAGCCTTGGCTGCCCAAACTTACAAAAGCAGGCTTTCACAGCAGAAAATACTGAATTATTACTGGAGAAATCAGCCACTGAGTTTATCAATAGCGAAAAAGGAGTAAAGGTCACCAATGATAAATGGGTTCTGTCTTCTATTTATGACTGGTTTGCTGAAGATTTTGGAACGAAACAGCAATTATTTGAGCACTTAGTGCAGTACAACAAGGCACTAAAAAGCGAGAAAAAGAGTATCAGCTATCACTATGATTGGACATTGAATGATACTAAATGATACGAATAGATAG
Source organism: Vibrio anguillarum (assembly GCF_001989995.2). GTDB lineage: Bacteria > Pseudomonadota > Gammaproteobacteria > Enterobacterales > Vibrionaceae > Vibrio > Vibrio anguillarum. The sequence goes on from NZ_JAHGUP010000009.1 coordinate 157,335, forward strand.
AAAAAAACCTCAGCATTTCTGCTGAGGTTTCGTAATTCAAACCTGGCGATGTCCTACTCTCACATGGGGAGACCCCACACTACCATCGGCGCTGTTGTGTTTCACTTCTGAGTTCGGCATGGGTTCAGGTGGGTCCACAACGCTATGGTCGCCAAGCAAATTCTTTTAGCTTACAGAGCTATAAAACTGGTGCTGATACCCAGAATCGAACTGGGGACCTCATCCTTACCAAGGATGCGCTCTACCGACTGAGCCATATCAGCACACTGTATCTTGTGTCACAAGTGACTAAAAAGCCCGCTCTTACAAACGGGCTCTTATAAATTCAAAGCCTGGCGATGTC
>NZ_JAHGUP010000010.1 GCF_001989995.2 Vibrio anguillarum
CACTATTTATACCTTTAAAACAGCTTATCCACATTTTCTGTGGATAAGCTGTTTTAAAGCCAGTGTGTAAGATGAATTCTATCAAGAAGTGCACAAAAACCCAGCAGTGGGCAGTGCATTATGCACTGAAGTGGGGCGAATATAACACCGATTCCTGAGCGGTGATCGACATCTAACTATTCCTCATTCTATTAACAATAGCGTTACATTTCGGTTGCCATTTGAGCGTTTAACGGGAAGAAATTCGCACCTCAATCCTATCTTGCAATTCATTTTGTTTCTTTTTTGTTTCTTGTTTAACGTTTATGAAAAGAAATTAAATTGACACAACTACTCACATTTCTATACATAAATTCTTAATCAAACACAACTCCGTGCGAGCTCAAAAAAGTAGTGGATTCCTTGCTATATAAGGTAGGAATCGATTGAACCCTACAAAGAGTATGGTCTAACATTTCGTATCAGAAATGGTAATAAGCTGAGCTCTGTCGTCGAGCTGCTCAAAATGACTGAAATACAAAACAGGCAAATGTATGAGTGATGTTAATAAAATAGAGAGTAATGAGAAACGTTCGCTTGAGTGGAAGTCTTTCCTCTTAATCACAGTGGTTCTCTTTCCGATCTTAAGTATCGCCTTTGTCGGCGGTTATGGATTCATTGTTTGGATGCTGCAAGTGTTCCTCTTTGGTCCTCCTGGTGCGCACGGTTAATTCCACGGTTCACCCGTAATCCTTTTGATCGAAAATTTAAGAGAGCGAATCATGAAATCATTGTTAGTCAAAATTTGGCGCACTATGACTCGTCCAGCCGTGCACATCAGCCTTGGTGTGCTCACGATGGGCGGTTTTATCGCCGGTGTGATTTTCTGGGGCGGTTTTAATACTGCACTGGAAGCCACCAACACAGAAGCATTCTGTATCAGCTGCCACACAATGCGCGACAACGTTTATGTTGAGCTGCAAGAAACAGTGCACTGGAAAAACCATTCAGGCGTACGTGCCACTTGCCCAGACTGCCACGTACCACACGAATGGACCGCTAAAATTGCGCGTAAGATGCAAGCCTCTAAGGAGGTGTTTGCGCAAGTTTTTGGTGATTTAGGTACCCCTGAAAAATTCGAAGAGCGCCGTATTGAATTGGCCAAGCATGAGTGGGAGCGCTTTTCAGCCAACAACTCATTGGAATGTAAAAATTGCCACAATTACGATTCGATGGATTTCGAACAGATGTCGGCAACCGCGCGTATTCAGATGAAACAAGCAGCGGAAAAAGATCAAAGTTGCCTAGATTGCCATAAAGGGATCGCCCACAACCTGCCTAAAAATATGGATAGCTCAGGTGGACTGATTGGCGAGCTAGAGCAGTTGGCATCTAAAACCGATTACTCGGTCGGCAAGCAAGTGGTGAGCGTTCGCTTCTTACCTATTTATGAAGATGCGCAAGCCAAAGTCGAAGCCGGCCTTCTGAACCCAGCATCGGCAGTCACGGTATTGGATGAGAAAGGAGAGATGATTCAAATCGAAATTGATGGTTGGCGTAAAGCAAAAGGTTTTGGTCGTGTGATCCAAGAAGATTTTGGTATGAACATCGCTGTGGGCTCCTTGATGAAAGAAGCGGCACAAAATGATGCAATCGTCACTGTTGGTGAAAAACGTGTCGATGATCTTACCGGTCTACCTTGGGAAAAAGTAAACGCGAAAGTGTGGATGAAAAAACAAGCCATGCTCGATAGCGTGGATCCTATTTGGGAAAAAGCGGGTGAGGCCTATAAAACGAACTGCTCTGTCTGTCATAGCCAACCGGATGAAGCGCATTTTGATGCGAACACTTGGCCTGGCATGTTTAACGGCATGATGGCATTCGTCAACTTCGACACAGACAGCGAAGCGTTAGTCTTGAAGTACCTACAAAAACACTCTTCAGATTTTGCTGAAGGTCACCATTAATCCACGTCAAACGGAGTTTTAAATATGGCGATTACACGAAGAAGTTTTCTTAAAGGTGTAGCAACCACCAGTGCGGCGTCGGTTATTGGGCCAAGTTTATTGGTCTCGACATCGGCTAACGCGGCAGAAACCACAGGCAGTTGGAAAGTATCAGGCTCTCATTGGGGCGCATTTCGCGCACATGTGTATGGCGGAAAAGTACAATCGGTCAAGCCGCTAGAGTCAGACACGCACCCCACTGATATGCTCAACGGAATCAAAGGTATTATCTATAGCCCATCACGAGTGCGTTACCCAATGGTTCGCCTTGATTGGCTCAAAAAACATAAATACAGCGGCGAAACACGTGGCAACAACCGTTTTATCCGCGTCACTTGGGATGAAGCGTTGGATCTGTTTTATCGTGAACTTGAGCGCGTACAAAAAGAGTACGGCCCTTGGGCGCTGCATGCAGGACAAACGGGTTGGAACCAAACGGGTTCATTTCACAACTGCACAGCGATGATGCAACGCGCTGTAGGTATGCACGGTAACTTCATCACCAAAGTGGGCGATTACTCAACAGGTGCAGGCCAAACCATTCTTCCTTACGTGTTAGGTTCGACAGAAGTGTATGCCCAAGGAACCTCTTGGTCGGAAATTCTTGAGCATTCAGACAACATTGTTTTGTGGGCGACCGACCCGGTAAAAAACCTGCAAGTTGGCTGGAACTGTGAAACGCACCAATCCTTTCCTTACCTTGATCAGTTGAAAGAAAAAGTGGCGAAAGGAGAGATCAATGTTATTTCTGTTGATCCAGTCAAGAATAAAACTCAGCACTTCCTAAACAGTGACCATTGGTACATTAACCCACAGACCGACGTAGCATTTATGCTGGCGGTGGCACATGTGTTGTATAACGAAGATCTGTATGACAAGGCGTTCATCAAAACCTATTGCTTAGGATTTGAACCTTTTATTCAGTACGTTCAAGGCGAAACGAAAGATAAGATTGTTAAGTCGCCAGAATGGGCCGCCGAGATTTGTGGCGTAACAGCCGATAAGATCCGCGAATTTGCACGTATGCTCGTTAATGGCCGAACTCAGTTACTGTTTGGTTGGTGTATTCAGCGTCAAGAGCATGGCGAACAGCCTTACTGGGCTGGTGCGGTTGTGGCGGCGATGGTTGGTCAAATTGGCCTGCCAGGCGGGGGGATCTCCTACGGACATCACTATTCTGGCATTGGGGTTCCATCAACCGGTTTTGCCTCGCCCGGCGGTTTTCCACGTAACCTAGATACGGGTTCAAAACCGAAATGGGACAACGAAAACTACAACGGCTACAGTAAAACAATTCCTGTTGCCCGTTGGGTCGATTGCTTGCTAGAGCCGGGTAAAGAGATCCGCTACAACGGTTCTAGCGTAAAATTACCTGATTACAAAATGATGGTTATTTCAGGCAATAACCCGTGGCATCATCACCAAGATCGTAACCGAATGAAGAAGGCGTTCCGCAAGCTTCAAACCGTCGTCACGATCGATTTTGCTTGGACGGCGACTTGCCGTTTCTCCGACATCGTTCTTCCTGCCTGTACTCAGTTTGAGCGCAATGATATCGATGTGTACGGTTCTTATTCTGGCAAGGGTTTGATTGCCATGCACCGTTTGGTTGATCCTTTGTTCCAATCGCGTACTGACTTTGAGATTTTCACTGAATTGACGCGTCGCTTTGGCCGCCATGAAGAGTTCACACGCGGCATGGATGAGATGGAGTGGGTCCGTTCGCTCTATAACGACTGTAAAAAAGCCAACGCGGGTAAATTTGATTTACCAGAATTTGAACAGTTTTGGCAGCAGAGTGTACTGGATTTTGGTGAAGGCCAACCTTGGGTTCGCCATGCCGATTTCCGTAAAGACCCTGAGATAAACGCACTGGGTACACCGTCTGGCTTTATCGAGATTACGTCACGTAAGATTGGGCGTTATGGCTATGAACATTGCCAAGATCACCCGATGTGGTTTGAAAAAACCGAGCGTTCGCACGGCGGTCCGGGTTCAGATAAGCATCCATATTGGTTACAATCTTGCCACCCAGATAAGCGTTTGCACTCACAAATGTGTGAGTCAGAAGAGTATCGCGCGACCTATGCTGTCAATGGCCGTGAGCCCGTGTATATCAACCCAATCGATGCGAAACAAAAAGGCATTAAAGCAGGGGATTTAGTTCGCGTATTTAATGATCGCGGCCAGTTATTGGCCGGTGCAGTCTTAAGTGACTACTACCCGCGTGGCGTGATCCGCATCGAAGAGGGGGCGTGGTATGGCCCGTTGAATGAGAAAGAGGGAGCTATTTGCACCTATGGCGATCCAAATACACTCACACTCGATGTCGGTTCATCTGAGCTGGCGCAAGCCACTTCAGCCAATACTTGCATTGTCGATTTCGAGAAATTTACTGGTAAAGTACCACCAGTGACGTCATTCGGTGGACCAATCGAAGTGGCGTAATTCCGTCATTAGCTCAACGAAACGCCAGCAAACATGCTGGCGTTTTACTTGTCACATCCAAACTTGTACCTTGGGCGTTCTCATTGTTGAATAAAACAGCATACGGAGCCACGTCAAAGAGAAAACGTGATCAAAACAACTTACATGCAACGCGAATTCATTAGACACTGCCAGAACAACAATTTGTACTTTGTACTGAGGTGTTATGACAACGATCACTCTGCCATGTCATCGAGAAGTTGAGTTACTTCAACCGGATTTGATTGCCCAATTGCAAGGCGATGAGATCAGTTTTTCCTATTCAGGAATACATAACTCGCCCATTTCCGATCACTACTCGCTGTTTCGCACTCTATTTGACGTTGAATCGGACGCACGAGTGATTGGTGACGGTTTTCAAATGCTAGCGCAAACTGCAGGTTCGCCGCATCATCCGGTGGATGTGGGGCGTTGTCCTGACAATAGCTTGAGCTACCGGATTTACCCACAGCAAGACAGCCAACGTTATTACAACACGCTGGTGATTGAACAATCCACCGGATACCAACTGTTTGGTTTTACCTCTTGCCACCGTTTTGCTGGCTATTTTGAAATTCTTGAGGAAAGGACGGGCACCTATTTAGTCGCTTCCATTGATGGTGAGCAGACCCATCCACAAGATTGGACAAATAACAGTTTAGAGTCCGTCGTTATTTTGCAAGGTGATTCATTATCAGGTTTGTATCAACAGTATGCGCAATATATTAGTTGTCATCATACGCCGCGTGCTGGTGTGGCAAAACCTGCGCCCGTTGGATGGTGTTCATGGTATGCCTATTATGCCGATGTTAATGAACAGCACATCCTAACCAACCTTGCGGCAATGCAAGGAGAACTTTCGGGGCTAGAATGGGTGCTGCTGGATGATGGCTATCAGGCGTTTATGGGCGATTGGTTGACGCCGTCCGATAAGTTTTCTCGTGGTGTTAAAGCGCTGATCCAAGAGATCAAACAAGCGGGGGAAAAACCTGCAATTTGGCTCGCTCCCTTCATTGCACAAGCTGAATCTCAATTGTTTAAGCAACATCCAGATTGGTTTGTACAAAATGCTCAAAGACAGCCACTGAAAGCCGAAGAAGTAACCTACGGTGGCTGGCGTTGTACACCTTGGTATGTGCTGGATGGCTCTCATCCTGACGTGCAGGAATACTTAACCCATGTGATCAAAACCATGAAAGAAGAGTGGGGGGTTGAGCTGTTTAAGTTGGATGCGAACTATTGGGGAGCACTTAAAGGACGGCGTTATCAGTCGGGAGTGACGGGGGTTGAAGCGTACCGTTTAGGGATGCAGGCGATCGCAGAAGGCGCGGGAGAGGCATGGTTACTTGGGTGCAATGCGCCGATGTGGCCGTCACTGGGGCTGGTGGATGCCATGCGTGTTTCGGACGATGTCGAGCGTTCGCCACAGCGCTTTGAACAAATCGCTAAAGAGACTTTTTATCGCAGTTGGCAGCACCGCAAGTTATGGCAAATTGATCCTGATTGCGCAACACTGACGTCGCTTGCGAATCAATCGACCGATCGCGTCAGCTATGAATTTCATCGCAATGTATTGCTTGCGTGTGGTGGTTTATTGCTTTCAGGTGATCCACTCCCAGAATTGACCTCTTTTGCTAAGCAGAGCCTAAATAAGTTAATGATTAGGCGCAAACACAACCAAGATGCGGCTAAGCCAACTTCATTGGCTCTCAATCACCTATTTTTAAAGTTAACAGAACGCAATGATCTGCACTGCTTATTCAATTACCAAGGTGAGGCGTGTGACTATACCTTAACAGCGAGCCAGCCAGTGGATTGGTATGACTACTGGACAGGAGATAAGCTTTCGCCAGAGCCAGTCAAAGTATTTGAAGTCTCCTTGGCAAGTGGCTTAACCAGCCGAGCAGTGATTACCTCTTGTTAGTGGAGTGCCCTTGTTAAGAGTGCTCAGGTTAACTGAATGATTCGGGGTAGCGGAATGCTGCGCTAAATTAGCCATAATTTCTTAACCACAAGCCATGACAAATTCTGAAAATCAGGTAAAGTATCGGCCTTTGTGAGCAATCTCGCCTATCACCTTCGATAGGCCATCAAATAGCATTAAAATAGGAAGAAAGATGATTTTCGTTGTCGGTCATAAAAACCCAGATAGTGATAGCATTTGTGGTGCATTAGTTACTGCTGAATTACTTAAAGCACGTGGTCTAGAAGCAACGCCTGTTCGTCAGGGTGAAATTAACCGTGAAACTCAACACATTCTTGCAACAGCCGGTGTTGATCAACCTGAACTTCGTACTAGCGTCGCGGGCGAAAAAGTATGGCTTGTGGACTATACCGATCTTGCGCAAGCACCTGATGATATCAACCAAGCGGAAATTCTCGGTATTGTTGACCATCATCGCCTAGGCGACGTAATGACAGTGAATCCGCTAGAAGCGTGGATTTGGCCAGTTGGCTGTACCTGTACTATCTTGTTCAACCTATTCAAGATGGAAAATGCGCCAATCACACGTCCTTTAGCCATATTGATGATGTCTGCGATTTTGTCTGACACGGTCGGTTTTGCGTCTCCAACGTGCACACCAAAAGATAAAGAAGCGGTGCTGGCACTGGCTGAAATTACTGAGGTTGAAGACCTTGATGCCTTTATTAAAGCGCTTTTGATTGCGAAAACAGACATTGAAGGTTTATCTGCCGCTCAACTTGTTGAGAAAGATTTGAAAGCTTACCCATTCAACGGCCGTGATGTGGTGGTTGGTCAAGTGGAATTGGCAACGCTTGAACAAGTCGATGGCATGATTGACGCCATTCAAGCAGACCTAGTTCGTCGCTGCGAAGAGGAAGGCCTTGCGTTTGCTGCCGTGATGTTGACCGACATTACCACCGCGCAGACCCGTCTTCTTTATACTGGTGAATGGGCTGAAAAACTGGCCAAACACGAACAAGATGACATGTTGATGATGGAAAATACCTTAAGCCGTAAGAAACAAGGTTGGCCTTGGCTGCAAGCTGAATTGGCTTAATCCTTTTTATCATCTTATTGTTTAAGATTCTAAATGTAACGCCTGCAGTGCTACACTGTAGGCGTTTTTATATTCCCCAACTTTCGCATGGAGCCGGGCTATGGCAGACGCATTAACCACAGAACAGATAGAAACAATCAATCGCTATAATGAAGAAGAACGTTTTAAATACTGCATTAAAGCCATTGTTGCAAACCGTGAAGTTTGGATACTAAAAGATGAGCACGGTTGTGTCATGCTCAACACAGAAGAAGATGATTGTGTTCCTGTGTGGCCTAACCAAGAGTTTGCCAAGGCATGGGCAACAGGCGAGTGGCAAGCGTGTGAAGCGGAAGCGATCTCTTTGAACAAATGGCACAGCCGTTGGACTTCGGGCCTAGAAGAAGATGAACTGTCGGTGGTAGTGTTCCCCAATGAGAATGAAGAAGGCGTTGTGTTATTTCCCGACGAGTTCGATTTTGAATTGAAAAAGCAAGCCAGTAAAAATCGCTAACTCAAAGAGCTTCTGATAGAAGCTCTTTTTTCAACACGATTAAATGTTAGATGACAGTATAGTTTGATCAATTTCTAGGTCATTTTTGGACATTTGTGTGCTAGGGATTTTGCTAATTTAGTGACCTATGGATTATCTCAAGGGCTCTTCTCCGCTTAG
>NZ_JAHGUP010000011.1 GCF_001989995.2 Vibrio anguillarum
GTTCATGCGGTTTCCGTAGGACAACTCTCGTATTAGAGTCGATGATCGCGCAGAGGCTTTAGCAAGGATCAGGCAGATGTGTTTGAACCTATTAAAGAGTGAAACCACCTTTAAAGGTGGCATTAAACGCAAACGGATGAACTGCGCAATGGACGAAAACTACCTAAGTAAGGTTCTCGAAAGCCTTACCGGGCGGTGATGTTCATGCGATTTCCGTGGACTATCACTGAGATAAAAAGTAGCAAATTAGAGTGATTAATATGATAAAAAATAGAAAAATTCGAATAGCAGTCGTTGGTTGTGGGCGTATTTCTAAAAATCATTTTGGCTCAATTGAGCAGCTTGATTCAGAATATGAGCTGGTCGCGGTGTGCGATAACAACCCAGAAGTGTTAGAGCTGCATTCAAATAAATACGGCGTTCCGGGTTATCACTCGATAGATGATCTGCTCGCTTCACAAACACTTGATATCGTCACCTTGTGTACCCCGAGTGGCATACATGCACCACAAACTATTAAAGCTGCGAAAGCCGGTGTACATGTGATTACCGAAAAACCGATGGCGACCAAGTGGGAAGATGGACTAGCAATGGTTAAAGCGTGTGATGACGCTGGGGTGCGTTTATTTGTGGTTAAACAAAACCGCCGTAATTCAACATTGCAATTACTTAAGCGTGCAGTGACGGAAAAGCGTTTTGGTAAAATCCATATGGTGCATTTAAATGTGTTTTGGACCAGACCTCAAGAGTATTACGACCGCGCTGCTTGGTCTGGTACTTGGCACATGGATGGTGGTGCTTTTATGAATCAGGCGACTCATTATGTCGATCTTCTCCATTGGCTAGTGGGGCCTATTGAAACCATCCATGCTATGACCTCCACTCATCGTGATATTGAAGTTGAAGATACTGGTGTGGTGAACATCAAATGGCGTAATGGCGCGTTAGGCTCAATGGCGGTCACTATGTGTACTTATCCCAATAATTTAGAGGGTTCAATCACTATTTTTGGGGAAAAAGGGACAGTGCGTGTTGGTGGCGTGGCGGTTAATGAAATCCAAGAATGGAATTTTGCAGAATCAAAAGATTACGATCAGCAAATTGAACAAGCCAACTACCAAACCACTTCAGTCTATGGATTTGGTCATCCACCTTACTTTAAAAACGTTGCCGATGTATTGCGTGGCGAGGCAGAGCCAGAAACCGACGGCCGTGAGGGTTTAAAATCACTTGAGCTATTGATCAGCATTTATCGCTCAGCTCGCGATCATAAAGAAATTGGTTTGCCATTGAATCTGTAATTACGAGTAAAGAAAAATGAAGTTAGAAAATGTAAAGATTGGCATTATTGGTTTAGGCTATGTTGGCTTACCGCTTGCGGTTGAGTTTGGTAAGAAGTTTAGCACGGTAGGTTTTGATATTAACCAGAAAAGGGTCGCTGAATTACACTCTGGCATTGATTTAACCTTGGAATGTTCCGAAGAGGAACTGCGTAGTGCTCCATTGCTGAGTTACACTCACCAATTGGAAGAGATTAAAGACTGTAATTTTTATATCGTTACCGTGCCTACACCAATCACAGATGAAAAAACACCGGATCTTAACCCACTAAAAAAAGCTTCTGAAGCTCTTGCGAAAGTGGTCTCCCACGGTGATATTGTCGTTTTCGAATCAACAGTTTATCCCGGTGCAACGGAAGAAGTGTGCCTTCCTATCATCGAGAAAAATTCAGGTTTAGTGTTTAATCGCGATTTCTTTGCTGGTTATAGCCCAGAGCGTATCAATCCAGGAGATAAAGTGAATCGTTTAACTACGATCATGAAAATAACTTCTGGCTCTACGCCTGAAGTGGCTGATTTTGTTGATCAAGTATACTCTTCGATAGTCACTGCTGGTACCCATAAAGCGCCATCAATCAAGGTGGCAGAAGCCGCTAAAGTTATTGAAAATACCCAGCGTGATCTAAATATTGCTGTAATCAATGAGTTTGCCAAAATTTTTAATCGACTAGGTATTGATACTGAAGCTGTTTTAAAAGCAGCTGGCACAAAGTGGAACTTTTTGCATTTCAAGCCGGGGTTAGTTGGAGGTCACTGCATCAGTGTGGATCCTTACTACCTCACCCATAAAGCACAAGAAGTTGGCTATCGACCAGAGGTGATTTTAGCTGGTCGTCGTATTAATGATGGTATGGGTGAATACGTCGCCACACAATTAGTTAAATCTCTGTCACGTAAAAAAATTCATATTGATGAAGCAAAAGTGCTGATCATGGGCTTTACCTTTAAAGGTGATTGTCCTGATTTTCGTAATACCAAAATTATTGATATTGTTAACGAATTGCAAGATTTCAACATGTCAGTTGATGTATACGATAGCTGGGCCTCGAAAGAGGAAGTGAAGCATGAGTACGGTATTGAGTTGATTGATGAGCTGCGCGATGGTTACTACGATGCAATCGTACTGGCCGTGGATCATAGTCAAACCAAACAGATGGGTGTTGAAAAGTTACGTCGTTTAGGTAAAAAAGAGCATGTACTTTATGATGTGAAGCATGTATTAACCGCCGATGAAGCAGACATCCGCCTTTGATTAATAGCCAAACTACTTGGAGTTGCAGGTAGGCGGCAAGTGAGTGAATGAATCCCCATGAGCATAGATAAACTATGTGATAGGGGTGAACCAACGTAGCCAACACCGCTGCAGCTTCAAGTAGTAAGGGTATAGCCTTCACAAGGGAAGTGTTCAGCTTCCCTTCTCAATCGATAGAACATTTTTCATGAAATATTTTAAACACGAAACAGCCATTATTGATGATGGTGCACAAATAGGTGATGGCAGCCGAGTGTGGCACTGGACACACGTTTGTGCCGGTGCCCATATTGGCCAAGGTGTATCACTGGGCCAAAACGTATTTGTGGGAAACAAAGTTACGATTGGCGATCATTGTAAGATTCAAAATAACGTCTCAGTGTATGACAATGTGCATTTAGAGGAGGGAGTATTTTGTGGGCCAAGCATGGTATTTACCAATGTTTATAATCCACGGTCACTGATTGAACGCAAAGATCAATATCGCGATACCTTAGTCAAAAAAGGGGCTACGCTTGGTGCTAATTGTACGATTGTCTGTGGTGTAACTATTGGGGAGTTTGCTTTTATCGGCGCGGGGGCAGTTGTGAACAAAGATGTTCCTGCTTATGCAATGATGGTGGGTGTACCAGCTAAACAAAAAGGTTGGATGAGTGAATTTGGTGAGCAGCTAGACTTGCCATTGAGCGGAGACGCTGAAGTGATTTGTCCTCATACTGGTGCTGTTTATATCCTCAGCGGTGACACTGTGATTAAAAGACATCAGTGCTAATAAATAATTCTTTGATGTAAATATATTTGCAAGTTGCTGAGGATTCACTTGGCTATCAGGCTAGGAGCTAAAAATGCAGTTTATTGATTTGGGTGCGCAGCAGGCGCGAATTAAAGAAAAAATTGATGTCGGAATTCAGAAAGTACTCGCCCATGGTCAGTATATTTTGGGTCCTGAGGTGGCTGAACTAGAGCAAAAATTAATTGCATATACTGGAGCTAAGCACTGTATCACGGTTGCTAATGGTACTGATGCATTGCAAATCGCCCAAATGGCATTAGGTGTTGGCCCTTGTGATGAAGTGATAACCCCTGGATTTACTTATATCGCTACCGCAGAAACCGTCGCCCTTTTAGGGGCGAAACCGGTTTATGTTGATGTCTGCCCGAAAACTTACAATTTAGATCCGGCTAAACTAGAAGCGGCTATTACGCCAAGAACCAAAGCAATTATTCCAGTAAGTTTGTATGGACAATGTGCTGACTTTGATGCAATTAATACGATTGCCGCCAAGTATGGCATACCAGTGATTGAAGACTCTGCGCAAAGTTTTGGGGCCAGTTACAAAGGCAAAAAATCGTGTAACTTAAGCACCATTGCCTGTACCAGTTTTTTCCCAACTAAGCCATTAGGTTGCTATGGTGATGGCGGTGCTATTTTCACTAATGATGATGAATTGGCCCTTGTCATGCGCCAAATTGCTCGTCACGGACAGGATCGTCGCTACCATCATATTCGTGTAGGTGTAAACAGCCGTTTAGATACCTTACAAGCTGCGATTTTATTACCAAAACTTGAGGTTTTGCATGAAGAAATCGAGCTAAGAAATCAGGTAGCCAATACCTATACTCGTTTATTAAATAAGGCTGGTATTCTCTCAACCCCATTTGTGGAAGCACATAATATTTCGGCTTGGGCACAATATACCATCCGAGTTAAGAATAGAGCTGAAATTCAGCACAAGCTGCAAGAGGCTGGCATTCCAACTGCCGTACATTATCCCATTCCCTTGAATAAACAACCAGCAGTTGCTGATAGCAGTATTCAATTGCCGATAGGCGATGAAATTGCAGAAGAAGTGATGAGTTTACCAATGCATCCTTATTTGACTGAGCAAGATATTCAACGTGTGGTAGAGAGTTTGGCACAGTGAGTTCTGTTCCTCATCGTAAGGATATTCAAGGATTAAGAGCCATAGCAGTACTTGCTGTTATGGTTTTTCACTTAAACCCGACATGGCTTCCTGGAGGCTTTGTTGGTGTCGATGTTTTCCTCGTGATTTCTGGCTTTTTAATTACTAGCATTTTGCTGCATAAAAAATCCAGTGCTGGCTATTCTCTTACTGAAACTCTGAAATATTTCTATGTGAGTCGCTTTAAGAGGATTGTTCCAGCATACTTTTTGATGCTGATAATAGTAGCTCTAGTGGCAGCAATATTGTTTCTACCAAGTGATTTCAACACGTTTCGAAAAGGGTTGGAAAAAGCAACTTGGTTTAGCAGCAATCGGTATTTCGCTGACTTTGGTGATTATTTTGCTCCGGCCAGTTATGAACAGCCGTTACTACACACATGGTCATTAGCCGTAGAAATCCAGTTCTACTTATTAGCCCCTTTTATTGTATTACTGCTGCCGATTCGCTTATTAAAATGGTTTTTTGTCGTTTTATTGATTGGGTTAACTGCATTAGCCGAATACCGCCTGCGGTTTTTGGGCATGGAGCAAGCAACTTACTACAGTCTGTATGCTCGGCTGCCTGAATTTTTTGTGGGCGGTCTGGCAGCTCTGTATGTAACAACAGTGTCTAGGGTGGAGGGAAGCACTGCCTGGCTTGGTATACTTGGGATGCTGTTGATTGTTATTTCTGCAATTACCCAACCACTGCTAGGGTCTTTTCCTGGCATTCTAGCTCTGTTACCTGTCGTTGGAAGCGTGCTTCTACTCAGTCAGCCAACACAAGGATGGGTAGGCGAATTGTTGAGTTGCAAAACTCTGGTGTGGCTTGGTGGGCTGTCTTATTCACTCTACCTTTGGCATTGGCCAGTATTGGCCTTTTTGCGCTACTACACAAGTGCAGAGGTACTCGATATAGAATTCAGCATCCTGTTTGTTCTGCTGACATTCATACTATCTATTGTTTCCTACTATGGGGTTGAACGGGTTTTCAGAAGCAAGAGTACCAACAAGAAACAAGCACTTAGTTGGGGGCTTCTGGTTTTTGGTGTATTAGGTGCATCTCAGACCATGGCGAAAGTGAATGCCATGTTTACTCCTGTAGCCTTGCCACTAGAGTATTTGCGCTATGGCGATGATTCACAAAATTGCCATGGGCATATAGTTGGTGATTGTCTGAGAGGGGACCTGGATAGTGTAAAAGAGATATTGGTCTTGGGCGATTCGCACGCAGCTATGCTCAATCACTTTTTTGATCATATTGGAAAAGAAATTGGCTTTAAAGCTAGGGTTATAACTGCGAGTAGTTGCGTGACTATTCCTGGATTTGATTACAATCGGATTGCTGAATGGGCACAGCAATCATGTGTTGCCCAAATTGAACAGACAAAATCCTATCTGGAGAATGTTGAGTTAATATTTATAACGGCATCTTGGAATTGGCATCTCCGTAGTGAGGAATTTAATCGTGCTTTACGTGATTTTTTACAGAATATGGCGTCACAGGCGCAAGTTTATATTTTGAGTCAGGTTCCACTATTAAATCGAAATCCACAGCGTGCTAAGAGGTTTTTGTCCTTAGGGTTGACACCGTATGTGAATATCAATCCAGACTATTTGCGTACAAATGAATACTTATATGATCTAAGCATGGTCATTGATCGTGTTCATTACCTTGAACTTAATTTTTTGCCTGTTTTCAAAAGTCCTCCTTTTTATAATGGTGAATTGCTTTATTACGACGAGCACCACTTAAATGAAGTAGCAGTGGTTGAGTATGCAAAGCAGGCCTTGCCGACTTTCGAAGAGATATTTATAGAGTGGAATATTGTTGAATAAAAGCTTTTCAAAAAATGTACTTACGTTAATGACAGGGACAGGTATTGCTCAAGCAATACCCATTGCAATTATTCCTATACTAACTCGGATGTTTTCACCAGAAGATTTTGGTCTTTTGGCTCTCTATGCAGCATGCGTATCTATATTGGGAGTGGTTGCTACTGGGCGTTATGAAATAGCTATTATGTTGCCAAAAGATGATGAGGATGCCCGTCTTCTTTTGCAACTTTCAATGCTAGTTGCTCTGTTTTTTTCTTTGCTGATTAGTATACCTATATCGATTTGGAATGCGCAAATTGCTCGTTTTCTAGGTAATGAGGATATTGCTGTTTGGTTGTACTTAGTCCCTGTATCTGTGTTGTTCACAGGTATTTATCAAGCTCTAACTTATTGGAATAATAGGCAGAAAAAATTCATAAACACAGCAGTGTCGCGTGTGAATCAAAGCTTATTTCAAGGTTTCGCCCAAACGTCACTTGGTTTTTTACAGGTATCAGGTGGTCTTATTTGTGGGCAGTTCGTAGGAATAGTATCTGGTTCAATATACCTTTTAAAGAAAGATAGAAACTATAAGTCGCTAATAAGAAAGTCAAAAATAAATTCGATACAAAAACAAGGTATAAAGTATCATAAGTTCCCGACTTATGGAGTTTTGGGGGCTCTGTGCGATGCAGGAGCTGTACAAATGCCGGTTATACTGTTGACGAAGTTCTATTCAAATTCAGTGACGGGAATGTTTAGTCTGACTTTTCGTGTTTTGAATATGCCGACATCGATTATTTCATCTGCTATTGCACAGGTTCTCTTTCAAAAGGTAGTTGAAATAAGTCAAACAGAGCCAGAGAAACTTAATCTTTATATAATAAAAATGTTTTTGTTACTTTTTATTATATACCTCCCCGCTGTGCCTGTTTTATTCATATGGGGTGAAAGTTTGTTTTCAATTATTTTTGGTAATGAATGGTCACAAGCTGGGGTTTATGCAGGTTATTTAGTCATAGCTGTTGCAGTACGTTTCGCTGTCAGCCCATTAAGTGCAGTTCTTGGTTTAGAACAAAACATAAAGATGGGGGTTTTATGGCAAGTTCTCTATCTATGTACGATTAGTGTAACATTGTATTTCTCCTCTTCTCTTTCAATTGAAGAGTTTCTGATTGCTTTTGTTGTGCATGAAGTTGTTTTATATCTTATTTATTTGTTCCTTATTCTTAAAGGAACTAAAGAAATAGCTAAATGCTGAAAAATTTTAAGGTTTAATATGTGTGGAATTGCTGGTTATATTTTTAGTGGCGTATTAGATAAATCGAATCTTAAGAAAATGACTGATTCAATAATTCATCGAGGTCCTGATGGTGAGGGGCATTATTATGGAGATGGTTTTTTCTTTGGACATCGTAGATTAGCTATTGTTGATTTAACCGAGCATGGTAAACAGCCAATGCTTTATCAAGATAGATATATCATAACTTTTAATGGCGAAATTTATAATTATATAGAAATAAAAAAAGAGCTTATTGATGTAGGATATCGATTCAATAATGATACCGATACGGAAGTCATTATGGCGGCATATGATTACTGGGGAGTAAATTGTCTTGACCGTTTTAATGGTATGTGGGCATTCGTTCTATATGATAAGAAAGAGGATGTTTTTTTTATATCACGTGACCGATTTGGGAAAAAACCGCTTTATTACAGCTTAGATAATAATAAATTTGTATTTTGTAGTGAAGTTAAAGGTCTCTATGCTAGTGGATTGGTAGAAAAAGCACCCAACAAAAGCTACCTGAAAAACTACGTGGAAAACGGGCCTAATGAGTACGATGCAGAAACGGCTTTCGCTAACGTTTATCGTTTTCCTTTTGCACACTACTTTCTTGGTAGCAAAGAACAACTGCTCAATCAACCGAAGTTTACTCGGTACTGGGAATTAACCACTAATACCAGCAAAGAACGCTTCTGCCCCAATAAAGCCAAAGAATACGCCAAACAATATTACGACCTACTAGCAGATGCGGTAAGACTACGCTTAAGAGCCGACGTAAAAGTGGGTTCTGCACTTTCAGGCGGTTTAGACAGTAGCTCGATTGTTTACCTAGTCAACGAACAGTTAAGAGCTCAAGGTAAAGCTGATCTACAGGAAACCTTTTCTTCTGTTTACAAGTCTGATGGTACCCAGAATTGTGATGAAAGCGTATATATAGACCTTCTAGCAAAGGCGCTGAATGTTAATTCAAATCAAATAGAGCCTCAGGAAGGTGATATTCCTGTTGAGCATCAAAAAATGATTTGGGCCATGGAAAATCCACCAGAAAGTACCTGTATGTCTGGTTGGCACACCTTTATTAAAGTGAAAGAATCAGGTGTAAAGGTAACTTTAGATGGCCAAGGTGCTGATGAGCAGTTAGCTGGGTATCTACCTTACATCGCTAGTTATTTAACATCAATTTCATTGATTGACTTATATAAAGAGTTCTTTTATTTCTTAAAAATACCAGGTGCGAAAAAAACGTTACTGCTTAGTTTTTTAATGGCAAATTTTAAGTTCATCTTCGGTATGAAAGCTTATCAAGCGCTATTCAAAAAAATAAAAGGGCGACAACCACCTACTGAATTAAATTTAGAATTAAAATCTGCTATCGAAAAGGGATTAATTAACCTTATTCATTACTCTGATCGTGTTTCAATGGGACACAGTATAGAATCCAGAATGCCCTTTATGGACTATCGATTAGTCGAGTTTTTAGCTCAAGTTCCTGCATGTTATAAAATGCATAATGGTTGGACTAAATACTTGGCTCGCCTAGCATTCGACAAAAAACTACCTGATGAAATTACCTGGCGAAAAGACAAAATGGGTTGGCCAATTCCGGAAGAACATTGGTTCAGAGGAAACTTGAGGTTGTGGGCTTCAGATACATTAATGAATTCAAAAGTTTTAAAAGAAATATCTCCAGAATTAGATGCAGAGACTGAATTTAAAAGTAATATAAAGAAGAGCATAAGAAAGCTGAATATTGCAACTATTAATAAATTGAATTTTTGGTGATTCATATATGCGAATTCTGATAATTACAAGTGGGTTGACGCGTATTGTCTCACCTGTATTAGATAGTGGCCATGAGATTTTAGGTATCGTTGAGTCTATGCCACGAGGTTGGAGTGAAAAGCAAGAAAAACCTTTTCTTTTTCAGTTTGCCCAAAAAATACACAGGATTTTCTTGGGGAGAAAGAAAACGTTGAAGCAATTCTGTGAGATTAGAAATATAAGATATAACTATATATCAAAAGGAAGAGATGCAGAGGTAACTAATTGGGTTAAGGAACTCAACCCCGACCTGATTGTAGTTTTTAGCATGTCTCAACTCCTTAAAAAAGATTTAATAGATATTCCCAAATATGGGGTTATAAACCTACATCCATCAATGTTGCCAGAGTATCGTGGGCCTAATCCAGATTTTTGGCAGTACTATAATATGGAAATGAACCCAGGTGTAACGGTCCATTATATTGATGAAGGTGAAGATACTGGAGATATCATCTTTCAGGAACGTGTGCATATCCCTTTAGGAATCAAGTCACCTGAAAGGCTGGATAAGCTAATTGGTGGTGTTGGCTCTTCTCTGCTTGTAAAGGCAATCCAAGCTATAAAATCGGGTTCGGCACCACGAATTCCCCAGCCAAGCCATAGTTCAACTCTTCGAGCCAGAAACTTAAAATCCGAAGAACACAAAGAAATTATAGATTGGCAAAATTGGCCGATAGAACGAATTTGGCATGTGCTACGTGGTACAGAGCTTTGGCTTAATGCTTATGATCAACCCAAAGGCATTTTTAAAGGCCAGCGATGGGTCGTCGGAGAGTACGAGAGAAAGGACAATATTGATCTGCCGGGTGCGATAGTGCGTTATAAAGGAAGAAAAGCTCTGGCGACTCCAGATGGTTATATTTTTATTGATATAAACTTCAGCTTAAAAAAAGCTTTACTTTTCGTACTTAATTTTAAATTTTGAGTGAATCAATGATCAATAAAGAAAAATATCGTCAATTGTGTGAAGAAGAACCTACCATTCCAATTTTCAGTCAAGCTTGGTGGTTAGACGCCGTTGCTGGAGATAACTGGGATGTGTGTATTGTCGAGAAAGGTGACAAAATACAGGCAACAATGCCTTATATAATACAGAAGAAATTTGGGCTAACCCTATTGACCCAACCTAAACTAACCCAAACACTCGGTCCTTGGCTTAGACCTTCAACGGCAAAATACAGTAAACAGCTTTCACAGCAAAAAGATTTGATGGAAGCACTGATTGATCAACTACCAAAATATCACTACTTCAGCCAAAACTGGCATTATTCCAATACCAACTGGTTACCTTTTTACTGGAAAGGATTTGAGCAAATAACGCGTTATACTTATCTGATTGATGACTTATCTAATATCGATGATGTTTGGGATTCCTCGCTTGCAAATATCAGAACAGATATTCGCAAGGCTGAGAATAAGTTTAATCTTGTTGTAAAGGAAAATTTGCCATTCAGTGATTTTTTATTACTTAATCGTCAAACCTTCTTACGACAAGGAATGCAGTTACCTTATTCCGAAAGCTTTGTAAACCAGTTGGTATTTACAGCAAAAGATCGTAATCAATGTCGCTGGTTTATTGCTCAAGATAACGAAGGCAGAAATCATGCAGGTGTTTTGCTGGTTTGGGATAGTGAATCGGCGTATTACTTAATGGGTGGTGGTGATCCTGATCTAAGAAATAGTGGTGCAACGAGCCTTTGTATGTGGGAAGCAATTAAATTTGCATCAACTGTTACAAAGCGATTTGACTTTGAAGGTTCGATGATTGAACCAGTTGAACGTTTCTTCAGAGCTTTTGGCGCAAAACAAACTCCATACTTTGC
Organism: Vibrio anguillarum; assembly: GCF_001989995.2. Classification (GTDB taxonomy): domain Bacteria; phylum Pseudomonadota; class Gammaproteobacteria; order Enterobacterales; family Vibrionaceae; genus Vibrio; species Vibrio anguillarum. The sequence continues at coordinate 11,288 of NZ_JAHGUP010000011.1, forward strand.
ACTCACTCATCGACCTTCGCGTTGGTTAAATACGGCAATTCATTTTAAAAAAGCCCTAAAAGGTCAAGCTTAGTTTTGAACGAATGATTACTCACTCTATAAAATCTTTTAGCAACATTGCTACGGCAGGTAAACTCCAAGATAGGTAATACATGATTCATTTTTCTGAGGGTGCAATACGTTGGCTCGAGACCATTTTATTTGAACGTTTTGGCCATCGTTTTATACTGGCTCAACAACCTAATACACTACAATTTTATTTAAATGATAGTCAGGGTTCCATAACGTTCGCTAGGTTGCAAGGCATATTTCATCAGTCGCGTTCAGATTTTCCGTGTCAGCAGTGGCAAGCTTCCAGCGAAGGCTTTATAGCGCCAATCGAAGACTACATACCAGCCCCTTCCTTAAACGCACTACCAGACCCGCTTATTGAGTTTACTGAGCAAGGAGCAATTTTACACTACGATATTCTCAGTTTAACCTACTGGACGCTAACGAGGTTAGAAGAAGTTGGACGTAAGGATTTAGATAATCATCAACGCTTTCCAGCGGTTTTTTCTCACGCTTATCAACATGGTTATCTTGAGCGCCCAATTGTTGATGAATGGCTGATGATTCTAGGGCAGGTTATTCAGCGTGTTTGGCCTGATATTGAGTTAAAGCAACATGAGTTCAGTATTAAGGTCTCGCACGATGTAGATAGCCCGAGCATGTATGGCTTTAAACCTTGGCCGACCATCGGCCGGATGATGGCGGGGCACCTGCTGAAACGGCGCGATCTCAAGGCTTTTTTTACTGCGCCCTATGTTAAACTTGCGACACACAGCCAGCTACACCCAGCCGATCCTTACAACACTTTTGAGTGGTTGATGGATATATCTGAAGCTAACAACATCAAAAGTGCATTTTATTTTATCTGTGGTGGCAATCATTCTCATGATGCTGACTATTTGCCTGAGCATCCTGCGATCCGTAATTTGATGCGCCGAATCCACGAACGCGGTCATGAAATAGGGTTGCATCCTAGTTACGGTACTTTCCAGCAGCCTGAGTTGATTAAGCAAGAAGCAGAACGGCTGAAACGTATCTGTGCGGAAGAAAGTATTGATCAACATGTATGGGGTGGACGAATGCACTACCTGCGCTGGGAACAATCCACCACCATGCGTGCTTGGGCGGGTGCAGGTATGACTTATGATTCTACACTTGGTTATGCCGACAGGCCGGGTTTTCGCTGCGGCACCTGTTTTGAATATCCTGCTTTTGATCCCGTGGCTCAGGAGCAATTGAACCTTCGAATCAGGCCGCTGGTGGTGATGGAATGTACGGTGATTGATGCTGTTTACTTAGGGTTAGGTGTAACTGATGCCGCAGAAGAAAAAATTCAGCAATTGAAAATGAGCTGTCAGCAGGTAAGCGGTACTTTTGGTTTACTATGGCATAATTCATACTTTAAAAATTCTAATTTACGGAATATTTATAAAAATGTTCTAGGAAGTCAGTTGTGAGATTTATACCATATAATAAAGTCATTGTATTAAAGATAATAATTATTCTTCAACTCACCACATTACTAATTTATCTCAATGCAAACATTGTTGATGTTGGTGAGATGGGAGTTGCCTTACACTTACTTATAGAGTTTGTGGGCTTGACAAGTTTGTTATTTGCGATGTTTTGGGTAAAAAAAAAGCTCTACTTCCATATCCACTTTTTTTTCTTCCTTTTACTAATATGTTGGATAGCTTTTCGAATAGTTTTTGATTTAAATGATCTTGAATATTTAAAACAACTAACAGTGGCTACCACTGGTGGCGTTTTATTGTTTTATATTACAGGTGCATCACTAGGTTTAACGAGGCATAGTCTGGCTAGCCTTAGGAGTGATATAAAGATAGAAAAATATATTATTTTACTTTTTTATTTTCTATCTATCTGGATGCTCTACAATTTCTCTCAGCGCCTACATGATTCGCTTTTCTACTTAAAAGATATTGATGGTAGCTATCAAAGGTCTGGAAATTTCTTATCAATTTCATTTATTATTGTTTCATTCGCTTACCTTAATCTAGTATTAAAGAATATTGCTCAAGGTGCTACTATTTTAGCTAGGTTTTTCTGGTTGTCCGTATATACCTTATCAACCTTGATGGCATTAGTTGGATCACAGCTTTTTGGCTCTAATAGCGCAACCGCTGTTATTTTAGGTGTTTATCTTATTACGCTGGTTATGTCTCTTGTAACTGCTAAAAAAACAGTCTGGCTGAGCTATCTCAAGCATAAACTAGTCTTACCTTGGTCGAAGCGCCTAGTGAAAAATCTTAGCCTGATGGCTCTAATTGGCTTAGCTATTTTTGTAGGGGCACTGGTGCTGATTATAGGTATATCAGGTTTTGATATTACTAGTTTGCGGTTACTAGGCTTTGGTTCTGGTTCTAATGCTTCTTTACTAAGCAGAGTGGATATTTTATTAGAAACTGGAGCTAATCAACTCAACTATGCTCCCTTCTTAGGTAACATAAATGTTGCTTATCTTACCACTGGTAATGCAGGCAAAACTCTGCATAGTTTTTTCCCTTATGTGATGGCTAACTTGGGGCTGGTAGGATTACTAGCCGTGCTGACTCTTTTTACGAATGTACTACTACAGCTTTATCGTGAGACTAAGCAAGCTAAGTATACTGGGCTTTATGGTTATCAGCTAAGTATGGTTGCACTTTATTCCATTTTTCTGTTTCTCTATATTCTATTTTTTGCGAACTTGTCCACTGGTATCGAGTGGCCTGTTCTTTGGTTTACGCTTGGTTTTATATCCAAGCCTTTGGGTTTTAGATAATGAAAAATATTCATATAACACTAACAGAGTTTCGGAACGAATCTCGTGTACTTAAAGAAATTTCATCACTTGAGGCTTCTGAAACCTTTGACTCTTTTACTGTTATCGCGCTTGGCGCTGATGATCTGCCTATTGCAGACTCTATAAAGTCAAAAGCAAAGGTCTGTAGAATCAGGTTGCTAACTCGAAAGTTGCCTAAAAGTGCATTTTTTCAGTTGTTCAAGTTTATTGAATTTATGTTCAAATGCTTATTGATGGTGAGGAAGGAAAAAGCCCAGGTTGTCAATATCCATACCCTCGCTCTTTTGCCATTAGGGTGGCTACTAAAGAAGTTATTTAAGGTGAAGCTGGTTTATGATGCCCATGAACTGGAAACTGAAAAGAATGGGCTGAACGGCTTTCGCCAGCGCATCTCTAAGTATATAGAATCTTTATTCATCCGTTCGTGTGATTTAATAATCGTAGTGGGCGAAAATATTGCAGACTGGTATGCCAATGCCTACAAGATAGAACGCCCCTTAGTTGTGAAAAACTCGCCCAGGTTTCGTCTGCAAGCTAAAAAAAACCTCTTCCGTGAACGTTTGGGTATTTTGCCAAATCAGAAGATTTTGCTTTATCAAGGTGGTTTGATGAAAGGGCGTGGTGTGCAGCTCATATTGGACGCTTTCAAAGAAAGAAAAGATAGTCATGTGGTCGCTGTTTTTATGGGGTATGGGGATTTAACAACTGAAGTAGAGCAGGCAGCAAAAAACCATCAGAATATTTTTTACTTTCCAGCCGTTTCACCTAATGTTGTCCTTGACTATACTGCCTCTGCCGATATTGGTATTTCGTTAATTGAGAATACCTGCCTTTCTTATTATTTTTGTATGCCAAATAAGCTCTTTGAATATGCAATGGCAGGTATACCTGTGATCGTCTCTGATATGAAAGAAATGGCTGAGGCTGTTCAGGCAGCAGATTTTGGGGTGGTGCTTACCGAGTATTCTGTTGAAGCGCTCAATGAAGCGGTGGATCGCTTGGCTGAACGAGATCTAACCGAGTTATCGAATAATGCTTACCAGTTTGCGCAGGGTCAGGCTTGGGAGCAACAGGAAAGGGTAATGCTTGAAGGGTATCAGAGGATGTTAGCATAATGATAAAAATTCTTGATTACGGTATGGGTAACTGCGGCTCGATAAAGAATATGTTACGTTACCTAGGAGCAGAGGCAGAGATTGTTGATCAATCAGTTGGTTTGGAAAATTCTAAAGCTATTATTCTGCCGGGGGTTGGTTCTTATGATCACGGTGTGAAACATTTGGAGCCTTTCAAGGCCATGTTAGAACAAAAGGTATTACATGAGAAAATACCTTTCCTGGGCATTTGTCTTGGTATGCAGCTTGTTCTTGAAAAGAGTGAAGAAGGGCAATTACCAGGATTGGGGTGGATTAAAGGCGAGGTCAAACGCTTTGATTTCTCTAAGCTCACTAGCGAACAACGCCACGTAATCCCTCATATGGGATGGAATGAAATTTTTCCCGCTGAATCACCAGAGATTTTGCAACCACTTGAAGCAGATCGCCGAGATCGCTTTTATTTTGTTCATTCATATCATGCGGCAGATGTACCAAGTGAGAATAAATTGGCTATCTGTCATTATGGTTATGAATTTACTTGTGCCATTCGCAAAAATAATATCTTCGGTGTTCAGTTTCATCCTGAAAAAAGTCATAAGTTTGGCAAACAGCTTTTCAAGCAGTTTATAGAGTTAATCCAATGTTAAAAAAGCGTGTTATCCCTGTTTTGCTATTGCAGGATGGTGGTTTGGTTAAAGGTGAAAAATTTAAAAAGCATAAGTATGTAGGTGATCCTATCAATGCGGTAAGAATTTTCAACGAAAAGGAAGTTGATGAATTGGCTTTTGTTGATATTTCTGTCGGTGTTAATCGTGGTGAGCCTGATTATGAACTAATTGGTGACATGGCTTCTGAAGCTTTTATGCCAATCGCGTATGGTGGTGGTATTAGCCGTGTTGATCAGGTTGAGAAATTATTTCGGCTTGGTGTTGAAAAAGTCATTATCAATAGTGAATTTCATCTGAACCCAGAGTTGGTCACAAAATGCAGTCAGATTGCTGGTGCTCAAAGCATTGTAGTAGCGATTGATGTTAAAAAAAGCTTGTTTGGCAAATATGAGGTATACACTAAAAATGGCACCTGTAAAACTGGCACTTGCCCAATCGAGTATGCAAGAAAGGCACAGCAATACGGTGCAGGTGAGATTATTTTAACGTCTATTGACCGCGAGGGTTCAGCGCAGGGCTTAGATCTTGATTTAATTAAAAAAGTCACATCAGTCGTTGAAATACCTGTAATTGTGCAGGGTGGTGTTGGTAGTTTAGAGCATATTAAAGATGCTGTTAAAATGGCCGGAGCTTCAGCCGTTGCTGCGGGTACATACTTTACTTTTCATGGAAAGTACAAGGCGGTACTTTTGACTTATCCTGCTTTCCATGAGCTTGAATATTTATTTTTAGATTGAGGTTTTATGACTAACAGTAGCTATCAAATGTGTACTCGCTGTGTGATGGATACAACAGATCCTGAAATTACATTTGACGAGCAAGGTATGTGCAACCATTGTCATGAATTTGACAATGTAATCAGTAAGCGTTGGTTTCCGAACGAAGAAGGCAAGCAGCAACTGGAGCAGATATTCAATCGAATCAAGGAAGAGCGCAAAAATTACGAGTATGACTGTATCCTTGGTTTAAGTGGTGGTCTGGATAGTGCGTATCTTGCATTGGTAATGAAAGAGTACGGAATGAGGCCATTGGTTGTTCATGTTGATGCAGGCTGGAACAGTGAGCTAGCAGTATATAACATTGAAAAAATCGTCAAATATTGCGGCTACGATCTGCATACCCATGTGATGAACTGGCCAGAAGTTCGCGATTTGCAACTGGCTTACCTGAAAGCGGGTGTGGCGAATCAGGATGTTGTTCAGGATCATGCTTTTTTTGCATCGCTATATCATTTTGCTGTTGATAACAAAATTAATTATGTTATTAGTGGTGGAAATATTGCGACAGAATCTGTGATTGCATCGGCTTGGCAGCATGGCGCAATGGATGCTATTAACTTAAAGGCTATTCATAGAAAGTTTGGTAAGCTTCCGCTGAAAGATTATAAAGTTATTGGATTTCTACAATATTACTTTTACTACCCTTTTGTTAAGAAGATGAAGGTCATTAGACCGCTCAATTATTTACCTTACTCTAAAGACTTTGCACAAAAGGAACTGGAAGATAAAGTAGGCTATAAAGCATACGGTCGTAAGCATGGTGAGTCTCGCTTTACTAAATTCTTTCAAAACTACTACTTACCCACTAAGTTTAATATTGATAAAAGGCGCTCTCACTTAGCAAGCCGTATTCTTTCAGGTGATATTACAAGAGAAGAAGCACTTGATGAGCTAAATAAACCTTTATATGATGAGGCTGAATTAACAGAAGACAAACACTTCGTGGCGAAAAAACTTGGAATCACAGTAGAGAATTTAGATGAAATGACCAGTAGTCCTGGCCGTTCTTATAAAGAGTTTAAAAACTGGGACTCAAGATATAATATGATGAAGGGTTTGCAAAGATTTTTAAATAAAATGCTTAAAACAAAGGTCAGGATGCACTAACAAGGCTATTATGAAAAAAATAATACAAGACGTTTTTAAATATATCTTAGGTACGGCTGATTTTTCATTAGTGACGCAGAGTAATAGTGGTTTTTTATATCCGATATGCTTGAATTTCACATTAGAAAACAATAGGTTTTATTATAATCTTTTAGATGATAATGGAATACCCTACAGGTTTTATCAGTCGGTTGGTGTGCAATATAATCCGACACGAATAGCAGCCTATGGATTAGCCCATTTCAACCGATACATTGATAAGGCCTTTGATAATGATAAAGAAATTTTTATGAAGTGTGCTAACTGGTTTCTTGATCTGGATAATGCACGCTATGAATATAACTTTGATTGGGGGCAGCTTAAATCACCCTGGATCTCCTGCATGGCTCAAGGTGAAGCAGCAAGTGTTCTTATCAGAGCTTACAAATTGACGGGTGAGGACAAGTACTTACTCCAGGCAGAAAAATCACTTACACCATTGTTTTTGCCTATCACTGAGAGTGGCGTACAGTCTGTACTACCTGATGGTTCTATTTTCCTTGAGGAGTATCCTTCACTTAAACCAACTCATGTTCTTAATGGCTTTCTTTATGCATTGATAGGCCTCGGTGAATATATTGATGTTACGGGCAGTAACGTTCATCAAGATTTATTTGACAAGCTTGTAAACTCACTTTGTCAAAATATCAGTATTTGGTGTTATGCAGGTTGGTCTCTTTATGAGGATAGTGTTAAGGCTAAGGGCTTAAATTTTTGCACACCCTCTTATCATAATCTTCAAATTACACAACTCAAGTGGCTCAATAAGCGAGTCAACAACCCAGATATTCAACATGTTATAGAAGTCTGGGAAAAGGGGCTCAACAGTTTTCTTATGCGTGTTTTTGCGCTTTTAGGAAAGGTGTGTTTTCGCCTTAAGAATAAGGCACAGAGATGAATAAAATTGCTCACTTGTCTTCAGTACACACTCGCTATGACACCCGTATTTTCCTAAAGGAATGTACAACCCTTGCTAAAAATGGGTACTCGGTATCACTGGTCGTAGCAGACGGTAAGGGTGATGAAACTAAAAACAATGTGTCTATCTACGATGTAGGCGCATCTAAAGGGCGTTTGGATCGCATTCGTAATGCACCTGGTCGTGTGTTGACTAAAGCTTTGGACTTGGATGCAGATATCTACCATCTGCATGATCCTGAATTAATCCCCATTGGTTTGAAACTCAAAAAGCACGGCAAGGTGGTGATTTTTGATGCCCATGAAGATGTACCCAAGCAGTTGTTGGGTAAACCCTATCTAAATAAGCCAGCCAAGTTGTTGCTGTCTAAAACCTTTGCCATTTATGAGCATTGGGCCTGTCGTCAGTTGGATGCCGTTATTGCAGCGACCCCTTACATTCGTGATAAGTTTATTGCGATAGGGGTGCGTTCTGTGGATATCAACAACTATCCACTATTAGGCGAGCTCTCAACTGATGAGGTCGATTGGTCACAGAAAAAAGCACAGGTTGGGTATGTTGGTGGTATTGGACAGATTCGAGGTATATCTCAAGTTGTTCAAGCTATGGGTATGTTGCACTCAGATGCGCGTTTACAGCTAGCAGGTAAATTTAATGAGCATGTTGTTGAAGCAGCCGCCCATGCTGATAAAGGTTGGCAACGTGTAGATGCACTAGGTTTTGTTGGGAGGGAAGATGTTCGTGATATACTGTCTCGTTGTGTCGGTGGTTTGGTTACTTTTTTACCTTCACCTAACCACATCGATGCGCAACCCAACAAAATGTTTGAATACATGAGTGCTGCTGTTCCTGTCATCGGTTCTAATTTTCTCCTTTGGAAACAAATTATTGAGGGTAATCAGTGTGGCTTGTGTGTTGATCCACTGGCTCCTCAAACGATAGCAGAAGCGATTGACTACCTGGTTACTCATCCTGTTGAGGCTGAACAAATGGGACGTAATGGCCAGAAAGCGGTGCAGGAAAAGTACAACTGGGGTATCGAAGAGCAAAAACTACTTAATTTCTATAAATCCATATAAGTGACAAAGATGCAAAGAATTTTTACCATCATAGGCGCACGTCCACAGTTTATTAAAGCTAGCGTTGTATCGCGCGCTATTCAGCAAGTCGACGGTATTGAAGAGATTATGCTGCATACGGGCCAGCATTTTGATGCCAATATGTCGGATATTTTTTTCAACCAACTGAATATTCCACGGCCGCATATTCAGTTAGATATTCACGGTGGTAGCCACGGTGACATGACCGGGCGTATGCTGAAAGAAATTGAACAGGCCTTGCTAACCCATAAGCCAGATCGTGTCTTGGTGTATGGAGATACCAACTCAACACTTGCTGGCGCGCTTGCGGCAGCAAAACTGCATATACCTGTTGCTCACATTGAAGCAGGCTTGCGCAGCTTTAATATGCAAATGCCGGAAGAGATTAATCGTATCCTCACCGATCAAGTGAGTGATTTACTCTTTTGCCCAACGGATACGGCAGTGCAAAATCTGAATAACGAAGGCTTTGCAAACAAGCAGGTACGGGTATTGCAAGTTGGCGACGTAATGCAGGATGCGGCGCTCTTATTTGCCCAAAAAGCGGTTGCACCAGCAGGTGAGCTGCCAGATGAGTTTATTTTGGCTACATTACATCGTGCTGAAAACACAGATAGCCCCGAGCGCTTGGCGAATATTGTGAATGCACTGAATCAACTTCATCAGACTTTGGCTCCTATTGTACTCCCTTTGCACCCACGGACGCGCAAACTGATCGCCGAACAAGGTCTTGAGTTGAACGTTCATTTGACTGATCCCGTCGGTTATTTTGAGATGGTCTGGCTACTAGATCACTGCCAGTTGGTACTGACAGATAGCGGCGGTGTGCAGAAAGAAGCGTTTTTCTTTGGTAAGGCCTGTGTCACGATGCGTGACCAAACCGAATGGGTAGAGCTGATAAAAGCGGGAGCTAATGAGTTAGTTGGTGCTGACATTACAAAGATTATTGAAGCCGCTACTCGTAATCTTGGACGTAAAATCCAAGATACACACAATCTGTATGGTGGCGGGAAAGCTGCACAGCAGATTGTGGATGTTATCCTGAAGGCTAGTATATGAGTAAAACAGTTTGGATTGTACAACAGTACGCGTCTACCCCGGCAACGGGGATTGGAGGGCGCCATTACTACTTAGGGCGTGAACTAGTAAAGCTGGGGTATAAGGTATATTTGATTGCTTCTGCTTCACACCATCTGTTACGTGAAAAGCCAGTTTTAAATCAGCCATTTAAAATAGAAACGCTGGAAGAAGGTTTCTATTTTGTGTGGGTTAATATGCCTGATTATACAGAAGCACACAGCAAGCAACGTGCTTTGAATTGGTTTTTATTCCCTTGGCAGATTCAAAAATTGGCACGAAAAATTGCTGATAAGCCGGATGCTGTTTTATCTTCTTCTCCCTCACTTATTGCTTTTTTAGGCGCTCAACGACTGGCTAAAAAATTCAAAGCCCGTTTGGTTTTTGAGGTACGTGATATCTGGCCGTTGACCTTGACTGAAATTGGTGGTTATTCACCTAAGCATCCTTTTATTCGTTTGATGCAGTGGGTGGAAGATAAAGCCTATCGTGACTCTGATGCGGTTGTATCTAATCTTAAAAACTCTGTTGAACATATGGCTGGCCGTGGTATGGCGCGTGATAAATTCAGTTGGGTGCCTAATGGGTTCTCTTTAGATGAAGTGAATCAAAAAATCCCACTCAATCATACTGCTGCCGCTCAGCTTCCAAAAAATAAATTTATCATTGGCTATACAGGTACGCTGGGCGTGGCTAACGCGTTGCAAACGCTAATTGAAGCTGCTGAGCGGTTGCAGGAATATACTGAGATTGCCTTCGTGTTAGTGGGTGCGGGAAAAGAGAAAGCCGCTCTCCAGTCTTTGGTTGCAGAGAAACAATTGCGTAATATATTCTTTATTGACCCCATTCCAAAAGTTGAAATTCAGTCTATTTTGAGCGAGTTTGATGCTTGTTACATCGGGCTTACAAAAGACCCATTATTCCGATTTGGTGTCTCACCTAACAAACTATTTGATTACCTTTATTCAGGTAAGCCGATTGTTTACGGTATTGAGTCTGGTGAGTATAAGCCAATCGAAGACTCTAAGGCGGGGCTACAAGTCCCGGCCCAAGCTCCAGAGCAACTGGCTGATGCTGTCTTAAGCCTTTATCAGATGCCAGCAGAGGAAAGGCTGGCTATGGGGGAAAATGGCCGTAAAGCTGCACTTAAGCAGTATGAGTATGGGCAACTGGCTAATCAATTGATAAAAGTATTGTTTAACTAAGTGCCTTCTGACAAGGTAACCGCATGAACATCCTTGACTTTAGATGTACATACTTTCAGAGAAAAATCATCAACATGCCTATGTTTAAAGGGTGAATTCCATAGATTGGTTGCTCTGTTGGATAGCGTTATCACACAACAAACAATTAACCGATGATCATTTTCAGTGTTTTCTAATATCTCCATAGACAAATTGGAGGTTAAACAATGAGTAACCAGCACCCATTTATGCATGTTGACGCCATCCCAGATTACCCTTAGTACTAAGTCTGAAGTGAAACGACATTGAAAGCGATTATTAAACATAAAAGGGTGATGGATCCAGAGTGCCTTTTGAAGGTATTGGGAAGCCTTTATTTACGAGAATGTTCATGATTTTTAAGTATAGTTCTGAATTTTATAGGTAGATAATGAAAAGGATATTTGATTTCCTGATTTCACTCGCGGTGCTCATTGTTTTATCCCCAATCACTGTGCTCGTTGCTTGGAAAATACGTTCAAACCTTGGCTCCCCAGTGCTTTTTCGCCAAATCAGGCCGGGTTTAAATGGTCAGCCTTTTGAAATGATCAAGTTTCGTACCATGAAAGATGCTGTGGATGCTAATGGTAACCCATTGCCGGACTCTGAACGCATGACTCCTTTCGGTGATAAGTTGCGTAATTCAAGTCTAGATGAACTGCCAGAACTGTGGAATGTGCTAAAAGGTGAGATGAGTTTGGTTGGCCCACGCCCATTGTTAATGCAATATTTACCTCTGTATAGCAAAGAGCAAGCTCGTCGGCATGAAGTCCGTCCGGGGGTGACCGGGTGGGCGCAAATTAATGGTCGTAACGCCATAAGTTGGGAAGAAAAATTCAAACTCGATGTTTGGTATGTTGATAATCGCTCTTTTTGGCTAGATTTAAGAATTCTGTTGTTAACAGTAAAAAAGGTGTTTGTTAAAGAAGGTATTTCGGCGGATGGTCACGTCACAATTGCCCCATTTACAGGGAAAGATCAACAAGGAACAGGTAATGAACGTTAAGCCTGTGAGTAAAAACTCGTTAGGTTCTTGTGCGATTCTCGGTGCCAGCGGACATGGCAAGGTCATTGCTGAAATGGCTGAGCTCAATGGCTATTCTGATATTCATTTTTATGATGACCGCTGGCCAAGTCTAGGACGAATAGAGCTTTGGCAGGTGTCAGGCAATAGTGAAACCTTACTCAAGCAAGCGCAGCATTATGCTAATGTTGTTGTTGCTATAGGCAATAACGCAACTCGCTTAGAGAAGTATAATCAACTGGTTGCGTCTGGAGCTAGCTGTCTGCCTTTGGTTCATCCCTCTGCCATAGTTAGTCGATATGCCAATGTGGAAAATGGTACGGTAGTGATGGCTGGTGCGGTGATTAACCCGTTTAGCCGTATTGGGCAGGTCTGTATTATTAATACAGCTGCTACGGTAGATCACGATTGTATCATTGAGGATGGAGTGCATCTGAGTCCTGGTGTACACCTTGCTGGCGGGGTAGAAGTTGCACAAGCTAGTTGGCTGGGAATTGGTTGTCAGATTAAGCAATTAATCAAAATTGGTTCAAACGCTGTTGTTGCAGCAGGAGCAACAGTGATAAACGATGTATTATCGAATCAGGTGGTGGTAGGTGTCCCTGCAAAACCTATTTGCCCTAAGGAATTATAACTGTGTTAAATACCCCTTTTTCTCCTTGGCCGAGTTTCACTCAAGAAGAGGCCGATGCAGTCAGCCGTGTGCTGTTATCAAACAAAGTCAATTACTGGACAGGCACGGAATGCCGTGAGTTTGAAAAAGAGTTCGCAGCCTGGGCAGGCTGTGAATACGCGATTGCGCTAGGCAACGGCACGCTCGCGCTAGATGTTGCCTTAAAGGCCTTGGGCGTTGGCGAAGGGGATGAAGTGATCACCACTTCACGTACTTTTTTGGCCTCTGCTTCTGCCATTGTCACCGCTGGTGCCAATCCTGTGTTTGCTGATGTTGATCTCAACAGCCAAAATATTACTGCTGAAACCATTGCGGCCGTAGTCACTGAAAAAACCAAAGCAGTAATTGTGGTGCATTTGGCGGGTATGCCAGCCGAAATGGACGTGATTATGGCACTCGCCGCCGAACGCGGTTTCTATGTGATTGAAGATTGCGCCCAAGCCCATGGCGCGAAATACAAAGGCCGTAGTGTCGGCACCATTGGTCATATTGGCGCTTGGTCATTCTGCCAAGATAAAATCATGACCACCGGCGGTGAAGGCGGCATGGTGACGACCAACGATCATGCGCTTTGGTCAACCATGTGGTCTTACAAGGATCACGGTAAAAGCTATGATGCGGTATACAACCGTCAGCACCCGCCGGGCTTTCGTTGGTTACATGAAAGCTTTGGTACTAACTGGCGTATGACGGAGATCCAAGGTGTATTGGGCCGTATTCAACTGCAGCGTATGGCAGAGTGGACAGCCAAACGCCAGCACAACGGCAAGTTGATTGATCAAGCAGTAGCGGATTTGGCCATTGTGCGCCGAGTGGAAGTCGCGGACTATATTGAGCACGCAGAGTACAAGCATTACCTGTTTGTTAACCCTGAGCAATTGAAGGACGGTTGGAACCGCGATCGTATCGTGGAAGAAATCAACGCCTCGGGTGTGCCTGCATATCAAGGCAGCTGTTCGGAGATTTACCTCGAAAAAGCCTTTGACAACACGCCATGGCGCCCTGCAGAGCGTCTACCTAATGCTCTGCTAGTTGGTGAATCCAGTTTAATGTTCCTCGTTCATCCTACTTTGACTGAGCAAGAAATGAATAAAAGTTGTGATGTGATTAGGAGAGTTTTAACTGAGGCCACTCTCGGATAATGAAGACTAAATGAAATTTATAAAGGCGTTACATGGCTAGGCTGAACTTTATCTGGAACTTATCGCGGGTTAATAAGCGCATTATCAGCGTCATTATTGACCTTCTTTTTATCGTCTTCTCTTTTTATGCCGCTTATTGGGTAAGAATTGGTGAAATTGCTTTGATCAAATCACCAACGGTTCCTTACCTTCTGGGTTGTGTTGCTATCATCACCATCCTTTCTTTCACAAGGCTTGGGCTCTACCGTGCGGTATTGCGTTACCTTACTTTTCATGCGTTAGCGGTGGTCAGTATTGGCACGGTGATTTCAGCGGCTTCTGTTGCCGTTCTTGCATTTTATTTTAGTGCGCCTATTCCGCGTTCTTTACCCATTATTTACGGAACCTTTCTCTGCCTTTTATGTGGAGGCTCGCGACTTATCGTTCGTGTGCTCGTTGCCCAACTCAATGGTCAAGGAAACAAGCCTGTGCTGATTTATGGTGCGGGCTCAGCTGGAAGGCAGCTTGCACTAGCGCTCAGAAATTCGGAAACTCATAAAGTAGTAGGGTTTATTGATGAAGATAAAACCCTTGAAAACACCGTGATTATGGGGTTGTGTGTACATAATGTTGGTCATGCAGATAGGTTAGTTGCTAAACATAATGTAAAGCAGATACTACTTGCAGTGCCAAGTGCTTCGCGTGCTCGAAGAAAGAAAATATTGGATTCTTTGGTTTATCTTTCTGCAGAAGTACTTACCGTACCAGATATGAAAGATATTGTTGAAGGTAAGGCGAGTATTGATGAGCTAAAAGACGTTGCGATTGAGGACTTACTTGGGCGAGATCCGGTTATACCGCAGCGCTCTTTAATGGAAGCGAACATCAAAGATAAAGTTGTTATGGTCACCGGGGCTGGGGGCTCGATTGGCTCAGAGCTGTGTCGACAAATTATTCTCAGCCAGCCGAAAAAGTTGATTCTTTTTGAGCTTTCTGAATTTGCGCTATACCAAATTGATCGAGAGCTTAGTCAACTTAGTGTCCGCAAAAAACTAAATATTGAAATCGTACCTCTGCTTGGTTCTGTTCAGCGTATTAATCGTTTATCAATGGTGATGAAAAGCTTTAGCATTCAAACCATTTACCATGCCGCCGCCTATAAGCATGTTCCTTTGGTAGAGTTCAACGTAGTGGAAGGGGTACGAAACAATGTGTTTGGTACATACTACACTGCAAAAGCTGCAGTGGAGGCTCAGGTTGAGTCCTTTGTGCTTATCTCTACAGACAAAGCAGTTAGGCCTACTAATGTAATGGGTACGACTAAGCGTATGGCTGAATTAGGTTTACAAGCCTTGGCAGAGCAAGAAAATGAGAAGCCTAAAGGCACCCGTTTTTGTATGGTGCGTTTTGGTAATGTGCTGGGTTCTTCTGGTTCAGTGGTGCCACTGTTTAAAAAACAGATAGCAACAGGCGGCCCTTTAACTGTTACTGATCCTGAAATAACGCGTTATTTTATGACCATTCCAGAAGCCGCACAGTTAGTGATCCAAGCAGGAGCGATGGGCAAAGGTGGTGATGTCTTCGTTCTCGATATGGGGGAATCTGTGCGTATTTCAGATCTTGCCAAAAATCTTATTCAGCTTTCTGGGTTGGAAGTGAAAGACGAATCTAACCCATACGGTGACATTGAGATAAGTTATACCGGGCTACGCCCTGGAGAGAAGCTGTATGAAGAGCTTCTGATTGGTGACAATGTTGAGAATACGGCGCATGAGCGAATTATGACTGCGACAGAAGTAAACTTACCGTTACCTCAATACATGCATCTTTTGGAAGAACTCGATATTGCTTGCCATAACTTTGATCATGAGCGTATCCGTGAGCTATTGCTTGATGCGCCGACAGGCTTTACCCCTAGTGATGGTATTTGTGATTTGGTGTGGAAGAGAAATCATCCAGGAGAAATGTCCAAAGAGTGCTTAGCAACATATTAGCCAAACCAGATACGGTATAAAAGGGTTCATCACTATGTGATGAACCCTTTTGCGTTTTAGGGCAAAAATATTAGTGAGCTATACATCGGTTAGAATGAAACTTTGCCAGCTGCGACGAATTTTTTAACAGACCATCTGTTGTGATGAATAAATAGCGCGCACTATCGATTCAATTACTCCATAAAAAATGAAAGGATTGAACATGCAGATCATCCACCACGGTGGAAAAGAGACCGTCACAGGCTCTTGTCATGAGCTGAGGCTCGGGAAGAAAGGGATTTTAGTTGATTGCGGCTTATTCCAAGGGCGTGATAGCCGACCAATGGCGATTGATTTTCCATTAACTCATCTGCAGGCGTTGTTGTTAACCCACTCGCATATTGATCACATCGGCCGTATACCTTGGTTATTAGCGGCGGGTTTTCATCAGCCTATTTATTGCACACCCGCTACCGCAGAATTACTCCCATTAATGTTAGAAGATGGGTTAAAGCTTCAACTTGGCTTAGGGCAAGCACAGCGTACAAGAATATTAGAAAGGCTGAATAAACAAATAAAGCCGGTGAATTATGGCGTGTGGCAGCGTATTTCTCGTGATTTAGACAATACTTATTTTCGCTTTACGCCTGCGGGCCATATTTTAGGGTCAGCGTTTATTGAAGTGAAACTGCCAAATAATGAAATTGTCCTGTTTTCAGGTAAGCGTCGATTTAACCCCACCTACTAATATTTCCGCATGCTCGGCATAGTGACTCCATAACTAAGGAGTCACCATGCACCCATCCAATAAACCTCAGTTCTGGGCTGAAATCATTGAACAGCAGAGCCAAAGTGAGTTATCCATTGTCACGTTCTGCAAAGCAAATCAATTGACGGAACATACTTTTTATTACTGGCGTAAAAAACTTTACGGCGGGGGGCAACGTCAGCTTGTCCATCCTGTTGTGATCGAAGATAAACCGAAAATAAAAAGCAATATTCAATCGGTAGTGCTCTCACTACCAACAGGAATAACGGCTGAGTTGCCCGCTGAAATGCCAGCACACCAAATCCAGAACTGGTTACAGGCGCTGATGTGTTAACACCAAATTCGGGTATTTATCTGGTCTCTGGTATTACCGATATGCGTAAGTCCATTGATGGCCTGTCACTGATTGTTGCTGATGTACTGGACATGGATCCGTTCAGTGAAGCCTGGTTTATCTTCTGCAACCGTGGACGAGATAAAATCAAAATTCTCTTTTGGGGTGTGCCACGAACAAA